>NZ_MVOI01000003.1:146535-782987 GCF_002283555.1 Rubrivirga sp. SAORIC476 | reverse complement strand
ACCCGATCGAAGGCACCGCGCACCCGATCAAAGGCACCGCGCACCCGGTCCGCCGCCTGCTCCACCAGATCCCCCGCCTCAGTCCCGAGGCGGGCTCCCTCGCCCCGAAACCCCGTCCGACACCTCGCGCGTTGAGGCCTCCTCCCCCGACCCACCCGGATCCCGTTCCGCATGCCCATCACCGACGACGACCGCGCCTTCCTCTTCGACCTCCTCCGGATGCCCTCGCCGACGGGCTTCGAGGCCCCCGGCCAGCGCCTCTGGGCCGCCCGCGCCGCCACCCGCGCCGACCGCGTCGAGAGCGACGCCTACGGCAACGCCTGGGCCACGCGCGACGGCAAGAAGGGCGCCCCGACCGTCCTCTTCGAGGCCCACGCCGACGAGATCGGCTTCGCCATCAAGTACGTCACCGACGACGGCTTCCTCCGCGTCGACCGCATCGGCGGCAGCGACCACGCCCTCGCCCGCGCCCGGCGCCTCATGTTCCTCGGCACGAACGGCCCCGTGCCCGGCATCCTCGGCAACACCGCCATCCACCTCCGTGACCGCTCGTCCGACGAGAAGGTGCCCAAGGTGGAGGACCTGTTCGTGGACGTCGGCGCCTCGTCGAAGGAGGAGGTCGCCGCGCTCGGCCTCCGCGTCGGCCACCCGGCCGTCTACGCGGACGCGGCCGAGATGCTGACCGAGACGCGCGTCTGCGGCCGGGCGCTCGACAACCGCCTCGGCGGCTTCGTGCTCACGCAGGTCCTCGGCGAGCTGAAGGCGACGCGCAAGAAGCCCGCGGCGACCGTCAAGGCGCTCAACGCGGTCCAGGAGGAGATCGGCGGCAACGGCGCCAAGATGGCCGCCCACACCATCCGCCCCGACGTGGCCGTCGTGCTGGACGTGACGCACGCCACCGACTCGCCCGGCATCGAGAAGGCCAAGCACGGCGAGGTCACCCTCGGCGGCGGCCCGACCGTCACGCACGGCACCGTCAACCACCCGGCCGTCGTCGAGCGACTCGTCGAAGTGGCCGAGGCGGAGGGCATCCCCCTCCAGCACGAGTCGTCGAGCCGCTACTCCGGCACCGACACCGACGTCATCTTCACCTCTCGCTCCGGCATCCCGAGCGCCCTCGTCTCCATCCCGATGCGCTACATGCACTCGACCGTCGAGACCGTCGACCTCCGCGACGTCGAGCACACGGTCGCGCTGCTGGCCGCCTTCGCCCGCTCCGTCCGCGCCGACGACACGTTCCGGACGGCGATCCTGTAGCCGCTCCGCCTCTGGAGACCATCGGTGGCTCGACCTCCGCGTCTCGCCTCACCCGCACCCACGCCCTCCGTGCCCCAGACCGATCCCTCCTTCACGCCCTGCTGCCTCAAGTGCGGCGCGGACGCCATGATCCCGGACGTACGCGTCGTGGACCGGGGGCAGAACAATCATCGGCACGAGTCGGAGCTGGGCCTGCAGGTTCGCCCGGAGGCACTGCTTTTCAAGGGGGAGGTTCGGGTCGGCACGTGGGCGCAGGTCTGCGGCGACTGCGGCTTCGTGGAGGTGTACGCGGCCGACCCCGCCGCACTCTGGGACGCCCACATCGACCGCCTTGCCAACGACCTCGACTGACCCATGCCCGAGACCGACCCCGCCATCACGCCCCACTGCACGCGCTGCGGCTCCGACGCGCTCATCCCGGACGCCTTCCTCTACGCCGAGGGCTACGGCGGCCCCAAGCTGGCCGTCGGCATCCACAAGAAGCCGAACGCGAAGATGATGAAGCAGCCCGTGCGTGTCCCGCTCCGGTTCACCGTCTGCGGCGACTGCGGCTTCGTCGAGTCCGAGGCCGCGGAGCCGCGGACCCTCTGGGAGGCGTACGTCGAGCGGCTCTCGAACGAGTTCGGCAGGTAGCGTCCGCATTCTGCCCTGCCGAGCGCGCCAGCGAGCGGTAGCCTCCTGCCCCCCACCCCTCGCTCCATGTCTCGCTTGTTGGCCTTCCTGCTCGTCCTGGGCCTCATAGGGTGCGACGGCGGAGACCCGGCAGCGATCTTCGAAGGGGAGGTGGCGGGCGTCGAGATCGGCGACGGCCCGACCTACGTCTCGCTCCGCGCCGCGGCCCGTGGCGCCACCGCGGTGCTGCCCGCCAGCGCCGCCGCCACGACGCAGTGGGACCTCGCGTTCGACGGCGCCGAGGTCCGCCTCAACGGCGGCTCCAGCGGTCCGGGCACCGCCATCGGGGTGGTCCTCGCGACCCCGTTCACGTCCGTGACCGACGCCCTCCGCGAGGACGTCGCCTACCGCCGCGACGGCGACTCGCCGTGCTTCTCGGGGCCGCCCCGCGCCGTCTGCACCGGGCCGGGCGAGGGACTGTTGGGCGAGACGGACGGCCAGATCGTGCCCGTCCTCGGTCGGGTGCTCCTCCTCCGCCTCGCCGACGGCCGCGGCTACGCGAAACTCCAGGTGGAGTCGGTCATGGAGAGTCCGGGCGGGGCGCCGCGGCTCGCGTTCCGGTTCGCCCTCAACCCCGAGGGCTCGTCGTTCGAGGAGTAGTCGCAGAACCCGAGAGGCGGTTCGGCGTGCATGCCTCGCACGACCGCCGGTCGGCCCTTCCGTCCCCCGCTCGTCCCGTTTTCCATGCGCTCCCCGTTCCTGCTTTCCCTCGTCCTCTGCGTCGGCCTCGTGGCTTGCAGCGATGCGCCCGAGTCTGCTCCGGACGCCCCGTCCGCCCCCGACGCTCCCGTCACCGCGGACCTGCCAGACCTGCCCGAGTCGCCGCGGCCTGCGCCGGGCACCCGGCCGGCCTCGCTGATGCTGCGCGGCGTCTACCTCCAGCCCATGTACGACGGCGCCGCGATGCTCGTCAACCACGAGGCGATCCCCGACCGGATGCCCGCCATGCAGATGCCGATGCGGGTCAAGGTCCCCGGCCTCCTCGACGAGCTGGCCGAGGGCGCCCTCATCGAGATGACCGTCGACAGCGCGTCGCTGGACGTGATCTCGATCACCGAACTCCCCGAGGGCACCGTCCTCGACCTGGAGCCCGGCGAAGGCGGCGACATCGTGCTGCCCTCCGAGTAGTCAGAGCGTCACGCGGAGGCCTGCGCCGGCGACGACGGCCGGGGCGGCCTCGGTGAGCCCGATGCCGAGCCGCGCGTCGACCTGGAGCGTCGGGCGGAGAGCCAGCGCGAGCCCCTGATGGAGCACTCCGACTGCTCCGTCGGGCGAGGTCCCGGCGAGCGCCTCGGCGAAGGCGCCCAGAGGGCCCCAGGCTGTCGAGACGAGGACCCCGCCGCCGCCGTCGGCGCGGCCGGGCACGGGGTTCCAGGTCCCCTCGGCCATCAGGCCGATCTCCACGCGGCCGACCTCGCGGGCTGCCAGGAGCAGGACGACCGGCGCCGCCGTGCCGCTTCCGACGCCGTCGGACCCGGTGGGGAGGGAGACTTCCGCGAGCACGCCGGTTCGCCACCCCGCCACGCGGCCCGTCTAGACCTTCACTCCGAGGGCCGCGTCGCCCAGGCCGCGGGCAGGCTCGCCGCGCAGGTCGAGGCCGACCACGTCGGGAAACCCGATCCGCGCCTCCACGCCGCGCCCGAGGCCGACCAGCACGAGGGCTTCGGGGCCGGACACGTCCACGGCGGCGTCCAGCGCGACCTGGACGGCGGCTTCCAGGCCGAGGCGCCCCCCCGGCGTCGCGTCCGGGCTCTCGACCAGCGTCTGCGCCGCGGCGCCGGCAGCGACCAGAAAGAGTGCGGCAGCGCGGAACATCGGGCGGGGATCGGTTTAGGACAGCCTAAATTAGCCTTGCCTAAACCAGGTTCCCGTGCCGTCTCCCGCCGTCGAGGACTATCTCAAGACGATCTACGCGCTCGCCCGCACCGGCGAGGCCGCGACGACGTCCGCGCTGGCCGAGCGGCTGGGGGTCGCCCCAGCGTCGGTGACGGGCATGCTGAAGAAGCTGGCAGCGTCGGGGCTGGTGGACCACGAGAAGTACCAGGGCGCGCGGCTCACCGAGGCGGGACGGCTGATCGCCGTCGAGACGATCCGCCACCACCGCCTCGTCGAGACCTACCTCCACCAGGCGCTGGGCGTCCCGTGGGACCGCCTCCACGACGAGGCCGAGGCCTGGGAGCACGTCCTCTCCGAGGACCTCGAAGCCCGCATGGACGCCGCGCTCGGCCACCCGACGCACGACCCCCACGGGGCGCCCATCCCGACGCCCGACCTCGTGCTCGACGAGCGCGACCTCCTTCCGCTCGCCCGCCTCGACGCAGGACAGGAGGCGACCGTCGCCCGCGTGTCCGACCACGACGGCGCGCTCCTCCGGGCCGTCGGCGCGGCGGGCCTGTACCCGGGCGTCCGCTTCCAGCTGGCCGACGTCGCCGACGACGGCGCCGTGACCGTCCGCCTCCTCTCCGGCGACCGCGCCGGCGACACCGCACGCCTCGGCGCCGAGGCGGCCCCGTTCCTCTTCCTCGACGACATCCGATGACCCGCTGCACCTCTGAGGCCACAACCAGGACCGCGATCTCCCGCCCGGGGCGTGTCGCGCGGTGCGCGGTCCGAGCATGCACCCGGGGATCCGTGACACGGGCGGGCATGATGTCAGTCGCGGCTTCGCTCCTGCTCGCCGCCTGCGGCCCCGCCACGGGCCCGGCCGACGGCCCCGTCGCCGAGCGGCAGGTCGAGGTGGTCGCCACGACCAGCATGCTGGCCGACCTCGTCCGCGAGATCGGCGGCGACCGCGTGACCGTGGAGGGCCTGATGGGGCCGGGCGTCGACCCGCACCTGTACCGGCCGCGCGAGAGCGACGTGTCGCGGCTCGTCGGCGCGGACCTCGTGATCTACAACGGCCTGGAGCTGGAGGGCAAGATGGGCGAGGTGCTGGAGCAGGTCGAGAGCCGCGGCATCGTGGCCGAGCCGGTCGCCGAGGTGATCGGGGAGGAGAGCCTGCTCGCCCCGCCCGAGTTCGAGGGCGCCTTCGACCCGCACGTCTGGATGGACGTGTCGCTCTGGCGCCGCGTCTCAACCGCCGTCGCCAACGCGCTCATCGCGATGGACCCGACGCACGCCGAGACCTACCTCGCCAACGCGGAGGCCTACCAGGCGCGGCTGACCGACCTCGACGCGTGGGTGCGCGAGCAGACCGCCACCGTACCGGATGGCCAGCGCGTCCTCGTCACGGCCCACGACGCGTTCAACTACTTCGGGCAGGCCTACGACTTCGAGGTCCGCGGCCTCCAGGGCCTCTCGACGGCCACCGAGGCGGGCACGGCCGACGTGCGCGACCTCGCGGCGTTCGTCGCCGAGCGGCGCATCCCGGCGATGTTCGTGGAGACGAGCGTGTCGCCGCGCAACATCCAGGCGGTCCTCCAGGCCGTCCGGGCGCGCGGCTTCGAGGTCGAGATCGGCGGCAACCTCTTCTCCGACGCCCTCGGCGACCCCGGCTCGCCCGAGGGGACCTACGAGGGCATGATCCGCCACAACGTGTCTACGATCGTCTCGGCGCTCCGCGCCGATGGGTCGTAGGGCGTGGGACGAGCCCCAGAATCCATGGCGACGTACGATCAACGGCTCGAAGCGTGGGCCTCTTCGGTGTCCGATGCGATTCGGCGTGACCGGTTGTGGGGCCTCCGCCTGTACCGCCTCGATCTCTGGCTCGGGGACCTCGCGTGGGAGGACGTCACGGTCCTCCACCGCGATGGACGGACCCGACGGATCGCAGACCAACTCTACCGTGCCATTGGCTCGATCAGCGCGAACGTCGCTGAGCGCTACTCGCGAGGGAGCGGAAAAGACCGCGCTCGGTTCTACGTGTGCGCACTCGGCTCGCGAGGCACGGGACTGGTATCACAAGGCACGACACCGACTCGGTGACGAGGTGGCTACCGATCGCATCCAGATCCTCTCTGACGTGATCCGCCTCGCGCTGGGCCTGATCCAGAAGCAGACCGGGCGTACGCTCCGCGAGCCCGGTCTCGACTATGATTCTTCTCTGAGCACCGATGGCACAGACTGACCCCATGCTCCACGCCCCACGCACGACGCCGGCCATCGACGTCGCCGACCTCACCGTGGCGTACCGCGACGCGCCCGTGCTGTGGGACATCGACCTCGTCGTGCCCGAGGGCGTGCTGATGGCGATCGTCGGGCCGAACGGGGCGGGGAAGACGACCCTCATCAAGTCCATCCTGGGCCTGCTGCCGACGGCCGCCGGGCGCGTGGAAGTGCTGGGCGCCCCGCTCGCCGAGCGCCGCCGCGATATCGCCTACGTGCCTCAGCGAGGCTCCGTCGACTGGGACTTCCCCACGAGCGTGCTCGACGTGGTCCTGATGGGCACGTACGGTCGCCTCGGATGGATCCGGCGGCCCGGCGCCGAGGAGCGCGCGCGGGCGTCGGAGGCACTGGAGCAGGTCGGCATGGCGGACTTCGCGGACCGCCAGATCGCGCAGCTCTCAGGCGGCCAGCAGCAGCGCGTGTTCCTGGCCCGCGCCCTCGTGCAGGACGCCCGCGTCTACCTCATGGACGAGCCGTTCCAGGGCGTCGACGCGACGACCGAAAAGGCCATCGTGGCGCTGCTCCAGCGGCTCCGGGAGGAGGGCAAGACGGTGCTGGTGGTCCATCACGATCTCCAGACGGTGCCCGAGTACTTCGACTGGGTGTTGCTGCTCAACGTGCGCCGGATCGCGGCCGGGCCGGTCGCCGAGGTGTTCACCGACGCCAACCTGCGCCTCGCCTATGGCGGTCGAGTGCCGTTCCAGGCGGGGCTCGGGACCGGCGGGCCGGGAGCCAGGAGCGGAGACCCCGCCCGCCTCGGTGCCGAGGCGGAGTCCCCCGCCCCCCCCACCCCGCGTCCCCCGTCCCTCTGATGTTCGAACTCGACTACACGCTGCGGACGGTCGCCCTGGGAGCGGCCGTGCTGGGCCTCTCCTCGGGGTCGCTGGGGGCGTTCGCCGTGCTCCGCGGGCAGTCCCTCCTGGGAGACGCCATCAGCCACGCCGCCCTCCCCGGCGTCGCGCTGGCGTTTCTGCTGACGGCCAGCAAGGCGCCGCTGGTGCTGGTCGTGGGCGCCGGGCTGGCGGGCTGGGTCGGGACGCTGTGCGTGAGCCTCGTCGTGACGCGCAGCCGGATCCCGTACGACGCCGCGCTGGGCATCGTGCTGTCGGTCTTCTTCGGTCTGGGGATGGTTTTGCTGACGTACATCCAGGCGCAGCCGGACGCCAGCCAGGCGGGCCTGGACACGTTCCTGTTCGGGCAGGCCGCCGCGCTCGTCGGACGCGACGTGGTGACGATGGCGGGCCTCGGCGCCCTCGCCGTCGTGCTGATGGCCGTCTTCTGGAAGGAGTTCAAACTGCTCCTCTTCGACCCCGACTTCGCCGCGTCGCAGGGGTTTCCGGTGCGCCTGATCGACGTCGGGCTGACGACGCTGCTGGTGGTCGCCATCGTGATCGGGCTCCAGACCGTCGGCGTAGTGTTGATGTCGGCCTTGATCGTGGCGCCTGCGGCGGCGGCGCGCCAGTGGACCGACCGGCTCGTGGGCGTGGTCGTGCTCGCGGGCGTGTTCGGCGCGCTCAGCGGAGCGACGGGGGCGCTCCTCAGCGGCGCCACCGCCCGGTTGCCGACCGGCCCGACCATCGTTCTGTGCGCGACGTCCCTGGTGATGGGCAGCCTCGCATTCGCGCCGCGTCGCGGGATCGTCGCCGCGTGGCTCCGTGGGCGCCGCAACCGCCGCGTGCTGCGCGTGGCCGGGACGCTGGAGGACCTCTACACGCTCGCCCTCACCCACGCTGACCCGCTCTACCCGCACCCGGCCGCCACGCTGCGTACCATGACGGCTCGCCCCGAGGCCGTCGACCCGACGCTGGAGCGCTTGCGTGCGCAGGGGCTCGTGGAGCCGCAGGGCGACGCCTGGGGGCTGACCGCGCAGGGGCTGGGCGAGGCTCGGCGGCTGGCGCGAGACCGGAGCCCCGAGGTCCACTCCGGTCCCCTGCCATGACGTGGTGCGAGACCTTCCGGGAGACCATGCAACCCGCTACAGCTGACGAGCACAGACCCTCTCCGCCGACCCCGTGACTCCCCAGACCGAAATCCAGCTCATCGCTGCCGTCACGGCCGCCGCGTGCGGGCTGGTGGGCGCGTTCCTCGTGCTCCGCAAGACGGCGCTCCTGTCGGACGCGATCAGCCACGCCATCCTGCCCGGCATCGTGCTGGCGTTTTTCTGGACCGAGAACCTCAACTCGCCGCTGCTGCTGCTCGCCGCCGCGCTGACCGGCGTGCTGACGGTCGGCCTGATCGAGGCGCTGGGGCGGACGCGGCTCGTGAAGCAGGACGCGGCCATCGCGCTCGTCTTCCCGGCGCTGTTCTCGATCGGCGTGGTGCTGATCTCGCGCTACGCGTCGGGCGTCCACCTCGACACCGACGCGGTGCTCCTGGGCGACCCCGCGTTCTCGTGGATCCGGCGGTTCGAGGTCAGCGGGCGCGACCTGGGGCCGCAATCGCTGTGGCTGATGGGGACCGTGCTGGCGCTGGTGGCCGCGTTCGTGACGGTGTTCTACAAGGAGCTCAAGATCAGCACCTTCGACGCGGCCCTCGCGGGCGCGCTGGGGCTCGCCCCCGCCGCGATCCACTACGCCCTGATGACGCTCGTGTCGGTCGTCGCCGTGGGCGCGTTCGACGTGGTCGGCTCGATCCTGGTGGTCGGGCTGATGATCGCCCCGCCCGCCGCGGCGTGGCTGCTGACGGATCGCCTGCCGGTGTTGCTGGGGCTGTCGGTGGGGATCGGGGTCGTGAGCGCGATCAGCGGCTACTGGCTGGCGCGCGGCCTCGACGTGTCGATCGCCGGGGCGATGGCGGTGATGGCGGGCGTGTGGTTCGCGGTCTGCCTGGCGTTCGCGCCGGAGCGCGGGTTGGTGGCCCAGGCGCGACGCCGGGCGCGTCAGCGCGTCGCGTTCGCCGAGCGGATGCTGCTGGTCCACCTGCTCCACCACGAGCACACGCCCGAGGCGGACCGCGAGTGCCGGGTGGGGCACCTCTCGGAGCACCTCCGCTGGGAGCGGTCGTTCGCGGCGCGGGCCGTCAGGGCGGCCGAGCGGGGCGGGGCCGTGACGCGCTCCGGCGACCGCCTGGCGCTGACGGCTCCCGGCCGCGAGGCCGCCCGGCGGGCCATGGTGGCGTAGGCGGGCCAGGGGGAAGGCCGGCGGCATGAGGCGACCCGCCTCGGCACCGAGGGGGGCGGAGCCGATGTAGGGCGCCCCCCGGCACCGGGCCCGGGGATGCCCGGCGCCCGATACGTTGGGCGGCGGCGCTACGTTCAGCGGATCCTCTTCCCCATGCTCCATGCTTCGCCTGTCCGGCCTCCTGGCCGCGCTCGCCCTCCTCGTCGGCCCCGCCGGCGCCCAGACCGACGCGCTGCCCGAGACCAACGAGTCCCTCTTCGCCCCGCTCGCTCTGCCGGCGCCGAACGCATACCGGAATGCCGACGGCCGGCCGGGCCACGCCTACTGGCAGAACCGCAACGACTACGAGATCGAGGTCGCCCTCGACCCGGCCACCCACACCGTCAGCGGGACGGTCCGGCTGACCTACACCAACAACAGCCCCCAGCCGCTCGACCACGTCTGGATGCACCTGGAGCAGAACCTGTTCGCGCCCGACAGCCGCGGCGCGCGGCGGACGCCGCCAGACTCCCGCTGGCGCGGCTCCTTCGCCGAGGGCGGCTACCGCCTGGGCGCCGTCACCGCCGACGGGGAGGCCGTTACGCCGGTCATCGACGACACCCGCATGCGGATCGACCTGCCGGAGGCGCTCGCCGAGGACGGCGGGCGGGTCGAGATCGTGGTGCCGTACTCGTTCGTGATCCCGGAGTACGGAGCCGACCGGATGGGGCGCCTGGAGACCGAGCGCGGCACGGTCTACGAACTCGCCCAGTGGTACCCGCGCGTTGCCGTCTACGACGACGTCTCGGGCTGGAACGCGCTCCCGTACCTCGGCCAGGGCGAGTTCTACCTCGGCTACGGCGACTTCGAGTACAGCATCACCGCGCCGTCGTCCCTGACGGTGGTCGGCACGGGCGAGCTGCTCAACGAACGCGAGGTCTACACCGCGACGCAGCGCGAGCGGCTGGCCGAGGCCCGGCGCTCCATCGAGCGCGTCCGCATCATCACGCCCGACGAGGTCGGCACGCCCGCCGCGCACCACGGCGACGGCATGACCACGTGGCGCTTCCGCGCCGAGAACGTCCGCGACATCGCGTGGGCCGCCTCTGAGGCGTTCATCCTCGACGCGGCGACAGCGTCGGTGGACCTCGGCGACGGCGACACGAACGACGTGCTCATCATGAGTGCCTACCCGCACGAGGGCGTCGGCACGCCCGACAACCCGGGCTGGGAGGAAGCGACGCGGTTCGGTCGCGCGTCCATCCTCAACAACAGTCGCTGGTACCCCTATCCGTACCCGGTCGCCATCTCGGTGGCGGGCGTCGTCGGCGGGATGGAGTACCCGATGTTCCAGTTCTCAGGCGTGGGCGCGCGCTTCATGAGCCTGTTCGGCGTCATCGACCACGAGCTGGGCCACAACTGGTTTCCGATGATCGTGGGGAGCGACGAGCGACGCTACGCCTGGATGGACGAGGGCTTCAACAGCTACCTCAACACGTTCTCGAACGTCACCTTCTACGACGAGAACGAGGACCCGACCATCGCGGGCTACGGACAGTCCGATCAGGCGCGCGTGATCCGCCTCACCGAGGGCCCCGCCACGGCCGACTTCATGCAGCAGCCGTACTCGGCCGACCAGCCCATCGTGACCTACCCGGACCGGATCCGGCCGCAGGCGCTCGGCTGGCTGGCCTACCGGAAGCCCGCCAAGGGCTTGCTGCTGCTCCGCAACGAGGTCGTCGGTCCAGAGCGGTTCGACGCCGCCTTCCGCGAGTACATCGAGCGCTGGGCCTACAAGCACCCCCAGCCGGCCGACTTCTTCCGCACCATCGAGGACGTGACCGGCGAGGACCTCGACTGGTTCTGGCGCGGCTGGTTCTACACCACCGACACGTTCGACCAGGCGCTGACGGCGCTCACGGTCGCGGACGGCTTCGCGTCGGCCAGCGTCGAGAACCGGGGGGGGATCGTGCTCCCGACCACCGTCGAGTTCGCGTTCTCGGACGGCTCGACGGCGACGGCCGTGATCCCGGCCGAGGCCTACTTCTCGACCGACGCCGCCGGGGCCCGCGTGCCGCTCGACGGTCGCACGCTCGTCTCGGCCCGCCTCAACCCGTCCGGCGACGCCCCCGACGCCGACCCGTCGAACGACGCGCGCGACCTGTAGGCTCGCGCTCCGCCCGCCTCGGTGACGCCCTCGATGGCGCCGCCGAGGCGGGCGTGATCCCTCCCGGATTCGCGCGGGGCGACAGACCGTGGGCACGAGGCGGGGCTAGGTTTGCTGCCCCCCGCAGATCGCCCGTGTCCTCTCCCGCCCGCCCGCTCCCCGCGGACGCCCCTCTCGGCGTCGCCCTGCCCGGCATCCGCCTGCGGGACGGGTTCGCGCTGCGGGAGGGCCAGCGGATCTTCCTGGAGCGCTGGGCGGAGCTGCTGCGCGGCACCGAGCGGAACGCGCTCGGCGTGTTCGTGCCCGGCTACGGCAAGACCATCACGGCGCTCGCGAGCTACGTCGTCGCGCGCGCGCTGGGCATCGCCGACCGGCTCGTCGTGTTCGTCCCCCGCGGCAACCTCCGCGACCAGTACGCCGACGCCGACGAACTGGCGCAGGTCTTCCACTGGCTCGGCGCCGAGGCCGTTTCCTTCTGCGCGGCCGACTCGGACCGGGTCTTCCTCAAGAACCTCGACACCGAGGTCGTGGTGACCACCTACCAGTATGCTTCCGGCGAGCGCGGCAATGAGGCGCTGGTCGAGTACTGCAAGCGCCACAAGGCGCTCTTCGTGTTCGACGAGGTCCACCACCTGGCCGACGACGGGACGTGGGCGCAGGCCATCCAGAAGTTCCCCCACGCCGCCTCGGTGTCGCTCTCGGGCACCCCGATGCGGGGCGACAGCAAGTCGCTCTTCGGCGTGCCCGTCACGGTCGACTCGGAGGGCTTCGAGTACTACGACGCGCTCCACGAGGTCGGCATGCGCGAGGCGCACGCCGAGGGCGGCATCCTGAAGCGCGTCGACGCCCACGTCGTGGACTACGCCGTCCGCATGATCCGGACGGACACGGGTGAGGAGGTGGAGGTGTCGCTCGCCGCCCTCCGCGACGACCCCGAGGCCAGCCGGGACGTGGACGCCTACCTCGCCCGGCGCAAGCTCCGCTTCCACGAGGTCTACCTCCAGACGTTGCTCGGCCCGGCCTTCGAGCGGTTCGCGCAGAAGCGCGGCGCGCTGGCCCGCCAGATGGCGCGCTCCGGCGGCTGGGCGGGCTACCGCGACCACCAGATGCTCGTCATCGCGATGAGCAACGCCCACGCGGCCTCCATCCTGGAGTTCGTTCGCCGCCAGTACCCCGACGTGCGCTCGGCGCGCATCGGGCAGGACGTGGCCGCGGGCGAGCGGCTCGCGCTCCTGAATGCGTATCGCGAGGGCGAGATTGACGTGATGGTGCAGGTCGACATGATCGGGGAGGGCACCGACATCAAGCCCATCTCCGTGCTGGTCAAGGCCGACCTCGTGCGGGCCGTCGGCAAGACGATGCAGCAGGTCTTCCGGGGGATGCGCTACGTGCCGCAGTGGCCCGAGGCGGCCAACACCTGCGACCTCTACGCCGCCGAGGACTCGGGCGTCGCCGAGACGCTCCGCTGGATCGCGGCCGAGGAGAAGCTGGGTACCAAAAAGAGCAAGCAGGGGACCGGCGGCGGCGAGGGGCCGGAGACGGAGCCGACCGAGGTGTCGGTCTGGGAGTTGAAGTCGGTCCGCCAGGGCAACGCGACGACGCTCTCGCTGGAGCAGATGCCCGGCTACCGGTCCTCGGCCCAGTTCCACCGCGCGCCCGAGGCGCCCGCGTCGAAGCCGGTCGCCATCGACATGGCGGCGCGCGAGCGCGAGCTCCGGCTGGCCTGCGCCGAGCTGGCCAAGGAGCTCAGCTACGCCGCCGACGTGTCGGTCCGCCAGGTGCACGCCGCCTGGAAGCAGCAGGTCCGCGGCCAGGCCCAGGCCGACGCGAGCGTGGTCGAGCTCGACAAGAAGCGGACGTGGCTGGAGCGCTCCCTCCGCGCCGGGCGCCTGCTGTAACTCTGCCCGCCTCGGTGCCGAGGCCGACCGACCCAGTCAGAGGGTCTCGGCCGTCGCAGCGAGGTCTGCCAGCGCCGGCGCCCCGGCGGGCACGCCCGACCCGCCCAGCGTCGCGCGGAGCGCCATCAGCTGGAGGCCGAGGCGGTTCTTGCCACCGCCGTCCCGTCCATCGCTCCAGTACCGATCTCGCGTGGCGCTCTCGTTGTGCTCCAGGAGGTACGCGTCGCCCGTCGCCAGCAGCCCCGCCTCGAAGTCCGGGGCCGCGAACTTGGCCGAGAGCACCGCCCACATCGCCCCCTCGCGGGCCTCGTCGTACGGCGGGATGTGCGGACCGGGCCGCGAGAACCCGGCATAGGACGGGTCGGCGCCGGAGAGGCCGCTCTTGATGCTGTAGGCCTCGTCCCCGGTCTTCGCCGCCTCGAACCGGTGGCGGACCGCGTCGTCGTCCCACCACTTGGTCGCCTGGAACGCCGCCTCCGCCGTCTGGAAGGTGCCCGCGGGCTTGCCCGGCGGCTGGATCGTGAGCGTGCACGGCCAGAAGTTGCCCAGGAAGGGCGCCTGGCATGCCTCGTCCCAGGGCGTCCACCGCCCGTACGCATCCTGGCGCTCCCCGGGGTGGTGTCGGCTGGGCCCCGGGAAGTAGAAGGCGACCAGCGAGACCGAGGAGCCGGGGACCGGCTGGGGCTGCGGGATGGGGAGCGTGGCCATAGGGACAGAGTGCAGGATCTCGGGCGGGTGGCGCCTACGAGGAGACCTGGTGCCGGATGCTGTACGCGCCGCCGTGACCGATGAAGGTGAACGCGTAGCTGTCGAAGACCTCGCCGTCGCAGCCTTCCGCCGTGACCACGAGGTTGTGGTCGTCCATGAGCGGGTGCTCGCCCTGCGGGAAGATGCGCGACGCCGCGGGGGCCAGCCGTTCCCCGTCGGGGAGCAACTCGACGCCCTCGGCCTCGGGCTCGTCGAAGTCGGTCAGGAGGAGGCTGCAGACGGCCACCTCGGAATCGTTCTCGACCCGCAACTCGCCCGGCACGGCGTTGCCGACCTCGCTGCGGCTGGCGCCCTCCACGGCGGCGGCGATGTCACGGAGCGCGTCCGCGCCGGCGCCCGAGCAGGACGAGAGGCCGAACGCGCAGACGAGCACGAGGGCGACGCGGAGAGACAGAGGAGCAGACATGGGCGGGCGGGCAGGGGAAGAGGAAAGCCGACACGAGACGATAGGGGTGAACCCGTTCTCCTCTCTCCCGTCATCACACGAACCGACCGTCAGGGCGCGGCGCGGCCCGAGGGCAGGAAGAAGCCCCACACGGTGTTCGAAAACTCGCCCGCAGCGAAGACGACCCGCCGGTCGCCCGCCACGATTTCGTAGACCGGGAAGCGCAGGGCCTGTCCCCAGAGCGGGTCCCGGATCTCGGCCGTCTCCCCGGTCGCCCGCCACCCGTGCTCGAACACCCGGACGCCGTCCACCTCGACGTCGCTGCCGTCGAAGCCGTGGATGGCGAAGACCCACGCGGGCGGCATCAGCGGGCGGGTCCTGTCGTCCGCGCTCCAGCTGACGCCTCCGCCTGCCGGAGGCCCAGCAGCACGCGAGCGAACACGGCGCTCACTGCGTAGAACACCATCCAGTGCCCCGAGAACATCCGCACGTCGACTCCGGCGCTGGAGTCGTTCATGGCTCCCGCGAAGCCGATCAGGAAGTTGACGGTCGCGTAGGCGAACAGGACCCCCAGCGCCACCTTCTGCCAGCCGGGGACGAGCCCGAACAGCGCCTTCTGGATGCCCCACTGGCTCCGGAAATCGGACAGGTCGTCGCCTCGCCTCTCGACCCAGTCTTTCATCCCGAACACGACTGGCAGGAAGGCCGCGAACACGCCCACGTGGAGCGCCATCGCCACGCCAGGCACGGGGGCGCCGAGGACCGCCGCCAGGTGGACGCCAAGGCTCGCCACGAGCCCGGCCACGCCGATCCAGAACGCGAGGCGGAGAAGGAACGGGGGCGGCATCGGCGGGAGAGAGGAGCGGGCAGATTACACCGTGATCTCGACCCGGTTGCCGTCGGGGTCCAGCACGACGCTCTCGTAGTAGCCGTCGCCGGTCCGCCGCGGCTCGCCGACCACCGGGACGCCCTCGGCGCGGAGGCGGTCCGTGAGGGCGTCCACCTCGGCCTCCGAGCCGACCGAGAAGGCGAGGTGGGCGTAGCCGAGCGGCTCCGGGCCGTCGAAGAGCGCGCGGGTCACGTCGGGCCGGTGCATCAACTCCAGGCGGGCGCCCGAGGCGAATGTGAGGAAGATCGAGGTGAAGCGCTTCGCCGGGTTGTGGTAGCGCGGCCCGGCCTCGCCGCCGAAGACGCGAGCATAGAAGGCGCTCGACCGGTCGAGGTCGGAGGTCCAGAGGGCGGCGTGCTCGATGGAAGGCATGGCACCAGGCGTGGAGTGCCCGACGATACCGCGCCTCGGGTCCACCGCGGACGGGCCGAGGCGGGCGAGGTCAGCGGCGGAGCGCGGCCCGCGTCGGCGCGAAGCTCACCCGGCCGACCTCCTGAATCCGGCCGCCCCAGACCCGCCCCTCCACGATCTCGTAGCCCAGCAGCGCGAACACGCGGTCGCCGACGAAGAGCGGGCGCGCGTTGCCGTACCAGTCCACGCACGACGCGACGCAGTGGTCGTCCACCGGCTCGGGGGAGGCATCGAGGTCGCCGAGGCGGCGCAGCTGGAGGGCGTCGTTGCGGAGGTAGACCACCGACGCGGAGCCGTCGCGGAGCGACGCATACCGGCCGCCGCGGCGCCGGACCGGCAGTCCGAGCGTCCCCGCCTGGTCGCCGCTCGGCCGGTAGAAGAAGCCGTGGCTCCGCGTCTCGCCCTGTGCGGCGTTCGCCATCCGGTAGGCACCGGCCCGTCGCGCCCGGTCTCCCAGCTGGATGGACGAGAACCGGAGGTCGCCGCGGTCACTCCCGACGACGATCGCGTGCCGCCCCAACACCTCGATCCGCTCGGTGGCGTGGCCTGTGGGGATCGTCCACGCGGTCTGGGGACGGGTCCAGGCGACGGCCTGGACGCGGCCTTCGTTCGCAGTGGCGCGGGACGATCCGTAGAGAAGGTGATCGCCCACGAACCGGTTGACGTCCACACCGCCAGCCGGAACGGGGAGGTGGTGGTACCAGGCCTCGGGTGCGTCGGACGCGCCGTCCCCGAACGCGTCGAGCGGGATCTGGAGGAGCGCGAGGTCCTGGCGGGACACCTCCGAGCGCCACATCCACTGCCCGCCGCCCCAGTCCGTCGACACCACCTGGAGCATGTCGTCGGCTTCGAGGAACGAGAACTGGTCGATGGGGCCGCCCTGGACGCCGAGGGCCGAGGGCGGCCCGCCGTCCAGGGGCAGGCGGTACAGTACCGCCTCCGCGCCGTCCGTCGGCGCCCAGCCCGAGAGCCAGACGTAGACGGCCGTTCCGGAGACGTAGAAGGTGTGGCCGAAGGCGCCGAGCACGGCCGTCGCGGTGCAGTCCATCTCTCCGTCGGCGATGGCACACGAGGTGACCGTGTGGAGGGCGCCACCCCATCGGCGAAGCTCGCGCGCCGGCCGGTACACCGAGGTCGCCGAGGCGATGGGCTCGAAGCGGCCCTGGGCGTCGCCCGCCCAGCGGCGGAGGGCGGGGAGGAACCCGTCCGCCCCCGCCTCGGCGAGCGTCCAGGGGAGGCGGAGCGGCGTGTAGAACACGAGGCGCCCGTCGACCACGCGGCTGGCGTAGTTCTCGGACGAGTAGTAGTCGTTCGAGCGCAGGTGATACGTGGAGCGGTAGCTCAGGCGGCCGTCGGTGCCGAGGTCGAACAGGACCAACTCGGTGCCCGCGCGCTGGTAGCTGTAGCCCACGACGACCACCGTCTCGCCGACGATCAGAAGTTCGTCGTACCACGTGGCCTCCGGGTCCAACTCCGGCCCAGACGCGTCGGCTACGTCGACCGGGTCGAGCGCGCCGTCGCCGATGGCGACCGTGAAGAGGCGGCCGCGCCGCAGGATCACGAGGTGGCCGCCGTGGAGCTTGACGATGCCGCCCTCGTCCACCCCCTCCGTCTGCGTGTTGGTCACGGACTCGTTGGCCAGGCCGGATACGACACCAGCCTGGACGCTCGCGACGACGACTTCGCCGAGCGCGGCCCCGGTCAGGGAAACCTCAACGGCCGCCGAGTCGCCGGGGCTCACCTCGACCTGCACCTCGGCGGACGAGTATCCGGCGTAGCTGACCTGGAGCGTGACCGTGCTGTCGGTGACCGCGTCGGCGTCGAGATGGAGGCGAAACGCCCCTTCCAGGTTCGTGGCGGCCCCGCACGGCAGCGGTGCTCGTAGCAGGACGTTGGCGCCAATCAAGGGGTCGCCCGTGTCGCCATCCAGCACGCGGCCCGAGACGATGGCCGCTGGCGGCTCGCCCTGGTGATCGCATCCGGTCTGGGCCGAGGCAGGTACCGCGTCCGTGGGGATCGGCCGGGGCCTCGCCGGCTGCTGCCACTGCTCCGTGAACGCGCGGACGTAGTCGGTGAGCGCGCTGTCCGACGCGAACGGCGTCAGCGGCCCGTCGGCGGGCTGGGCGAGGGCGGGCGCGGCGAGCACCAGCGCGACGAGCGGGAGGAGACGGGGCATGCGAGAGCGGGGCGCCGACGGGACGAGCAGGAAGAGTAGCCGTCCGCATGCGGGTCGGTCGGTGGAAAGGCCCGGCCATGCCGCCGCACGTGCCCCGCCTCGGGTCCTCCGCGGACGCGCCGAGGCGGAGGCGGGCATCCGGTTCCGCACCCGGTATCTTCGCGGTTTCGCTCCCCCGCCCGCATGGACTTCGTCTCGATCGGCCGCGGCCTCCTCGGCCTCGTCGGCATCCTCGCCATCGCCTTCGCGCTCTCCTCCGACCGCCGCCGCATCAACTGGCGGACGGTCGGCGCGGGCGTCGCGCTCCAACTCGTCTTCGCCATCCTCTTCCTGAAGGGCGACGTGCTGGCCGAGACGTTCTCGCCGTTCGGGTGGCCGAAGGTGGCCTTCGCGGCCATCGCGGGGCTGTTCGTGGCGTTCCTCTCGGCCGTCGAGGCGGGGTCGACGTTCGTGTTCGGGACGCTGGCGCTGTCGCCGGGCGCCGACGGCTCGCTGGGCTTCTTCTTCTTCGCCTACGTCCTGCCGACGGTCATCGTGTTCGCGGCGATGATGTCGATCCTGTACTACCTGGGCATCATGCAGCGGATCGTGCAGGGCGTGGCCTGGGTCGTGCAGCGCGCGCTGGGGACCTCCGGGCCGGAGTCGCTGTCGGTGAGCGCCAACATCTTCGTCGGGCAGACGGAGGCGCCGCTCGTCATCAAGCCCTACATCAAGACCCTGTCGCGCAGCGAGCTGATGGCCGTGATGACGGGCGGCATGGCGACGATCGCGGGCGGCGTGCTGGCCAGCTACGTCGCCTTCCTGGGCGAGCGCTACGCGAGCGTCGCCGGGATCGCCGTCGAGGCCGGCCAGCAGCTCTTCGCCGAGCAACTGCTGGGTGCCAGCGTGATGGCCGCCCCGGCGGCCCTCGTGCTCGCCAAGATCCTGATCCCCGAGACGCGCCCCGTCGACGCGTCGCTCGTGCAGGCCGAGGCGGACGCGGGCGAGGCCACGCAGCCGTCCACGGCCTCCGACCTAGCCACCGAGGCGGCCGTGGAGGACCTCGCCGACGCAGGGCCGAAGAACGTCATCGACGCCGCCGCCACGGGCGCGGCCGACGGCCTCCAGCTGGCGCTCAACATCGGCGCGATGCTGATCGCGTTCCTGGCGCTCATCGCCATGATCAACGGCATCCTGGACTGGTCGGCCGGGATCTTCGGCTACACGATGACGCTGGAGAGCATCCTGGGCGTGGTCCTGGCGCCCGTCGCGTGGCTGATCGGCGTGCCGACGGTCGACATCACGGCCTTCGGCGGGCTCATCGGGACGAAGGTGATCGCCAACGAGTTCGTCGCCTACAGCCAGCTCGCCGACGCCATCGCGGCGGGCAGCCTCGATCCGAAGACCGTCATCATGGCGACGTTCGCGCTGTGCGGCTTCGCCAACCTGTCGTCGATCGGCATCCAGATCGGCGGCATCGGGCCGCTGGCACCGGAGCGGACCGGCGAGATCGCCAGCCTCGGCCTGCGCGCGGTCCTGGCCGGGACGCTCGCCAACCTGATGACGGCCACCATCGCGGGCGTGCTGCTGGGGTGAGTTCGGGGTCGGCTGCGCCGGCCTGACCGCTAGGGGTTCAGGGTTCGCTCGGTGGAGCCCTGTGCCCGAACCCACACCGCTGTGGCGAGGGCGACGGCCAGCGCGACGGCGGCGAGGACGGCCGTCAGGCGGCGGTCGGGGAGGGGGAAGCGCGCCGTGATGTGGTGGAGGCTCGTCAGTGCTCCTGTGGCCAGCAGCAGGCCGACGGCGACGGGGCGGCGCGTCCAGTGCCGGTCGAGCACGAGGGCGACGGCCGGGTAGACGGCCCAGATGGCGGGCTGCATCAGCCGCTCCTGGTCGCCCCCGAAGAAGGCGCTCGCCAGCGTCAGCCCGAACAGGGCGACGAGGTGGAGGTGCCCGCGCGCCCAGGCGAGCGTCTCGCGCGGCCAGACGGCGAGCAGCGCCACGACCGGCACCCAGGCGTTGACGAGCAGCCGCGCCCACGTCGCCGGGTCGGCCGCCTTGCCGCTCGCGTTGAGGAACGTCTGCACGAGGTGCGCGCCCTCCTGGCCCGACAGCAGCAGCCGCGGCACGGCGAACAGCAACACCAGCGGCACGAACGCCAGCGCGACGCGCCAGCCGTCGGCCCGGAGCCGCCCGTGCTCCCACAGCCAGACGGCGGCCACGGGCAGCATCAGGATGGCGGGCTCGCGCGCCAGCACGGCCACGGCCATCAGCGCGCCGAGGGCGACGTACCGGCGCGTCCACAGCAGCAGCAGCCCGACCCCCAGCGCGAGCTGCGCGATCACGTCGTCCAGCTGGACCATGTTGAACACGTTGAACCCGAACAGGTACGGGTTCATCGCCAGCAGCACGGCCGTTAGGGCGGACGCCTCAGGGCTCCGGCCGTCGGCGCGGAAGACGGCGTAGGCGAGCCCGGCGAGGGCGAGGGCGCCGAGGACCGCCAGCAGCGTGAAGCCGAGCACCGGGTCGACGGGCAGCAGGCCGACCAGCCACGGGCCGAGCCAGCGGAAGACGTACGGCTGGTTCTGCGTCAGGTCCAGCCCCGGCGACGCCTCGGCCATCGGGACGTAGTACTGCACCCCAGTGTCGGCGTAGGCGACGGTGTCCATGGCGCCGTAGAGCCACACGAGCACGGCCGTGGCCAGGAGGGCGAGGAGGAGCGGACGGGGCACGATGGGAAGAGGAGGGGCCTGCGTAGCGGGGAGGGCGGCTGGCGCCGCGAGAGCACGGTGGGAGCAAGGTGGGGCGGCTCGTGGGGCGGTGCCAGCGAGAGCCGGCGAAATCGGCCGCGCGGAACCGCCCACGCTCCGCGCTCTACCTGCACTCCGTCGCCCTTCCCTCATGCTCCTCGCCGTCGACCTCGGCCTCCGCACCGGCTTCGCGCTCTACGGCCGCGACGGGCGGCTCGTGTCGTACCGCTCCCAGAACCTCGGCTCGAAGGCTCGCCTGAAGCGCGCCGCGGGCTCGCTGCTGGCCGACCACCGGGACGCCGAGCGCGTCGTGCTGGAGGGCGGCGGCGACATCGCGGACCTCTGGCTGCGCGCCGCCGAGCGCGCCGGGCGCGACGCCATCCGCATCGACGCGCACGTCTGGCGCAAGAAGCTCCTGCTCCCGCGCGAGCAACGCCACGGCACCGATGCCAAGGCCGCGGCCGACGGGCTCGCCCGCGCCGTCATCGAATGGAGCGGCGCCCCGCGCCCCAAGGGCCCCCTCCGCCACGACGCTGCCGAGGCCATCGCCATCGGGTTCTGGGGCGTCCTCGACGCGGGCTGGCTGGAGGCCATCCCCGACCCGATCCGCCTGCGTCGCTAGCCGACCACGTCCAGGCCTGCGTCGCGGAGCGCGGCGACGGCATCCGCCAGTTGGACCTCTTTGACGAGCACGAGGTCGGTATCGTAGGTCGAGAGCGCGAAGATGCCCACGTCCGCCTCGGCGAGCGGCTGGAGGATGCGGACGAGCACGCCCGTCAGCGCGAAGTCGATGGGGCCGCGCAGCGCGAGTGCCCGCCACCCGGCCTCGACGCGGACGCCCTCCGGCACGGACGCCTCCGCGCAGACCACCGACAGCTCGGCGGTGGTCCGGCTGAGGCTGCTCACGACGCCCTCGCCCATCCACGGCGCCAGCGGCGCGTCGGGGGCGAGGCGGCAGACGGCGAGGCGGCCGGGGAGGACGTCGAGGGTCATGGCGATGAGGCGTCAGACGAGGAGGTCCGCTCCCACACCGAGGCGGACGGACCGACCGGTCGCCGTTTCTGTGTCTGCGAGCCTACCGACCGGCGCCGAAGTCGCTCGAAATGTGGACCCAGCTCGGGATCTCGGTGCCCGCCGAGCGGCCCGCCGTCTCGCGGACCCACGCGTCGGTGAACGTGGCGCCGAGGGCGCGGCGCATGAACATCTGGTCGAGCGCCGTCCCGGTGCCCTCCACGAGGCGGATCGCGACCGGCTGGTTGTCGACGTCGACGTAGACCTGCACGTCGATACGGCCCGACACGTCGGCGAGGCTGTCTGGGATGACGAGCGGCTCCTCCTGCGGGGCGTAGCGCGAGGCGTTGTAGCGCTGGAAGATGTCGGTCTTGATGCGGTTGACGAGCGCGTCGGCTGCCTCGCCGTAGCCGTCGCCCGACGGAACGCCCGCGCGGACCTCGTCGAGGTAGTCGGCGGCGAACACCGAGTCGACGGTCTCGGGGCCGGTCCGGTAGAGGTCGGTCATCTTCTCCTGTACCCAGCGGACGAACTCGGTCTCGTCGCGGGCGACGCCCATGGCCTCCAGCGTCGAGAGGTCGCGGAAGGCGGCCGTGGTGTCGGTGCCGGGCAGGTACCAGCGCGTCGGGCTGGCCTCGACCCAGCCGTCGGGCGGCGTCGCGGGCGGGCCGGGCTCGGCGCAGGCGGAGAGCAGGGCGACGGCGGCGAGGGCGAGGAGCGGGCGCATGCGGGCGGGTGCGGTGGGGGGAGAGAGGCAAGCTAAGAAGCGCAGGACTGGCTGGGTCCGGATGCGGTCCTCGCTGTGTGTGGTCCTGCAAGCGTACGTGGCCGACCCGTGCCGCCCCCGATGCTGAGGCGGGTCCTCCCGTGCCTCGCGTCGCGGCGTGCGTCGGCGAGGTCCTACCCCTCCTCCATGCGCACCAGCACGCGCTGGCGGTTGAGGGCGACCACGCGGACGGCACTGCCTGCGGCCACGAAGGCACCCTCCGTTTCCACCTCGACGCGCTCGCCTCCGAGGTCGGCCACGCCACCGGGGCGCAGCGGCGTCACCGCGGTGCCGGTTTTGCCGAGCAGGCGCGACCGCGACTCGACCTCCACCGCGTCCTCGTCGGCGTCGCGGCGGAGGCTGTCCGACAGCACGAACCGGTCCCAGGCGCCGCTGTCGTAAAGCAGGTACGCCATGCCGCCCGCGGCCAGCAGCGTCGCCGCCAGCGTGCCGACGCCGCCCACCGGGCCGAACTCGGCGAATGCCACCACCACGCCCACCGCGGCTCCCAGCACGCCCATCACGCCGACCACGTTGAAGCCGGGCACGACGGTCACCTCGACGGCCACGAGGGCGAGGCCGACCAGGATCAGGGCGATGGGGACGAGGAGTTCCATGGGGTGCGGGCGCGTGCCCTACGATACCGCGCGAACCACGACGACGGCGCCGCGCGACCGGACGACCTCGACGGAGGCGCCCGCGTCCACGAACGGACCCTCGGACACCACGTCCACGCGGCGGCCGTCGATCTCGGCCGTGCCCGACGGGCGGAGGCCGGTCAGCGCCAGGCCCGTCTGCCCGACGAGGTCCTCGGCGGTGTCGGCCGAGGTGTATCCCGAAGCGGCGGAGAGGTCAGGGACCAGCACGAGTCGGTTCAGCCGTTCCGACCGGGGCAGCACCTTGCTGAGCGACACCGTGAACAGGACCAGCAGGACGAGGGCGGCCGCGAGCGTGGTCGTGGCGCGGGCGATCTCGCCGTCGCTCGGGAAGTCGAAGCCGACGTTGGGTATGAGTGCCACCAGCAGCGCGCCCAGCACGAGCACGAGGCCGCCGATGCCGAACACGCCGAAGCCCGGCGTCACGAACACCTCCACCAGCAACAACCCCACGCCGACTGCGAACAGCGCGATCTCCCAGCTCTCGACCAGCCCGAGCAGGTAGTGAGGCGCGAAGAAGAGCGCCGCGCCCACCAGCGCGACCGCGCCCGCGAACCCGACGCCGGGCGTCTGGATCTCGAAGTAGAGCCCGCCCATCATCATCATGAGCAGCAGCGACGCCAGCACGGGCGAGCCGAGGAAGCGGAGCACCTGCTCGGCGCGCGTCGCCGCGTGGTCCTCCTGCGGGTTCTCGGCCGCCCCCAGCGCCGCGACCACGGCGTCGGCGGACGGGAGGGCGGCGTCGGCGATGCCGAGGCGGAGGGCCTCGTCGGTGGACACCGTCAGCAGCGTCCCCTCGGGGCTGACGCCGGGGATGTCGATGGTCTCGTCCACCATCGCCTCGGCGATCTGGGGGTCGCGGCCGGTGGCCTCTGCAGTGGCGCGCATCAGGCCGCGCGTGTAGCTCTGGATCTTCTCGGGCGCGTATTCGCCGGTCTGGTTGACGGCCGTCGCCGCGCCCATCGAGGCCCCGGGCACCATCACGATCTTGTCGTTGGCGTAGGCGATCAGCGCCCCCGCCGAGGCCGCGTTGCGGTCGATCACGGCCACGGTCGGCACCGGCGACGACAGGATGGCCTTGCGGATCTCGTCGGCCGCGTCGAGCAGCCCGCCGAACGTGTCGATCTGGAAGATGACGACCGACGCCGAGTCGGCCTCAGCATCGGAGAGGGCGCGCAGGACGTAGGCCGCGAGCGCGTTGTCGATCATCCCGTCGATCTCGACGCGGTAGACGGGGCCGTCGCCGAGGGGGGCGTCGAGCGCGAGCGCGGCCGTGGAGGGCTGGGCCGAGGGGCTCGCGCCGACGAGCGCCAGCAGGAGCAGGGCGAGGCCGGTCGCGGCGGTGCGGAGAGCGGACATGAAGGGGAACGGATCGTGTCCCCGGGGTACGTCCGCCGCCCGACCGGTGTTGCGGAGGCGCCTGCCCCGCGCGGCCCTGTCCGCCTCGGTCCCGACGTGCGAGACCCCGACGGGGCTACGGCTCGATCACGACGGGCGTGCCCACCTGCACGATCCCCCACAGCTCGTCCATGTGGACGTTCCGGAGGGCGACGCAGCCGCGCGTCCACGCCCGCTGGCGGCCCGACCCGTGGCCGTGGATCTCGATCAGCCCGCCCAGCGGCGTGTTCATGGGCGGCTCCAGGCCTTGCTGGTCCGCCCGGAGGATGGTCTGGTACTGCGCCTGCGTGATGATGCCCTCCTGGACGCCGCGCAGCGCGTGCGTCGGGCCGGGATAGCTCAGCACGAACGCCCGGTAGTAGCTCGACGCATCGTTGAGGCGCGTCACGAAGAAGGTGCCTTCGGGCATCCGGTAGTGGTCGAGCTCCTCCTGGCCCGATCGGCGGACCTTGTCCTCGGGGCTCACCGAGACGTCGGACGGGTACTCGTAGAGCAGCTCGGCGCCGCGGTAGACGTAGGTCGTCCGGTCGCTCTTGTCGATGCGGATCCAGACGTTCGAGAGCGCCGACGCCTGGACGTAGCCGCGCTGGTCGCCATACTGAACGAGCCACCACGGGTCGGCCGGGGTCGGGGCGGACGGGTCGGTGGAGGAGTCGAGCACGCGGACGCCCTCGCGGGTGCGCAGCGTCGTGAGGAGGGGAGCCGAGGCCCAGGGCGCGGAGCGCATCGGGACGCCGCGCCGCGTCACGTAGTAGGCCGGGGCCGTCTCGGCGTCGAACACGCCCGAGGAGGCGGTCCGGTCCTCGGCCTGTGGCGTGGCGACGGCCATCGCCTCCGAGGAAGCCTGCGCCCAGACGGGCGCGGCGAGGGCGAGCAGGACGAGGGCGGCGAGGCGGGGCATGGCGGTCGGCGGGGCGGGCCCAAGGTATCGGCGACGGGGCCGCATCCTCCACACGAACGGCGCGCGGATCGCCCATGATCGGGCGCAGGGTCTCGCAAACGTGACGAGCGCGGTGCTTATTCCGCGACGCCGTTGTGGGCGAGGCAGGCGCGGTAGGCCTCGAGCACGCCGCCGAGCACGGCCGCTTCGGTGACCACGTCGGCCGCCGCGTGGGCGGTCTCTGCGCCGTTGGCCGGGGCGAAGCCGAGGCCTGCCGCGGCGATGGCGGGCGCGTCGCCGTTGGTGTCGCCGATGAAGGCCACCTCGGCCATCGACAGGCCCTCCTCACGGGCGACCCACTCCAGGGCGAGAACCTTCGTCAGGTCGTGCGGCACCACGTCCACGGAGTAGGGCGTGTGGTAGGCGGTCAGGTCCAGCCCGGCGTCCGAGACGAAGGCCTCGATCTCGGGCAGGAAGGTCTCGCACTCGCCCACGACCGGGCTCACGATGCCCGACTGGGTGCGCTTGCCGTAGTCGAACGAAACCGTCGGGGAGCGGTGGACGATGTGCTCCAGCATGAACGCGCGGCAATGGTCGAGCGCGGCCTCGGTGCCGGGCGTGAGGGCCGGGTTCCAGGTGATGCGGGCGTCGGCGAGGTCGAACCGGCCGCCGCCGCTCTCGAACAGGGCGGGCGCGCGGAGGCCCAGCGCCTGGGCCATGGCCTCGACGTAGGCGTAGCTCCGCCCGGAGCACAGACCGAGGCGGGGGACCCGGTCGTCGGTTTCGGCGCGAAGGCCCCAGTCACGAAGCCGCCGGAAGCCGTCCAGGTCGAACGGCACGTAGGGTTCGCTGAGACAGCCGTCGATGTCGGCGAGGAAGAGACGGATCATGGGATGGTCAGCGGTCAGCGGTCAGCGGTCAGCGGTCAGCGGTCAGCGAAGATGCCCCGACCTGGGCGCGTGGTGGGGCGCCGCGTGTCGTGTCCGCCAGGATTGCACATCTCCTACCGTCGGGCGAGCCGGCCGAGCCCTTCACGCACGCCGACGGACACGGCCGCGCAGCACCAGATGAGCCCGACGGCCAGCGGAGTCGATGCGAGGCTCGGCAGGGTACAGAGTCCGATCCCGAACAGCGCCGTGAGCCAGACCGCGAGTCGCCTCCGAGGCACCTGTCGAACGCGCTCGCGAGCGAGGACCGCATTGGCCACGAACGACAGGCCGACCCACAGCCAGAACCCGACCTGCCAGAGGAGGCCTCGTCCGACATCTCCATTCCATCCCTCTACGGCGCCCCAGACCGCCTTGGCAGCCTCGAACACCGTCACATAAACGACCCCCTGAAGGAGCGTCCACCCGACCGCACGGCTCAGGGCCTCGACGTGACGGGCCGCGCGCGATCCTCCCCTCATCGGGGTCACCGCTCGACGGTCAGCAACACGCCCGACGCCTCCACGGTGGGGCGGCCGTCGCCAGGGGGCGTGAACACGCCGTCGGTGGCGGGAACGAACCACGCCTGGTCGCCCTGGCGGACGTAGACCTCGAACGGGACGCCGTCCAGGGTGCCGCGGTCGCCTTCGACAGACCAGCTGAGCGTGCGCGTGTCGCGGTCCCAGCGGGTGCGGAGCGTCGGCAGGCCCTCGCCGTGGACCCAGACGTCGAACAGCCTCTGGAGATCGCGCCCGGAGGCGGCCTCCAGCGCTTGCTGGAACGCGTCGGTCGAGAGCGGCCGGTCGGCGAAGTCGGCCTGGATCTGGCGGAGGGCGCCGAAGAAGACGGCATCGCCGAGGGTGAGGCGGAGCAGGTGGAAGACCGCGCCGCCCTTCTGGTAGACGGTCGGGGAGAGGACGTCGGCGGGGTCGGCGTAGGTCGTCGGCACGAGGCGGCGGGCGGCGTCCTCGGGCGAGATCTCGCGCGACATGAGCGTCCGGAAGCGGCGCCCGGCTTCCAGGCCGTCGAGGCGCTGGTAGACCTCCGTGGTCAGGTACGTCGCCGCGCCCTCGCTGAGCCACAGGTCCCGCCAGTCGGCCGGGACGACGGCGTTGCCCCACCACTGGTGGACGATCTCGTGGGTGTTGACCTCCTCGATGGGGTTTCGGCCCTCCGCGTCGGTGCTGTAGAGTTCGGCGCGGAGGAAGGGGGCCGCGGCGTTTTCCATCCCGGCGTAGGCCATCGGCACCTGGACAGTCGCATAAGAGGCGTACGGGTACGGCCCGAGTACCTCGGCGAGCGTGGCGAGGATGGCGGGCGTCCGCGACAGGCGGCTCGCGAGCCCGGCGTCGGCGGCGAGGAGGGCGTGGCGGATGGGCACGATCCCGTCCTGCTCGGTGACGGTGAAGTCGCCGGCGGCGAAGGCCCACGTGTAGGGCGGCGCGTCTTCGTCGAGTACGAAGCGAGCGTGGCGTTGGCCGCCCGCGAGCGAGTCGCCGACGGCGCGGCCGGAGGCCATGACCTCGACCGCCTCGGGCACGACCACGGTGAGGTCGAGGCGGGCGGGGTCGGAGGGGTGCTGGACGGCCGGGAGCCAGCCCGCCGTGCGGTCCGGCCAGCCGTCGGTGTAGACGACCGTCTGCCCGGCGCCCTCGTCGGCGTAGAGCCCGGCGGCGGGGATGCCGCGGTAGACGACCTCCACGAGTGACGGCGACGACACCCCGGCGACGGGCACGTCGAGGGCGTCGCCCTCGCGCCAGAACAGGACCGCCTCGCCGTCGACGCGGACCGTGAGGACCTCCAGGGCATCGTCCAGTCCCAGCACGAGCGTCCGCATCGTGTCCGGGTAGGCGATGTCGAGCGACGCCGTGACGCCGATCTGGCGCGTCTCCGGGTTGAGCAGCACCTCGGCCCGCACGTCGCGCACGTCGACGCCGGGCTGGGGCGCGGGCGCGTCGACGCCGTCGTTCTCTGCTGGCCCGCCGCCGCAGCCGACGAGGAGGAGGACGGCGGCGAGGGCGGAGAGGCGAGTCACGGTCGGCTGGCCCAGAGCACCCAGGCGATGAGGACGAGTTGGAGCGGCAGCCGGGCCAGCAGCAGCCAGCGCGGCGCGAGCCGCCGGAAGCGCTCGGACTCCCGCGCCATGTACAGGTTCGCGGGGAAGACGGCCACGAGGAGCGCGACGAGCCCCCACCCGGCCCACGGGCGCACCGCGGGGACCAGCAGGCCGAGGCCGCCCAGGATCTCGGCGGCGCCGGAGATCAGGACGAGGGCGCGCGGCGCGGGCAGCGACGGCGGCACGATGGCCTCGAACATCCGCGGCTTGAGGAAATGGAGCAGCCCCGTTCCGATGAACACCGATGCCAGGAGGATGGACGAGAGGTCCCGGAGGAAGAGGACCGGGAGATCGTTCATGGTCGCCTCAATGTCGAGGAAGGTCCAGTCCGTCGCCGAGCGCTTCTCAACTCAACGCCGTCACTCCCGCGAACGCCGGGACCCATGCGGGGCCTGTTCTGGGCGGACTGCATCCTATGGAGTGCCGCGTGCGCGGGAGTGACGGTAGGGGGGGAGGTCGAGCGCGAGCGTCGCCCTCCTGCCCGCCTCGGTGCCGAGGCGGAGGGAGTCGAGGCGAGCCGTCTACGCGTCGTCGCGGATCTTCATGTCGGTCAGGCCCTCGACGAGCGCGTCCGAGATGCCCATCGCCGAGAAGCCGCCGTCGTGGTAGAGCGTCTGCATGGTCACCATGCGCGTGTAGTCGCTCAGCAGGGTGACGCAGTAGTCGGCGCAGGAGGCCTGGTCGGCGTTGCCGAGGGGGGCGACCTTCTCGGCGAACTCGAACATGGCGTCGAAGCCCGAGATGCCGCCGCCGGCGGTCGTCCGGGTGGGGCTCTGCGAGACCGCGTTGATGCGGATGCCGCGGCGCCCGAGGCGGTAGCCGTAGCTGCGGACGATCGACTCCAGGAGCGCCTTCGCGTCGCCCATCTCGGAGTACTCCGAGAACACGCGCTGGGCACCGATGTAGCTCATCGCGAGCACGGAACTGCCGTCGGAGAGCGCGTCGCCGCGGAGGGCGGCGGCCACCATGCGGTGCAGCGAGATGGCCGAGATGTCGAGCGACTTCTGGTACCAGTCGTAGTTCAGCTCCTCGTACGCCCGGTTCTTGCGGACGTTGACGCCCATGCCGATGGAGTGGACCACGAAGTCGAGCGGCCCGCCCAGGATCTCGGTCGACTCGGCGAAGAGGCGGTCCATGTCCTCGTCCGAGGTGGCGTCGGCGTAGAGGATCTCGCTGCCGCCGGTGGCCTCGGCCAGCTCGGCGATCTGCCCGAAGCGCTTTGCGACGGGCGCGTTGGTGAGCACGAAGCGGGCGCCCTCGCGGTGGGCGGCCTCGGCGAGCGCCCAGGCGATGGAGTTGGGGTCGAGGGCGCCGGAGATGACACCGGTCTTGCCGGCGAGGAGCCCGTTGGAGTCGGCCATGGGGGAGGGAAGTCAGAGGGGCCGTCAAGCTACGCCCCGCCGACACCCTCTCGCGGGGTGCCTTCGCTCAGCCCGAGGAGCCCGGGGTCGTCGCCTCCATCAGCAGCGCCTCCACCGCCGTCAGCATCTGGGCCTTCAGGACGGGCTTCGAGAGGTACGCGTCGAAGCCTGCTTCGAGGCACGCCCGGCGGTCCTCGGGTGACGCGTGGGCCGTCAGCGCGAGCGTCGGCAGGGCCGCCAGCGCGGGGTCGGCGCGGAGGTGGCGGACCAGGTCCAGCCCCGACATCCCTCCCTGGTAGTTGATGTCCAGCAGCGCCGCCGCGATGCCTCCCTCCTGGATCCGGGCGAGCGCCGCCTCGGCTGACAGCGCCGTCACCACCTCGTAGTCCTTGCGGAGGTAGATCGAGAAGAGCTTGCAGTTCTCCGGATAGTCGTCGGCGACGAGCAGGGTCGGGCGCGGGGCAGACATGGGGCTGAGTGGTGGGGCCGAGGTATCGGCGCCGGACCGGGTCTGCTGAAGGCATCCGGGGCGATCTGTGCCCAAGTGCTCGCGTTTCAAAAGGTTCGGCTCAGATGTTCTCTCGTTCGATGCATGTGCGGCGGTAAGCAGGGCCAAGGGGGGCCGTGGCGGCGCGGAGGGCGTCGGCGATGCCAGGCGCGGCGGCGACGAGGCCGCCCGTCGTCACAGGGTCGGCGCCGTCCCAGAGGCCGGTCACCTCGCCGCCCGCAGCCTCTACCAGCACGACACCTGCCGCCACGTCCCACGGGGCGAGCCCGGCCTCGAAGAAGCCGTCGAAGCGGCCCGCGGCCGTCCACGCGAGGTCGACCGCCGCGGCGCCGTGGCGGCGCAGGCCGCGGGTGCTCCGCATCAGCGCTTCGGCGGCCTCCAGGTAGCCGCCGAGGTAGCGGAAGTCGCGAAACGGGAAGCCGGTCGCGATCAGCGCGTCGTCGAGGCGGGTGGTGACGGACACGGTCGTGGGCACGCCGTCGACCGTCAGCCCCTCGCCGCGGACGGCCGAGAACAGCTCGTCGTGCGCCACGTCCAGCACCACGCCCATCTGGCCGATGCCCTCGACGCGCAGGCCGATGGAGACGGCGTACGGCGCGACGCCGTGCGCGAAGTTGGTGGTCCCGTCCAGCGGGTCCACGATCCAGACGCGGCCGGTGTCGAGGTCGATGCTGCCGTCGGCGCCCTCTTCGCCGACCAGTACGTCGTCGGGGAACGCGGCCCGGAGCGCGTCGAGGACGATCCGCTGCGAGCCCTCGTCCACGAACGAGACGAGGTCGTGGACGCCTTTGGCGCGGAGGTCGGCGGCAGAGAGCCTCCCGGCGTGGGGGCGGATGAAGGCAGCGGCGGCGCGGGCGGCGGCCTCGGCGACGCGGCGCTCGGAGTCGAAGGGCATGTCGGATGGGGAGCGGAGGCCTGCAACCCTGCGCCGGGGGGCGGGTTCTGAGCGGACTCCCCCGCCTGCCCGTGCGCCTGCTCCTCCTCGCCCTCCTCCTCGTCGGCTGCGCCGACCCGGCGCCCGGCGCCCTCGACGGCGACCCCGAAGCGCTCCGCCTGCTCGCCTTCGTGGACGCCTCCGCCGTCGCCGACGCCTTCGCCGACCTCGACTCGACCGCCTACGACGCCGACCTCGTCGTCACCCAGTTCGCGCCCGATGGACGTCCGATCGGCCGGGAGACGGTGAGCCTCCAGCGCCGCGCCGACGGGACCGCCGTGGAGCGCTCGGGTACCGGCACGCTGGCAGAAGGCGACGACGAGGCCCCGGCTCTCCGCGACCCTATCGCCCAGGCTCTCTCCGACGACCCGCCCTACCTCGACCCGGTCGCGGGCGAGGCCTACCGGCGCACGCTCCTCGGCGACACGACCATCAGCGGTGCGCGCTTCCGTCTGGTGGAGGCGGTGCTGACGGACGCCGGCAGCGAACTGGGCGTCCGGCGCGTGTGGGCGGCTGTGGCCGACGGCGGCCGGGTCGCCGCCATCGAGGTGGAGCGCCACACGCGATCGGTCCTGTTCGATGAGGACAGCCGGGTCCGCGTGGACCTCGCGCCGCACGCAGGCGGCTGGGCGCCCCGGACCCTCGCCACGGACACGCAAACCGACGTGCCGCTGTCGGGCGCCGCCCATGTCCGCACGGAGTGGACGGTTCGGATGGGGGAGTGACTGCGACGGCTCTCGGCACGCCGATCCGGCACCTCGCCTCGGTGGCGTCCACGATGGATGAGGCCGCGCGCTGGGCCGCCGAAGGCGCCCCGCACGGTGCCGTCGTGGTGGCCGAGCGCCAGCACGGTGGCCGCGGCCGGCACGGTCGCGTCTGGGCTTCGGCGCCCGGCCAGAGCTTGCTGCTCACCGTCGTCCTCCGCCCGTCGCTTCCCGCCGAGCGCATCGGGCTGATCCCGCTCGCCGCCGGGCTGGCCGTCGCCGAGACGGCCGCCGCCTTCGGCGCCGACGCGCGCATCAAGTGGCCCAACGACGTCCGGGTGGGGGGGCGGAAGCTGGCGGGGGTGCTCGCCGAAACGACCTGGTCCGGCGGGCGGGCGCGCGTGCTGCTGGGCGTCGGGCTGAACGTCGCGCAGGACGCCTTCGCGCCGCCGCTGGACGCGACCGCCACGTCACTCCTGCTGGCGACCGGCCAGCCGGTGCCGCGCCTCGCGCCGCTGGAGCCCCTCCTCGCCCGCCTCGGGGACGCGCTGGAGCAGGCCGAGGCAGACCCCGTCGCGCTCGTCGCGGCCGTCGAGGCGAGGATGGAAGGGAGGGGAGGGCGCGTCGCCGTGCGCGATCCGGCGAGTGGGCGCATCGTCGCCGAGGGGCGCGTCCTGGGACTCGCCCCTGGCGGTGCCCTCCGTCTCGCCACCGAGGCGGGCGAGGTCGAGGTCGTCGCGGGCGAAGTCACCCTCGCCACGCCATGATCCTCGTCACCGGCGCCACCGGCTTCGTCGGCTCCGCGCTCGTCCGCCAGCTGGTGGGGGAGGGGGAGGCGGTCCGCATCCTGCGGCGGCCCACCTCGTCCCTCGACCTCCTCGGCGACACCGCCGGGGCGGTCGAGCACGCGCTGGGCGACGTGACGGACATGGACGCGGTGGTCCAGGCGATGGCGGGCGTCGGCACGGTCTACCACGTCGCCGCGGTGATGGCGTTCGGCGGGCGGGCCGAGCGATCCATGCGGCGGGTCAACGTGGGGGGGACCGCGAACGTGGTCAACGCGGCGCTGATGGCGGGCGCCGAGCGACTCGTCCACACGTCTAGCATCGCAGCGCTGGGGCGGGCGCTCCACCCGACGGGCCTCATGGACGAGACGGCGGAGTGGACGTCCTCACCCACCAACACGGCCTACGCGGTCAGCAAGCGCGATGCCGCCCTGGAGGTCCGGCGGGGCGTGGCCGAGGGCCTGGACGCGGTGACGGTCTGCCCGGCGCTCGTGTTCGGGCCGGGGCGCTCGGGCGAGGGCACGTTCGCGCTGGCCGAGCGCGTCGCTGCGGGGCGCGTGCCGATGGCGCCGCCCGGCGGCACCGCCGTCGTGGACGTGGCCGATGTGGCGACGGGCCTCCGCCTCGCCGCTCGGGCAGGCGTCTCGGGCGAGCGGTATGTGCTGGCGGCCCAGAACCTCCTCTGGGCCGACATCCTCCGAGCGCTCGCCGAGGCGGCCGGGGTGTCTCCGCCGCGACGGGTCGCTGCGCCCTGGATGCTCCGCCTCGGGGGCGCGCTCGCCGAGGTGGGGGCGGCGGTCCTCCGCTCGGAGCCTGCACTCACCCGCGCGACTGCCCAGAACGCGTCGGCGACCTACCGCTACGATGGGTCGAAGGCGGCTCGGGACCTCGGACTGACGTACCGATCGTTCGAGGAAACCGCGGCCCGGGTCGCGTCGGCGCTGGGGTAGGCGTCTGGCGCTCGCAGCGACACCCTCCGCGCTCTCGCCGAGACAGCGGCGCTCTGGGCGGCGGAGCCGAGCGCGCCGTGCTCGTAGCTTTCCCCATGGCCCTCCACCCCCGCACCGGCGAGACCGCCCTCTCCATCGACCGCGCCGACGGCACGGTCACCGTCGATGGCGACGCGGCCGACGCCCGCCTCACGCCGCTCCGTCAGTCCGACCGCGCCGAGACGGTTCTCCTCGTCGTCGATGGCCGCCCACGCGTGGTGACCGTCGAGCGCGAGGGCGCCGCCACGCGTGTCTGGGTCGACGGTGCCCCCATCGAGGTCGACCTCCGCACCGACGCCGACCTGCTCCTCGAACGCTTCGGCCTGGACGTGGGCGACGCGGCGGCCGACCGCGAGATCCATGCCCCGATGCCGGGCCTCGTGCTGCGCGTCCTGGTGGCCCCCGGCGACATGGTCGAAGCAGGCCAGGGGGTCGTCGTGCTGGAAGCGATGAAGATGGAGAACGAGCTGACCGCGCCCGCCGCAGGCACCGTCGCCGCCGTCCACGCCGCGCCGGGCGATGCTGTCGCCAAGAACGACCTGCTCGTCGAAGTGGACGTGTGAACCGCGTGGCCGAGCCGGCGCCGTCGCCCCTTTCCTTGCTCCCGTCCCCATGCGCGCGCTTCTCCTGAGCAACTCGACATCGCCCGGTCATCCGTACCTTGTCCACGCCCGCGACTGGATCGCCGAGGCCATCGGCGACGCCCGGCGCGTGGCGTTCGTGCCGTACGCCGCCGTCACGTTCTCGTATGACGAGTACGTCCGCCGCGTCCGCGAGAGGCTCGACGGGCTGGGGCTGGAGATCGAAGGCGTCCACACCGCGGACGACCCCGTCCGCGCGGTCGCCGAGGCGGAGGCGGTGCTCGTCGGTGGCGGCAACACGTTCCACCTGCTACGCGAGATGCATCGCCTCGGGCTGGTCGCGGCCATTCGAGAGACGGTGGGGGCCGGAGCGCCGTACGTGGGCTGGAGCGCAGGGGCCAACGTCGCCGCGCCGACCATTCGGACGACCAACGACATGCCCATCGTGGAGCCGCCCTCTTTCGACGCGCTCGGTCTCATCGGCTTCCAGATCAATCCCCACTACACCGACGCGCACCCGCCGGGCCATCAGGGCGAGACGCGCGCCCAGCGGCTCGCCGAGTTCGTCGCAGCCAACCCCGCCGTGCCGGTCGTCGGCCTGCCCGAAGGGACCGCGTTGCGCTTCGTCGGCGCGGACGTGTCGCTGCTCGGGGCCGAGCGCGCCGTTCTCTTCGACCGTCACTCCGCCGAGGGCCGTCCCGTAGACGCGGGCGAGATCTCCTCCCTTCGCTGACCCATACCGCCATGTCGCGCCCTCTCGTCCCCATCACCTCCGCCGACCACATCCCCGGTCAGACGATCGTCGAGCACCTCGATGTGGTCTATGGCAACACCGTGCGCGCCAAGCACGTCGGTCGGGACGTCATGGCCGGGTTCAAGAGCCTCGTGGGCGGGGAGATCCGCGGCTACACCGAGATGCTCCGCGATGCGCGCGACGAGGCGCTGGATCGCATGATGCAGGACGCCCTCGACGTGGGCGGGGAGGCGGTCATCAACGTCCGGTTCACGACCAGCATGGTGGGGCAGGGCATGGCCGAGATGATGGCCTACGGGACGGCGGTCCGGTTCGAGCCGTAGCCCGCTCGCCTCGGTCCCGAGGCGGGGGCGGTCAGGCCGGGTCCGCCTCCTGCGCCGCCTTCTGGGCGAACGCCGTGACGAGGCGGGCGAGGGCGGCCACCACGTCCACGAGGCCGGTCTCGGCCAGCCGCGCATCGGGCGAGGTCGGCAGCTTGGGAGGCGAGATGCGGCCCATCCAGAGCGGCATCTTCTCGCGCAGGAGCGACGGGCCGGGGAAGCGGCCAGGGGCGAGGTGCATGCCGTAGAAGGCCGCCTTGCGGTCGAGGCGCGCGTAGACGCTCTGGTCGGGCGCGACCTCGCCCTCGGCCCCCGAGGCGACCACCTGGGCCCCCAGCAGGAAGTCGTGGTAGAGGAACGGCAACTCGGCGAGTGCCGGGCCGACGGCGGCCAGCGCGTCCGGCCGCTCGCGGAGCCCCACCTCGGCGGCGCGGGCGGTGACGGTCGCGACCAGCGTCAGCGTCTCCTCGGCGACGAGACCCGGGTCGGCCTGGTCGGTGAGCACCGGCAGGACGGCGCGGACGACATCCTGCGTGACGGACAGGGCCGCAGGGGCGGCGAAGGCTGCCACACGGGCAGCGAGGGGCAAATCAGGAGATGCGGGCGACATAAATTAGGCGGAAGCGCTTTTCAGTTTGAGTGATGGGTTGACTGGGTGGACAAGGGGGAAATAAATAAGGTGCTCACCTACCTGGGCCTCATGAAGCACCCCTCGATCCTTGTCCTCGCGCTCGTCCTGAGCGTCCCTAGCGTTCTCGCCCAGCCGGAGGTCTCGCTCGGCGCCGACCTCGTCAGCCGCTACGTCTGGCGCGGGCTCGACTTCGGCCAGTCCGCGGCCGTCCAGCCCTCCATCGAGGTCGGCGTGGGCGGCTTCTCCGCGGGCACCTGGGGCTCGTTCGGCATCACGGACGCCAACGCCAACGAACTCGACCTGTACCTGAGCTACGCCGTCGGCCCGGTGACGGTCGGCGTGACCGACTACCACTTCCCCGGCGTCGGCCTCGACCCCGGCACTGAGAGCACCTCGGACTACTTCAACTTCGACGACGGCGGCGGCGGGCATACGCTGGAGCCGTTCGTGAGCTACCAGGGCGAGGCGGTCCCGCTCTCGCTGACGCTGGCGACCAACGTCTACAACGACCCCGACTACTCGACGTACCTGGAGGCGGGCTACGGCTTCGCCGTGGGCGGCGTCGACCTCGGGCTGGCCGTCGGCGCGGTGTTCGCGCTCGACTCGGCGGACGGCACGCAGGGCTCGGGCTACTACGCCACGAGCAATGACGCCGCGATCACCGTGCTGTCGCTGACGGCAGCCAAGGAGGTCCCGATCACGACCGAGTTCGCGCTGCCCGTGTTCGGCCAGTACGTCGTCAATCCGGAGACGGAGCGCTCCTTCCTGCTCTTCGGCATCAGTCTGTAAGGGCCCGACCGGAACGTCCATGCGCAGGGAGGAGCCGGACCGAGCCGGCGCCGGCCTGGAAGCGCGAGGCACGAGCCTCGGCGATGGAGCGCGACGCCGGACCGTGACCGTGCAACCAGGCGACCCCGCGAGGACGTTTCGGACAGGACCCATGCTCGGGACGGCACAGCACGACGCCCGACCGACGGATTGGACCGTCGGCCGGGCGTTCGTGTGTGGAGCCATGAGGGCTACGGCGATCAGCTCTGCTGCTCGGTGCCCTTGGGACCGCCGCCGATGGCCGTCCGCATCTCGGTGTCGGCCTCGATGTTGCGGAGGTTGTAGTAGTCCATGATGCCGAGGTTGCCCTGGCGGAAGGCCTCGGCCATCGCCTTCGGGATCTCGGCCTCGGCCGCGACGAGGTTGGCGCGCTGCTCCTGCTCGGAGGCGACGGCCGCCGCGCGGCGCTCCTCGGCCTTGGCCCGTGCGACCCGGAGGTCGGCCTCGGCCTGGTCGGTCTGGAGCTTCGCCCCGATGTTCTCGCCGACGTCCACGTCCGCGATGTCGATGGAGAGAATGTCGAAGGCCGTGCCGTTGTCGAGCCCCTTCGAGAGCACCGTCTTCGAGATGTTGTCCGGGTTCTCCAGCACCTGCGCGTGCGTGGCCGACGAGCCGATCGTGGACACGATGCCCTCGCCGACGCGGGCGATGATGGTCTCCTCGCCCGCACCGCCGACCAGCCGCTCGATGTTGGCGCGTACGGTCACCCGCGCGATGGCGCGCACCTGGATGCCGTCCTTGGCGATGGCCGAGATCGGCGGCGTCGTGATCACCTTCGGGTTGACCGACACCTGGACCGCCTCGAACACGTCGCGGCCCGCCAGGTCGATGGCGGTCGCCCGCTCGAACGAGAGGTCGATGTTGGCCTTGTCGGCCGAGATGAGCGCGTTGACGACCTGCTGGACGTGGCCGCCCGCGAGGTAGTGCGCTTCGAGGAGCGCGACCTGCACCGGGATGCCCGCCTTGTGGGCCGTGATGAGCGGCCCCACGATGGCCGACGGCGGCACGTTCCGCAGCCGCATGCCCACGAGGTCGCGGAAGAGGCCCAGCTTGACCCCCGAGAAGATGGCCGTGATCCACAGGCGGACCGGCACGAAGTACAGCAGCACGATCGCGAAGAGGACCGAGCCGAGGATGATGATGAGGCTGCCGACGCCGACGAGTTCGTTCATGGGAAGCAGGGATGCGGGACCGGGCGTACGCCGGAGGGGCCGCTAGTTGTTGCGCGGACCGCTCGGTCGGCGGTAGTCGCCGCTCCGGCCGCCGCTTTTGGCGAGCAGGCGGACGGCCGTGATTTCGATCTCTTTCGTGACCGACTTGCACATGTCGTAGACCGTCAGCGCGGCGACGGTCACAGCCGTCAGCGCCTCCATCTCGACGCCCGTCGGGCCGACCGTCTTGGTGATCGCGCGGATGTCCACGGCGCCCGACGCCTCGTCCAGTTCGAACTCGATCTCGACGTTCTGGAGCACCACGTCGTGGCAGAGCGGCAGCAGGCGGCTCGTCTGCTTGGCGCCGAGCACGCCCGCGACGTTGGACACCGTGAGCACGTCGCCCTTGCGGATCTCGTTCTCGCGGATGAGGTGCAGCGCCTCGGCACCGACGAGCACCCGGCACGCCGCGACCGCGGTCCGCGCCGTCGACGCCTTGTGGCTGATGTCGACCATGCGGGCCTGGCCCTGGTCGTCGACGTGGCTGAGGGTGGGGGTTTCGGTCATGGGAGCGGCGGGGGGACGCATGGCAAGATAGACGGACGGCGCGAACGGGTTGGGCTGTTCCGGGTGGACGAGCAGAAGGTGCGCCTGCCTCGGCGCCGAGGCCGACAGGGGGACCCGGAACGTGCTCGGAGCCGCGGCCTCTGGCCCCTCAGCCTCCGATCGTGATCATGGGCCGGTTGTCGGTCGCCGCGAGGACGTCCATGCCCGCGTGGGCGGCGGCCTTGCCCGCCAGCGCGGCGGTCACGAGGGCGACCACCTCGGCGTCGGTCGCGCCGGACCGGAGGGCATCCCGCAGGCTGAGCTCGCGAGCGCCGAACAGGCACACCTTGAGGGCGCCGTCGGCCGTGATGCGGAGGCGGGTGCAGCCCGCGCAGAACGGCGCCGTCATGCTCGCCACGAAGCCGACGCGCCCCCGCCAGCCGGGCCGCGTGAACGTCCGCGCCGTCGAACTGGGCGCGTCGTCGAGCGGCGTCAGCGGGCCGTGGACGGCCTCGATGGCGGCGCGCGTCGTGGTCCACGGCACCAGCTCCGTCCGGTCCCACCCGTTGCCGTCGAACGGCATCACCTCGATGAAACGGACCTCAATGGGCGCGCGTGCCGCCCACGCCGCGAAGTCCGCCGCCTCGTCTTCGTTGACGCCCTTCATGGCCACGACGTTGACCTTCAGCGACCGAGGCCCGTCGATGGCGTAGCCGAGGCCGAGCGCCGTGTCTAGGGCGCCGAGGACGGTGTCGAGGCCGGGGCGGCGGGTGATCTCCTGGAAGCGGTCGGCGCGGAGCGTGTCGAGCGAGACCGTCAGGTCCGTCAGTCCGGCGGCCCGGAGGGCGGGGAGGCGGTCTTCGAGCAGCAGGCCGTTGGTGGTGAGGGCGAGCGACCGGAGGCCGAGGCGGCCCAGGCGCTCGGTCACCTCGACGGCGTCCTTGCGCACGAGCGGCTCGCCGCCGGTCAGCCGCACTTTGTCGACGCCGGTGCCGACGAGCACACGCGCCAGCCGCTCGATCTCGTCGGTGGTCAGCATCGCCCGCGTGGGCGTCAGCGGGATGCCCTCGGCAGGCATGCAGTAGACGCAGCGGAGGTTGCAGCGCTCGGTCAGCCCGAGGCGGAGGGTCGTGTGCGGGCGCCCGAACCCGTCGGTCAGGGCCATCAGTCGTCCTTCCGGAAGATCGTCCGCGCGATGGCTACGGCCACGCCGACGGCCAGCCCGGCCATCAGCATCACCACGTACCAGGCGGTCGAATCGTACGGGATGGCGGACTCCATGGCGGCGGGCGGCGGGGGCTGAGGATAGCGTCGACGCCAGGGAGGGTTCCCTCCTCTCGCCTCCTGATCGTCGCCGTCAGTGGAAGTCCTCGACCAGCACCACGTCGCTGTCGGCGCGGTCGAGGCGGGAGAGGAGGATCCGGGAGCCGCCCGGGAAGACGCCGAGGCCGGAGTCCTCGGGCACGTCGGCGACAGCGGCGACGGTCTCGCGGTCGCCGGTGGCGGGGTCCAGGCGGACGATCGTCGCGGCGCGGTCGTAGCGCCGCTCCATCACGTACACGGCATCGCCCACGACGCTCCAGTTGGCCCAGTCGGCAGGGGAGAGGTTCACGGCGAGTTGCTCGGCCCGCACATCGCGGATCTCACCGTCGACGACCGGGAGCCGCCAGAGGCCGCGGCGGGTCGGGCGGATGACGAGCAGGCCGCCGCCGGGCGCCTCGGCCGCAGCCACGCCCCCCCCGACGGTCACCGCTTCGGCGTCGCCCCCGCTGGCGGGCACGCGGTAGATCTGCCACGTCTCGCCGCGGTTCGACGCGAAGTAGATGGCCTCGCCGTCGCGGGACCACGTCGGAGCCACGTCGTCGGCGTCCGAGTCGGTGAGGGCGCGGACGGTGCCGTCGGGAAGGACGAGGAACACGTCGGCGTCGCCGTCGGCTCGTGCGGAGACGACGAGCGTGCGGCCGTCGGGGCTCCAGCGGGGGCCGCTGACGCGGGCGCCGCCGAAGGCGGTCAGCTGCCGGGCGCCGGTCCCGTCCGCCTCGGCGACCCAGACCTCGTGGCTGCCGGAGCGCGTCGAGATGAAGGCGACACGGGAGCCGTCGGGCGCCACCGTCGGCTGACGGTCGTCGCGGGTGGAGGCAGCCACGGCCCGCTCGGCGCCGTCGGCGCTGACGGCCACGAGCTGGGAGCGGACGAGCTGGCGGGCGAAGGCGAGGCCGCCGGCGCGCCCGACCGAGGGCCCGGCGATCTCGCCGCCGTCGGTGCCGAGGGCCACCCAGCGGGGGTCGCCGCCTTCCAGCCCGACCCGCCACAGGCCCGCCGCGCCGTCGCGGTTGGCCGCGTAGATGACCTCCTCGCCGTCGGGCGTCCAGTCGAGCCCGGTGACGCCCTTCTGCTCGCGCGCCAGCCGTCGGACGCGCCCGCCCTGGACCGTCACCACGGCCACGTCCTGGCGGCCGTCGAGCTCCGTCCGCACGAACGCGAGGCGCTGGCCGTCGGGCGAGAACGCCGGGCCGAGGTCGCCGGGATACGTCGAGGCGGGGGCCGTGAGGCGCTGCGGAGGCGAGCCGTCGAGCGGCAGCAGGTGGAGGCTGAAGGCGCCCTGCCTCCCACGGCGCCCGGAGAAGGCGAGCCGGGAGCCGTCCGGGCTCCAGACGAGGTCGGTGATGGCGAGGTCGTCGGAAGTCACGAGCGACTCCTCGGGCCCGCCGCCCGCGTCGACCACGTAGACACCGCACTCACCGCCCGAGCCGCACCGGACATAGGCGACCCGGGAGCCGTCGGGGCTCCAGGCCGGGCTCAACTCGTCGGCGGGCTGCATCGTCAGACGAACCGGGGTGCCGCCCCCGGTCGCGGGCAGGACGTAGATGTCGAACTGCCGCTCGTCCTCGGACGCGCCCGGCACCCCGCCGTCCCAGGCGAAGGCGACGCGCGAGCCGTCGGGCGAGAGCGCCGGGTCCCGCTCGTCGCCGGGGAAGCTGGTCACCGGCACCGAGGCCAGCGGCCGGACGCCCGCCAGTCCGGCGCGGTAGGCCCACAGCGCCCCGACGAGGACCACGGCGACGGCGAGCAGGCCCCAGACGAGTACCACGGGGCGCGTCCGCGTGGGCAGCACCGGGCGGCGGACATCGAGGCCGGTCAGCGGCGCGGCCCCGTCGCCTTGCGGGGTGGCGATGAACGGCGTGGCGGTCAGGTCGAGGTCGAGGCCGTGCTCGACGGGGGCGATCAGCGCGTAGCCTCGCTTGCGGAGCGTCTCGACGTAGGTCGGGTTGCGGGCGCTGTCGTCGAGCGCCTTGCGGAGCTCCGAGATGCACCGCGCGAGCACGTCGTCCGTGACGACGGTGCCGGTCCAGACTTCCGCCATGAACTCGTCCTTGGTGACGGTCTCGCCGGGACGGGCGGCCATGGTGGCGAGCACCTCCATCACCTTCGGCTCGACGCGCCGCACGTCGTCCCCACGCGTGAGCCGATTCGCCATCGGCTCCGCGATCCAGTCGCCCACGCGGAAGGGGGCGGTCACGGTCGGCTGGTCGGCGGTCGATGCCGGCTCCATCTCTGACGTCGGGGGTGAAGGTCCAGGGGGCGCGATCGTGTCTGACGGACCGCGCGAAGCACCCAACGCGGCGGGGCAGCTCCATGATGCGTGCCCTACCACCGGGCAGGACTACGATACGTCCACTCCCTGTCTGCCGCCACGTTTCCGGGGGTCTGTGGGCCAGAATGGAGCAGGAGGCGGCATCTGAAGGGGCTCCCTCAGGAAACCCTCACGTCTCTCCCACGCCTTCCCCATGGTCCGGGGCCCCTCCGAGCCGCACTTTGTGATCGTTCGCCACGGGGCCACCCACCACCTCCGGGCTTCGCGGCGAACACCTTGTCTGGAACCGGGCGGGTCGGGAAATGTGAGCCTTCCCGAACCGTCCGAGGTCGCCTCCCCTCCCAATGGGCGACCGCACGGGCCGTCCCTGGCCCCGAGCCCTCGCCCCGCACGTCGTCGGGGCGAGGGCTCTTTGCGTGTGGGCTCACCCGCCTCGGCGCCGAGGCGGGCGGTGTGCTACGCGGCGATCATGGGCGTCCGCTCGCCGAAGGGGCCGGGGGTCTCGACGGCGTCGAGCATCCAGGTCGCGACATCGGCCCGCGAGATGCGGGAGGCCAGCCGGTAGCGGGAGACGGCGTGGGCCGTGCCGGTCACCGGCCCCTTCGTGAGGGTGACCGGACGGACGGCCATCCAGTCGAGGCCCGTCGCCGCGAACACCGACTCCATGCCGGAGAGATCGCGGTACGCCGCCGCCAACTGGCTGTGGCCGATCAGCCATCGGAAGAGCGGGTGCACGCGCGGAGCGCTGTCCCCCACGCCGCCCGCACTGATCGCGACGATGCGCTCGACGCCGCGCTCTGGCATCGCCTCCGCGAGGTGCTCGGCGACGCGCGTCGTGAGGTCGGGCGGGGAGGCCAGCGCCGACCACGGGTTCCAGGGCGCCGTCCGCTGGATGCCGAGCGCGGAGAGGACCGCCTCGCGGCCGACGAGGGCCCGGTCGAGGACCTGCCGGTCGAGCACGTCGCCGCGCACCACCTCGTCCGCCGCCGCGCCGTCGAAGGGCGTCGCCGGGCGGACGAGCGCGCGGACGTGGTGTCCCCGTTCTCGGGCGAGGCGGCACAGCCACCGGCCGCAGCCGCCGGACGCGCCGAGCACGAGGAGGGTCATCGGAGGGCTACTCGTCTTCTGCCTCGTAGACCGGTGTGCCGTCGATGTACGTGGCGACGACCTCGGTGTCGAGGATCGCCTCCAGCGGGACCGTCATCAGGTCCTGCGAGAAGACCACGAAGTCGGCGCGCTTGCCGGGCGCGATGCTGCCGACTTCGTCCTCCATGAAGGCTGCGTAGGCGGCGTCGAGGGTGAAGCCGCGCAGGGCCTCGGCGCGGGTGAGGACCTGGTTGCCGTACCAGCCGCCCGCGGGCATCCCGTCGGCGTCCTGACGCGTGACGGCCGCGTGGAACCCGAGCAGCGGGTCGACGCGCTCGACGGGAAAGTCGCTGCCGAGGGCGAGCCGCGCGCCGCTGTCGAGCAGTCGCCGCCACGCGTAGGCGCCCTTGAGGCGGTCGTCCCCCAGGCGGTCGCCCGCCCACGGCATGTCGCTGGTCGCGTGCGTCGGCTGCACGGAGGCGATGATGTCCATCGCGGCGAAGCGCGCGATGTCGTCCAGGGAGAGGATCTGCGAGTGCTCGATGCGGTGGCGGCCCGGCCCGCCGCCGGTGGCCGCGATGGCCGCCTCGTAGGCGTCGAGGACCTGCCGGTTGGCGCGGTCGCCGATGGCATGCGTGTTGACCTGGAGCCCGCAGGCCATCGCCGCGCGGACGGTCGCCTCGACGGCCTCGTCGGGGCGGAAGAGGAGGCCGTGGTTGCCGGGGTCGTCCGAGTAGTCTGCCAGGAGGGCGGCGCCGCGGCTGCCGAGCGCGCCGTCGGCGTAGACCTTCACCGAGCGGACGATCACGCGGTCCTCGCCGATCCCATCGGGGTAGGCGTCACAGAAGGCGCCGATCTCGCCCGGCGTGATCATGACGTAGTTGCGGATCGGGAAGCGGCCGTCGGCGGCGAACTGGCGGTAGAGCGGCAACGTGGCCAGCGGGGAGCCCGCCTCGTGGACACCGGTGAGGCCGTACTTCGAGGTCTCCGCGAGCGCCCGCGTGAGCGCCTCGGTGTAGTAGGCGAGGTCGGGCGTGGGCATCGCCTCGGCCACCAGCATCTCCGCCGCATCCACGAAGACGCCCGTCGGGCGGCCCTGGTCGTCGACGAGCACCGCGCCGCCCTCGGGCGCCATCGGAGCGGGCGCGTCCGGGTCGATGCCCGCCGCGCGCAGGGCGGCCGTGTTGGCCCAGCCCGCGTGGCCGTCCACGCGACCGAGCCAGACGGGGCGGTCCGGGAACGCAGCGTCGAGGTCGGCGCGGGTCGGGAAGGCGCCGTCGCCGCCCCAGTCGTTCTGGTCCCAGCCGCGGCCCGTGACCCAGGCGCCCTCGGGCAGGTCGGCGGCGAAGGCGACCAGCCGCTCGACGATCTCAGCGGGCGAGGTCGTCCCCACGAGGTCGGCCTGGAGGAGCGCCTCGCCGAGGCCCATCAGGTGGGCGTGCGCGTCGATCAGGCCCGGCACGACGGTCCGCCCGTCCATGTCCAGCGTGGGCCAGTCGGGGTAGGCCGCGGTCAGGGCCGCCTCTGTCCCGACCGCGACGAACCGGCCGTCCTCGACCGCGAACGCCTCGGCCGTCGGCTGGTCGTCGTCGACGGTGTAGACGGTCGCGTTCGTGGCGACGTAGCGCGCGGGCTGGGCGGCCGCCAGCGCGGGCACGAGGAACAGGGCGAGGAGAAGCAGACGGAGCATCGGGGCGGGGGAGACGGGGCGGGACTCAATATCGGTCCGTCCGTCACCGCTCACCCGGCACTCGGCGGGCGGTCCAGCCACAGCGTCACCGGGCCGTCGTTGACGAGCGCGACGGCCATCTTGGCGCCGAACACGCCCCGCTCCACCGGTCGGCCGAGGTGGGCGGACAGCGCCGCCGCGAACGCCTCGTACAAGGGTTCGGCGACTTCGGGCCGCGCCGCGCGGACGTAGCTCGGGCGTGTCCCCTTGCGCGTGTCGCCTGCGAGCGTGAACTGGCTTACGACCAGCGCCTCGCCACCGGTGTCCTGCACCGAGCGGTTCATCTTACCGTCGGCGTCGGGGAAGATGCGGAGACGCGCCACCTTATCGGCCAGCCAGTCGCCTTCCGCCTCGGTGTCGCCGTCCACCACGCCGAGCAGGATCAGCAGGCCGGGGCCGATCTCGCCGACGACCTCGTCGGCGACGCGGACGGAGGCGGAGGAGACACGCTGAACGAGGGCGATCATGTCGGACTGTGGGGGAGGGGGCGGCCGCAAGATGCCTCCGCAGAGGCGCGGCGTGGACCCTCGTCGGTCCCGTGTGTGCTTCCCCGGTGACATCTCGTGACAACCCGGGACCTCGGCCTGACAGGCGTGCGCGGGCGTCCGGCTAGTTTCGAGCCGTGACCCCGACCTCTCCCCGCGCGCTTCGCCAGCTGGCAGGCGCCCTGCTCGCCCTCGCCATCGTGCCCGCGGTGGCGTTCGCGGTGCTGCAGGGTCTCGTGCAGAGTGAGAGCGAGGCGCAGCTCGCCGAGATCCGCGATGGGCAACTCGACGGGCTCCTCTTCTCGGTCAACCAGAGCGCCTGGGACGTGGCTTCGTCGTGGGCCGAGCAACTGGCCTGGATTCGCGCCGAGGGGGCACCGACCGACCTGCTGCCCGGCCCCGTCATGGAGTTCCTGACCGAGCGTCCGGGCGTGCGCGCCGTCGTCGTCGCGGACACCGCGTTGGCCACGCAGCAGGTGCTGACGCTGCCCGGCGAGGCCGCCGACACCACGCTGGTCCTCGCGGAGGCCATCGGCCTGCCGTCCATCCGGCGCCTCGTGGCGCAGAACCAGCAGGGCTACCGCAAGCTGGAGCCCGCAACGCTGCCCGGCGGTCGGCTCGGCCTCGTGTTCGTTGCCGACGGCGCCAGCAGCCGCGACGCGATCGGCCCGCCGCGCGTGCTGTGCATGGTGATCGACCCCGACCCGTTCGTCTCGGCCGTGGTAATGCCGAAGCTCCGGGAGGTCGGCCGGGGAGGCGTCGCGTTGGGCGTGTTCCGCGGCGGCGAGCCCGTCGGGACGACCGACCTCGACTGGGCGGACGTCGAGCGCCAGCGGCCGTTGTGGCTGCTGCCCGCGACCTCCGTCGGCGCCCGCGCGGGCGCAGGATCAGTGGAAGAAGCGCTCCAGCGACGGGCATTCCAGAGCCTGGTGCTGTTCGGCGGCGTGACGCTGGTGCTCGGCGCGGGCGCGTGGTTCGCGTGGCGGGGCGTCCGCCGCGAGGTCGAGGTGGCGCGGCTCCGGGAGGACTTCGTCTCGAACGTGAGCCACGAACTGCGGACGCCGCTGGCGCTCATCCGGATGTACGCCGAGTCGCTGGCCGAGGGTCGCGTGCCGGACGACCGCAAGCCACGCTACTACGCCACGCTCGTCGCCGAGGCCGAGCGCCTGAGCCGCCTCGTCGGCAACGTGCTCCAGTTCAGCCGCTTCGAGCGCGGCACCGTGCAGATCGCCCGCGAGCCCCTTGACCTCGGCGGGCTCGTCGGGGAGATCGCCGAGCGGTATCGCGCCGTCGTCGAGCGCGAGGGGTGCACGCTGACCGTCCGCCCGGCCGACGGCCCGCTGCCCGTTCTCGGCGACCGCGACGCACTCGCGGAGTCGCTCGTCAACCTGCTCGACAACGCCGTCAAGTACGGCGGCGCGGGGCCGGTGGAGGTGTCGGTCCGGGCCGAAGGAGGGCACGCCGTCGCCGAGGTGGCCGACCGCGGCCCGGGCATCCCCGTGGCGGACCGCGAGCGCGTCTTCGACCCGTTCGTCCGCGTCCAGCCCGAGAGCGCAGACGGGCTCGTCCACACCGCCAAGGGCACCGGCCTCGGCCTCGCCCTCGTCCGCCGCATCGCCGTCGCCCACGGCGGGGCCGCCGCCGTCCGCACCCGCGAGGGTGGCGGCAGCGTGTTTCAGATCGCCCTCCCGACCCATGCCTGACCTGCCCATCCTGATCGTCGACGACGAGCGCGCCATGCGCGAGGGGCTCCGCGACAACCTGGAGTTCGAGGGCTACGCCGTCGAGGAAGCCGCCGACGGCGAGGAGGCGCTGGCGAAGGTCCTCGGCGGCACGTACCGGCTGGTGGTCCTCGACGTGATGATGCCGAAGCGGTCCGGCTTCGACGTGCTGCGCGAGGCGCGGGCCGCGGGCGTCCGCACGCCGGTGATCCTGCTGACGGCCAAGGCGGAGGAGTTCGACGCCGTCCGCGGCCTCGAATTCGGCGCCGACGACTACGTCACGAAGCCGTTCGGGCTGGGCGAGCTGCTGGCCCGCATCCGGGCGGTCCTCCGCCGCGCCGAGGCGACGCGCGGCCCCGCCCGCGACGTGATCGAGGTGGGCCGCCTCCGCGTGGACCTCGGCTCGTACACCGCCACCTCCGACGGAGACGACACGCCGATGACGCACCTGGAAGTGGAGGTCCTGCGCCACTTCGTCGCCCGCCCCGGCGCCGTCGTCACCCGCGACGAACTGCTGGACGAGGTCTGGGGCACCGACGTGGCGCCGACCGCCCGCACCGTGGACAACTTCGTCCTCAAGCTGCGCCAGAAGGCCGAGCCCGACCCGGCCCGCCCCCGCCACTTCGTGACGGTCCACGGCGTCGGCTACAAGTTCCTGCCATGAAGCGCGGCCTCCTCCTGACCCTGCTCTTTACCCTCGTCGTGTCGGTCGCCGTCACCGGGGTCGTCTACTACCTCGCCGAGCGCGGGCGCCAGGCCTTCGAGCGCGACACGAAGGACTGGGCCCTCCATGCAGACGCCGCCCGGCCGCCCTCGCCCGAGGACTGGACGACGCTGCTCGACCTGTCCGGCGCCTGGGAGGCCCGCCTCGGGGACGTCCCGGACTCCGCTGACGTCAGCAGCTGGGCGCCGATCCGCGTGCCCGGCGCCTGGGAGGACCAGGGCTACCCCGGCTACGACGGCTTCGCGTGGTACCGGACCTCGTTCTCGCTCGACGCCAAGACCGCCGACGTGGTCCGCATGGAGCCGCCCTTCCTGCTCCTCGGCCGCATCGACGACGCCGACGAGGTGTGGCTCAACGGGACGCGCATCGGCGGGAGCGGGCGGATGCCGCCGTACTACAAGACGGCCTACTTCGGCTTCCGGACGTACCGCATTCCGCCGGAGCTCCTCCGCCGCGACGCGCCCAACGACCTGACCGTTCGCGTGTACGACGCCGGGCTGGAGGGCGGCATCCTCGAAGGGCCGGTCGCCCTGGCGGTGCCGACAGCGCGCAACCCGGAGCGCATTCCCCCCGTGGCCGACCTCGCGGGCGACTGGCGCTTCTCGCCCGGCGACGACCCTCGAAACGCCGACCCCGCCACCGACGACCGCACCTGGACGTCGATCCGGGTGCCGGGCACGTGGGAGCCGCAGGGCTTCCGCGGCCTCGGCGGCCTCGCGTGGTACCGAACGAGGGTCCCGCTCTCGGTCGCGGATGCCGCGCAGGATCTCGTCCTCGTCCTCGGCCGCATCGACGACCTCGACCAGACGTTCGTGAACGGCGTGCTCGTCGGCGCGACGGGCGACGTGGAGGGGGGCGTTGTGGAGGGGCACGAGTGGCAGATCGAGCGCGTGTACCGCGTCCCGGCATCGGTGCTTCGGGAGGGCGACAACGTGATCGCGGTCCGCGTCTTCGATGGTCCGCTGGACGGCGGCATCCACGAGGGACCGGTCGCGCTGATGACGCCCGCCGCCGCCGCTGCGCGCGGCCTGTCGGTCCCCGGTGACGACCGGTGACACGACGGTGGTGGTCCGTGACGGACGCTCACGAGCGCGTGACAACTGGACGGCGGCATCTCCCGAATGTGGGGTCACACCAGCCCACACCTCCATGCCTCCCGTCACGCCCCTCGCCCTCTCCCTCGCCGCGCTGACCGCCTTCGCGCCCCTCGCCACGGCGCAGGTCCAACTCGCGTCCGCGCCGGTCGCGGCCCACACCATCGAGGCTCCTGGCCGCACGGCCTATGCGGGGCTCTACGCCACCGACGGCGGCATGGTCGAGGTCCGCGACGCCCGCGGCGGCCTCGTGATCGTGGCGCACGGTGCCGAGATCGCCTCGGCGCTGGCCCCCCTCGCCACGACCGACGCCGCCCTCGACGCCCGCACCGAAGCCCTCCTCGATTCCTGGACGCTCGACGATCTCGCCACGATCGTGCAGGCCGTCCGCCCGAGCCAGCGGGAGGTCGCCGCGGCGTCCTTCGCAGCCTACCGCGCGGCGCTCGTCCGCGGTCGCGGCGCCGTCGTCGCGGGGAGCGTCATCGGGACGTTCGAGCAGACCGACGGCCGGCCGGTGACGCTCGTCCAGATGCTCTTCGAGCGCGGCGCCGAGTGGGCGTCGTTCGTCTGGGACGAGTCCGGCGACCTCGTCACGATCACGCGCGGCCTCAGCCCGGTGATCGTCGGCACCGCCCAGGCGACCGGGGCCGACACGTACCGTGCCCAGGACCAGCCGCTCGCCTTCGAGCGCGAGGCCGACGGCCGCGTCCACACGCTCCGCGTGGGCGACCACCTCTCGGCGGTCCGGTAGCGACCGCCGAGGCGCGGGGCTGCCTGTCCGTTCGCCCCGCCCGCCCCCGGACGACGGTGCCCCGGCACCCGAGTCCGGGGGTGTTGTCGTTGGAGACGGGGGCCGGGCTGGGAGGCGGCAACCCCGCCGGGCGCACGGCGTCGGACGAGCCTCTCCCCGGACCGATGACCGACTCCTCCCGCCTCGCTGACTCCCCCGACCCGGCTCCCGAGGCAGGCGGCCTCGTGCTCGACCTGCGCGGCGTCGTGAAGCGCTACCGCGAAGGCGACGCCATGCGCGAGGTGCTGAAGGGCGCGGACCTGGGGATGGAGCGCGGGCTCGTCGGCGCGCTCGTCGGGCGGAGCGGCGCGGGCAAGAGCACGCTCCTCAACCTCGTCTCGGGCATCGACGCGCCGGACGCGGGCACGGTCGTCGTGGACGGCGTCTCGCTGGGCGCGCTCTCGGAGCGCGACCGGACCCTCTTCCGCCGCCGCCACGTCGGGTTCGTGTTTCAGTTCTACAACCTCGTCCCGACGCTGACGGTCGCCGAGAACGTCCGCTTCTTGCTCGACCTGGACGGGGCGCCGGACGCCGAGGCGCGCGCGCAGGCGTTGCTGGAAGAGGTCGAGCTGGCCGACCGCGGCGACGCCTTTCCGGACCGCCTCTCAGGCGGCGAGCAGCAGCGCGTGGCCATCGCGCGGGCCCTGGCCCACGACCCGGGTCTGGTCCTGGCCGACGAGCCGACGGGCGATCTCGACGCCCGCACGGGCGCCCGCATCCTCGACCTGCTGGAGCGCCTCACGCGCGAGCGCGGCCGGTCGCTGCTGATGGTCACCCACGACGACTCGATCCTCGACCGCGTCGACGCGGTCTACCGGCTGGCGGACGGCCACGTCACGCGCGAAGCGGGCGGTCGGGCTTGACCTCCGCCGCCTCGGTGCCGAGGCGGGCAGGGGGACCCGGGGGGTCGGTCAGGTCGGGTCCGAGGCGAGCGGGGTCGTCGTCTCGACGCTCGACGCCTTGCCGACCGTCGCGATGTGGAGCTCGGCGAGCTGCTCGGGGTCGACCACGTCCGGGGCGGACGACATCAACTCCGTGGCCTGCTGCGTCTTGGGGAACGCGATCACGTCGCGGAGCGAGGTCGCGCCGGTCAGCAGCATCACCAGCCGGTCGAGGCCCAGCGCGATGCCGCCGTGGGGCGGGGCGCCGTACTTGAGCGCGTCCAGCAGGAAGCCGAAGCGGCGCTGCGCCTCCTCCTCGGAGATGCCGAGCAGCTCGAACATGCGGGACTGCACGTCCGAGCGGTGGATGCGGATGGAGCCGCCGCCGATCTCGGAGCCGTTGAGCACAAGGTCGTAGGCCTGGCTGCGGACCGCGCCGGGGTCGGTCGCCAGCTTGGCGATGTCCTCGCCGGTCGGGGCCGTGAACGGGTGGTGCATGGCGTGCCAGCGGCCGGGCTCGCCGTCTTCGCCCTCGGCCCACTCCAGGAGCGGGAAGTCGGTGACCCAGAGGAATTCCCACGGGCCGTCGGCGCCCTCGGGGACGAGGCCGGTCTCCTTCGCCATGTGGAGGCGAAGGTCGCCCATCTGCTCGAACACCTTGGGCGCGGTGCCCGCCAGCACGAGCACGAGGTCGCCCGCCTCGGCACCCACGGCGTCGATCACGGCCTGCATCTTGTCGCGCCCGAACACCTCGTCCTTGACCGACTGGCTGAAGTCGGAGCCGTCGGCGGGGAGCTTGGCGTAGAACAGGCCGCCCGCGCCGATCTGCTTGCGGACGATGTCCTTGTCGAGCTTGTCCATCGGCTTGCGCCCGCGCTCGCCCTCGCCCTCGACGCGGATCGCGACCACCGCGCCGCCGTCGTCTAGGATGGACTCGAACACCTTGAAGTCCGAGCCGCGGACGGCGTCCGACACGTCGGCGATCTCCATGCCGAAGCGGAGGTCCGGCTTGTCGGAGCCGTAGCGGCGGATGGCCTCGGCGTAGGGCATCCGCGCGAACGGCGTCGGGATCTCGATGCCGCGCGTGTCGCGCCAGATCTGCGCCACGAGCCCCTCGACGAGCCCGTAGATCATCTCCTCGGTCGCGAACGTCATCTCGACGTCGATCTGGGTGAACTCCGGCTGGCGGTCGGCGCGCAGGTCCTCGTCGCGGAAGCACTTCGTGATCTGGACGTAGCGGTCCATGCCCGCCACCATCAGGATCTGCTTGTACGTCTGCGGGCTCTGCGGGAGCGCGTAGAACTGGCCGGGGTGGACGCGGCTGGGCACGAGGTAGTCGCGCGCGCCCTCCGGCGTCGACTTCATCAGGACCGGCGTCTCGACCTCCACGAAGTCGTTCGCGTGGAAGTAGCTCCGCGCGCTCTGGTAGAGGTCGGAGCGCAGCATCATGTTGCGCTGGAGCTGGGACCGGCGGAGCGCGAGGTAGCGGTACTTCAGCGCCAGGTCCTCGCCGGGCTTGGTCGCCTTGGGGTCGTTCTCGGACACCACGAACGGCGGCGTCGCGGAGAGGGCCAGCACCTCGACGTCGGTGACGTAGACCTCCACATCGCCGGTCGCCATCTCCGGGTTCTTGCGCTCGCGGACGCGGACCTCGCCCTTGGCCGAGATCACGTCCTCGCCACGGAGCCGCTCGGCGAGGTCGGCCAGCTCGGCATTCAGCTCGGGGCTGAAGACGAGCTGCGTGAGGCCGTAGCGGTCGCGGAGGTCGATGAAGTTGAGCCCGCCGAAGTTGCGGCGCTGGTCCACCCAGCCTTTGAGGACGACCGTCTGCCCGGCGTCGGACTCGCGGAGGGCGCCGCAGGTGTGCGTGCGGTCGCCGTGGGTGGGCGCGTCGGTGAGGGGGAGGCGGGCGTCGGCCATGGGTAGAGGGGTGTCGAGGCCAGAAAGCTAGGCGGGCGGAGGGGGGCAGATGGAGGATGGGGGATGGAGAGTGGCGGCGCCTGAGAGCGACTCCTGCCCGGGATCGGTCTCCTTCGGGTGGTGGAGAGCCTGCCGGGAGAGCGATTCCCGGGCGTGCCGATGGAGGTCCCCGGCGGAGGGGAGGGCGGGGGGACGGCGTTCACGGTAGACTCCGGCTGTACCTGCACTTGACCCCGACACCCATGACGACACGGATCGGACCTGTCCTCCTCCTTCTCCTCGGCCTCTTGGTCGCCCCCGCGCTCTCGGCGCAGGAGGCGCCCGGCTGGAACGAGGAGCCCTACGCGCAGACGCTCACGCTCCGCTCGGGCTTCTCCGGCGACCCCCGCGTGGTGGACGTCACGCCCGGCGGCGCCTCGGCGAACCCCCTCAACGGCCCCGGCTGCGTCGGCTACATCGGCTACCGGCCGGACGTGGTGGTGAACTACTCGGCGGGCTCGTTCGATCTGACGTTCAGCGCGTCCTCGGACACTGACATCAACCTGGTGGTCCGCGCGCCCGACGGCCGCTACTACTGCGACGACGACTCCGGAGACGGCCTTGACCCGATGCTGACGGTCTCGAACCCCCGCAGCGGACGCTACGCGGTCTGGGTGGGCGTTTACGGTGAGTCCGGCGAGTACGTGGACGGCGTGTTCGGCATCAGCGAACTCGGCAACGCGGTCTCGATGGGCGATCAGGGCGGCTCGGGCCAGGGCTACACCGACTCGGGGTCGGCCCGCACGACCACCCCGGCGCCGGTCCGCTCGTCCTCGTCGACCGAGATCCCGGGGTGGAACGAGTCGCCGTACGCAGGCTCGATGACGCTGGAGCACGGCTTCTCGGGCGACCCGCGCACGATGGACGTGACGCCGGGCGGCGCGCAGGACAACCCGCTGACCGGCCCCGGCTGCGTCGGCTACATCGGCTACCGGCCGGACGCGGTGGTGACGTACAATCCGAGCTCGTTCGACCTGACGTTCAGCGCAGCGTCCGAGACCGACATCAACCTGGTGGTCCGCGCGCCGAACGGCCGCTACTACTGCGACGACGACTCCGGCGACGGCCTCAACCCGATGCTGACCATCGACAACCCGTCGCGGGGTCAGTACACGGTCTGGGTGGGCGTCTACGCCGAGTCGTCGCAGTACGTGGACGGCGTGATGGGCGTCAGCGAGGTCGGCAACGCCGTCTCGATGAGCGACCGCGGCCGTGCGGGCCAGGGCTACAGCGGCTCCGACACCGCCCGCCCGACCCCGCTCCGGGTGTCGTCCACCGAGATCCCTGGCTGGGATGAGAACCCGTACGCGGGCTCGATGACGCTGGAGCACGGCTTCTCGGGCGACCCACGGACGATGAACGTGACGCCGGGCGGCGCGCAGGACAATCCGCTGACCGGCCCCGGCTGCGTCGGCTACATCGGCCTCCGCCCGGATGCGGTGATCACGTACGACCCGAGCTCGTTCGATCTGACGTTCAGTGCAGCGTCGACGACCGACATCAACCTCGTCGTGCGCGACCCGAACGGCCGCTACCACTGCGACGACGACTCGGGCGAGGGCCTCAACCCCGCGCTGACCGTCGTGAACCCGTCGCGGGGCCGGTACACGGTCTGGGTGGGCGTCTACGGCGAGTCCTCGCAGTACGTCGATGGCGTGCTGGGCATCAGCGAGCTGGGCCACGAGGTCTCGGTGAGCGACCGGAACTGACCCGACGGCGCGTCTTCCTCCGCCCGCCTCGGAGCCCGCACGGGCAGCCCGGGGCGGGCGATCTTGTGGCATGGACGCCGCCTCCCTCGCCCCCTCCGTGCTCGCTGGCCAGCGCCGCGCCGTCGCCCGCGCGCTGACGCACGTCGAAAACGGCCTGCCCGGCGCCGACGCGCTGGTGGACGCGCTCTACCCGCACACCGGCGCCGCGTGGCGGGTCGGCATTACGGGGCCGCCGGGCGCGGGCAAGTCGACGCTGACGGACCGGCTGGTGACGGCCTTCCGCCAGCGAGGGCAGACAGTAGCAGTCGTCGCCGTGGATCCGTCGAGCCCGTTCACCGGCGGCGCGCTGCTGGGCGACCGCGTGCGGATGGACGGCCACGCGGAGGACGACGGCGTGTTCGTCCGCAGCCTCGCCGCGCGCGGGGCCCTCGGCGGCCTGTCCGAGGCGGCCGAGGCGGCCTGCGACGTGCTCGACGCGGCGGGCTACGACGTGGTCCTGGTCGAGACCGTCGGTGTGGGGCAGGGCGAGATCGACGTGGCGGAGACCACCGACACGACGCTCGTGGTGCTCGTCCCGGAGTCCGGAGACGCGGTCCAGGCCATGAAGGCCGGGCTGATGGAAGTCGCCGACGTGTTCTGTGTCAACAAGGCCGACAAACCGGAGGCGCCGCGGCTGGTCAAGGCGCTCCGCGGGATGCTCCACCTGCGGCCCGAGGGGAGCGCCCAGCCCACCGTCGTGACGGCGTCGGCGCTCCAGGGCGATGGCGTGGACGGCCTCGTGGTCGCGCTCGACGCCCACCGCGACGCGCTGGCGGACCGCTGGGACGCCGTCCGGGCCGACCGCCTCCGTCGCCGCGTGCGGCGCCTCGTGGAGGGCCGCTGGCGCCGCACCTTCTGGGCCGACGGTCGGGCCGAGGCGCTCGCCGACGCGGTCGCGCGGCTCGACCCCGCCGACCGGGCGCCGCATCGGCTGGCCGAGCGGGTGCTCGCCGACCCCGGCTGACGCGGTGCGGCCGTGCGGGGACTACTCCACGCCCTGGAGCGTGACCCGGAACTCGGCCGTCTGCATGTCGAGGATGAGCGGCTCGTCGGCGTCGTCGAGGGCGACGATGTAGGCGGCGCCGTCGCGGGCGAGGGCCTCCGCCTCGGCGCAGGAGTCGGCGTCTCCTTCGTCGCAGAGGTCCTGGTAGGCAGCGATCGCCTCGGGGTCGGCGGGGGACGTGTAGCGGCACGTGGCGACGGTCCCGGCACCGGCCACGGCGAACGGCATGTCGCACCCGACGATCTCGAACGTGTAGCCGCCCTCGCCGTCGCGGATGGTGACCTGCTCTCCCGCCTGCAAGCGCCGTGCGTCGTCGCGCGCCATCCACACCGAGGTGCGGTCGGTGAGGTCGTAGTCCTCGCTGCCGAAAGCGTTGAGCATCCCACCCGGCGCGCTGTCCCGCGCGGCCGCGCTCATGCGCACCGTCCCGGCGCTCTGCCCGTCGGCGAGGTCGTACGCGAAGGCCGTGCCCGCCGCGTCGTTCTGCGTCACCGTGACGACGAACGGGTACGTGGCGGGCGCGTCTGTGACGCGGTAGGCGAGCACGGTGCCTGGCGCGGTGAGCGTAGGCCCGGCCGCCTCGGGTCGCGACCCGGCGCAGGCAGAGAGGATGAGTGCGAGGGGGACGACTGAGAAGACGCGCATCGGCACAGGGGGGAGTCTGCCTCCGAGCCTACGGCAGCCGAGCGCCCGGGGCCTCCCCGGATGGGGGTAGGAGAGGCGGAGTGGACAGCCAGTCCGGGGAAGGCTGCCTTCAGATCGCCTACATCACCCAGCCTACCAGCAGCGGCACCACGCCCGCGCACCACGCCGTCACGAGCACGATGAACAGGACGTTCAGCACCGCGCCCGCGCGCATCATCTGGCCCATCTCGATCCGCCCGCTGCCGAAGACGATGGCGTTGGGGGGCGTCGCAACCGGCAGCATGAAGGCGCACGAGGCCGCGAACGTCGTCGCGACGAGCAGCACGAATGGGTCGCCTGCGAAGGGGAGAGCGGCCAGGACCGGCAGGAAGGCCGCCGCCGTGGCGGTGTTGCTGGTCAGCTCGGTCAGCAGCACGACCGTCGTCACCACCACGCCGACGACCAGCAGCGGCGGCAGCGCGCCGACGACGGCCAGCCGACCCCCGATCCACGCGGCCAGCCCGGATGCATCGACGGCGCCCGCCAGCGCGAGGCCGCCGCCGAACAGCAGCAGCACGCCCCACGGGATCGTCGCCGCGGTCGGCCAGTCGAGCAGGCGCTCCCGCACGTCGCCCGAGGCGGCCCCGGCGGGCATCGCGAACAGCACGAGGGCGCCGAGCAACCCGATGCCCGCGTCGCTGGCGCCGGGCACCGCGCCGTCCCACAGAGGCCGCGTCGACCACAGCAGGGCGACCGCGCCGAACACCGCGCCCACGCGCCGCTCCGGGGCGGACGCCGGGCCGAGGGCGGCGCGTGCCCCGCGCACCCAGCCCGCGAACGCCGCCGCGCGCTCGGGCGTCACCGGCGCGACGCCGTGGGGCACCCGCAGAAGCACCGCATAGACCACCCCCAGGCCGAGCATCGCGAACGGCAGACCGAGCACAAGCCAGCCCGCAAACGACAGGTCGACCCCCGCCGTCTCGCTCATGAAGCCCGCCAGGAGCGCGTTCGTCGGCGTCCCGATGAGGGTGCCCGTCCCGCCGACCGAGCACGCGTAGGCGACCGCGAGCAGCAGCGTCGCGTCGAATGGCGTCGCCGGGCCGTCCTCGCGGAGGGCAGCGGCGGCCGACGCCGCGATGGGCAGCATCATGACCGCCGTGGCCGTGTTCGAGAGGCCCATCGACAGCAGCCCGGCCGTCGCGATGAAGCCCGCCAGCACCCGCCGCGGCGCCCCGCCGACACGGTCCAGGATGGCCAGCGCGATTCGCCGGTGGAGGCCCCACCGCTCCATGCCCTTCGCCAGCAGGAAGCCGCCCAGGAACAGCAGCACGATCGGGTGCGCGTACGGCGCCGACGTGTCGGCGATGGACCCGATGCCGAGGACCGGGAACGCGACCAGCGGCACCAGCGAGGTCGCCGCGATGGGCAGCGCCTCGGTCATCCACCAGACCGCCATCACCAGTCCCACGACGGCCGTTCGCCATCCCGTCGCGTCAAGGCCGTCCGGCGGGGGGAGGAGCAGCAGGGCGCCGAGGAGCGCCGCGCCGCCCCAGAGCCCGAGGTGGGAGGCGGGCCAGCGGGACGGGAGGACGGGCACAGAGGGAGAGGCGGGACGCGCTCGTGAAGCTAGCCGACCTCTGTTCCTCCGGCACGCGACGCGAGGGGGGACCTTCCGGGCAGGCACACCCGCCCGCGGCCCGCGACGGGCCGACCTGGAGAAAAAAGTGGGGGTCGGTGATACTCGCCGGTCTGAGACCTCGCACGGAGGGGTGGACCCTCCTCCCCACTTCGATGCTCCGTTCGCTTCTCCTCGCCGCACTCGCGGTCGTGCTCGCCCTCCCGGCTTCGGCCCAACTCTCTGGGACCTACACCGTCGGCGGGGCTCTCCCGAACTACTCCACGATCTCGGCCGCCGTCGCCGACCTGAACGCGCTCGGCACCTCGGGGCCGGTGACGTTCCAGATCCGCCCCGGCACCTACGACGAGCAGGTCACCATCTCCAGCTTCCCCCGCCTCGGCGCGGCGGACGACATGGTCACCTTCACGCGGAGCGCTCCGCTCGCCGCCAGCCCTGTGTGGCGAGCCTCGGGGGTGGGCAGCAGCACCAACTGGGTGGTCCGCCTCAACGGGGCCGACTACGTGTCGTTCGCCGGCATCACATTCGAGGCCGTCGGCGCCACCTACGGGCGCCTCGTGACGTTCGAGAACGAGGCCACGCACAACACCCTCAGCAACTGCACCTTCACGGGCATCACGGGCGCCAGCGCCGACACGGGCTCGCTCCTCTGGGCCGACAACACCGCCAACGACGACAACACCGTCACCGGCAGCACCTTCACGCACGGCTACGTCGGCCTCGACTTCAACGACAGCCTGACGCCGTTCAACGCCCGCACGACCGTCAGTGGGAGCACGTTCGCGTCTCAGACCGAGCGCGGCATTGAGATCACAGGCAGCGGTGCCATCGTGGACGGCAACCAGGTGTCCTCGTGGGCCGCGTCGAATGCGAGCTACCGCGGCATCTACGTGTGGAGCTCGGCGTCGGCGCCTCAGCCGGTCGAGATCACGGGCAACGAGGTCGATCTCTCCATCGGTGACGTCGGCATCTGGCTCGGGTCGACGTCGGGCACGCAGCGGCTGATGGCGAACAACACCGTCGCGCTGCGGAGTGACGGCACGGCGGCGATCTACCTCCAGTACGGCGACGTGGACGTGGTCCACAACACGGCCATCATCGCACAGGGGGCGACCTCGGCATCCGCCCTCTTCGTCGAAGATGGTGCCCCGGTCAACGACGTCGTCCTGGCCAACAACCTCCTGATCGACGACGCGGGCGGGTTCGCGCTCCGCGCGCCGGGCGGCCAGATCGAGGCCTCCGACACCAACAACCTCTACTCGTCGGTCGGCGGCACCTACATCGGCTTCGGCGGCTCCGGCTATTCGACGCTGAGCGCCTACCAGTCCGCGACCGGCCTCGACGCCAACTCCATCGCCGTCGCGGTCACCTTCGCCGACCCGCCGCCGGGCACCCCGGACCTCCACCTCGGCGGGTCCTCCCTCGACGACCTGTCCCTGATCGGCGTCCCGTTCGCCGCCGTCACCACCGACATCGACGGCGACGCGCGTGACGGCTACAACCCGAAGATGGGCGCCGACGAGGGCACGCCGCTCCCGCCGCTCGACAACGCCGACGCGCCGAGCGGCTTCTACGCCGTCGCGGGCTCGTCGCCCTCCTTCCTCGACCCGGCGGAGGCGTTCGACGCGCTCAAGGCGCGCGGCATGAAGGGCCCGGTCACGTTCCGCATCCGGCCCGGCACGTTCACGTTCCGCGAGTCGCTGCCCCCCACGATCCGCGTCGGCCCGGCGGCGAGTGACCCCGCCTCGGCGCTCCTCGCGATCCGCGGCGCCAACCCGAGCAACAAGCCGGTGCTGGTCTCGGGCGCCGCCTCGGGCACCAACTGGACGCTCCGCCTGCGCGGCCTCGACCACGTCGAGCTGAACAACCTCATCTTCGACGCGAGCGCGGCGGGCGTCGACGGCCGCATCCTCGAGCTCGACCTGGGGGTCGACGGGCTCGGCGCCGACGACGTGAGCATCCTGAACTCGACGTTCATCGGCTCCACCTTCGTCGGGGGAACGGACGAGCGGGCCCTCGTCTGGAGCGACGGCGACGGCCACGACCGGCTCACCGTCTCCGGCAGCACGTTCACCGGCGGCTGGGCCGGCATCCACGCCCTCGACGGCCCGTTCAACGCGACGGTCAACGAGGACTGGGCGATCTCCGACAACACCTTCGAGAACCAGACGCGGTACGGGTTCTACGTGAGCCAGCCCGACGGCGTCGTGATCGACGGCAACACGTTCTCGGGGTCCGACGACGACCTGCAGGCGATCTATATCGGATACAACAAGGGGTTCGCGATCACCGGCAACCAGATCGCCCTGACCGGGATCCGCAGCTTCGGCGTGCACATGGACGGCTCCGATGCGGACGCGTCCGGCGTCGCCCTCCTCGCGAACAACTTCGTCCGCGCCGACCGCCCCGTGCTGCTCGGGACGGGCGTCACGGGCATCCGCATCATCCACAACTCGCTCTACGCGAGCGGCACGAACGCGACGCCGCTCTGGGTCGTCGGCAGCAGCGACGAGGTCGTGGAGCTGACCAACAACGTCCTCAAGAGCGCCACCAGCGGCCCGGCCCTCGAGCTGTTCGAGGTGGGCAACCTCCTCGCGGCCGACGGCAACGTCTACCATACGGTGACCGGCCCGGCGCTCGTCACCGTGGATGGGACGGACTACGCGGATCTCGCCGCATGGCAGGCGGCCTCGGGCCTCGACGCGCGCTCGCGCTCCTTCAACGTGGCCTTCCAGAACGCCGGCCAGGGCGATCTCCATCTGGGCGCCACCTCTGACGGCGACCCCCGCCTCGCGGGCGTGCCGGGCACCGGCATTCTCGCTGACTTCGACGGCGAGCTCCGCAGCGTCTTCAACCCGACCATCGGCGCCGACGAGGCCACCGAGCTCGCGCCGCTGGCGGGGACCTACGATGTCGGCACGCCGCCGCCGGGCTTCCCGGCCGAGGACTTCGCCACGCTCCAGGAGGGCCTCGACGCGGTCCACTACCTCGGCGTGAGCGACAACGTCACGCTCCGGTTCCACGACGACTTCGGCGGGTTCCCCGTCACGGTCCGCCCGTTCGACGGGGCCGCCGAGGACCAGCGCCTCGTCGTCCTGCCCTACGTCCCGGCCAACCAGTACGCGTACAGCCCGACCGACGCGGCCTCGAACGGGGCCATCCGCGTCGAGGGCGCGGACCACGTGACGATCGGGTACATGTTCATCGACCTCACCGGCGGGACCGGCGGCCACGGCCAGGCGCTCCGCCTCGAGGGCGAGGTCGACGACCTCCGCCTCCCCTTCTTCGGCGGGTTCGGCGTCTCCGGCTCGGCGTCCAGCGAGGCCGCGCTCATCGGCGGCGCCACGGCGACCACGACGAACCTCTGGGTCGATCAGGGCTTCTTCGACGGCGGCGCCTACGGGGTCTACCTGAACGGTGGCCCCTCCTCCGGCACGACCGTCACCAACAGCACCTTCGTCGACCTCCGCGCTGCGGGCATCCGCCTCATCGAGCACGACGACGTGACGATCTCGGACGTGGAGATCACCAGCGCGCAGGCCAACGCCGACGGCATCGTGCTGGAGGACGGACAGGGGGCCGCGATCGACCGGGCGCGCATCCAACTCTCCGGCACGAGCGGCCTGGCGAGCTACGCGATCAACCTCAACGCACAGAGCGGCACCTTCGCCGACCCGGTCTCGGTCACCAACTCGTTCCTCACCGGCGGTGACCAGGGCGTCGTGATCCTCGACGTGGACCACGCCCGGTTCGCGCACAACACCATCCGGGCCCTCGACGCGGCCGCCCCCGGCGTCTTCCGGAGCGCGGGCGCGAACGGGACCAACATCCAACTCGTCAACAACATCCTCGTGCACGAGGGCGGCGGCCGGGTCCTCTCCGTCGACGACGGCGGCGAGTTCACCGCGCTCGGCCCGAACGACCTCGTCACATCGGGCCCCGTCCTGGCGAGCTGGAACGGGACCGACTACGCCGACCTCGCGGCCTACCAGGCCGGGACCGGCTTCGGCTCCAACTCGGTGAGCGTGCCCGTGACGTTCGCGGACGCCGCAGCCGGCGACCTCCACCTCGACGGCGCCTCCGACGGAGACCAGGCCCTCGGCGCGCTCCCCCTGGCCGACGTGACCGACGACATCGACGGCGACACGCGCTCGACGTCTTACGTCTACCTGGGTGCCGACGAGGCGGGCACGCCGCTGACGCCGCCGACCCCGGACTCCTATGCCGTGATGGGTCCGGCCGCGCTCGGTGCCTTCGCCCACGGCGATGCCGTCAACGTCGCCTGGACCACCCTCGACCCGACGCTGGAGGCCGGAAACGTTCGCGTCTCGGTGCTCTGCCCCGGACAGGCCCCCTTCGTCCGCTACGCCTCCACCGCCAACGACGGCCAGGCCGGCTTCGCCGTCCCCGTCAGCCTCGGCACCCACGGCGGCGTCGACGACCAGGCCGCCGGCTGCACCGTCGAGGTGGCCTCGGTCGCCGATCCGTCGCGCGCGGCCGTCTCGGCCCCGTTCGTCGTCACCGATGACGGCGTCGGCGGCGTGACCACCCGCAAGCTCGACCTCGCGACCGGCTTCAGCCCGGCCCGCTACGGCCTCCAGGACGTCATCAAGTGGTTCTGGGACGAGACGACGGTGCCCACCGGCAACGTCCGCCTCGCGCTCGTCTGCGACGGCCGCGACCGCTGGATCCGCTACGCGAACACGGCCAACGACGGCCAGGCCAGCGCCACGCTCCCGGCCACCTTCGGCGCCTACGACGTGTGCCGCACCGAGGTGACCTCGCTCGCCGACCCGACGTTCTTCGGCCGCAGCGCGCCGTTCCAGGTGCTCGACACGCCGCTGCCGTCGGTCGACGTGCTCGCGCCCGCCGACGAGGACGTGATCGCGATGGGCGCCGACGTCGACATCACGTGGGAGACCGTCGGCGTGGCCGCGGGCAACGCGATCCGGATCCTGCTGGTGGACCTGACGAACGGGCCGCCGAACCGGCTCGTGGCGCAGACGACCAACACGGGGACCTACACGTGGTCGGTCCCGACGGACCTCGACCCGAGCGCCGAGTACCGGCTCTCGGTCAAGGCGACGGCCGACGACGGGACGTTCCCGACGGCGCTGATCGACCCGCTGACGTTCGTGTCGGCAGGCTCCCTGACCGCCTCGGCGAGCGCGTCGGCGGAGGCGCTCCCGACCGAGCTGGCGGTCCTGTCGGCTCGTCCGAACCCGACGCGGAGCCGGGCGACGGTGCGCGTGGGGCTGCCGGAAGCCGGTCCGGTGGACGTGGCGGTGTACGACGCGGTGGGCCGCCGGGTGGCGGTGCTGGCCTCGGGCGAGCGCGGTGCCGGGTGGCACGACCTGGGCGTCGAGGCGGGCGACCTCGCGCCGGGCGTGTACGTGGTGCGCGCGATGGCAGGTGACACGGTCGCCACGCGGACGCTGACGGTCGTGCGGTAGCGCCCGGCTCGGAGGGTCTCGGGATCGCCCCGTCGGCTTCGGTCGGCGGGGCGATTTCGGTCTGCGCCCGTCTCGCGTTCGAGTTGACCGAGCAGGAGCGGATCCGGCCCGAGGGGAGACCGCTCGCCCGCGAGGGAGGCGGCCGGTTGCGTTCGTGTGGCGTCGTACCCGGCCGCCGCTTCTCGCCCCTCAGGGCAGAGGCGACCTACTCGGCGGGCAGGCGGGCGCGGTAGCGCGCCGCGGCGGCGGTTTCGCCGTGCGCCTCGTGGTAGTCCGCGAGGGCCCCGACGATCTGGTCGGTCACCCACTGCGATTCGCCGCCGGGCGTGAGCGCGGCGTCGGCCCGGCGGAGCACGTCGCGAAGGGCGTCTCCGGCTCCGGGCGTGTCGAGCAGCGCGCGGATGTGAGCGAGGCGCCCGTCCGCCTGGATCGTCCGCCAGTCGTCAGCGCCGAAGGTGGCGCGGCGGATCGCGGCGGACTCGGCGATGGGGGCTTCCGCCTCGGCCGGGCGCTCGGCGTAGAGGAGCATCGAGCCGAGGCTGTAGAGCGAGTTGGAGAGGTCGGGGTGCCCCTCGCGCAGGAGCAGGCGGCGCATGGCGAGCCCCTCGCGCGCCGTCTCGATGGCCTCGTCCGGGCGTTCCCGCGTCCAGAGGAGCGTGCTCAGGCTGGCGAGCGCCTCGGCGACTTCGGAGTGGACCTCGCCACGGAGCGCCCGTTCGCCTGCGAGGACGCGTCGGTAGTCGGCCTCGGCGCCGTCGAGGTCGTCCGTGTAGGAGCGGGCGTAGGCCCGGTCGTTGAGTGCCGAGAGCGTGACCGGGTGCTGCTCGCCGACGGTCGCGAGGGCGATGCGGAGCGCACTGTCGAGGCGGGTCTCGCCCGCGGCGTAGTCCTGGAGGTACAGGTCGACGGTCGCCCGCGAGAGGAGGTGGCGGGCGAGCGGGAGCGTCGGGCCGTCGGTGGCGGCGCGGAGGATGGCGAGGGCCCGGTCCAGCGTGTCGGCGGCGGCGGCGTAGTCGCTGGCCTCGGTGAGCACGGCGCCCACCCGGCGCAGTGCCTCGGCCGTGACCGGGTGGGCGTCGCCGTAGAGGCGCCGGGCGGTGGCGAGCGCGGCGACATGGAGCCGCCGGGCCTCGTCGAGGCGCCCGGCGTCGAGGAGGAGGTCGGCGAGGGCGGCCTCCGCGGCGCGCGAGTCGGGGTGCCGGTCGCCGCGTCGCGCGGCGAGGCCGCGGTGGGCCTCGCGGAGGAGGCGTTCGGCCTCATCGAGCCGATCCTGCTCCTGGACGGCGCTGGCGAGCGTGAGGCGGACGCGGTCGGCCTCGTCGGCCCGACCGTGGGCATCGAGCACGGCGAGGGCGTCCCGGAGGCGGGTCTCGGCCTCGCCGTACTGGCCGCGGGCGACCTCGGCGGCGCCGAGGCGGGCCTCGGCGAGGGCGAGCGCCGGTCCCGAGGCGCCAGTCTCCCGACGGAGCGCCACGGCGGCACGAGCGAGCGAGTCGGCCCCGCGGTAGTCGCCGGTGTCGAGGGCGAGCGCGGCGAGGGCGAGCCAGCCGTCGGCCCGGTCGGGGTGGCGGGGGCCGAGGTGGCGGGCGCGGAGGGCGTCGGCGGCGTCGAGGAGGCGGCGGGCCTCGGGGGTCAGGGCGAGGCTGGCGTAGACCTCGCCGAGCGCCTGGTGGAGCGCCGCGCGGACGGCCGGGGCCTGCAGCGTGTCGTCGGCGAGGCGGGCGACGGCGCGGTCGAGGACCTCGCGGGCCGAGACGCGCGTGCCGCCGGTCTGGGCAGGGTCGGCGTCGCGGAACAGGCCGCCCATGAAGGCCGAGACCTGCGCGGCCTTGTCGGCCTCGGCCTGGGCGCGGTTGCGCTCGGCCGTGACGCGGGCCGTGTAGAATGCGCCGCCCGCCACCAGCGCGACCAGCGCGACGACCGCCGTCGCCACTCCAGCGCGGTGCCGCCGGACGAACTGTCGCGACCGGTACGCCGCCGAGGCCGGACGCGCCTGGACGGGCTGATCGGCCAGCGCACGCCCGAGGTCGGCGGAGAGGGCCTCGGCCGAGGCGTAGCGGTCGGCAGGGTCTGTCGCGAGCGCCTTCCGGCAGATCGCGTCGAGGTCGCCTCGCAGGAGGCGCGGGTCGATGCCGCCGTCGGCGGGCCGGGTCCGGTCGCTGGCGAGCGGCGGCGTGGAGCGGCCCGGGTCGTCTCCAGAAAACGGGCGGGCGCCGGTCAGCACTTCGAAGAGCAGGAGGCCGAGGCCGTACACGTCCGTCGCCGTCGTGGCGGGCTCGCCGCGGAGTTGCTCGGGCGCCGCGTAGGCGCGCGTCAGGAAGCGACGCCCTTCCTGGGTGCCGAGCACCTGCGCGATGCCGAAGTCGAGCAACTGCAACCGACCCTCCGGGGTCACCAGGATGTTGGAGGGCTTCAGGTCGCGGTGGACCACGAGCTGCTGGTGGGCGTGGTGGACCGCCGCGCACGCCTGCCGGAGGAGCTCCACCCGCTCGGCGAGGCCGCGACCGGCCGCAAACGTGGGCAGCGGGACGCCGTCGACCGGCTCCATCGCCAGCCACGGGCGTCCGTCGTCCTCGAAGCCCGCCGCGTAGAGGCGCGCGATGCCGGGGTGGACGAGCCCGGCCAGGATGTTGCGCTCCGCCTCGAACCGGGCCGCCACCGTGGGTGCCAGGTCGGCGCGGACGCGCTTCAGGGCGACCGTCCGCTCGAAGAGCCCGTCGGCGCGCTCGGCGAGGTAGACCTCGCCCATGCCGCCGCGGCCCAGCAGCCGGACCACCCGGTACGGTCCGACGCGCGTGCCGGACGGTGCGGCCTCCGTCGTCTCGGCCTCGGCGCCGTCGCCACCGAGGCTGTCGAGCAGCACGGTTAGCGGCGCAGCGTCGAGGAAGCCACTGTCCGTGTCCGATTCCGCCTCCGCCTCGGCGTCGGCCTGGAGAAGGGCCCGGACCGCGTCGCGGAGGTCTGTGTCCACCGTGCCTTGCGAAGTGCGACAGGCGCGGTCGAGAAAGGTCGTTCGGTCACCGGGCGGCAGGTCCACCGCCGCGTCGAAGAGGCGCTTGATCTCGGACCAGCGGGCGGGATCAGCGGGTGGAGTCATGGGGCGGCCTGCGATCGGGGCGGACGGCGGGGATCACACCACCTCGTCGCCGTTGAGGGCGGCGAAGAGCCAGGCGCGCGCCATCCGCCAGTCGCGCTTGGCCGTCACCGCCGACACGCCGAGGGCCTCGGCTGTCTCCTCGAACGTGAGCCCCCCGAAGTAGCGGCACTCCACGACGGCGGCTTGCCGCGGGTCGAGTTCGGCCAGCCGGTCGAGCGCCGCGTCGAGGTCGAGGAGATCGATGGTGCGCCCGCCCGGCGCTGCGATCTCTGCCACCTCGGTGAGTGCGAGCGCCCGCTCGCCGCCTCCGCGCTTGAGCCGGTTGCGCTGGCGGGCGCGGTCGACCAGGATCTGGCGCATGGCCCGGGAGGCCGCGCCGAAGAAGTGGCCGCGGCCGTCGTAGGTCGGGCTCGGGCCGAGGGCCTTCTCGTAGGCCTCGTGGACCAGCTCGGTGGTCACGAGGGTCCGGGCCTGCTCCTTGCGGAGGTACGCCCGCGCGATGTCGCGAAGCTCGTCGTAGACGGCCGACACGAGGCGCTCGCGCGCGGCCTGGTCGCCGTCGCGGAGGGCGTCGAGCGCCTCGGTAACGCCAGGGGAGGACACGAGAGGCATACTGCGGGGAATGAGGATGTGGCGGGGGGCAGGTCCACAAGGGGGGCCGCCGATGCCTCCGAGGTTCTGTGTGGAGGGGGGTCACGAGATGGCTGAAAAAAGGCTCCGCGGCAGGGAGGCGGTCACGCGTCCTCACCCTGCAGCCTGGGTTGTCGGCGGTCCGGCGCCTCGCCACCGGCCTACCTTTGCACGTCTCACCGCCCCGCCCATGCTCGACAGGAGCGACATCCTCGCCCGTTCGCACCTCCTCCTCGGACCTGCCGAGGCAGCCCTCCGCGCACGCCTTGCGAGCGCGCCCGAGGACCTCGCCGCGCTGTGGCGCCTCGCCGGGGTCCTCCGCCAGCGCGGGGACCTCGCCGGAGCCGCCGAGGCGGCCCGCGCCGTCCTCGCCGCCGAGCCCGCTCACGCCGACGCCGCCCGCCTGCTCGCCCTGCTCGACGGGCGGCCGGTCGAACCCGCCGACGGCATCCAGCCCTCCCCGTTCGCTCTCGCCGAGTCCTTCCTCGACACCGCCGAGCAGGCCACGCTCTGGGCCGAGATCGAGGCCCACGCGGCGTCGTTCGCCGACGCGAAGGTGGGGACGGCGAAGGACCAGGGGGCCCAGGTCCGCACCGACCGGCGCGAGTCGAAGGTGCTCCTCGAAGACGCCTTCCCGGCCACCGCCGAGCGGTTTCGCACACGCGTTCCCGCCCTGGCACGCTCGGCCTGGGAGGCCCGCGGCCTCGACCCCGTGGACGTGAGCCGCGTCGAGTTTCTGCTCTCGGTCCACCTCGACGGCGGCTTCTTCAAGGTCCACCAGGATCACTCGCGCGAGGGCAAGCCGTCGACGCGCCTCGTCACGTTCGTGTACTACCTCCACCGCCACCCGAAGCGGTTCGAAGGTGGCGACCTGCTGCTGCTCGACACCGACCTGGCGCGCGGTCGGTTCGGCTCGGAGTACACGCGCATCACGCCCGATGACGGCCGGCTGGTCCTCTTCCCGAGCCCGTACTACCACCAGGTCACGCCGGTCACCTCGAAGGCGGACGACCTCATGGACGGACGCTTCGCGGTCACGGGCTGGCTCCACGGGCCTGCGTCGGACGCGTGAGGAGCGGTGCCGGGTCTCACTCTGGGGCGCTCGACATACCCGTCGAGCGCCCAGAGGTCTGCCGTGTGCGGATGGAACGATGGCATGACAAGAACGGAAGTTGAAGCGCTTCCAGGGAGGCTGGTAACGGGCGTTGCAAGGGGTCGGGCACGCATCACTTACACACCCGATCCCGCCCGCTTCATGTCACGCCCGTCCAAGTCCCCCGCCTACGTCGAGGCGATGATCCGTGAGGCCGTGGCCCACGTCGAGGCCTGCATCCGCACGCCCCTCGCCGACCTCGGCTACGCCGGTCCCGCCTCGGGGCTGACGCTCACCGACGGGCAACACGACTTCCTGGCGGGCTACGTCTGGGGCGGGCTCCAGCGACTCCTCGAGATGGGGGAGCTGACCTCCGAGGAGGACGTCGAGCGCGCCGCGAACCGCCTCTACGCGCGGCTCATCGGGCCGTTCGACCGCGACCTGCGGCCGTGGCACACGTGGATCGTCCGCGAGGGCCTGCAGCACATGCAGCGGCCGCACGCGCTGCTGGGCTACTGCGCGGGCCGCGGCGACGTGATGGAGCGGATGCGGGCCCACCAGTTCCGCACGGCCCTCGGTCCGGCACTCGCCAACCTGACCGGCGCCGACCTCGGGCCGGAGGACACGGACACCCAGATGAACCGGTAGCGAGCGCCGACAGGCTGGAAGAGGGAACGCGAACCGGCGTTCGCGGCTACGCGCCCGATGCCCGCCCCGCCCGCCTCGGTGTCCCCGTCGGCCCTCGCCGCCGCCCTCCGCCAGACCGGCACCGTCCTGCTGGACGGCCCGCGCCCCGACGCCGACTCCGGCCGCCGGGGCGCACGGCTGTTCGCCGACCCGGTCCGCACGCTGACCGCGCGGACGCTCGCCGAGGTCGGCCCGCTGCTCGGCGCCCTCGACGCGGCGCTCGCCGACGGCCTCCACGTGGCGGGGATGCTGGCCTACGAGGCGGGCTACGCGCTGGAGCCGACGCGCTTCGCGGATGTCCCCATCGACCCGACCGTGCCGCTCGGCTGGTTCGGCGTCTACCGTGCGCCCCTCGACGTGCCGACCGAGGTGGTGGAGGCCGCGCTGGCCGACGCGGGGCCGGCGCGCATCGAGGCGCCCACCTTCACGCTGTCCGAGGCAGCGTACCGCACACGGGTCGCGGCCGTCCGCGCCCACATCCGCGCGGGCGATGTGTACCAGATCAACCTGACCGCGCCCTTCCGGTTCGCGACCCAGGCGGATCCGCTCGCGCTGTTCGCCGCGCTCCGCCGCCGCCAGCAGGTCGCGTACGGCGCGTTCCTCCGCCTGCCCGATCTCGCGGTCGCCTCGGTCTCGCCCGAACTGTTCTTCCGCGTCGACGCCGAGGGCGAAGGGCGAACGATCACGGCGCGGCCGATGAAGGGAACGGCCCCGCGTGGCGCCACGCCCGACGCCGACGACGCCCTGGCCGATGCCCTCCGCGCCAGCCCGAAGGACCGCGCCGAGAACCTGATGATCGTGGACCTGTTGCGCAATGACCTCTCGCGGGTGACCGCGCCCGGCAGCGTCCGCGTGCCCGCGCTGTTCGATGCCGAGCGTTACGAGACGGTCACCCAGATGACCTCCACCGTCACCGGCGACCTCCGGGCGGACGCCGGGCTGGGCGACGTGCTCCGGGCGCTCTTCCCGTGCGGCTCCATCACGGGCGCCCCGAAGCTGCGCGCGATGGGCATCATCCGCGACCTGGAGATCGGGCCGCGGGGTGCGTACTGCGGCGCTATCGGCCACGCCGCGCCGGGCGGGACGGCCGCGTTCAGCGTGGCCATCCGCACCGCCGTCGTCGCCAACGGCGTGGGGCGGTACGACGTGGGCAGCGGGATCGTGTGGGACAGCGATGCCGACGCCGAGTTCGCCGAGTGCCTGCTCAAGGCGCGCGTCCTGACCGACCTCGCTGGGTGATGCGACTCCTGGAAACGATGCGCGCCGAAGGGGGAGAGGTGGGCCTGCTGCCCCGCCACCTCGCCCGGCTCGCGGCCAGCGCCGAGGCGTTCGGCATCCCCCTGGACGTACAGTCTGTGCGCGACCGCGTGGCGTCGGCCATCGGAACGGGCGTCGAGGGCGTCCGGCTGACGGTCGGGCGGTCGGGGGACGCGGCGGTCACGACGTGGCCCCTGGACGACGCGCCGTTCCGGACCGTGTGGATCGACCCCGAGCCGTTCGAAGACGCGGGGACGTGGCGCTGCACGCACAAGACCACGGACCGCGACCACTACCGCCGCCGGTTCGACCGCGCCCGCGCCCACGGCGCCGACGAGGCGCTTCTGGTGGACCTCCACGGGGAGGTCGTGGAGGGCACGCGGACGAGCGTGTGGATCCGAGACGGGGACCGCCTCTGGACGCCGCACCTCGCGGCGGGCGGGCTGCCCGGGGTCATGCGGGCGCACCTCCTCGCCACGCGCACGGACACGGGCGAGGACGCGCTGAGGCCGGACGACCTGCGTGCGGCCGACGCGATCTACCTGTCGAACGCCCTCCGCGGCTGGATGCCGGTCCGACTCGTCGAGTGACCGGTCCCGTACGTCCCTCTGGGCCGCGGGCACTGCGTCGGGCCGCGTGCGTACCCTGCCCGCCTCACCCTCTCACCCGTCTTTCCCTCATGAACAGCATCCTCGACCTCCTCGCCGACTCCATCGGCGGTGACAACATCGGCCAGATCGCGGGCGCCATCGGCGCCGACCCCCAGCAGACGCAGACGGCCGTGTCGGCCGCGCTCCCGGCCATCCTGGCGGCCCTCAACCAGAACACCAACACGGTCTCCGGCGCGCAGGGCCTCGCCAGTGCCCTCGACCGCGACCACGACGGCTCGCTGCTCGACCAGCTCGGCGGCTTCCTCGGCGGTCAGCTCTCGGGCAAGGCGGCGGACGGCGGGGGGATCCTCGGCCACATCCTCGGTGGTCAGCAGCAGGCGGTCGAGCAGGGCGTCGCGAAGGCGTCCGGCCTGAACATGCAGCAGGTGATGAAGCTGTTGCCCATCCTCGCGCCCATCGTGATGGCGGCGCTCGGGCGGCGGAAGCGCCAGTCCGGGCTGGACGAGGCCGGGCTCTCCGGTGTCCTCGCCGAAGACGCCACGCGTGCCCGCGAGGCGGCGCCGTCGAGCGTCCTGGACGCACTCTCGGGCGTCCTCGGCCAGGGCGGAAGCGGCGGCTCGCTCCAAAACCAGCTCATCGCGCAGGCGGGCAAGGCCGTTCTCGGCAAGCTGTTCGGCCGATAGCGAGTGACAAGGACAGAGTGATGGGTGACGCACGCTCACCCATTACTCGTCACCCCTGACCCTGTACCCATGACCGACCGCTACCGCATCGCGCCCGGCGCCTCCGTCTCTCTGGCCGACCGCACGACCGACGACGACGGCGGCCTCGATAAGGACGAGGGCGAGGACCGGCTGCGCGACAACATCGACCGTGCCCGCGACCTCCAGGAGCGTCTCTACGCCGAGGGCGAGCAGTCCATCCTGTTCGTCTTCCAGGCCATGGATGCCGGGGGCAAGGACTCGACGACGGAGCACGTGTTCGGGCCGATGAACCCGCAGGGCGTCCGCGTGGCCAGCTTCAAGGCGCCCTCGACGCTGGAGAAGAGCCACGACTTCCTGTGGCGCGTCCACGCGAAGGCGCCGCAAAAGGGCATGATCCGCGTCTTCAACCGGTCCCACTACGAGGACGTGCTGATCGTGAAGGTCCACGGCTGGGCCGAGGCGGACGTGATCGAGCGCCGCTACGACCACATCCGGCACTTTGAGGCGCTGCTGGCGGACGCCGGGACGCGCGTGGTCAAGGTGATGCTCAACATCTCCAAGGACTACCAGCTGGAGCGCTTCCGTCGCCGCCTGGAGCGGCCCGACAAGCACTGGAAGTTCAACCCGGGCGACCTCAAGGAGCGCGACCACTGGGAGGACTACATGCGGGCCTTCGAGGTCGCCATGGAGCGGACCTCGACGGAGGCCGCACCCTGGTACGTGGTGCCCGCCGAGACGCGCTGGTACCGCGACCTCGTCGTCAGCCAGATCCTGGTGGACACGCTGGAGGCGATGGACCCGCAGTACCCGGAGCCGGAGTTCGACCCGGCCGACTACCCACCGGGGAGCCTGAGCTAGCAGGTCGCGTCGGTCGTCCCGCCTCGGCGCCGAGGTGGGGCGCATCGCATTGGCCGTCCCAGTCACGCAGTGCGCTCCCGGAACAGGCGGCGCCAGTCCTCTGCGAACGTCGCCAGGTCGCCGCCGTCCACGTCGAGCGTCGCGCGCAGTTCGAGCGTTGCGTCTCCTCCCGTGGCGAGGTGACGGAGGCGGAGCAGGGAGACGGTGAGCCGGGCGTGTCCGCGGGAGCGGGCCTCGAGCGTCAGGGTGACCTCGTTGGTGGCGCCGGGGACACCGGTGTTGCAGATGAATGCAGTCCCGGAGCGCGTCTGCTCCAGCGCGCGCAGATCGGCCTCGAACCGGTCCAACGCCGCGCGCTGGAACCACACCGAGGAGACGCGGCCAGTGAATGCCTCCACGGCGACCTGGACGTCCACCGCCACGGCGCCCGTCACCGACTCCGCACCGGCGAAGGCGAACCCGAGGCGGTCCAGGCCACGCTCGGCGCGCAGGGTGAAGGCGTCGGACAGAGTGCGATCAGGTGGTTCGCCCGAGCGTCTGCGCCATCGCGAGCGCGCCGTCGGCGGGGGCAATCTCGCACCGAGCGACGGTCCAGCCCGGCAGGTGCCGGTCGAGGGCGGCCTCCAGCGCTCTCCGGTAGGTCGGCTCACCAGAGAGGCCCCCGACGGTCGCGAGGCGGTGGCGGAGGTTGTCTCCGGCGCGCGTGGCGAGCCAGCCCGCCTGCTTGGCGAGCCCGTTGGTCTCGGCGAGGAGGGCTGCCTCGGCGATCCAGTCGCCCGCGTCGACGGCGGCGAGCAGGAGCGGGGCGAACGTGCTCAGAGGGCGCTGGTCGGTGTAGATGGCCTCCAGCACGTCGGCGGCGGAGGTGAGGGCGAAGTGCTCCGCGGCGAGGTCGGGGAGGGCGGACGGCGGGCCACCGTCGAGCGCGGCCAGCAGCGCCCGGAGTGCGGCCCGGCCGAGCGCAGCTCCGCTGCCGTCGTCGCCGAGCGCGGTGCCCCAGCCGCCGGCGCGGACTGTCTCGCCCGTCTCGGTCCGCCCGAACACGAGCGACCCCGTGCCCGCGATCAGCAGGACGCCGCTCTCGGCGCCCCAGGCGGCGTGGTAGGCCACGTCGGCGTCGTGGGTGACGGTCAGGGGCACGTCGCCGAGCGCGGGCCGCAACGCCTCGGCGACCGCCTCGCGGACCGTGTCGCGCCCGGCGCCTGCGAGGCCGACCACCACGCCTGCCAGCGGGGCGTCGTCGAGCGAGGTGCGCGCCTCCCCCACGAGCGTCGCGACCACGCTGGCCGCAGCCTGTGGACCGTCACGGAGCGCCTGCGCCGCCGGGCCGACGAAGCGCTGGGTCTGGGTGCCCGAGGCGGCTACGGCGGCCGTCTTGGAGCCGCCGGCGTCGATGCCGATGAAGAGGGGGGTGGTCACGAAGAGGCGGGCGTCAGGGAGAGGAGGGCGGAGGGCATCGGCCCAGACGGGTCGACCTCGATCAGGAGGCTTCCGGGGCCGTCATCCGGGTCGGTGATGTCGGCGATGCGCGGCCGGAGCGCAGGCGAGCGGACGGCCACGCGGCCGGTCTGCAGATCGGTGCGGAGGGTCCAGACGGCGCGTCCGGGTCGGGGGCCCTCGAACACGACCGACGGGCCGGGGCGGAGCGCGGTCGGGTGCCCGCCGGGCGCCCCGAGGCCGTCGTGGAACCGCCGCGCCGCCGCGCCGCCGCGGTGCCCGAGCACCGGGTACTGGGGGCCGCCCTGGAGGCGTCCCCATCGCCAGTCCATGGGCCGCGCGCCGTAGCGGTCGCGCAACTCCGCGCGTGCGATCCGCAGCGACGATGGCAGGAGCGCCACGTCGAGCGAGTCCGAGGGGTCGGGCAGGTGACCGGTCAGGTCGCGGTGCGACGCGAGCCACCACTCGAACACGGACGGGGCGATGGCGTCGGCGCGGTAGCTGCCGTCCCAGCCGTTGAGGTAGGCGTAGGGGACCTGCAGCACGTCGTCGAGGGAGTCGCGGGCGCCGAGGCGGGCGAGGAGGGTGGGCAGTTGCTCGCGGGCCCAGGTGCTCGTGACCTCACGGTCGGCCGGGTCGCTCGCGCGGATCTCGCGGACCGCGCCGGAGTCGGGCGCAGCGGGCGGGGGCGTCCGGACGAGGAGGGAGGCGGCGAAGCGCGCGAGTGTGTCCTGAGCCGTCAGCGCTGCTGTGCCGTTCGTCATCGCGACGCGCGGGCGCCCGAGGACGCGCGTCTCGCTCGCCGTCGCGACCACGCCGTCGCCCGAGACGAGCGTGAACCGCGACGGCACGCGCCCGTCGCGGAGAGACTGGAACGCGCCCAGGTCGGTCCCCAGCGCGAAGCCCTGCCAGCGGACGCGCCAGCCGGTGTCGAGCGTGTCGGCGGGGGGGCCTACCGTCTGGGTGCCCTCTGCCTGCACCGGCGCGTCGCGGCCGGCACGGAGCACGAGGCCGGTGCTGTCGCGCGTGACCGCCAGCAGGGTCTCGTCGCCGTCGCGCTCGACGATGCGGCTGTAGAGGGCCGGAGGCGCCACGCCGCCATAGGGTTCGAGGCGGAGGGGCGAGCCCATCAGCAGGCCCCAGCCCGTTCCGCCACTCCACCCGCCGGGCGAGACGAGCGTGCCGGGAATCGTGAGAGCGACAGTCGAGCGGCCAGGGGTCTTGAGAACGGCGGGGGCGAGCAGGGCGAGCGCCGAGTTTCCTGCAGAGACCTGCTGCATCAGGTCGCGGCCAGCGGCCGTGGGCGCGACGTAGGCGCGGTCGAACCCGCCGCCCGGCATCCCCAGGAAGGCCCGGAACATGGAGTCGGCGGCGACGAACTGCGCGACGACCGTGTCGGCCATCGCGGCGCGGCGCCAGGTGGCGTCGGCAGTCAGCGCGGGCGCGGCGAGGTAGGCGTGGAGGCGCTCGATGGCGAGGGCGTCCCAGGGGTCCCACGGGGCCGGCACCACGTCGGCGACGATGAAGGCGTCACTCTGCGCCACGCCGGGCTGGGCGAAGGCCGCAGAGGTGCCGCGAGCGTAGGCGTCGAGGATCTCGCGGTCCGCCTCGGGGAGCGCCTCGTAGGTGCGGCGGCCGAGCGACGCGAATCCGAGCGTGCGGGCGTGGAGGTCGAGGTCGCGGGCCTCGTCGCCGAACCACTCGGCCAGGGTCCCGCGCGCGGCCTGCCGCCACAGGGCCGTGGCCCAGCCGTGGTCGGCGCTGTGGGCGTAGCCGAGACCCGCGGCGAGGGCTTCCGCGTCGGCGCCCTCGACCCAGACGGTGCCGTCGGCGCCCCATCCGAGGCGGACGGGCTCGGCGAGCCCGGCGACCTCGAGCGTCCCGTCACGGGGCGGCTCGGTGCCGTACGCGAGCACGCCCACCGCGGCGGCCAGCCCGGCGGCGAGCACGAGGAGGACGCCGATCGTCAGGAGTACGCGGACCACAGAGAAGAGGAGGGAGGAGCAAAGCTAGCGAGTCGCGGGGCTACTCGGTTGGGCCATTGGGGCTCCATCGGAGGAGTTCAGGGTTCACGGAGCCGAGGTCGGAGCTGACGAGGGGGAGCGCCTGGCCTTTATCCCGGCCGCCTCGCCGTCAGCCAGGCCCCGAGGTCATCGGCCGACTTGGAGGTGAGCGAGTCCGCCGCCGTCAGCCCACCCTTTTGCGCGCTGGCGACGCCCCAGCGCGTGTCGTCGAGGCCGTCGGTGGCGTGGGCGTCGGGGTTGATGGAGACCGGCACGCCGCGCTCGGTGGCGGCGCGCACGAAGCGCCAGTCGAGGTCGAGGCGGAACGGGTGGGCGTTCAACTCGACGGCCACGCCGTGCTCGGCGCAGGCGTCCAGCACGGCCTCGTGGTCGAGCGGGTAGCCCTCGCGGCGGAGCAGGAGTCGCCCCGTCGGGTGCCCCAGCACATCCACGTAGGGGTTCGAGACCGCGGCCACGACACGCGCCGTCGCCTCGTCCTCGGTCATGTTGAACCCGGTATGGACGCTCGCCACGACGAGGTCGAGGCGGGCCAGGAGGTCGTCCGGGTAGTCCATCGCGCCGTCCGAGAGGATGTCGACCTCGGAGCCCGCGAAGACGCGGAAGTCGACGCCCTCGTCGGCGTAGGCCGCGTTGAGCGCGTCGACGCGCGCGATCTGCTCCTCCATCTCGTCGAGGCTGAGGCCGTGCGCGATCTGGAGGCTCCGGCTGTGATCGCAGACGCCGAAGTACGTCAGCCCCCGTTCGCGGGCTGCGTCACACATCTCCCGGAGCGTGTGCGCGCCGTCCGAGGCCGTGGTGTGGTTGTGGATCGTGCCCCGCAGGTCGCCGGTGCGGACGAGCGTCGGCAGCGGCTCGCGGGCCACGGTCAGCCAGTGGGGATCGTCGCGGAGGGGCGCCGGGATCGGGTGGAGCCCGGCGGCGGTGTAGACCTCTTGTTCCTCGTCCACGTCCGTCGGGGCGCCGTGCGCCTCGGTGAACGCGTCGACGTGCTCGCGCGGGCCGGTACGCTCCCAGAGGACGCGCCCGTAGGTCTCCGCCGTCGCCGCGAAGACCGTCAGGGGGAGGCCTAGCGGGATCGCGCCCTCGACGCGGTCCGCCTCGGCCCGGCCCCCACCCAGCGCCTCGGCGATCTGCGCGGGCGTGCCCACGGCGACGAGGTCGAGTGCGTCGGCCACGTTGCACTGGCGACGAACCGCGCCCGCGAGGTCGGCCCGGAGTCCGGCGGCGCGCAGCCTCTGGCGGACGGCGAGCGCGGGCCCAACCGCGTCGCGGAGGTGAGCCTTTCCCCGGTAGGCCTTCAGGTGCTCGATCGCGTCGAGAAGGTTCTGGACCGTCTTCGCCCCGAAGCCGGGCAGTTCCGCCAGCCGCCCCGAGACGGCCGCGCCCTCCAGTTGGTCCAGCGAGGTCACCCCCGCGTCCTGCCACAGCGTCCGCACTTTCTTGACACCGAGCCCCTTGACCCGCATCACCTCCGGCAGCCCCGGCGGGAGCGACTGGAGCAGCGCGTCGGTGCTCGCCAGCGTGCCGGACGCCAGCAGTTCCTCGATGTCGGCCACGAGGCCCTTCCCGATGCCCTTGACCCCGGACAGCTCGCCCGAGGCGGCCAGGGTGGCGACAGGCGCCTCCAGCCGCTCGACCGTGCGGGCGCCCGATGCATAGGCGCGTGCGCGGAACGGGTTGCCGCCCGTCAGCTCGATCAGGTCGGCGGTGAGCGCCAGCTGGCGGGCGACGGCTTTGTTGGTCATGGACGACGGGGCGAGGGGGAGACGGGTTCAACGGAGGGCCGGGAAAGGTTCCGGTCCGCGATCCTGTTCCACACCTCCGCACCCGTCGCCGATGCCCTCCCCTCGGGGGTTCCGCCCGCGCGCCTATTTTGTGGACGAACGACGAACCGCCTCCGTGTTCCACCGTACTCGCACCAACGCCAGCCTCCGTCCGTTGGGCAGGCATTCGCACTCGCCGCACGCTATGCCCCGCATCCGCCTGACTCCCTTCCTCGGCGCCGGTCTACTGGCCGTCGGTCTTCTCGTCGGCGTCCAGGTCCAGGACGCCGTTTCCGGCTCCGAGGAGATGGAGCAACTCCGCAAGATCGAGGAGGCCTACGAGTACATCACCCGGGCCTACGTCGAGCAGGTCGACTCGTCGGAGCTGGCCGAGGATGCCATCGAGGGCATGCTCGCCGGACTCGACCCCCACTCGATCTACATCTCGTCCGACGAGATGCGCCGCGTGCGTGAGAGCTTCGACGCCAGCTTCGAGGGCGTCGGCATCTACTACGAGTTCGTCGAAGGCCGCGCGGAAGCCGACACGCTGGTCGTGCTAATGCCCATCGCGGGCGGACCGAGCGACGAGGCGGGCCTCCAGCCGGGCGACCGCATCATCGAGATCGACGGCGAGACCGCGGTCGGCATCGACGCCGACGGCGTGCAGAGCCGCCTCAAGGGGCCGCGCGGCACGTCCGTGGACATCGTCGTGAAGCGACCCGGCTACCGGGAGACGCTCGACTACAGCATCATCCGCGACCGGATTCCGCTGAACACGGTCATCGCGTCCTACATGGTCGATGACGAGACGGGCCTGATCAAGCTGCAGCGCTTCGCGCGGACCAGCCACGACGAGGTCCGCGACGCCATCCGCGACCTGCAGGGCCAGGGCATGACGCGCCTCGTGCTCGACCTCCGCGGCAACGCGGGCGGCCTGCTCGACCAGGCCTACGAGATCGCCGACGAGTTCCTGGGCGCGGGCGAGATGATCGTCTACACCGAGAGCCGCCACCCATCCAACCGCCGTCAGTACCGCGCCACCGCGGGCGGCATCTACGAGGGCGGCCCGGTGATCGTGCTGATCGACGAGAACTCGGCGAGTGCCAGCGAGATCGTCGCGGGCGCGCTGCAGGACCATGACCGCGCCTACCTGATCGGCCGCCGGTCGTTCGGCAAGGGCCTCGTCCAGCAGCAGTTCCCGATGACCGACGGCAGCGTCCTCCAGATGACCGTGTCGAGGTACTACACGCCGTCGGGACGCCTCATCCAGACGCCCTACGAGGTCGGCGAGAGCGACGAGGACTACTTCGCGTCCAAGGTCGAGCTCCGGGAAGGCATCGAGGGCGACCTGGTCGCGTCGGGCGGACGCGTGGATGCCGCCGTCTTCGGGGCGCAAGTCCCGGACTCGCTCACCTTCGCGACCGCCAACGGCCGCACCGTCTTCGGCGGTGGCGGCATCCTTCCGGACTACATCGTTGCCGTGGACACGCTCTCGGCGGCGCTCCGCACGGTGATCGGCAAGAACCTCGACAACAACTTCGCACGCGTGGACCTGGAGCGTCGCGGCGACGCGTTCCGGTCGCAGTGGGAGGGCCGCGAGGCCGAGTTCGTCCGCAACTACCGTCTGTCGGACGCCGACTTCAATCGCTTCCTGGACTTCGTCGAGCGCGAAGGGACGCCCGTCGTCGCCTCCCGGCCGGACGAGGAGGAGGAGGACGTGCTCGTGCGCAGCGAGGCGCTGGCTGCGCGCGTCGACATCGAGACCCGCATCCGGGCCTTCATGGCACGCCGTCTGTTCGACGCCGAGGCGTTCTACCCGGTTGTCGGCCAGATCGACCCGGCGATCCGCGAGGCGATGGCCCACTGGCGCGACGCGGACCAGCTCGCGCAGGTCTCGCGGTAGGGGATTCCATTGGTTGTCAGGTCTCGGGCCCCGGGAGAGCAACTCCTCCGGGGCCCGTGTGTCTGGGGTTTCGAGCGCGTCTGGGGTCTCTCTCGGAAGCGCCACCGACAGAGAGCCTTCGTGGCGCGTTGACATTCCAGGAGGGCGGAGGGATATTGCCGTCCACGTCTGGCGCCATCGCGTCGCCCTTTCCCGATCGTTCCGGGGCCAGCACCCGGCGGCCCTCCTGACCCCACCCGTTTCCCCACCCGAGGTACTCACCCATGACGCTTTCCGCCCTGCTCCTTCTGCAGGAGGCCGCCTCCAACGGCTTCGCCAACGACCTCGTCTACCGCTTCAACGAGGGCGGTAACTACATGTGGCCCGTGCTGATCTCGCTGATCATCGGCCTCGCCATCGCTTTCGAGCGCATCCTGTCGCTCAACCGTTCGGACATCAACGCGCCGAAGTTCATGGCGCGCGTCAAGGAGGCCCTCGACAGCGGGCCGCAGGGCGTCGCTGCAGCCGAGGAGATCTGCGCCAACACCCGCGGCCCGGTCGCGTCCGTCGTCCAAGCGGGCCTGACGCGCTTCGACGAGGGCATGGACGCCGTCGAGAAGGCGGTCGTCTCGTACGGCTCCATCGAGATGAGCTTCCTGGAGCGCGGCCTCGTGTGGCTCTCGCTCTTCATCTCCCTGGCGCCGATGTTCGGCTTCCTCGGGACGGTCGTCGGCATGGTCGAGGCGTTCGACGCCATCGAGGCGGCGGGCGACATCTCGCCGTCGCTCGTGGCCCGAGGCATCAAGATCGCCCTCCTCACGACCGTCTTCGGCCTCATCGCCGCCATCATCCTGCAGGTGTTCTACAACTACTGTGTCTCCAAGATCGACCGCATCACGGCCGACATGGAGGAGGCCTCGGTCGAGCTGATCGACTCGCTGGCGATGATGTCGGTCGGCCGCCCGGCCCTCTCGGGCCGCTCCGCCCGCGGCACGCTCCCGCGCGCCGGTGGCGAGCTGGGCACCGGCCCCGACATGACGGGCGCCGACCTCTCGTAAGCAAGCGGCTCTGCTCGCCTCGGCGGTGTCCCCGCCGAGGCCGAGCGGCCGCCTCCTCCAGCCCCTCCTTTCCTGATGGCTACTGCCCTCATCTATCTCGTCCTCGTCCTCATCGCGGTCTCGCTGCTGATGATGGTCGGGTTCGGGCTCAAGAACGCCGGCACCGTGCTCAGCCAGAGCAAGCTCGGCCTCGCTGCCTTCGCCCTCCCGGTCCTGATCTTCGTCATCGCGTACGCGGTCGACGGGACGGCCACCGGCGCCGCGGTTGCGACCGCGCTCTCGCTGACGCTCTCGGGCTTCCTCGCGCTCATCATCTCGGGCGCCCGGAGCCTGTTCTCGTAACCGATCGCGTGGAGGCACGTCGCTGCGCTCCACGCGACCGGCCCCGGCCCGCCGTTCTCTCCGCGGACTTCTCTCTTCGACCCCATGCCGCTCCTCAAGCCCCGCAAGAAGCGCGACGCTGAGATCCCATCGTCCTCGATGGCCGACATCGCGTTCCTGCTGCTGATCTTCTTCCTCGTCACGACGACGATCAACGCAGACAAGGGGATCTACATGCAGCTCCCGCCGAAGCTCGACGAGCAGGAGCCGCCGGAGATCAACCAGCGCAACCTCCTCAACGTCCTCGTCAACGCCAACGGCGTCGTGCTGATCGACAACGAGGTGACGAACGTCGCGGCCATCCGCGACATCGTGAAGCGCCACATCCTGAACAACGGGCGCGAGCCCCAGCTCTCGACCTCCCCCGACAAGGCGGTCACGTCGTTCAAGACCAAGCGTGGCCTCCCGTACGAGACCTACATCGCGGTCCTCGACGAGATCAAGTCGGCGTACAACGATGTCCGCGATCAGGCGGCGCAGCAGGAGTTCGGCATGCCGTACGGCGAGTACAAGGCCCGACTGGCCGAGGACCCGGACACCGGGGAGACCGAGCCGGACGTGATCGCGGAGCGCTACCCGCTCAAGATCTCCCTCGCCGAGCCGGATCCCGATTGAGTGAGGGGTGAAGGGATCGGGTGACTCGACGTCGCCTCGGCCCTTCATCGCTCCAACCCCGTCACTCATCACCTTTCACGCATCCCCTCTATGTCCGCCCACTTCAAGAAGAAGAGCGCCAACACGAAGCAGGAGATCCCGACAGCATCGCTGCCGGACATCATCTTCATGCTGCTGATCTTCTTCATGGTGACGACGGTGCTCCGCGAGACGGAGCTGCTCGTCAACGTCTCGATCCCTGCGGCCGAGGCCATCGAGAAGATCGACCAGAAGCGACTCATTCAGTACGTCTACATCGGGCCCGAGAAGCTGGAGTCCGGCCTCGGCGACCCAGCGGTGCAGATCGACGACGCCATCGTCCGCGAGCTGCCCCAGATTCGCCAGGCGATGTACGCCGCCCTCCGCACCGAGCCGCGGACCATCGTCTCGATGCGCGTCGACCGTGACGTGGAGACGGGTCTTCTCTACGATGTGCAGCAGGAGTTGCGCGAGGCCGAGGCGCTCCGCGTCAACTACTCGACCTCTCGCGAGGCCGAGTAGCACTCGACTCCGACCGATCCCGACCGGGGCGCTCCACGCGGGGCGTCCCGGTTTTCGTTTGTGGCTTCATGCTGCCGCTCGCCTCAGCAGGGGAGGCTGGCGACGAGCGCCTTCCCCGGCGAAGTCCGCGCACAGATGCTCGGGGCCGGGCACCGGAACTGGGACGCTGCGTTTCGCCCGGACTCCATGCCGAGGCCCCACAGGCCCCGTCTAGCTTCCTGTCTCCTCGTCTCGCATCCTATGGCCTACTCCGCAACTCTCATTCCTGGCGACGGCATCGGGCCTGAAGTCATTGACGCGGCCGTGAAGGTCATCGAGGCGACCGGGGTTGTCTTCGACTGGGACCGGCAGGAGGCGGGCATGGGAGCCTTCGAGGACGGTGGCGACCCGCTGCCTCAGGCCACGATCGACTCCATCGACCGGACGCGCCTCGCCTTCAAGGGGCCGCTCACGACGCCGGTCGGCACAGGATTCCGGAGCATCAACGTCCGCATCCGGCAGCACTTCGACCTGTACGCCAACATCCGTCCCTGCGAGACGCTGCCCAACACGCACGGGCCGTTCGAGGGCGTCGACTTGATGCTCTACCGTGAGAACACGGAGGGCCTCTACGCAGGCATCGAGTACTTCGACAAGAAGAACCAGATTGCCGACTCCATCGCGCGGGCGACGCGCGGCGGCTGCGAGCGCATCATCCGGTTCGCCTTCGAGGATGCCCAGCGGCGCGGCCGGAAGCGGCTCACGCTGGTCCACAAGGCCAACATCCTGAAGGAGACCGGCGGCATGTTCCTCTCCATCGGCAAGGAGATCGCGTCGGACTTCCCGGACATCGCTTTCGACGACCGCATCGTGGACAACATGGCGATGCAACTCGTGATCCATCCGCAGGACTTCGACTCGATCGTCACCACGAACCTGTTCGGCGACATCCTCTCCGACCTGATGTCCGGCCTCGTCGGCGGGCTCGGCGTGACCGGCTCGGCCAACATCGGTGCGGACTGCGCCGTGTTCGAGGCCGTCCACGGCTCCGCGCCCGACATCGCGGGGCAGGGAATCGCCAACCCGACTGCCGTCATCCGCTCCGGCGAGATGATGCTCAAGCACCTCGGCGAGGACGCCGCTGCCGAGGCGGTCCGTCTCGCCCTCCACGACGTGTATTCCGATCCGTCCAAGCTGACGGGCGACCTCGGCGGCACGGCCACGACGGCCGCGTTCGGCGACGCCGTAGCCGAGCGGGTCCGCGCCCACGTCGCGGCGTAGCCCGCCGCTCCTTCCCGCACGCTCTCCGCACATCGGCATGATCCAGCGCATCCAGACCCTCTATCTCGTCGCCGGCGCGCTCCTGCTGGCGCTCTTCGTCGGCCTCGGGGAGACCTGGGCCGCGGCCATCGCGGCCGAACGGGCGTGGCTCGGTGTGGTCGGATACGCCCTGGCGGGCGTGACCGCGCTCGTCGCCCTGGTGTCGGTCGCCCTCTACAAGAACCGCGAGCTGCAGCGCAAGGTGATCTACGCCGCGCAGTGGCTCGACCTCGTGTTGGTCGTGGTGGTGCTGGTGGGGCTCTACCTCGCCTTCGACAGCGGAGACTTCCAGGCCCCGGTGGGCTACTACCTCGTCGCCATGCAGCCGATCGTGGCCTACGTGCTGCTGCGGATGGCGCGGCAGGGCGTGACCAAGGACATCGAGAAGATCCGGTCGATGGACCGTCTCCGCTAGTGGCGAAGGCTCCGGCGCATGTCTGGATCCTGGTGGGGCTCGGACTGCTGGCCGTCGGCTCGTCGCCCATCCTGATCCGGCTCGCGGGCGACGTGCCGGCGCTGACGCTCGCCGCGTGGCGCACCATGGCCGTCACGGCGGTCTTCGCGCCAGTCGCGTTGGCCCAGTCGCGCGCCGAGGTGGCTGCGTTCTCGCTGCGCGAGTGGGCCCTGGTGCTCGGCGCGGGCGTCCTGCTGGGGCTCCACTTCATGGCCTGGATCGTGTCGGTCCAGCTGACGAGCGTCGCCAGCGCGTCGGTGCTGGTCACCACGAGTCCGGTCTTCATCGCGGTGTTGGGCGCCGTCTTCCTGTCGGAGCGTCCATCGCGGCGCACGGCGGCGGCCATCGGCGTCGCCGTGGTCGGTGCGGTGATGATCGGGCTCAGCGAAGGCTCCGGGTCCGGCATGTACCCGAACCCGGCGCTCGGCAACAGCCTCGCTCTCGGCGCGGCGGTGCTGGTGTCGGTCTACCTCCTCATCGGCCGTTCGGTCCGCCAGCGGACCTCATTCGTGGCTTACTTCGCGCTCCTCAACGGCGCCGCCGCGGTGACGTGTCTGGTGGGGGTGTGGGTGGCGGGCGTGCCGCTCGGGCTGCCCTGGCCCATCGCCTTGCTGGCCATCGCGATGGGAATTGGGCCGGGACTCCTCGGCCACGGGTCGTTCGCCTACGCGCTCAAGTACCTGCCCGCCGCGCTGATCGGCCTGCTGAGCCTCTCTGAGCCCGTGTTCGCGTCGACCGTCGCCCTGGTCGTCTTCAGTGAGGTGCCGACGTCGCTCGGCGTGGTCGGGATGGTGGTGGTGCTCGCGGCCATCGCGGCAGTGGTCACGTCGAAGGACGCCTGAGGACGCTGGTCCCGGTCGGGGCCTCCTGCCTCGTGAGGTGACCGGAGCGTGGGCGCTCTACCGTCGCCAGCCAGACGCGAACCGGCTTCCTGGAAGGTCCGAGAACCGCCGGAGTCCCCGCACGAACGCATCCAGCACGATGCTGCCTCGGTAGGGGGGGAGGACCGGCACCTCGTCTCTGGGGGGAGCGACCTGGGCGATGCGGGCGAGGGCCTCGCGGCGACCTCTGCGGATGGCGTCTGCCTCGGCGCGGTTGCCGCCGACCCACGCGCGTGTTGTGGCGACGGCGTCCAGCACGCGCCGGGCGCGGAAGACGCGCCGGGCCTCGGCGGCCGGGAGGTTCTTGGCCAGCATCACGAGCCCGTTGCGGATGTTGTAGAACATCTTCCGGGGATCGCCCTGCGGCAGCGAGGCACCGCCGAGGTGGTAAACCTCCGACGCGGGCTCGACGCGGATCCTCCCGCCTGCGCGCTGGAGGCGCCAGCACAGGTCGATCTCCTCCATGTGCATCCCGAACGATTCGTCGAACCCCCCCGCCGATTCGAACGCCTCGCGGCGAACCAGGAGCGCGGCGCCGGTCGCCCAGAAGACATCCCGCGCGTCGTCGTACTGGCCGATGTCGGGCTCCAGGGTGTCGAAGATGCGTCCGCGCGTGAACGGGTAGCCGAACGCGTCCAGGAAGCCGCCTGACGCGCCCGCGTACTCGAACCGGGTGCGGTCGCCGTGCTGGAGCAGCTTCGGCTGCACGGCGACGACCTCGGGGTCGTCCAGCGCAGCGACGAGGGGCGTCAGCCAGCTTGGCGGGACCTCCACGTCGTTGTTGAGGAAGCACAGCACGTCGCCCGAGGCGGACGGAACGGCGTCGTTGTTGCCCTTCGCGAACAGTCCGTTCTCTGCGTGGCGGACCACCACCACGTCGGGATACGTTTCGGCGAGCCAGGCTGCCGTCCCGTCCTCCGAGGCGTTGTCCGCCACTACCACTTCGAGGGCGGGGTAGTCCGTCGCGAGGACGCTGGGAAGGAAGCGCTCCAGCAGCGGCCGTCCATTCCAGGTGACGATGACGACCGAGACGAGGGGAGGAGACACGGAGGAGGGGGTCACCTCGAAAGGTACCCCCTCCCTCCGCCGTGCCGTCCCAAAACAAAACCGGCGCGACCCATCGACCCCACCACGGATCCAGGTCGCGCCGGCCACCACCATCAAGCCCGCGTGTCGCGATGCCCAACAGGCACGCACATAGACCCGGCACGGTCGTAGACGTAACCTCTCGTCTCGACTTTTTTTCTCGACCCCCTCCAGACCCGTCGAGAGCGGGGAGCCGAACGGGAGGAGCGCCGCCGCTAGCTTGGGCGCATGGCACCCGCGACCCCTGCGCCCGCGATCCCCGACGAGGTTCTCCGCACCCTCAACGAGGTGTGGGGCTATCCGGCGTTTCGTCCGGGCCAGGATGCGGCGGTGGCCGCCGTGCTCGCAGACCGCGACGTGCTCGCAGTCCTGCCGACGGGCGGAGGCAAGTCGCTCGTGTACCAGGTCCCGCCGGTTTCGCGGCGTGGCCTCGCGCTCGTCGTCTCGCCACTGGTGGCGCTGATGCAGGACCAGGTGGACGCGCTCGCACGGCGGGGCGTCCGCACGGCGGCGCTACACGGCGGCCTCAGCCGCCGCCAGTCGGATCAGGTGTGGACCGACGCCGAGCACGGCCTCTACCGGCTCGTCTACCTCACCCCGGAGCGTCTCCAGACGGAGCTGTTCGCCGCCCGCGCGCCCCGGCTGGATGTGACGTTGCTCGCCATCGACGAGGCGCACTGCATCTCGGAGTGGGGCCACGATTTCCGCCCCGCCTACCGCCAGATCGCCGCGGCCCGGCCTCTGATGACCACCGCCGAGGGCAACCCGGTCCCCGTCGTGGCGGTGACGGCGACCGCGACGCCCGAGGTCCGGCGTGACATCCTCGACCAACTCGCGCTTCGCGACCCGGCGGTCATCGTGCGCGGCTTCGACCGCCCGAACCTCGTGTGGAGCGTCCACCACGTGCAGGACCCGGTGCGGCAGGCGCTGGACGTGTTCCAGGCGGTGCCGGGCGCGGGGCTCGTGTACGCCGGGACGCGGCGTGCGACCGAGGCCGTCGCCGGGCGCCTCCGACGGGAGGGCATCTCCGCGGAGCCCTACCATGCCGGGCTCGACCGCGGCCTCCGCGACGCCACCCAGCGGCGGTGGCTGGCGGGCGAGACGCGCGTCGTCGCCGCCACGAGCGCGTTCGGGATGGGTATCGACAAGGCCGACGTGCGGGCCGTGGTCCACACAGCGCTGCCGCCGACGCTGGAGGCGTACTACCAGGAGGCTGGTCGGGCAGGGCGCGATGGGGACCGGAGCTACGCCGTCCTCGCCGTCGGCCCCGACGCGGAGTCGCTGCCACGCGACTTCGCCGATCGCGGCCACCCGACACCGGCGGACGTGCAGGCGGTCTACGCGGCGGCGGGAAGCCTCGGGCAGGTCGCGCTGGGAAGCGAGCCCGACGGGCTCGTCACGCTCGACCTGACGACGCTGGCGTCCGTCGCGGAGCGGCCGGTCGGCATCGTCCGTGCTGCCGTGGACCGGCTCGCGGCGGACGGTGCATGGTCGGTGGTCCGGCCGCGGCCGGGCGAGGTGCGGGTCCGCCTGCCTCGGGGGCGCGACGGGCTGATGCGGGCCGTCGAGTCGGAAGGGCTGGCCGTGCAGACGTTCGCCGACGCGCTGGTGCGTCGCCTGCCGGCCGAGGCGGGCGAGGGCGCGACGCTCCGGCTGGCGCCGCTGGCGGAGGCGCTGGGGTTGCCCGAAGCCCGCCTCGACGCGGGGCTCGACTACCTCGCCGCGCGTCGCCTGCTGGAAGTCAGTCGCCCCGAGGCTGGACTCACTCTCGCCTGGCACCACGCGCGCACACGCACCGTGCCTGTCGACGCGGCCGCGCTCGACCGGGGCCGCCAGCGCGCCCACGCCCGCCTGGACGACGTGGTCCGCTACGCCAACGCGCTCGGGTGCCGCCGCCAGCACCTGCTGGCCTACTTCGGCGAGCCCGCGCCGCCCCGCTGCGGACGTTGCGACGTGTGCCTCGGACGCCATCGCCCGGAGGTGATCACCCCGGCCGACGAGCCGCTCCTGCGCCGCATCCTCGACGCCGTCGACCGCGGCGACCAGCCCGCCGGGCCGGACGCGCCCCGGCGCACCCGCGTGCTGGCCGACTGGCTCGTGGAGGAAGGCCTGCTCCGACTGGTCGACCCGCTCGCGGTCCGGTTCGAGTTGACGCCTGCGGGTCAGCGGTACCTCACCCGGTAAGGCCTGCGGACGCGATCCGCCGTGCCCCTACGCGTCGTGGGTCACCGCGTCAGCACGAGGCGTCGCGAGGCCTGGAACGTCTCGCCGGCGACGCGGACCACGTAGACGCCCGCCGGGAGGCCTGCGCCGGAAACCGACAGCGTCAGGTCCGCGCCGGGGCTGGCTGTGCCGTCGTACACCGACGCCACGCGACGCCCGGCCACGTCGAACAACTCCGCACACACCGTCTGAACCGCGTCGACACGGAGCGTCAGTTGCGCGCCGCCGGACGTGGGGTTCGGGCGCGGCTCCGAGAGACGCGCCGTCGTCTCGGTCGGCGCCTCGCCTGAGGCGGAGGTGGCAAGCAGCGGGTCCACCTGGAGGACGAAGAAGCCCGTCTCGCCGTCGTTGGCGATCACGAGGCCGTCGCCGAAGTACGGGTAGTTGCTCCACTGGCCGGCGAAGTTGATCGATGTGTCGAGCGGGTACGTGTCGAACCACGCCACCTCCTCCAACTCACCGTCCGCGATGCGTGACAGGTCGAGGACCCGCAGGCCCGCCTCGTAGTTGCTCTCGTAGGCGAGGTTGCCGAGCACATAGAGGTTGTGGTCGATGGTCTGCATCCCCGAGTCGTAGATGAAGTCGAGTCCGGGGTCATCGAGATCCGCCACGTCCAGCACCAGCGTTCGCTGGGTGGCGACGCGGCCGTAGTACTCGTCCAGTTCGTCGTTGGCGAGGAAGTAGCGCCCATCCTCGGTGAGCCAGCCCTGGTGCGTGTACGCCGAGTTCGGGTAGGCGACCTTCGAGATCAGCACAGCGCGGGCCGGGTCGGTCGCGTCGAAGATCGAGACCGTGTTCTCGTTCGAGGCGAAGCAGATCTCGCGGCCCGTGTAGTCGGCATCCGGCCCGTCGTACGTGACGCACTGCGCGTCGTGCGTGTAGCCGGAGTCGCCGCCGTCGACGGCGTCGCTGAAGCACCCTGCAAATACCGGGTTGAGCGGGTCCGAGAAGTCGACGGCGTGGAGCCCGCGCGACGAGCACGCGGCTGGGAACGAGGTGCCGGCCACGCGCGAGCCGACGGCGTAGGCCATCTGGCTGCTCTCGTTGACCACCAGGTTGTGCGCCGAGCGGACGCCGGTGTAGCGCGCGTCGGCGGCGAACCGCCGGGCGGGGTCCTCGGAGAGGCCGCGGAGGCGCGTCAGGTCGAACACCTGGATGCCGTGGTCGCTCGCCTCGGCCACGACGAGGGCGACATCGCCCAGGGCCTTCACGTCGCGCCAGCTGGAGGGCACGGTGGCCGTCGGCAGCATGCCGAGGCGGACCGGCGCGCTCGGGGTAGTCACGTCCACGAACGCCGTCCCGACGGCCAGCCCGACGATGGCGTATCGCCGCCCGGTCTCTGAGTCCTCCCAGCCCCAGATATCGTTGGCGCACAGGCCGGGATAGGGACTGGGGCAGGCACCCTCGGGCGGGGCGCCCAACTCCTGGGGCGTGAAGTGGGCCACGAGGTCGATCCGGTCGCAAGCGTAGCCGCCTGCGGTCCCGTCCACGCAGGCGGCCGACTGGGCGACCGAGGCGGGTGCGGTCAGGGTGGCAATCAGGGCGAAGACGAGGACGGCGAGCGCGCGCAGCATCGGGCAGGGGAAGGGGAGACCGGAGCAACGTACGCCGCGCCGGGACCGTGCCTTCTCGTCCGTCGTCTTACCGCGTGAGCACGACTCGCTGGGACGCCTCGAACGCCTCGCCGACCACGCGGACCACGTAGACGCCCGCCGGGAGGTTCGTCCCGGAGACCGCTAGCGTGAGGCGCGTGCCCGGCGTCGCTGGACCAGAGTACAGCGAGGCCATGCGGCGGCCCGCCACGTCGAACAGCTCGGCGCGGACCTGCTGCGCGGTGTCGACCTGGAGCGTCAGCCGGGTGTCGCCGGCAGAGGGGTTCGGGCGCGGCGCGGAGAGCGAGAACCCGGACCGCGGCACGGGGCCGCCTGCGTTGGTAACGTCCAACGAGGCGTCAGGGCGGAGCACGAAGAGGCCGTAGTCGCCGTCGTTGGCGATCACCAGCCCGCTCTCGAAGTACGGGTAGTTGCTCCACTGGCCGTTGAACGAGACCGTGTTCGCGTCCGGGTACGTGTCGAAGAAGGCGGCCTCGGTGAGCGTCCCCTGGGCCACCTGGCTCAGGTCGAGAATCCGCAGCCCCGTCTCGTAGTTGCTCTGGAAGCTGTACCGGCCCCGGACGTACTGGTTGTGGTCGATCGACGGCAGGCCGGAGTCGTAGACGTAGGCGAACTCCGGATCGTCCAGGTCGAGGAAGTCCAGCACGATGGTCCGCTGGGTGGGCACGAGCCCGTTCCGCTCATCCAACTCGTCGTCGGTGAGGAAGAACCGCTGGTCGGCCGTGAGCCAGCCCTGGTGCGTGTACGAGGTGGACGGGTAGAACGCCTGCGAGACGATCGTGATGTCGCTCTTGTCGGTCACGTCGAAGACCGTCACCACGTCCTCGTTGGCGGCGAAGCACAGCTCGTGGTCCGTGTAGTCGGCGTCCGGTCCGTCGTAGACGACGCACTGCGCGTCGTGCGTGTAGCCGGGCGTGCGGGGGCCGACCTCGATGTCGGCGTCGGAGAAGCACGTCACGAAGGCCGGCGCGGCGGGGTCGGCGAGGTCGAGCACGTGGAAGCCGGGCAGGTCGCAGGAGGCAGGCAGCCCCAGCGCCTCCCGCTCGCCTGCCGGGTACCGAAACCCGACGACGTATGCGAAGCCGGTGTCCTCGTTGATCACGATGTTGTGCGCCGAGCGGATGCCCGGGTACACCGCGTCCGGGGCGAACGTGACCGGGTCGCCGGTGAGGCCGCGGAGGCGCGTCAGGTCGAACACCTGCACCCCGTGGTCGCGCGCATTGTCGGCCACGACGTAGGCGTGGTTGCGGTAGACCTTGATGTCGCGCCAGACCGGCGTCAGCTCGTTGCTGGTCGGCAGCTTGCCTACGAGGCGAGGGAACTGGGGCGTGGAGAGGTCCACGAAGGCCGTCCCGTTGGTCGTGCCCACCAGTGCGTATTCGGTGCCCGTCAGCGGGTCGGTCCAGCCCCAGATGTCGTTGTTGCCGGTGGCCGCCGGCGAGCCCGGGCTGCTGAACGAGCCGACAGAGAGGTACCCCACCAGGTCGACGCCGAGGCAGGGGAACGCGCCCACGTCCGGCAGCGCAGCCACGCCGCCGACGCAGTCGGCGCGGGCGTCCTGTGCGCCCGCCTCGGGGGGGGCGACAACGAGGCCGAGGGCGAGCAGGAGTGAGAGGCGGAGACGCATGGTCGGGCAGGAGGGGCGCGGCCAACCTACGCGCGCTCGGGCTCGTTCCTCGGGTCCCGGAAGGGCACAAACGAAGCGGGGGACCCGGCGCGATGCCGAGTCCCCCGCGGAGCCTGCACGAGCCCGAAGGCCGTCGGCTTACATGGTGATCGAGATGTTCGGGCGGAGCACGAAGAAGCCCGTGTTCGAGTCGCTCGCGATCACGAGGCCGCTCGGGAAGTACGGGTAGTTGCTCCACTGGCCGCCGAAGCTGATCTCCGTCGCTGCCGGGTAGGTGTCGAAGTAGCCGACCTCGACGAGGTTGCCGTTCAGCACGTCCGAGTGGTCGATGATCCGGAGGCCGGAGTGGTAGTTGCTCTGGTAGCTCAGGTCGCCCTTGACGTAGAGGTTGTGGTCGATCGTCGTGATGCCGGAGTCGTAGATGCCGATGAACTCGGGCTCGTCGAGGTTCTCGACGTTGAACAGCAGCGTCCGCTGGGTGCTGACGTAGCCGTTCGTCTCGTCGAGCTCGTCGTTGGCCATGAACGCGCGGCGGTCCTCGGTAAACCAGCCCTGGTGCGTGTAGGCGTCCTGCGGGTACTCGGCCATCGAGATGATGCGGACGTTCATCTTGTCGGTCACGTCGAAGAACGTCACGACGTCCTCGTTGGAGGCGGCGCAGATCTCACGGCCGGTGTAGTCCGCGTCCGGCCCGTCGTAGTTGATGCACTGGGCGTCGTGGGTGTAGCCCGGCGCCGAGACCGGCGACGTGTCCTTGGAGGCGTCCGAGAAGCAGTTCACGAACGTCGGGTTGGTCGGGTCCTGGATGTTGATCACGTGGAAGCCCGGCGCGCCGCACTCGGCGGGCAGGTCGTCGCCCTGGGAGCCCGAGCCGACCGCGTACGCGAAGCCCGAGTCCTCGTTGATCACGATGTTGTGGACGTTCGTGACCTTGTCGTAGTGGGCATCAGCCGTGAACTCCCCCTGGTCGGAGGTCAGGCCCCGGAGGCGCGTCAGGTCGAAGACCTGCATGCCGTGGTTGCGGGCCTCGGACACGATGAAGGCGTGGTCGCGGTAGACCTTGATGTCGCGCCAGACCGTCGAGACGGTCTGCGTGGGCAGCTTGCCCAGCAGGATCGGGTTGGTCGGGTTGGAGATGTCGATGAACTCCGTGCCGTTGGCGAGGCCAACGATCGCGTACTCCTTGCCGGTCTCCGAGTCGGTCCAGCCCCAGATGTCGTTGAGCTGGTCCGCGTCGAAGGCCTCGAGCGGGACGTAGGCGACGAGGTCGACGTTGGAGCACTCGAACGTGCTGCCTTCGGCCGAGGCCGCGCCGTCGACGCACTCCGAGACCATCGCCATGTCACCGGGCGTCGGCGCCGGGTCGGGCATGTCGTCCACCATGGTGACCGTGGTGGTCGAGCAGCCGGTGGCGAAAAGAGCGAGCGCGAGCGCGCCAGAGAGGGACAAACGGGTCATGGATCAGGGAGGTGGGGAGCAGGAAGAGGCCCCTACGGGGTCAGGCCGTCGGGGTGACAGGTTCGAACCGGTTGCGTTCCCGGTCCTTGCGTACGTGGTACGGGTCGAAGACGCGGCCGTTCATGGCAACGTACGCACCAGGCGGAAGCGTCTGTACAGCGGCCGACGCGAAGCCCACGTTGAACTCGGCGTCGCTGGCCTTGAACCGGGCCGGCGCGAGCGAGCCGACGAACACGACCGTGTGCTCAGCCTCCGCCTCGGCGAGCGCGTCGGCGACCACGCGGGCGGTGGCGGCCATCGTGTCGGTGCCGTGGGTCACGATCACGCAGCGGTGCGGGGAGGCCGCGACTCGCTCGGCGATGACCTGGCGGTCGGCCTCGGTGATGTCGAGCGAGTCCTTGCGCATGAGCGTCTCGACGGCGATCTCGAACGAGACCCCCGCCTCGCGGAGCAGCTCCACGATCTGCGGCTCGCCGATCTCGTAGGCGCTCTTCGCGTCGAAGTACTCCTTGTCGATGGTGCCGCCGGTGGTGAACACCTGCAAGGTTTCGATGAGGGCGGGGACGGGCATGCGGAGGGGGGAGGGCGAGCCGCTACGGCTGGAAGAAGGTGGCCCCGGAGTCCGGCGGCGGCCCCTGCCGCTCGCGGACGAGCCACGCGTCGACGGAATCATACGTCGCGCGGGCAACATCGGGGTCTGCCGCGAGCTGGTCGAGGCGGGCGGCGAGCGCCGCCGAGTCGAGGCCGTGGGCCGCCAGCGCGACCCGGCGGAGGCTGTCGGCCAGCGCCGGGCGACGAGCGTCCACGGTGTCGAGCGCCGCGCGGGCGTCGGCGAGGTGCAGTTCGGCGAGTGCGTCCACCAGCGCCGGGTCGACGCGAGGGGTGGACTCGCCGCAGCCCGCCAGCACGGCGAGCGCCACCAGTCCCAACGCTCGCCGAACGATCACGCGGCCACGGGCGGGGCCTCGACCTCCATCCGGAGCAGGTGCGCAGCGTACGTCTTGCCCTGCGCGTCGAGCTTCAGCGACACCGTGCCGCCGCCGCCGAGCGCGCCGTGCAGCATGAAGTTCAGCGCCGACAGGTTCGGCAGCTCGAACCGCTCCACCTCGCCGGTGCAGCGCGGGCCGAAGTGGGCTTTGACCACCTCCGCCGTGACGGTCTCGCGGAGCCAGTCGTAGTGCGCCGGGTCGCGAGCGATCAGGCCGACGTTGACGGCGTCGCCTTTGTCGCCGGAGCGGCCGAAGCAGAGGTCGAGGAGTTGCATAGCGTGGGTGGGTGTGCGTGGAGCGTGGGAAAGATCGCCTCCCCACGTCCTACGCCCGACGAACTAGGGAATCATCTTGTTGAGCGGGTACTCGATGATTCCCTCGGCGCCGAGGCGCTTCAGCTCGGGGATCAGCTTGCGGACCTGCCGTTCCTCGATGATCGTCTCGACGGCCACCCACTCGTCCGAAAAGAGTGGCGAGATGGTCGGGTTGCGGAGCGCCGGGAGCCGCTCCACGATCGAGGCGAGGTCGTCGCGGCGGACGTTCAGCTTCAGGCCCACCTTGCCCTCGGCGCGGATGGCGCCCTCCAAGAGCAGGGCAAGGTTCTCGATCTTCTCCCGCTTCCACGGGTCCTGCCACGCGTCGTGGTTGGCGACGAGCTGGGTGTTGGACGAGAGCAGCACGTCCACGATGCGAAGCTTGTTGGCGCGGAGCGAGTTGCCGGTCTCGGTTACCTCGACGATGGCGTCGACCAAGTCGGGGGCCTTCACCTCGGTGGCGCCCCACGAGAACTCGACGTCGGCGGTGACGCCGTGCTCGGCGAGCCAGCGCTCCGTGAGGCCGACCACCTCGGTCGCGATCCGCTTGCCCTCCAGGTCCTTCACCGAGTGGATGTCGGAGTCTTCGGGCACGGCGAGCACCCAGCGGACGGGTCGCATGGAGGCCTTCGAGTACACCAGGTCGGCGACCACGTGGACGTCGGCGCCGGTCTCGGCGATCCAGTCGAGGCCGGTGATGCCGGCGTCGAACACGCCGTCGGCGACGTACTTGCCCATCTCCTGGGCGCGGACGAGCATCGCCGTCAGCTCGTCGTCGTCGATGGACGGGAAGTAGCTCCGCGAGCGGACGGAGAAGCCGTAGCCAGCTTTCTCCAGCAGGTCGAACGTGGACTCTTGGAGGCTGCCCTTCGGCAGGCCGAGGCGGAGGATCTGGCCCTCGCCCTCGGGGGTGTCGGCGGGGGAAGGGGCGGTCTGGGTGGACATCAGGGGAAACGGTCTAGGCGAGAAAGGAAACGGTCAGGGAGATGCGGCAGCGGCATCCTGAGGCACGTCCGCAGCGGGGCGCAGGGTGTAGCCGATGGCTTCCATCTGGCGGAGGAACGCGCGCTTGTCGAGCGTGCGGTCGGGCGCGAACGTCATGCCGTAGTACAGGTAGAGCCGGTCGGCGGCCTCGTCGACGAAGGCGTAGCGGACGTACGAGCCGCCCATCGGGACGACGGTCGTCTGCCAGAAGCCGCGCTGCTCGACGGCGGCGCGCCCACCGATCGCGGTCGTGTCGCGGGTCTCGGCGCGGCTCTTCTCCAACTGGACGTACGAGCTGTCGATGGAGCCCTGTGCGAACTGGCGGAGGAGGTCGTTCGTGATCCCGTCCAACGCATCCTGCGACGGGAGCTGCTCCACGCCGTCCTGGGTGAACACGAAGAAGTCGCGCCAGGTGTCCGACAGGACGCGGCGGTAGCGGACGAAGGTGCCCTCGCGCCCGGCGGCCGTCGCGGTGGTGTCCTGCACCTGGACGTAGTCGTACTGGATGCGGATCTTGAAGCCGTGGTCGTCGAGGAGCTGCTGCTCCAGGTCGGTCTGCTCCAGGCGGGAGAACATCTCCTCGGTGGTCCGGTCCCGGGCGAGCCGCTCGTAGGCCGCCCGGATCTCGGCGCCGCGGCGGCGGATGTCGGTGGCGAGCGCGCTGTCAGAGGCTGCCGTCGCGATGGTCACGAGCTGGCGGTTCGACCACAGGTTCTCGCGCAGGTTGACCGCCGTGACGGTGCCCGACCGGACGGCGTCGAGGTTGTCGTCGCCGACGCGGGCCCGGAGGAAGTCGCCGATGTCGCCTTCGGCGTCGATGGGCGCCGCGAACACGAGGTTCGGCTGGACCTTCAGGCTTTCGAAGAAGCGCGACTGGAGGGGCTGGAAGCGGACCTGAAACGCTCCCTGGTTGCTCGGCAGCGTCGGGATGGGGCGGCCCAGTTCTTCTCGGAGCGCCTCGCCGACGGGGCCGGCCCAGGTCACGCTGTCGGTGATCACGATGATCTCCTCGGTGTTGCCACGGGCCTCAGCCTGCGGCATCTCCACCGTCTCGCAGCCGGTCACGGCGACGAGGGCGAGCAGGGCAACGAACGGAAGAAAGCGCGTCATGAGGTCGGGGCGTCACCGGTCTTCAACGTCCGCGCCCACTCGCCGACCCGCTCGCGACGTGCGGAATCGGTGAGATCCCGGTCGTCCCAGAGGCGCGCGGCCTCGCGGATGAGCGCGGACCCGACGATGAAGCCGTCGGTGTGGCGCGTCAGCCGCTCGGCGTCGGCGTGGGTCGAGATCCCGAAGCCGACGAGCAGCGGCTGCTCGACGAGGCCGCGGGCGCGGGCCAGGTAGGCGTCGGTCGCGTCGGTGTCGCCGAGCCCGGAGCCCGTCAGGCCCGTCACGCTGACGGCGTAGACGAAGCCGGTCGAGCGAGCGTCGACGAGGCGGACGCGGTCGTCGGAGGTGTTGGGTGCGATGAGGTGGGTGATGGAGAGGCCGTGGCGGGCGGCGGCCTCCTCCACCTCGGCGGCCTCCTCGGGAGGCACGTCGGGCAGGATGAGGCCGTCTACGCCGGAAGACGCGGCGTCGGCGCAAAAGTCGCCCACGCCGTAGCGCATCACGGGGTTGGCGTAGCCCATCAGCAGGAGCGGCGTGTCGGAGGTCTGCCGAAAGGCGGCGGCCGTCTCGAACGTGTGCGCCATCGTCGCGCCCTGCGCGAGCGCCCGCTCGGACGCTTGCTGGATGGGCAGCCCCTCGGCGACGGGGTCCGAGAACGGCATCCCCAACTCGATGAAGTCGGCCCCGGCGGTGTCGACGGCCTGGAGGATGGGCAGGGTCGCGGCGGGCGACGGGAAGCCGGCCGTGAGGAAGAGCCCCATGGCGGTCTCGCCGCGCTGGCGGAGGCCGTCGAGGTGGGCGCGAAGTCGAGTCATGGGGCGTCGGGGGTGCCTGCCTCGGTGCCGAGGCGGTACAGGTCGGGACGGTCGATGGTCATGAACCGCTCGGGGAAGGGGCAGCGTGCGAAGCCGAGGCGCTCGTAGAAGGCATGGGCGTCCTGCGTGGTGAGCAGCCAGCGGCGGAGGCCCTGGAGGTCGGGGTGGGCGCGGACGCAGCGCATCAGCCACGCGCCGAGGCCGCGGCCCTGGAGCGCGTCGAGGACGTACACGTCGCAGACGTAGGCGAACGTGGCGCGGTCGGTGACGACGCGGGCGTAGCCGACCTGCGCCCCCTCGGCGTCGTAGAGTCCGACCGGCAGCGACCCTGCCGCGGCCTGCTCGACCACCTCGCGCGGCACGCCGGGCGACCAGTAGGACTGGCTCAGGTAGCCGTGGACGGCGTCGAGGTCGAGCCGGGCTCGGTCGTCGGAGGCGGTGAAGCCGTCGGGGTGCGTCCAGGTCATCCCGCCTCGGGGCCGAGGGGGAGCGAGGGGACGTCGGCACGGGCGAGGCCGAGGATCGTGCGGGACACAGCGTTCATCCCTCGTCGCCGAAGAGGTGCGCCGAGATCGTCGCCATGTCCTTGTCGCCGCGGCCGGAGCAGTTGAACACGAGCGTCCCGCCCGCGCCGATCTCCTCGGCCACCGCGGCGAGGGCGTGGACCGCGTGGGCGGTCTCCAGCGCCGGGATGATGCCCTCGGTCTCGCTCAGCAGGCGCACGCCCGCCAGCGCCTCGGCGTCGGTCGCCGTGCGGACCTCGACGCGGCCCGTGCTCGCGCGGTAGGCGTGCTCCGGCCCGACGCCGGGGTAGTCGAGGCCCGCGGAGATCGAGTGCGCGATCTCGACCTGTCCGTCGGCGTCCTGCAGCAGGTAGGTCATGGTGCCGTGGAAGACGGCGGGCTCGCCCTTGGTCAGCGTCGCCGCGTGACGCCCGTCCAGCCCCTCGCCGCTCGCCTCGACTCCGATCAGGCGGACACCCTCGTCCTCGAAGAACGGTGCCCAGATGCCGATGGCGTTGGAGCCGCCGCCGACGCACGCCACGACGGCGTCGGGAAGCTCCGAGCCGGTCTGCTCCAGCAGTTGCGCCCGCGTCTCCTCACCGATGACGCGGTGCAGGTCGCGCACCATCATCGGGTACGGGTGCGGGCCGATCGCGGAGCCGATGATGTAGTACGTCGAGGTCGGGTTGGAGACCCAGTCGCGGAAGGCCTCGTTGGTCGCGTCCTTGAGCGTTTGGCTGCCGGACGTGGCCGAGCGCACCTCGGCGCCGAGCAGCCGCATCCGCTTCACGTTGAGGCTCTGCCGCTCGATGTCCTCGGCGCCCATGTACACGACGCACTCGATGCCGAACAGCGCGCACGCGGTCGCTGTGGCGACGCCGTGCTGGCCCGCGCCGGTCTCGGCGATGATCCGTTCTTTGCCCATCCGCCGCGCCAGCAGCACCTGGCCGATGGCGTTGTTGATCTTGTGCGCGCCGGTGTGGCAGAGGTCCTCGCGCTTGGCGTAGATCGTCGCCCCGCCGAGGCGCTCGGTGAGCCGGTCCAGCCGCGTCAGCGGGGTCGGCCGGCCGACGTAGTCGCGCAACAGGCGCCGGTACTCGGTCTGGTACTCGGGGTCGTCCCTGGCCGCTTCCCATGCCTCGCGCACGTCGGCGAGGACAGGGTGCAGGATCTCGGGAACGAACGCGCCGCCGAACGCGCCGAAGCGACCGTGAGCGTCAGGAAGGTCGGTACCGAGGACGGGGGACGCGGTAGGGGAGGCGAGAGTCGGCATGGGAGGAGGGGGACGGGTCGAGGTGGACGGGGGCGGACCTCGACCCTCTCGGAGTGGGCGCGTGCGGGGGCAGGGGCGCCGAGGCGGGCCTACCCGGCGGTGGCAGCGTGGAAGGCGTCGAAGAATGCGGCCATCTCGTCGAGGTCCTTGACGCCGGGCTCCGACTCGATGGAGGACGACAGGTCGACGGCGTACGGCTGCATCGTCTGGATGGCCTCGGCGACGTTGGCGGCCGAGATGCCACCTGCGAGGAACAGGTCCACGTCGGCCGAGAGGTCGCGGGCGACGCGCCAGTTGAAGCTCTCGCCGGTGCCGCCCCAGAGGCTCGTGTGGTGGGTGTCGAGGAGCACGAAGTCCACCACGTCGAGGTAGGGCTCGACCATCGCGCGGACCTGCTCCGAAGAGGCGTCGTGCTGGACGGAGATCGCCTTGATGACCGGCACGTCGACGGCCGCGCACGTCTCGGGCGACTCGTGGCCGTGGAGCTGGGCCAGCGTAAAGCCGACCCGCGTGCACGTCGCGTTGATCTCGTCGGCGTCGCGGTTGACGAACACGCCGACGGGCTCGGGGCCGCGGACCCACTCGATGATCTCCTTCGCCACGTCGGGCTTGACGTAGCGGGGGCTCTCCTCGTGCTGGATGAACCCCAGGAAGTCGGCCCCGGCGGCGGCGGCCGTGCGGGCGTCGTGGAGGCGTGTGAGGCCGCAGATTTTGACCTTCGTCATGGGGTGGCAGGCTGGCGGGAAGCGTCGGCGAGCGCGAGGGCCGTCTCGCGTCGGAACGCGGCGAGCGCGCGGCCGGGGTCGGGCTGGCGCATGAAGTGGGTGCCCACGAGGAAGGCGTCGGCGCCGTAGCCGCGGAGGCGGGCCGCGTCGTCGGCGGTCCGGATGCCGCTCTCGGCGACGCGGACGATGCGCTCCGGGAGGCGCGCGAAGATGCGCTCCGCCCGCCCGAGGTCCACCTCGAACGTCTGGAGGTCGCGACTGTTGACGCCGAGCACGCCGACGCGGTCGAGGTCGAAGCCGTCCACCTCGGCGTCGGCATGGACCTCCACCAAGACGCCCAGGCCGAGGTCGCGGGCGGCGTCCAGCAGGTCGGTCATCTCGGCCGGGTCGAGGGCGGCCGCGATCAGCAAGACCGCGTCGGCCCCGTACGCGCGGGCCTCGATAAGCTGGTAGGCGTCGACGACGAAGTCCTTCCGCAGCAGCGGCAGGTCGACGGCGGCGCGCACCTGGGCGAGGTGGTCGAGCGAGCCCTGGAAGTGGGTCGGCTCGGTGAGCACGGAGAGCGCGGCGGCGGCGGCCTGCTTGTAGCTCCGCGCGATGTCCGCCGGGGCGTACTCGCGCCGGATGACGCCCTCCGACGGGCTGGCGCGCTTGCACTCGGCGATGGTGGCCGGTCCGTCGGGGCGGCGCAGCGCACGGGCGAGCGACAGCGTCGGCGCGCGGAACGCGGAGCGGCGCTCCAGCGCGGCGGTCGGCGTGAGGGCCTTCCGCTCGGCGACGAGGGCGCGCGTGTCGGCGAGGATCTGGTCGAGGATGGTCGCCATCAGGCTGCCTCGGAGAGTTCGGTGGAGACGGCCACCAGCGCGTCCAGCTTGGCGAGGGCTCCTCCGCTGGCGACGCTCTCGCGCGCCGCCTCCAGGCAGGCGTCGAGGTCGTCGTACTCGCCGGATGCGAGCAGCGCGTAGGCTGCGTTGAGGAGTACCACGTCCGCCTGCGGACCGGCCTGGCCGCTCAGCACGCCGCGCACGATCTCGGCATTCTCATCCGGCGTGCCGCCCTGGAGCGCCGCCGCCGAGACGCGGGCCAGCCCGAACTTCTCGGGCACCACCTCCTGCTCCAGCAGGCCGCCGTCGAAGGCATGGCTGCCGGTCTGGTAGATCGTCGTCGGGCTCGTGGTCGAGAGCTCGTCCAGCCCGTCGTGGGCGTAGACCACCACGACGTGCTCGCTGCCGAGGCGCATCAGGATCTGCGCCATCTGCCGCGCCACCGGGTCCGAGAACGCGCCGATGAGCTGGCGCTTGACGCGCGCCGGGTTGCAGAGTGGCCCCAGGATGTTGAAGAAGGTCCGCACCCCCAGCGACCTCCGCACCGGGCCAACGTGCCGCAGGGCGGGGTGGAACTGGGGCGCGAACAGGAACGCGATGCCCGCCTCCTCCAGGCACCGCGACACGCCCTCGGCGTCGAGGTCGGCGCGGACGCCGAGCGCGGACAGCACGTCGGCCGAGCCGCTGGACGACGAGACGCCCTTGTTGCCGTGCTTGGCGACGGGCACGCCCGCGCCTGCGGCCACGAAGCTGGCCGCCGTCGAGATGTTGAACGTGCCGGAGTGGTCGCCACCCGTGCCGCACAGGTCGATCGGGTCGAGGTCGGTCTCGACCGGGATCGCGTACTCACGCATCACCTTCGTGAAGCCGACCAGCTCGTCGAGGGTCTCGCCGCGAGACCGGAGCCCCATCAGCAGCCCTGCGATCTGCGCGGGGTCGGCCTCGCCGGAGAGCATCACGTGCATCGCCGACTCGGCCTGCGCCTGCGTCAGCGTCTCACCTTCGGCGATGGCGGTCAGAATGGGTTTGAGAGTGGTCAATGGTTCGAGGTTCAGGGTTCAGGGTTCGTGTCCTGGAACGCCCACGATGCGTCGGGCTCGCGGACGGCGGGTGGGCTCGACGAGCGGAGGTAGCGGATCAGCGCGCTGCAGGAGCCGCCGATGCGCTGGGCGAGGCGATAGAGCCGGTCGAAGTCGTCTTGGCTGAGGTAGTTGAGGTCGAGCGCGAGGTAGAGCTGGGAGCAGACCTCGGCGGTGGACGCGCGGGCGATGGTTAGGAAGCGCGCGAAGTCGGCCGGGGAACGACGGGCGAAGCCCTCGGCGATATTCGAGGTGACGGATACTGAGGCTCTGCGGATCTGATCGCGCAGTCCGAAATCTTGGCCGAATGCACCGTGTCCTGAGACCGCATACACATCCCGGTTCAGCTCGCGGCCGAGCTTCCAGGCCTCGATCTCCTCGAATCGCTTGAACGACGGCATTAGCGCTCCTCTGTGGCCTCCGTTTCTGCGTCGCGTCCCTGCGAACCCTGAACCCTGAACCCTGAACCCTCCAGCGCCGCAGCCACCCAGTTCTGCACGATCCGCGGCCCCTCCGTCGTCAGGATCGACTCGGGGTGGAACTGGACGCCCTCGATGGGGAAGGACCGGTGGCGCAGGCCCATGACGACGCCGTCGGTGGTCTCAGCGGAGACCTCCAGCACGTCCGGCAGGGAGGCGCGGTCGACGACCAGCGAGTGGTAGCGGGTCGCGGTGAAGTCCTGCGTGACGCCCTCGAACACGGAGCTGCCGTCGTGGTGCACGGTTGACGTCTTGCCGTGCATCAGCGTCGGCGCGTGGACGACGCGCCCGCCGAAGACCTCCCCGATGGCCTGGTGCCCCAGGCAGACGCCGAAGATGGGGGTGGTCTCGCCGAACTGGCGGATGACGGCCTCGCTCACGCCCGCCTCGTCCGGTCGTCCGGGGCCGGGGGAGATCAGCACGCCCGCCGGGTCCAGCGCCGCGATCTCGTCGAGCCCGATCTGGTCGTTGCGCACGACCCGGTAGTCCATCGTCACCCCGCCGACGAGGTGGACGAGGTTGTACGTGAACGAGTCGTAGTTGTCGATGATCAGGATCATGGGGGGGACCGGGCTAGGCGTTCAGGAAGCCGACGGCGTCGCGGACCTCGGCCATCACCTCGGACGCCCGCGCGCGGGCCGCCTCGGCGCCCGCCTGGAGGATGTCGCGGACGTGCTCGGGGCGCTCAGCCAGCGCGCGGCGGCGCTCGCGGGCCTCGCCGAAGTGCCGGTCGATCATGCCCAGGAGCGCCTTCTTGGCGTGGCCGTAGCCGTAGCCGCCCGCGCGGTAGGCGGCGGCGATCTCCGCCCGCTCGTCGTCCGTCGCGAAGTGACGGATGAGCGCGAACGTGTGGTCGGCGTCGGGGTCCTTGGGGGCCTCCAGCGGCGTCGAGTCCGAGAGGATCGACATGACCTTCTTCTTGAGCGCCTTGCCCTCGTCGAAGATGCCGATCGTGTTGTCGTAGCTCTTCGACATCTTGCGCCCGTCGAGGCCGGGGATCACCGACACCTCGTCCAGGATGTGCGGGTCGGGGAGCGGGAAGAGCGGGGCGTCCTCGGGCCGGTAGGCCTGGTTGAAGCGCCCGGCGGTGTCGCGCGAGATCTCCAGGTTCTGCTTCTGGTCCGCGCCGACGGGCACCTTCAGGCCGCGGCCCGGCGCCGTGTAGGCCAGGATGTCGGCCGCCTGGAGGATCGGGTAGGTGAGCAGGCCACCGTTTGCCGTCAGCCCCTGCGCCACCTTGTCCTTGTACGAGACGCCCTTCTCCAGCTGCGACGAGGGCGTCAGGCAGAGGAAGATCCACGTCAGCTCGGTGAGCTGAGGGATGTCCGACTGGACGAACAGGCTCGCCTTGTCGGGGTCGAGGCCGAGCGCGAGGTAGTCCAGCGCCACGTCCATCGTGTAGCGCCGCAGCGCCTCTGGGTCGCGGAGCGTCGTCAGCGCGTGGTAGTCGACGATGAACAGGAACGCCTCGCTGCGCGCCGCCTCGTCGTTGGCGAGGGCGATGTTCTGACGGATGGCGCCGAGGTAGTTGCCCAGATGGAGCGTCCCCGACGGCTGGATGCCGGAGACGATGACGGGCAGGGAAGACGGAGAGTCAGGCATGTCGTAGCGCCGTCGCAGGCGACGGCGTCTCGGAGTCGGGGCGGGGTCTCGAGCGCGTGCCCGAGGCGGGCGCGGTCAGCGGGAGAGGTCGGCGGCGATCTCACGGAGGCGCTCGGTCCGCTTGTCGGAAACCTCGATGTTGAAGCCGAGGATGGCGCGCGACCGCTCCTGGTGGTGGACCGCGTCGGTCTCCTCACGGAGGGCGGCGCTGAAGTCGCGCTCGGCGTCCAGCAGGCTCTGGATGCGCTCGCGGTCCGAGTCGTGGGCGTCGGGCGCGAGGGCGCCCATCCCGGCGCCGGTCGGCGTGACGCCGCCGAGGCTGAGGATGGTCTCCGAGATCTTGGCCATCTCGGTCCGCAGGTTGGCCATCATGGCGTCCACCTGGGCGCGGATGCCCGCGTCGGCGATGGAGGCGCGCGTGGCGTCGTAGGTCCGCAGGAGGCGGAGCTGGCGCTCGGCGATGGGGATCAGGCGCTGGACGCTCTCCTCGCGGGAGATGTAGCGGCCGGCGCCACCCTTGTTGAGGATCGGTCGGAGGGCGGGGAACATGCGGAAGGAGGGATGGGGAGGGAGGCGAGGTGGAGGGATGGAATGCGCATGCCGCATCCCGTGTCCCTTCTACAGCAGGTCGGACGTGGCGGAGCGCATGGCGGCGAACAGGGCGGCGGCCTTGGCCTTCGTCTCGTCGTACTCGGCGGCCGGGTCCGAGTCGGCGACGACGCCCGCGCCCGCCTGGACGTAGGCCACGTCGTCCTTCACGATCATGGTGCGGATGGCGATGCAGGTGTCGAGCGCGCCGTCGAAGCCCGCGTAGCCGACCGCGCCCGCGTAGGGGCCGCGCTTGATCGGCTCCAGTTCGTCGATGATCTCCATCGCCCGCACCTTGGGGGCGCCGGAGACGGTGCCTGCCGGGAAGCAGGCCGCCAGCACGTCGGTCGCCGGGCGCTCGCCGACGGCGCCGGAGACCGACGAGACCAGGTGCATGACGTGGCTGAAGCGCTCCACCTCGGCGAAGCGGTCGACGGAGACGGTGCCCACGTCCGAGACGCGGCCCATGTCGTTGCGGCCGAGGTCGACCAGCATCAGGTGCTCGGCGCGCTCCTTGGGGTCGGCCAGGAGGTCGGCTTCGTTGTCGGCGTCCTCGGCGGGCGTCTCGCCGCGGCGGCGCGTTCCCGCGATGGGCAGCACGAGGGCGCGGCGCTCCGGCCCGCGGGGCTCGACGCGCGTCAGCACCTCGGGCGAGGAGCCGATCAGCGAGAAGCCCTCGCCGGGTGCGTCGAGGCCGTCCACGTCCAGGTAGAAGAGGTAGGGGCTCGGGTTGACCTGCCGGAGCGCGCGGTACAGGTTGAACTTGTCGCCCGCGAACGGCATCGCGAAGCGCTGGCTCAGGACCACCTGGAAGATGTCGCCCTCGACGATGTACTCCTTGCCGGTGCGGACGGCCGCCTCGTAGGTCGCCCGTTCCACCGAGGCGGCGGGCTCGGCGGCCAGCAGGCGCACCGGCTCGCCGGGGACGCCGCCCTGCAGCAGGTCGTCCTCCAACTCCACCAGCCGCTCGGTCGCCTCCGCGTAGGCGCCGTGCAGGTCGGTGTCGGCGTCGACGAAGACGGTCGCCATCAGGATCAGCTGGTGCTTGACCCGGTCGAAGGCGGCGACGGTGTCGTAGAAGCCCCAGACGGCGTCAGGCAGGCCGAGGAGGTCGGGCGGGCCCGGCGGGAGCGTCTCCAACTGGCGCACGGCGTCGTAGCCGACGTAGCCGACCGCGCCCGCGGTCAGGCGTGGCAGGCCCGGCACGACGGCCTGCTCGGTCTGGGCCAGGATCTCGCCGAGCGCCTCGAAGACGGTCCCCGAGAGCGGCTCCACCTCGTGCGGCGCACCGTCGCCCTCGTAGGTGCCCGCCGGACGGTGCGCCCAGACGCGGCTGCCGCGGTTCTCGATCACCAGGTACGGGCTCTTGCCGATGAACGAGTAGCGCCCCAGCCGCTCGCCGCCCTCGACCGACTCCAGCAGGAAGCCGAACTGCCCCTCGTCGCGGAGCGCGAGGAACGCCGAGACCGGCGTCAGCAAGTCGGCCGAGCGGCGGACGTAGACGGGCACCGCCAGCCGCCGCCCGTCGGTCGGGAGCTGCTCGCGGACGGTCGTCTCGAACTCGGTGAGGGTCATGGGAGCATCGGGGGGCGGAGGGCAGTTTCCGGTACGAGCGGGGCGCGGTGGGGGCGAGGGGATGAAAACGAGGCCGTCGACCGAAAACAAAAAAGCCCCCTGCTCGATCTGAACAGTGGGCTCGCGGAGGGATGCGCGTTCGCGTCAGGCCACAGTCCGTCTGCCCACTGAGGTCAGGGGGTGCCACCAGGGCCAGACGGAATGGGGCGCGCGGTGCGTCATGGGGCCAAGCTACTCGCGATCGTCCGGTGGGGCAACCGGCGAGGGGGAGCCGGACGATGTCGCTGCGAACGGGTCGCGCTCGAAGACGTCCGCCGGGATTGCCGGTGGAGGCTCCAGCCCGCGGTCGTCTGCGATGCCCTGGAGGGCCTCGGTGGTCAGGAAGAGCAACTCGCGCTCCAGGCTCGTGAACTCGCGCATCAGCGTCAGGAAGCGGGTGACCTGCCCGGGGTCCGTGCTGTTGAACTGGTCGAGCGCGATGGCGCGCATCCGGTCCTGCTCGTCGTCGATCTGCCGCTGGGCGTCGTAGAGCCGCCAGAGCAGGCTCGCGGTGTCGAAGTCCAGCAGGGCGATGTCGCCGGTCGCCGTGGCCGTCTGCCAGGCGGTGCCCGAGAGCGAGAGCGGGTTGAAGCCGGATACGTTCTCGATCTGGAACACGTCCGACAGCACGCGGACCCGCCCTGCCTCGGCCTCGGCACCGACCTCGCGGACGAGCCAGTGATGGTAGCTCCCCTTGCCGACCAGCCCGTCGCGGTTGGCGGCGATCTCCTGCGCAAAGGCCTCCAGCAGGTCGGCGCGGCGTCCCGCCTCGGCCCGCGCGTCACGCCACTCCGTGACCCCGAAGCCGAGCAGGACGCTCAGGAAGATGGCGAACGCCTCGACGCCCAACACGCCCCAGTCGATCCGACGCGGGGCGGTGGGCTCAGGCATCTGGGGTCGCGGTGGTCGGCAGGGGCGCCCCGAGGCCGAGCGCCTCGGCCAGACGAGCGTCGTAGTTGTACGGGTCGCTGTAGACCCGGAGCGAGCCGTCGGTCTCGGCCCAGGTCGTGAAGTAGGTGAACTGCGACAGGAACGGGCGGTCCAGCCGGACGCCCCGTCGCGGCCCGCGCTGCCACGCCGCGCGGGCCTGCCCTTCCTCCCAGCCGTTGACCGTCGTCAGCAGGTACTCGGCCAGCACGTCCGGGGCGCCGGCCTGCACGCAGCCGCTCGACATGGACGAGCCCGCCCCATCGTCGAACGTGTAGCGCTTGTTGGTGTCGTGGATGAGGATCGCGTACGGGTTGTGCATCAGGAATTTGACGCGTCCGAGCGGGTTGGCCGGGCCGGGTCGCTGCACGAACCGGAACTGGCCGACCGAGACCGAATCCCACGGCACCAGCCGCGAGTCGACCGCGGCGCCGTTCTGGTACACCTCGAAGCCCTGCCGCCACAGCGCGAGGCTGTCGCGGACCGCCATCGGAAACACGTTGGACGCCGCCAGCGAGCGCGGCACGTACCACACCGGCTGGAACTCGACGGTGTGGACCGAATCCGTGATCACGGGCGTCGTCCACCCGGCCGTCTGCGCGTTGCCGATGTTGACGGGCATCCGCAGCTTCTCGGCGTACGGCTCGTCCGGGCTGCCGGTCGAGTCGCGCTGGAGGACGCGGAGTTCGAAGGCGGGCAGGTTGACCCAGATGAAGTGGTCGCCGAGGTCGTCGGGCAGCCAGCGCCACCGCTCCAGGTTGAGGGCGATCTGGCGGCGCAGCGGCGCGAGGTCGGCGTTGAGCGCCTCGGTCGCGGTCGCGTCCAGCACGCTGTCGACCGGGAGCCGCTCGGCGGCCTCGAAGCGGCCGAGCGCGGCGGCCAGCGAATCGTCGAAGACGTAGGCGTCGGGGCGACTCCACGCGTCGAGCGTGTCGGCGGCGAGGTAGCCCCACGCCGTCAGCCGGTCGCGGAGGTGGGGCACGCGGACCGACCGCTGACCGGGCGCCAGGTCGGCGCCCTCGGGGACGGGCGCGAGGTCGCCCTGGAGGGCCGCAAGGCGGGCGCGGAGGCGCGCATAGCCGTCATGCGGCGGGCGCAGCGCGTCGAGGGCGCGGTCCACGCCCCGCACGTCGGACCGGCGGACGGCCTCGGCGAGAGCGGCGAACTGGGCGCCCGTCGAGTCGCGAACGGTCGGAAACCAGGAGTGCCGGTAGAGCTGCGTCGGGTCGGTGCGGCGCCCGCGAAGGGCGTCGCCGAAGCGCAGCAGGCCGTCGGTGATGGCGAGGTCGAGCGCGGCGAGGCGGGCCGGGCGCGGGTCGGCGAGCGTGTCGCGGGCCTCGCCGTCGAGGGCCGCCCACTCGCGCTCGGCGTCGGCCAGCGCCCGGCGGAGCGCAGGCAGCGCGTCGGCGTGGACCTCGATGTCGCGGACGCCGTCGGACGGGGCGGCGTCCAGCACGCGGACGAGCGCGGCGCGGGCGCGGGCATCGGCCCAGCGGAGGCCGGGCTCGGCGTAGAGATCGGCGGTCGCCGGGTGCAGGCTTCGCGCGCCGTCGATACGGGCGGCGACGGCCTCGGCGACGGCGTCGGGCGCGGGCGGCGCGACGGTCTCCGGACCGAACAGGTCGCCGAGGAAGCCCCAGCCGAGCAGGGCGGCCAGGGCGAGGGGAAGCAGAGGGGTGGGCACGAGGCTCAGTAGCGGGGACGGGGCGCCAACGGCGCGGGGGACCTCGAAAGTACCTCTCCCTCTCGGGTTCCCAGCGTATCCGATGGGCCGACGAGGCGACGGTCCGGTGCGGCCGTGCGGGCCTCCGGCGGCGGTGCCGGGGACGGCGCGGGGGCCTCTGTCTCCGCCTCCACGTCGGCGACGTCTTCGTCGGGGCCTGCTTCCTCTTCCTCCACCTCGTGTTCGTCCCCGATGGTGTCCGCGATGAGCGTCGCGAGGACCCGGCCGCGGGCGTCAGGCCGCTCCAGGCCGAGGGCGTCGGCGAGGCGGGCGTCGCGGCGGTACACGTCGTCGTAGACGCGAAGGCGGCCATCGGGGTCGACCTCGGCCGTGAAGTAGACGAGGTGGACCGGGACGGTCGCCTCGACGGTGACCGACTGGGTCGGTCCCCAAGGACCCTGGAAGATGGCGCGGACGCGCTCGGCGGTCCAGCCGTTGGTCCGCGTCAGCAGCTCGCGGGCCAGCGCCTCCGGGTTTCCGGCGCGGACGCAGCCGTGGGAGCGCGCCCGGTCGTCCACGCCGAAGGCCCACTTCGAGGGCGTGTCGTGGACGTAGACGGCGTGGTCGTTGGGAAAGAGAAATTTGACGCGCCCCATCGCATTGCCCGGCCCCGGCTGACGCTCGACGAAGCCGCGGACCTCGCCGTAGGACTCGCGCTGGATGGAGGCGGGCACGATCCACGTCGGGTTGAACACGATCGTCTCCATCGTGTCGGTGAAGGCCGGCGTTTCCCAGTCGTGGGCGCCGACGACGGTCACGAAGCGCGCCGCGTCGGACCAGTCGTCGCCCGCGCGCTCGCGGAGGGCCAGCTCGAAGCGGGGCACGTTGACCCAGACATGGAGGTCGCCGAGGTCACGCGGCAGCCAGCGCCACTTCTCCAGGTTGAGCGCGAGGAGCGGGATGAGCTCGGCGCGGCGCTCGTTCAACGCAGTCCGCGTCGGCGCGTCGAGGCGGCCGGTGGGGGAGAGGGCCCGGGCGCGCTGCACCCTCCGAAGCGCGTCGGCGAGGCTGCCGTCGAAGACGCGCGGCATGTCGGACGCCGGAGCCTCTCGCTCCAGGGCGAGCCGCTCGCGGAGGCGCACGACGGCAGCGCCGGAGTCGCCGGGGGCGAGGTCGGCGTCGAGGGCGAGGTCGGGGCGGTCGCGGAGGTCCAGCTCGCGGGCCAGCGCGGCGCGGAGACGACGGTAGCCGGGGTGCGGCGGACGCAGCCCATCCGCCCAGGCATCGAGCGCGGCGGGCGTGTCGGCGGCGGTCGCGAGCGCGGTGGCGAGGGGCGCGGCCAGGTCGGGTGGCGCCGAGGGCGCGGGCGTCCAGTTGATGCCGTAGAGCGCCCGCGCGTCGACGCGTGGCGAGGCGAGGGCGGCGCCGAACCGCATCAGGGCGTCCGTCAGCGCCACGTCGAGGTGGGCGAGGCCCGCCGAGGTCGCGGCGGTGTCGGCGAGCGCGCCGAGGTCGGCCAGGGCCGAGTCGAGCGGCAGCGCGTCGCGGTCGGCACGGCGGAGGGTGGCGAGGGCCGCCCCGCGGGCGGCCGGGGCGAACCAGACGGGTCGGCGCCCGAGCGAGTCGTAGAGGGCGTGCGTGGCCGGGTGCAGCGCGAGGCTGTCGGTCGTGAGCCGCTCGGCGACGAAAGGCGCGACGGTCGCAGGCGTGACGCGCTGGCTGCGCTGGTGGACGTAGGTCGCGGAGGCGCCTCCGGCGACGAGCACGAGCCCGGCGAAGAGCACCAGGCCGAGCGGGCGACGATAGGGTCGTTCGCTCATGGGGTCAGGGAGTGTGTGTCGGGCGGACCTGTGGGGGCGGGGCGTCGTTCTCCCCCGTCTCTTTCCCAGATCGCCTCCGCAAGATCGGGGGGCGGTCGTTCCCGAACAAGGACTTCCGTGGTCCTTTTTCGTGCCCTCCCTTCGCTCAGGTATGCCCTCACCGGTTTCGTTTCCTCGCCGCGTCGTCCTGGCCTTCGACCCCGCGCGAGACGGGTTTTCGTTCCGCAACCAGTACACCTGGACCGACGCCGACCTCGACGTCCTGTCGAAGCGTCTCCGTGCCGCGACCTCGGTCCCCGTCGCCCTCGGGGCCGGGCTAGGCGGTGCCGTCAGCGGACCCGTTGGCGGGGCGGTGGGGGTGGCCGTCGGCGCCGTGCTCGGGCGGTTCGGGCTGGGCGATGGGATCGTTCGGTCGGTGGCGCGGCGGTGGTCGTCGTTTGGCCTGTGCGGGGGCATGGCACTGGCCGCCATCGAGCGCTGGCCGCAGCGCGACGGCGGCACGCCGACCGCTGACCTTCAGCCCGGCCCGTTGCGCGCCCTCCTCCGCAAGCGCCAGGAGCGGACGCTCCGCGCCTCGCTGCCGCGGTTCGCCGGGTGGTGGCTCCGTGCCCTCGCCTCCCGCGACCCCGACAGTCCCTTCGCCGATGCGCTCGCGTCCGAGTTGGACCGGATCGAAGCCCGCCTCGGCGCTGGACGACCCGTGCTGCTGGGCCTCGTCGGCGACTCGCCGGACCCGTTTGCGCTCCATCAGGTGGTGGGCTTCGGGATCGAGCGGCGAGGGCCGCTCGCGGCGACGATCTCGGTCTACGATCCCAACGCGCCCGGTCAGACGCGGACCGTCACCACGGCGCCCTCCCCGAGGCCGGGGCGGACGGCCGTCTCGACGACGCTACCGACGGGCCGACGGGCGAGTGGGGGCGCCCACATCTCGACGCGTCCGAACCACCTCTCGCACGTGTTCGTGATCGACGCGGAGGGCTGAGCACGCGACCCGGTCGTCCTCGGTGCCGAGGCGGACGGGGCTAGGCGTCCCGGTCGTCCTCGCGAGACACGACCGGCGGCGGGTCGGTGGTGCCGTCGCCCCGGAGCGTGTCGGAGCCGAGCAGCGGGCGGGCGTCGCCCGTTTCCTCGCCGCGGCGTTCGCGGACGGTGGCGGCCCAGGAGACGGCGGCGGCGACCGTGATGCACGACACCACCACGAGCAGCGAGACCCACGTCGGGATCTCCAGCCCGCGCGGCTCCAGGAACGGCTCGGCGAGCATCTTGCCGCCGATGAACACCAGCACCGCCGCCAGACCGATGTGGAGGTACCGAATTCGCTCAATGACGCCGGCCAGCAGGAAGTAGAGCGCACGGAGCCCCACCACCGCCAGAATGTTGGACGCGTAGGCCAGGAACGGGTCCGTCGTGATCCCCAGGATGGCCGGGATCGAGTCGACCGCGAACACCACGTCGGTCAGTTCGATCATCACGAGCACGAGGAACAGCGGTGTGACCAGCGTCCGCCCCAGCTTGCGGACGAAGAAGTGCTCCTCGTGGTAGTTCTTGGTCACGGGCAGGACGCGCCGGAGCAGGCCGAGCACCCGGTTGTCCGTCAGGTCAGTCTCCTCGTCGGTGTCCCGGAACATCTTCAGGCCCGTCAGCACGAGGAAGGCGCCGAAGATGTAGAGCACCCAGTGGAAGCGGTCCACCAGCGCCACGCCGACGAGGATCATCACGGCCCGCATCACGATGGCGCCGAAGATGCCCCAGAACAACACGCGGTGCTGGTAGCGCGGCGGGACCGAGAAGTACCCGAACAGCACCGCGATCACGAACAGGTTGTCGACCGAGAGCGACTTCTCGACGAGGTAGGCGGTCAGGAACGTGACGCCCGCCGCGTGCCCGTAGGCCACCCAGACGACCGCGTTGACGGCCAGCGAGGCACCCACGAAGAAGGCCGACAGCCACGCCGCCTCCCGCCAGTGGATCTCGTGGGCCTTCTTGTTGAACCCGTACAGGTCGAGCAGCAGCAACCCCACGACGTACGCGTTGAACGCGATCCAGGCCCACGGGGGGACATCGAGGTGCGGCATGGTGGGGTCGTGGGGAGCCGCCTCAAAACGCGCCGGCCGCTCCGGGGTTCACGCGTCGCGCAGCTTCACGGGCTATCCCGACGGTCCCCCGGCAGCGGGTTAGTTCCGCCCCGATGCCTCACTCGCTCAGGTCGCGGTGGCCGAAGTAGTAGAGGCAAAACTTCAGCTTCGCCGCCTTCTGCGGGCCGAAGCCCGGGAGGGCCTTGACGCGCTTCTCGACCGTCGCGCAGTTGCCGTCGGCCCAGAGCCCGGCGGCGTCGCCGTCGTACTCGTCTGCGATCCTCCGGGCGACGGCCCGCGTCGTGTCGACCATCTTGTTGGTGAACCGGTGGACGGCGGGCGTCGTGGCGAAGACCTCGGCGAAGGCCTCCCGGTCCATGTCCGCGATCCGGCCCATGTCGAGGTGGCCGAGGCGCTCGCGGAGCTTGTACGGCCCGGCGAAGGCCGTCTCGGCGAGGACGCGCTGATCGTAGAGCAGCCCCAGCAGGACCGCGTTGGCGTCGTCGCGGAGGAACTGGTCGACGTCGCGGTCCTTGGTGGCGGTGCCTTCGGTCTGGAGCCGGTCCAGCATGCGGACGAGCCCGCCTTCGAGGGCGGAATAGTCGGAGGCGTCGAGGGGCATGGGATGGGGGAGAGAGCGGGGGAGGGGCGCGAGGGCAGACGCAAAGATCTCCACGCGCCACGCGCTGCGCCCGGTCCGCGTCTCGGTACCGAGGCGGGGAGACCTACGGTTCGTACCCCGCGTCTTCCGGGTGCTGGGGCCGGACGAGCGCCAGCAGCGCGCCGTGTGGCACGATCAGGTAGCTCGCGTCGTCGTACTCCACCTCGACGGCCTTCTCGCGCAGGAACAGGGCCAGATCGCCCACGCGCGCCTGGAGCGGCAGGTAGCGGACCGGTTCGCCGTCGCTCGTCCACGGCTCCGAGGCCGAGTAGTCCGGGTTGGGCACCGCGTGGCCTGGCCCGACGCGCACCACCCGGCCCGTCCGCACGGTCTCCTTCGAGCGGACGCTCGCGGGCAGGTAGAGACCCCCCGACGACCGCTCGGCGTCGTCGCTCGGTCGGATCAGCACACGGTCGCCGACCACGTGGACGGCGTCGAGGGAGGGAAACGGGTCCATCACGGGGATTGAGGCGGGAGCGGCATCCTTTTGCGGGAGGTGGCGTAGGATAGCGCTCTCCTCTGACCCTCCCTGGCTCCCACCATGCGAAGCACCGGCGCGATTGTCCTCCTCGTCCTCGTCCTCCTCGTCGGCTTCGCCGGCTGTGCGGGCTGCGGCACCTACAACAGCCTCGTCCAGCAGGACGAGCGGGTCACCGAGGCCTGGGCCAACGTCGAGACCCAGTACCAGCGCCGGGCCGACCTGATCGATCAGGTGGTCTCCACCGTCCAGGGCCAGGCTGACTTCGAGTCGGAGACCCTCCAGAACGTCATCGAGGCGCGCAGCCGCGCGACCAGCATCCAGGTCTCGGCCGACGACCTCGACGACCCGCAGGCGCTCGCGCGCTACCAGGAGGCGCAGTCGGCGCTCGGCGCCTCGCTCGGCCGCCTGCTCGCCGTCTCCGAGGCGTACCCGACGCTCGGCACCAACGAGGGCTTCCTGAACCTGCAGACGCAGATCGAGGGCAACGAGAACCGCATCGCGACGGCCCGCCGGGACTACAACGGCGCTGTCGCGGGTCTCAACGGCCGCATCCGCACGTTCCCGACCGCGCTCATCGCACCGATCGCGGGCGTCACGCCCCGTGCGCCCTTCGAGGCCGAGGCGGGCGCGGAGCAGGCCCCGGAGATCACGTTCGACTGAGCGGCAAGGCGTGAGGTGTGAGGCGTGGGGTCTGAGGGCCCTGCGCAGCGTTTCCGTCGTGTCCATCCTGTTCCCGCCTCGTCTCGTGCGCCTCCGTTCCGTCTTCGTCGCCGCCGTCCTGTTCGCCACCGCCGTCGGCGCGGCCGCGCAGAACGGCCAGCCTTACGAGTCGCGGTTCGACATCCCGGCGCGGCCCAGCCCGGCGCGTCTCGTCAACGACTTCACGGGCACGCTCTCCCCGGCGGAGCGCGACGCGCTGGAGCGCAAGCTGGTCGCCTTCGACGACTCGACGGGGGCCCAGGTGGCCGTCGTCCTCGTGGCGACCACGGATGGCGTCGCGCCGGTCGACTATGCCACCGAGATCCTTCGCGAGTGGGGCGTCGGCCGGGCAGGCATTGACGACGGCGTCGTGCTGCTCGTCGCCACGGCCGACCGGGAGGTGTTCATCACGACCGGCTTCGGCGCCGAGGGGGCGTTGCCGGACGCGACAGCGGGCACGATCATCCGGCAGATCATCGTGCCCCGGTTCCGCGAGGGCGCCTTCTACGCCGGCATCGACGAGGCGACAGACGCCATCACGGCATCTCTGTCCGGTGAGTTCGTGGCCCCGTCCGCCTCGGGGGGTGGGGGGGAAGATGCCATCGGCTCCGTGCTGTGCTTCCTGCTGCTGATCTTCGTCGTGCTGGTCGTGCTCGCGTCCCGTCACCAGGCGCCCCCGTCGTCGGGGTCCGGGGGAGGGGGCCGTCGTCGTCGTCGGAGCGGACCGGGCGTGATTGTGATCCCCGGCGGCGGCTGGGGCGGCGGCGGCGGCTTCGGGGGGGGCGGCTTCGGCGGCTTCGGGGGTGGTTTCGGCGGTGGCGGTGGCGCAGGGGGAAGCTGGTAGGCCCGCCGTACCGGTGGGAGGCGGGGGCGGGCCGATGGCCTGTCCCACCTCGGTGCCGAGGCGGGGAGGCGCCGCTCGCGCCGCACGTCTCGTGCCCCGGCTATCTTCCCGTCATGGACCGACTCGCCACCCTCCAGGAGTTCCTCCGCGACGACCCCGACGACCCGTTCACGCGGTTCGCCCTCGCGCAGGAGCACGCCAAGCGCGGCGAGGCAGAGGTGGCCCGGACGTACTACGAGGGCCTCGTCCGCGACCGCCCCGACTACGTGGGGACGTATTTCCACCTCGGCGCGTTGTACCGCACCCTCGGCCGCGACGCCGATGCCCTGGCGACCTACCGCGCCGGCATCGCCGCAGCCACCGCCGCGGGCGACACGCACGCCCGCGCCGAGCTTCAGAGCGCCCTCCTCGAGGCCGACGGCCTCGGCTTCGACGACTAGACTGCCATGATCCGCCGCCTCGTCCTTCTCGTCGCGCTGACGCCCCTCGTGGCGCTCGCCCAGTCGGCCACGACCTACGTCGTGCAGCCCGGCGACACGCTCTACCGGATCTCCCGCGCCCACGACCTCACCGTCGACCGGCTGCGTGCGCTCAACGGCATCGACGGGACCTACATCTCGGTCGGGCAGACGCTCCGCCTCACCGACCGTGTGCCGATGCCTGCGCAGACGGCCCCGCCGCCCGGGCCCGTCGAGGGCGTCGGCGAGTCGATCCCGACGCTGCCCCGCCCCGAGACGCCTCGCCCGCCCGTCGTGACGCCCGTCACCCCGGCCCCGCCGCCCGCGCGCGGCCCAGCGGCCGGAGGCGTCGTCCACGTGGTGACGGCCGGGGAGACGCTCTTCCGTATCGCGCTCCGCTACGACACCTCGGTTGAGGAGCTGCGGCGTCTCAACGGCATCTCCGGCGACACCATCGAGGTCGGGCAGCGGCTCGTGGTCGGCGGCGGCGGCACCGGCCCGGCGACGGCGGGGGCCCCGGTCCCCCTCGGCCCCCCGCGCGCGTGGTCCATCACCGACACCACCGTCCCGGCCGATCTCGTCCACTTCGTCGAGCCCGGCGAGACGCTCTACTCGATCGCGTTCGGCCTCGGGCTGAGCGTCGACGAACTCGCTCGCATCAACTCCCTCTCGACCGCGCCCTTGCAGCCCGGGACGCTGCTGCGCCTGCCCGCCGCGGTCAACCCGGCCATCGCCTCGCGCATGGAGATGGGCCCGGCCGACGAGGACGGCCTCGCGCTCGTCTACCCCGACGTGATGCGTGGGCGCCCGACCGAGAGTGGCGAGCCCTACGACCCGCTCGCGTTCACCCTGAGCCATCGCACGTTGCCCTTCGGGACGGTCGTGCTGGTGACCAACCCGGCCTCCGGGCGGAGCACGTTCGCACGCGTCACCGACCGCGGCCCCGTGAGCCGGTCCTACCTCGTCGAACTGTCGGCCGCCGCCGCGACCGCGCTGTCGCTCGATCCGAATGCGGCCCGCCGCGTCGAGATCCGGAGCCTGCCCTGACCCCGTCCGCCTCGGCGCGACGCCCGAGGCAGGACACCCCAGGGCGTCCGCGGTGAACCGAGAAGTCTCCCGGAGGCCCGTCGCAGCGGGGTAGAGGCGTCAGGGGCCGTTCGCATCCTCGCGCCTGCCCCGCGCGTAGGTCGGCTTTCCCCGCCCCGCCATGGAGTCCCCCGCCGACGCCGTCGCCCGGCTCGCCGCCGAGATGGACGCCCTCGCGTCCCCGTCCGCCGCGGCCCCCGCGCCGTCGCCCCGCCCGACCGGCTACTTCGACGCCACGAAGACGGCCACGTACGGCTTCCTCGCCGCGCTCCCTCTCTTCGTGCTCTACGAGGTCGGCGTCTTGCTCGCCAACCCCGGCAGCGGCGGCCAGATCCGCGTCGGGGCGGACGTGTGGCTGAAGACGCTCCTGGCGGCCCTCGGCGGCGTCGGGTGGGCGGCCGTCGGTGCGGTCGTGCTCGCCATCGGAGGCTACGTGTACTGGCGCGAGCGCGAGCGGCGTCCGCCGCTCGTGCCCCGCTACTTCGGACTCCTCCTCGTTGAGTCCCTGGTGTACGCCGTCGTGCTGGCGTTCCTCGTCGGCGGGACCGTCGGCGCCTTGTTCGGCGGCTGGCTGCTCCCGGACCTCGCGCTGGCCCAGCTCTCGCAACTTGGCCTCGGGCTCCAGCTGGCCCTCAGCATTGGCGCGGGGCTGTACGAGGAACTCGTCTTCCGCGTGATCCTCGTCGGCGGTCTGTTCTGGGCGATCCAGCGCATCGGGACGCCGGACCGGCGGCGAGCCTACATCATCGCCGCGGTCGTCGGCGCGGTCGTGTTCAGCGCCGTGCATCACATCGGGGCGTTCGGCGACCCGTTCACGCTGCCCGTGTTCACGTTCCGGTTCCTGTTCGGGCTCGCGCTCAACGCCGTCTTCCTGCTGCGCGGCTTCGCCCTCGCGGCGTGGACGCACGCCCTCTATGACGTGCTCGTGGTCACCGGCGGCCTGTAGGGCGCAGCGTCGGCTGTGGGGAAGGGGATGCCACGCCGCGCCCTACCGATCCGCTACCCGATGGTCCAGCGCCAGCTCGAGTCGGTGATGTTGGCGTTGCGGCGCACCACGTCCGTGTCGTCGGAGAAGACAGCCTTGAAGTCCCAGCAGCCGGTCGTCATCGTGAACGCGACCGTCTGGCCGGACGAGATGACCTGGTCCGAGTCGAGACGGTCCGAGCCCCACGACGTGCTGGAGCACGGGGAGGCGTAGAGGTAGTAGATCGTCTTGGGAGAGTTGTTGACGACCACCAGCGAGGCGCGGCCGTCGCTGGCGCGGGCCGACCGGGACGAGCCGCTGGAGAAGCAGCCCGAGAACAGGACGATGGCGAGGAGCGGGAGGGCAAAGCGGACGAGAGTCTTCATCGTCTGGTTGGGTGGAGGAGGTACAGGAGCCTAAAACCCAACGGGTTGAGTCGCCATCCCCTGTTCCGGGGAGGTGCCCGGAGCCGGATTCGTGGAAAAGGGAGCGAGGGGCGCACGACTCCCCTCCACAGGGAGACCTTGCGGACGCGCTCTCTCTCCGCCCATGTCCGACTCTCTCCACCCCGACAGCCTCGCCGTCCACGCCGGTCGAGACGACCTCCGCCGCCTCGGCGTCCACGCGCCCCCCATCGACCTCTCCACGACGTACCCGTTCGAGTCGCTCGACGCGGCCGTCGGCAGCCTGGACGCGATGATGGCCGGCGGCGGCCCCACCGAGGCGGGCGGGGCCATCTACTCGCGCCTCTACAACCCGACCGTGGGTCGCTTCGAGGAGGGGCTGGCCGCGCTCGAAGGCGCCGACGCGGCGGTCGCGTTCGCCAGCGGCATGGCGGCGCTCACGGCGATCTTCCTCGCCGCCAAGGCGGACCACAAGCGGCACGTCGTCGGCGTCCGGCCCATCTATGGCACCACCGACCGGCTCCTGACTTCCGGCCTGCTGGGCCTGACGGTGACCTGGACCGACGAGTCGGGCGTGGCCGACGCGATCCAGGACGACACCTGCCTCGTGATGATCGAGACGCCCGTCAACCCGACCCTCGACCTGATCGACATCGCCGCCGTCGCCGCCGTCGCCGCTGTGGCGGGCGAGATCCCCGTCGCCGTCGACGCGACGTTCGGGACGCCGGTGCTCCAGCAGCCGCTCAGGCTCGGCGCGGCGCTGGTCATGCACAGCGCCACCAAGTTCATCGGCGGCCACGGCGACGTGCTGGCAGGCGTCGTGGCGTGCTCCGAGGCGTGGGCCGAGCGGCTCCGGCAGGTCCGCATCCTGACCGGCGCCAACCTCCACCCGGAGGCCGCCTACGCGCTCCACCGCGGGCTGGCGACGCTGCCCCTGCGCGTCCGCCGCGCCCAGGAGACGGCGTCGGCGCTCGCGACGCACCTCGTCGCGCACCCCGGCGTCGGCGCGGTGTACCACCCCAGCGTGGCCGGTCGCGACCCGCGCGGGCTCGTCGGCACCCAGATGGCCGGGCCGGGCGCGATGCTGTCGTTCGAGGTCCTCGGCGCCGACGGGGCGGCCGACGGCCCCGAAGCGTTCGCCGCTGCCGACGGCTTCCTCCGCTCGCTCCGCCTCGCGACGCCCGCCGTCAGCCTCGGCTCCACCGACACGCTCGCGCAGCATCCGGCCGGCCTCACCCAGCGCGTCTCGACCGGCGAGGCCCGCTCGAAGGGCGGCATCACCACCGGGCTTGTCCGCGTCTCCGTCGGCCTCGAAGATGCCGACGACCTTTGGGCCGACCTCCGCCAGGCCATCGAGCAGGGACGGCGTCAGGACTGAGACGGCGCGGCCCGCCTCGGCGCCGAGGCGGGCCGTGTCACCAACGCTGGGAGCCGACGACTCCATCCCCGTGTCACGCCACCATTCCCCTCAGGCGGGGTGAGGCCCGGTGAAGAGGCCGTGGCGCAGAGACTGGAGGCGAGCGGTCCTCGTTCTCTCGCCCGCTCACCGCGTCCTCGTGCCGACCGTAGTCCTTCACCGGTTCGGAACGTAGAGGGGGCGCGAAAACCGAACTGTTAAGGAACTCCGCCCCGGAGTGCCGATAGGACGGTGGTTCGCCTGATGCCGGCCCGAGGCGAATCCTTACACTCCCAAGCTTGTGACCGCGCCCCGGAGGGCGGCCGGTCGGCCGAGGGCCGCCACTTTTGTACCGCTAACCCACGAACCGCCGATGTACGTCCCCCGCAGTCAGCGGATGCTGGACCAGTATCTCCAGGAGATCGGGCAGGTCCCGCTCCTGACCCCCGACCAGGAGGTCGACCTCGCGCAGAAGATCAAGCAGGGTGACCAGCTCGCGCTGCACCAGCTCGTGCGCGCGAACCTTCGGTTCGTGGTCTCCGTCGCCAAGAAGTATCAGGGCCAGGGCCTGTCCCTCGCCGACCTCATCTCCGAGGGCAACTACGGCCTCGTGAAGGCCGCCCAGCGCTTCGACGAGACGCGCGGGTTCAAGTTCATCTCGTACGCCGTCTGGTGGGTTCGCCAGTCGATCCTGAAGGCACTCTCCGATCAGGTCCGCACGGTGCGCCTGCCGCTCAACCGCGTCGGCACGCTGTCGAAGATGCGGAAGGCCTCGGCGCGGCTCGCGCAGCAGCTCGGCCGCCAGCCCACCCCCGACGAGATCGCGCAGGAGCTCGACCTCAAGGAGGAGAAGGTGGTCGAGGGCCTGCAGCACTCGCGCCACTCCCTCTCGATGGACGCCCCGTTCGACGACGACGACGGCAACAGCCTCCTCGACGTCCTCGCCGACGACAACTTCGAGCAGCCGGACGAGGACCTCACCAACGAGAGCCTCAACATCGACATCGAGCGCGCGCTCGCCACGCTGCACCCGCGCGAGGCCGAGATTACGCGCCTCTACTTCGGCATCGGCCACGAGCAGCCGCTCACGCTCGTCGAGGTCGGCCAGCGGTTCGGGCTCACCCGTGAGCGCGTCCGCCAGATCAAGGAGAAGGCGCTCCGCAAGCTCCGTCAGAAGCACCGCCGCGAGGAGCTGGTCGCCCACCTCAACTAGGTGGCCCGCACCGTCCCGTTCGCGGGACGAGCAGACCCCGGGGCCCGGCCGACGCAGTTCGGCCGGGCCTCGCTGCGTCAGAAGCCGAACCGGGCGAGCGCGTTGGCCGCGCCGCGCGTGGGCCGGAGCCCCTCCGTCCAGTTGGCGCGCTCGCCGTCCGGCAGCAGACCGGACGACTGCCCTGGCACCTGGGGACCGTACGGCCGGACGTCGTAGACGCGTGGCGGGTTCTTATTGCGCAGAACCACCACGACGACCTCGCCGCCCAGCTGATCGAGAACGAGGCGTCCGGGCGTCTCGTCGGCGACCCAGAAGTCGCCCACCCGGCGGGCCTGTACCCACTCGGAGAGCGTGCGATCGGGGTCGTCAGTGACTAGGACGGAACGGATGCCGAGGCGGTTGATGGTCTCGACCCATCCGTCGGCGCCCGTCGTGAACACCTCATTGGCGACGGAGATATGGGACACGGGCCGGTTCGGAGCGCCGGGCGTCGGGGCAATCAGCCCTCGGAAGAGGTCGAAATCGCGGTACTGGGCGAACTCGCCAATCTGCCGGCTCCGCCCGTCGGGGTACGAGCCGAACGAGAACACGTCCGGGTCGTCGGGGAGGGCTCCCACATCCAGGTCCACGAGCGGGACGCCGCTGAGGCTCTCCAGCACCACCGGCCCACGTTGCAGAGTCGCCGCGACGCGCACCACCGTAAACCCGAACCCCGCGATGGACTGCCCGGCCGGAATCGTCGCCCGGTCCGCCCCGACGGCGACCCGGTAGCCGCCGATCGGCAACGTCTCGGGCGTCGGGTTGTAGAGCTCGACCCAGCCCCCGCCGCTCACCTCATTGATCGTCAGCACCGAGGCGGGGTCGGCCTCTACCAGGAAGCCCGCGCGGGACTGCGTGGCCAGCGACGGCGTCCAGCGCGTCGAGGCCCAGAACCCGGAGCCGACGAAGCCGAAGCCGCCCATTACGTTCGAGAACGTCCCCGGTTCGATGATGCGGTCCTCGTCGAGCCCCGCGGGCGGTACGGCCCACTGGGGGCCGGTGACGAACACCTGCGCGGTCACGTCCACCAGGCGTGGCGTCGCGCCACGGACCTGCGGCGACGCGAGGAAGGCCCGCGCCGTCGGCAGAAAGTCGAGGTCGAGGGCCCACACGCCGCCCCCGACGTCGGCGAACGGTGCGACGTCGGCGAAGGGCACGGCGACGGTGTCGAGGGGCGCCTCCGCAAGGCCGACGACGCGGAACACCAACTCGGTCGTCAGCACGCGCGGAGCCTGGATCTGGATCGGGTAGGTCACGGCCGCACCGGTCGTGAGGACCGTGCCCAGCACCGGCCGCTGAAGCGGGGCCACCTCGACCTCGACACGCGTGACCCGGCGCTCGCCGGTGGTCTCCTCGACGCGCACCTCGACCGTCTCGCCCGGCGTCGGCGTGTAGTCCGCCACGAAGACGTGCCCCGTGGAGCCGTCGCGGAAGGTGAACGCCGAGTCGCGCCACGAGGCGGTCCGCCCGGTGCCACGCTCCACCGAGGTGACCTCGACGGGCAGCGCGCTCAGCGTGTCGCCGTCGATGGCACCGACGATGGGCACCACGCGGAGGGCCTGCCGGCTGGCCGTCGGGTCGAGGAAGCCGTAGAGCGAGAACGCCTGCTCGGTACCGAGCGTCGGGTCGACGGAGTCCGCGCACGCCCCGAGGTGGAGGGCCATGAGCAGGAGAACCGCGACGACGCGCATGCGTGCCCTAGAAGCTGACGAAGCGTGCGGCGGCGTTGGGCGCGGCGCGGGTGGGCAGGAGGCCCTCGCTCCAGGTGCCGCCCGGACCGTCGGGCAGGTAGCCCAGCGAACGGCTCAGGGCCTGCGGGCCGAACGTGCGGACGTCCACGACGCGGTAGCCAGACGGCTCGGTGGGGGTCTCCGAGCTGCCGTAGTCCACCAGCAGGTAGACCGTCCCGCCGGTCTGCTCCAGCGTGAGCGTCCCGCCTTCGTCGGCCACGACGTAGCGGCCCTCGCGGGACGCGTCGACTCCGTTGAAGGCGAGCTCGCGCGAGACGGAGGAGAGCCGCGCCGAGTTGAAGCCCAGGTCAGTCGGCAGCACCTCCACGAAGCCGTCGCCGGAGGTCGAGATCTCGTTGATCACCGCGGGCCGGAAGAGCGGCTGGTTCGGGCCGCCCGGCGACGGCTGGAGGGGGCCGCGGAAGATGTCCGGGCCGCCCTGCGGGAGGACGAACGAGAGGCCGTCCGGGTACGCGCCCCAGACCTGGGCGTCCGCCTCGGGGTAGTTGCGGGCGATCAGGCGGCCGGAGGAACTGAGGAACTGGACGGGCTTGTCCACGACCACCGAGAACGGGCCATCCACCACCAGGAAACCCCCCGGAGGCACGGTGCTGGGGTTGGGGATGATGACGCCCTCCTGCGGCGCGCCCATCGTGAGCACGTAGCCTCCCACCTCGACGGCCTCTGCCGACGGGTTGTACAGTTCGGTGTAGCCCGGCCCGACCTCGTTGACGGCGATGAGGGCCGCCGGGTCGCCGCTGATCGCCAGCCCCGCCCGCGACTGGGTCCCCGGCGACGGCAGCCAGCGGACCGGCGCCTCGTAGCCCGCGCCCACGAAGCCGAAGCCGCCCGTGACGTTTGAGAACGTCCCCGGCTCGATGATGGCATCCTCGTCCAGGCCGCCCGGCGGGACGTTCCACACGTCGTTGGCGATGAAGGCACCGAACTCCGCCTCGACGAGCGTCAGCCCGACGCCGAACAGGTTGCGGGCGCGCAGAAACGACTGGGTGGCCTCCACGAACGGGACCACCACCACCCAGTCCGGCCCGCTCTGCTGGATGTCATAGGCGCGGACCGGGATCTCCAACTCCGTCGTGTCGGCGGGCGCCGTCGGCAAGCCGGTCACGCGGAGTCGGAGCGTGCCGCCGATCACGCGCGGCACGTCGCGCACCGTCACCGGGAAGGTGGTGAAGCCGTTGACGTTCTCGGGGGCTCCGACGGTGGCGGACGAGAGCGGCGGCACCGCGATGCTCACCGTCGCCGCTCGGCCGTCGCTGGCGGTGGCTGTGAGCGTCACCTGCGCGTTGGGCGTCGGTGTGTAGTCGGCCAGGAAGACGTGCCCTGTGGCGCCGTTGGCGAACGTCACCAGCGAATCGCGCCACGTCGTGGTGACGGCCGAGCCGGCCTCGGTCGAGGTGACGACCGCGTCGATGGTGCTCAGCGTATCCGATCCGATGGTGCGCCCGATCTCGATGATGCGGAGCGCCTGGCGGTCGGAGGACGGGTCGAGGTACCCGTACATCGAGAACACCTGGTCCGTGCCGACCGTCGGGTCGACGCTGTCAGAGCAGCCGGCGGCCGAGGCCAGGGCCGCCAGGACGACGGCGGAGAGGACGAGGCGGCGCCCGGCGAGCAGGGTCGAGGACATGGAGGCGAGAGCGTGCATCGAGAGAGGCTAGCGAGATGCGAGCCGAGAGGGAGCGGCGTTGGGTGACGCTCGGGTCGGGAGAAGGTCGAGCCTCCACGCGTCGCGGTCGCCGTCGGGCAGCGTGCCCGAGGACCGTTCTGGCGTCTGCGGGCCGTACGTCCGGGTATCATAGACTCGCGGGGGCACATCCCGCACGAGCACGGCCACGTACACCTCGCCGCCCGTCTGCGGAAGATCGAACCGCCCGGGGGTCTCGTTCGCGATCCACCGGTCGCCCTCCCGAACGGCGGGCACCCACATCGAAAGGGGGCGCTCGGGGTCGTCGGTGACCAAGATGGCCGTCACGCCGGGAGGCGCCAGGATCTCCGCCCACCCGTCGGTGCCAGCGGAGAAGACCTCGTTGATCATCGCCAGGAACGACAGGGGGCGGTTCGGCGCGCCGGGCGTCGCGACGAGGCGGTTCTGGAACAGGTTGAAGCCGCGGAACTCCGGGAACTCTCCGATGAGCCGGGTGCGGCCGTCGGGGAACGACCCGATGGTGATCGAGGTGATCTCAGAGAGGCCCCGGATCCCTGTCTCCACGATCTCGACGGCAGCGGGGCTTTCGAGCACCACGCGTCCGTCGGCGAGGGACGGCGCGACCTGCAAGACCTGGAAGCCGAGCGGGGGGACGGCCGTTCCGCTCGGGAAGGCATTCGCCTGGCCCTCCGAGGAGATCCGGTAGCCCCCGATGGGGACGAACTCCAGCGTCGGGTTGTAGAGTTCGACCCACCCCTGGGCGCTGACTTCGTTGATCCGGAGCACCGAGGCCGGGTCGGTGTCGACGAGGAAGCCGGCTCGCGATTGTGTGGTGAGTGACGGCGTCCAGCGCGACTCGGTCCAGTAGCCGGACCCCACGAAGCCGAAGCCCCCAGTCACGTTGGAGAACGTCCCCGGCTCCACGATCCGGTCCTCGTCGAGCCCGCCCGCCGGGATGTCCCACTCGGGCCCGGTCACGAACGCCCGGACGGCGACGTCCACCAGGCGGAGCGTCGCGCCTTCGGCCGCGGGCGAGGACAGGAACGCGCGACTCGTGGCGACAAAGGGGAGGTCCAGGCCCCACGTCCCACCCCCTGCGTCCTCGAACGGCGCGAAGTCGGAGAAGGAGACGGCCACGGTGTCCATCGGCGCCGAGCGCAACCCGACGACCCGGTAGACGAGGCTGGTGGTGAGCACGCGCGGGGCGCGGACTCGGATCGGGTACGTCACCTCGGCACTCGTCCCGAGGAACGAGCCGATTTCCGGACGGTCGAGCGTCGGCACGGAGATCCGCACCGCGGTGACCCGTTCCTCGCCGGTGGTCTCGGCGACGCGGACCTCGACCGTCGCGCCTGGCGTCGGCGTGTAGTCGGCCACGAAGACGTGCCCCGTCGAGCCGTCGCGGTAGGTCACGAACGAGTCGCGCCAGGCGACCGTCCGGCCTGTGCCCAGCTCCTCCGAGGTGACCGTCGCCGCGAGCGTGCGCGCGGTGTCGGCCACGATGGTGCCCACGATCGGGGCGACGCGGAGGGCCTGCCGGTCGGCGCTGGGGTCGAGGTAGCCGTAGAGCGAGAACGCCTGCTCGGTGCCGAGCGTCGGGTCCACGGAGTCCGAGCACGCTCCGAGGGCGAGCATCGCCAGGAGGAGAAGCGGCGTCAGGCGTGTCATTCGGAGCGGGTCGCGAGCCGCCCGCTTGCAGCGTTGGGGCGGCCACGGGTGGGGAAAAGGTCCACCTGCCAGCCGCGGTCTGAATCCCGCGGGTCGGCGAGACCGTCGGGCACGAAGCCGACCGAGCGCCCTGGGCTCTGCGGACCGTAAGCGCGTGCGTCCACCACCCGTCGCGGTCGGGTCTGGCCGGGGTCGGGGCGCGGGCCGTAGGTCGCGAGCAGGTACAGCGTGCCTCCGGTCTGTTCCAACTCGAAGTGCTCCGTCTCGTCGGCCACGAAGAAGTCGCCTTCGACCTGCGTGGCTTCGGCGAGCCCGAGGTTGCGGGGGGTCGTTCCCAGCGAGACGCGGGCGAGCAGGGAGCTCTGGCGCAGCACCTCGACGAAGCCGTCGCCGGAGGTCGAGATCTCGTTGATCACGGCCGGGACGGTATACGGTCGGTTCGGCGCGCCGGGAGTGAGCAGCAGGGGGCCATGGAACAGGTCGTGGCCGTCGTCGCCCGGGAAGGCGCCGCGGATCGGGGCCGAGAGACCGTCCGGGTACGACCCCCAGGCGGGGCCGCGCGGCTCGGCATTGATGTCCTGGTCGATGTAGAGCCGGTGCACCTCCTGTCCCGACAGGTTGGTGAGCGTGATGGTGGTGCTGGCGGTGACCGAAAAGGGGCCCTCGATCACGAGGAAGGCCTTGCCGTCGAGGATGGTCGGCGGCAGCCGGACGCCCGCCTCGGGGGCCCCGGCCGAGACCGCATAGCCACCGAGGCTGACCGGCTCGATCGACGAGTTGTACAGCTCCACGAACCCTGTGCCGACCTCGTTCACCACCACGAGACCCGCCGGATCGCCCTCGACGGCGAACCCGGCGCGAGCCTGCGTGCCCGGCGAGGGCACCCACCGCACGGGCGCCTCGAAGCCGGACCCCACGAAGCCGAAGCCGCCGACCACGTTCGAGAACGTCCCCGGCTCCACGATGGCGTCGTCGTCGAGGCCGTCGGGAGGGATGGCCCAGGCGGTGCTCGTGACGAATGGTGCGAACTCGGCCTCGACCAGCGTCAGCCCGACGCCGAAGAGATCCTCGGCCTCGAGGAAGTCGCGTGTGGCTTCGAGAAACGGGACGCGGGCGGTCCATTCGCCGCCGCGGTCGGTGAGTTCCAGCTCCCCGGGCTCGATCGGCACCACGAGCGCGCTCGTGTCGGCCGGCGCCGAGGGGAGGCCTGTCACGAAGAGCCGGAGCGTGCCCCCGATCACGCGCGGCGCGCGGACGGTCACCGTGTAGGTCGTCATGCCCGCGACGACCGTCGGCTCGCCGATGGCGGACTGGGTCAGGGGCGGGACTTCGACGGTGGCCGTGGTGACGCGTCCCTCGCCGGTGGTCTCGGCGACGCGGACCTCGACCGTCGCGCCCGGCGTCGGCGTGTAGTCGGCCACGAAGACATGCCCCGTCGAGCCGTCGCGGTAGGTCACGAACGAGTCGCGCCAGGCGACCGTCCGGCCCGTGCCCAGCTCCTCCGAGGTGACCGTCGCCGCGAGCGTGCGCGCGGTGTCGGCCACGATGGTGCCCACGATCGGGGCGACGCGGAGGGCCTGCCGGTCGGCGCTGGGGTCGAGGTAGCCGTAGAGCGAGAACGCCTGCTCGGTGCCGAGCGTCGGGTCCACGGAGTCCGAGCACGCTCCGAGGAAGGCGAGCGCAGCCAGGCCGAGCAGCAGGCGAGGGGCGGTGCGCAGCATCTAGTCGTTGACGGCGATTTTGAGGCCGAAGGACGGGATGAGCGGCAGCTGGTCGACGCGCTGGAGCGTGAACGTGTCGTAGTAGAACACGTTGGCCCGGTCGTAGGCATTGATCAGCGCCAGCTGGGCCGTCAGGTCGAGGCCCGAGCGGAGCGTGAACGTGCGGTCCGCCGAGAGGTCCAGCCGGTGGAAGGTGGGCAGGCGGCCGTTGTAGGGGCGCTCGTAGATCACGCGGGAGGTGCCCGGCGTCTCGAACACGTCCGGGGGCGTGTTGGGCGAGATGAAGCGGTCGAAGCCGAGCGCCCGCGTGAACGGAAGCCCTGAGCCGAACTGGAAGCGGGCCGACAGGTCCACGCCTGCGACGGTCGTGCTGACGAGCGCGTTGAGCTGGTGGCGGCGGTCGTGCGGCGGGTTGAAGCGGAGCGACTCGCTGCCGTACCACAGCTCCAGGTTCGGGCCCTGCGCGTCGTAGGTGACCTCCGAGAGGCCGTAGCTGACGTACGCGTAGAGGGCGTCCCCGGCGCGGACCTCCACGCGGGTGTCGAGGCCGTAGACCTCGCCGTCGGCGGGCTGGGTGCCGGTCGAGAAGCGCGGGAAGGCGGTCCACTCGGCCACCTGCAGGTTCTGGAGGTACTTGTAGTAGCCCTCCGCGACGAGCTCCAGCCACGGGGTCGGCGTGACGCGGTAGCCCACGATGCCGTGCCAGGCCGACGGCACCTCCTCGGAGCGGGCGCGCGTCCACGCCGTGAACACGTTGGCCACGTCGCGGCGGTCGTTGACGCCGATCACCTCCTGGTGGTAGAGGCCGCCCGCCGCCGAGATCTCCTGGCCGCGGCCCGACCACACGATCCGCGCGCGGGGCTCCAGGTACGTCCGGCCGTCGTTGGGGTAGCTCTGCACGCGAACGCCGCCCTGCACCGAGAGCCCGCCCAGCCGGAGCTCCGGCTCGATGTAGGCGCCCGCCTCGGTGTAGAACTCCCGCAGGTTGTCGCCGCCGACCAGCCGCAGGTCGCTCGTGAGGCGGTTCGTGCGGACGAAGACACCCGTCTTCAGGTCCACCGACGGGAGGTAGAACGTCAGGTTGGTCTCGGCGTTGATCCGGCCGATGCTGGACGCCCGCAGCGGCACGTTGCGCAGCGTGTCCAGCCCCTGGTCGCTCTCCAGGCTCGACGCGTTGACCAGGATCTCGGCGCGCAGCGCGGACACGTTCGGCAGGTACAGGAAGCGGAGCCCGGCCGCCGTGTTGCGGTAGCTCACCTCCTCGGGGACCGTCCCGCCGACGTCTTCGCCGATGGTACCGCGGTCGTACGTGTGGATGCCCTGCACCGAGAGCTGCGCGTTGGGCGTCAGCACGGAGTGGACCTTGCCAAACACGTCGCCGAAGTCGAACGGCAGGTCACGGTCGACGAGCCGAGCGGCGCCCTCCTCAACCACGCTCACGCGGCCCGACGCCACGAAGGAGGTGGTCCCCTGTACGATCGGGCCCTCGACGCGGGCCGCGCTCACGAACGGCGCCACCGAGGCCGCCGCGGCCAGCTGGCGCTTGTTGCCGTTGCGCGTCTGGATGTCCAGCACCGACGAGACCTGCCCGCCGTAGCGCGCCGGGAAGCCACCCGCGTAGAGGTCCGCCCCGGCCAGGATGTCCGATGGGAACGCCGAGTAGAAGCCGAGCACGTGGAACGGCTGGTAGAGCGCCATGCCGTCGAGCAGGACGAGGTTCTGGCTTGGCTCGCCGCCGCGAACGAACAACTGCCCGCCGCGGTCGCCGGTCGTGACGACGCCCGGCGAGGTGGTGAGGTAGCTCGCGAGGTCGCCCGAGACATCCGGCGCGGGCACGATGTCGATGTCGCGCGGGTCGATGGCCTGCACACCCGCCGTGACACGCGCGCCGCCCGTCGAGCGCTCGCTCTCCACCACGACCTCCAGGCCGCCCGTCTCCACGCGGAGCGCGACGTCGTACGACCGCAGCGGGCCCGCGTCGATGGTGAGCGTGTCGATCTCCGTCTCGTAGCCGACGTAGCTCACGCGGACGAGGTAGCGCCCCACCGACAGGCGCGGGATCACGTAGAGGCCGTCGACATCGGCGGCGGCGCCACGGGGCTCCCCATCCAGCGAGCCGTCTGCGGCGAGAGGCGCGGCGAGCACCGTCGCACCGATGAGGGGCTGGCCGTCGTCGGCGCCGGTGACGAAGCCGCGCAGGCCGCCCGTCTGGGCCCAGGCGCTGCTAGTGGCAAGGAGGAGCGCAGTGAGTGCGACGAGCGAGCGGAGCGAAGGGGCCATCGAGCGGGAGGGGACAGGCGGTCGGGGACAGCGGCGGTGAAGCTAGCCGCTGGCCCTCGCGGAAATCAGGTCGGTTCCCGTGCCCTGCCCGCCTACCCGGCCTCCAGACCGTGGGCTGCCGCAGTCGTCTGGAGGAGGGCCCGCTCGTCCTCCGTGAGAGACCGCTCCCGCCGGGCCATCACCGCCTCCGCTACCCGAAAGGCCTTTTCCGTGCGGTATGGCACCAGACCGTCAGCACCGCCCCAGGCGAAGCTCGGCACGTGGCGGGGGGGGAAGCCTGCCCCGAAGAGGTTGCAGGACACCCCCACCACGGTCCCCGTGTTAAACATGGTACCGATGGCGCATTTGGAGTGATCCCCCATGACTAGCCCCATGAACTGGCGTCCCGTGGGCCGGAAGGCGCCTGCCTCGGGGTCCCAGAGGGAGACCTCGCCGTAGTCATTGCGCAGGTTGGACGTGTTGGTGTCGGCGCCGAGGTTGCACCACCGGCCCAGCGTGCTGTTGCCCAGGTAGCCGTCGTGGCCCTTCGAGGACAGGCTGTGGAGGACGCTCGCATGGACCTGGCCGCCCACCTTGGACCAGTACCCGAGCGCGCTCTCGTCCACCCGTGCAGCAGCGTGCACGACGGCCTTCGGTCCCAGGTACACCGGCCCCTTTACGACCGCATTCTCGCCCACCTCGGCGTCGGCCCCGATCCACACCGGTCCGTCGTCGGCGCGGACGATCGCCCCTGCGCGGACGACGGCGCCCGCGGCCAGGTGGATCCGGTCGGGCTCGATCAGGATCGCGCCGTCCTCGACCGTGCCCGCGTGCGTCCCGAGGCCGCCCATCGCCTCGGCGTCGTGGGCGATGCGAGCCCCGAGGTCAGTGATCATGTCCTCCAGTTCGCCGACCAGCACCTCGCCCTCGACGCGCTCCTCCGGGACCCCCGCCGCCTGTTCGATGCCGATCGCGTCGCGGCTCAGGAGGGCGGCGGGCGGGTCGGGGTGGACGAGGGCCAGCAGTACGCCGTCCTGCACGAAGGCCCGCGCCTCCCCCGTCCGCTCGGCGGCTTTCACGGCGTCCGCGACCTCGCCTCTGCGAACGAGCCACCGGCCGTTGACGAACAGCGTTCCCCCGAGCGTCGCCTCGCGGACCGCCGTCTCGGGATGCTCCTGCGCCGTTACGCCCGCGAGCAGGGTTCGCGTCTGCAGCACGAGGCGGCTCGGCTGGAATACGTCGACGGCGCTCTCCAGAAGCGTCCGCGCCCCGACGCGGAGGTCGAACACCGCGCGGGTCAGCGTGAGCGGGGCGAGGCGGCCGACGCGGTCGTCCTCGAAGAGACGGAGAGGCATGGCGGAGAGAGGAGGGAATGGAGGGATGGAGGGAGGGGGAGAAAAGATCCTGCAACCCGGATCGGTGGCGGTGGGTGCTGCGGGGGCATCGCGTTCCTGACTCCCACGCCCTCGTCCATGGATTCTCTCACGCAGGCCGTGCTCGGTGCCACCGTCGGCGAGGCGGTGGCCGGGCCGCGTATCGGGCGCCGAGCGGCGCTCTGGGGTGCCGTGGCGGGAACGCTTCCCGACCTCGACATCCTCACGTACCCGTTTCTCGACACGGCCGGCCAACTGCTCGTGCATCGCGGCGTGACGCACGGGCTGGCGTTCGGGCTCGTCGGCGGGGCGGTGCTCGGGTGGGCGGGCTGGCGGCTCTCGCGATGGCGGGCGGAGCGGACCGGGCGGGACCCCGGAACGCCCGGCCTCTGGATCGCGCTGTGGATCCTCGCTCTCGTGACGCACCCGTTGCTGGACGTGTTCACGATCTACGGCACCCAACTGCTGGCACCGTTCTCGACGCACCCGTTCGCCGTCGGGAGCGTGTTCATCATCGACCCGCTGGTGACGATCTCGCTGGCCGTCGCGCTCGGCGTGGCGCTGTGGGCAGGCGCCCGGGCACTGGCGCGGCGCGCGGCGCTGGTGGGGCTGGTCGCGGCGGTCGCCTATCTGGCGCTGGGCGTCGGGATGCAGGCGCACGCGCGCGAGACCGTCGACGTGGCGCTGGCCGACCGCGGCATCGCCGCCCAGCGCGTCCTGGTGGTGGCCGGCCCCCTCTCCTCGTTCGCGTGGCGCGGCGTCGCAGAGGCCGACGGCCAGATCCACCCGTTCGCGCTGCACGTCTTCGATCCGTCGTGGGACGTGCGGTTCGCCGCGCCGCTGCCCGTGGCCGGTCTCCCGCCGGACCTCGCCGCCAGCCGCACCGGCGAGACGCTGGCCTGGTTCTCGCGCGGCTGGCTCGCCCGCGTCCCCGAGGCGGACGGGCTCGTCGTGGCCGACACCCGGTTCGGCCGCCTCGGGCTCGGCGCCGACGCGCCGTGGGTCTTTCGGTGGCGCATCGACCCGGCCCCGCCGTACGCGTTCTCGCAGCTCCCGTCCGAGGTCGCGTTCGAGGAGGGCGAGCTGCTCCGCGTCGTCCGCAACGCGTACCGCCTGACGCGGTCCGTCCGCGACGATTGAGGGCGGAGCGGCCGGACCCGCTCCCCTACAGGTTCGTATCACGCCTCCCTCTCCCGACTCACCCCCCGCCATGAAGTTCTTCATCGACACCGCCGTCCTCGACGAGATCCAGGAAGCCGCCGACATGGGCGTGCTCGACGGCGTCACCACCAACCCGTCCCTGATGAAGAAGGTCGGGGTGAAGGACTTCCACGGCCACATCGCCAAGATCTGCGAGATCGTCGACGGCGACGTGTCGGCGGAGGTCACGGCGACCGACTACGAGGGCATCCTGGCCGAGGGCCGCGAGGTCGCGCAGATCGCCGACAACGTGGTCGTCAAGGTGCCGCTCATCCTCGACGGCATCAAGGCCATCAAGACGTTCTCGCAGGAGGGCATCAAGACCAACTGCACGCTCTGCTTCAGCCCGACGCAGGCGCTCGTGGCCGCCAAGGCGGGCGCGACCTACATCAGCCCCTTCATCGGTCGCCTGGACGACATCTCGTCCAACGGCATGGACCTGATCCGCCAGATCGTCGAGATCTACGCCATCTACGGCTTCGAGACCGAGGTGCTGGCCGCCTCCATCCGCCACCCGATGCACGTCGTCGAGTGCGCGATGGCGGGCGCCGACGTGGGCACGATGCCGCTGGACGTGATCAAGAAGCTCATCCAGCACCCGCTGACGGACAACGGCCTCGCCAAATTCCTGGCCGACTGGGAGGCGCTGCAGAACTCGTAGGCCTGTGATGTGACCCCGCCCGCCTCGGCACCGAGGCGCGCGGAGCGAGGTCGCCCCGCCGATGCGGCCCGTCGGCGGGGCGAACTCATTGAAAGCACAGAACACGAGAGGCCGTCGCGCGGGTAGCCTCCGGGACCAGATCTCCCCGGAATGAAATACCTCTCCCTCGGCGATACCGACGACATCGCCGCGTCCTGCCACTACCTCACGTTTGGCGGCACGGGCCTGATTCTCGACGCGGGCATGGACCCCGACCAGGACGGATACGCCGCGCTGCCGCCCTTCGAACTGCTCAAGGACCGCCCCGTGGACCACATCGTGGTGACGCACGCGCACCACGACCACCTGGGCGCGCTGCCGGTGCTCTCGCGCGAGGTCCCGCACGCCCAGATCCACATGTCGCGGCCGACCGCCATGCTGGCCGAGATGCTGCTCCCGTCGTCCGCGCGGCTCCAGAAGCGGCGCAACCGGGAGGGCTCGTCGAGCGCCGCGCCGGTGTTCGACGTCGAGACGGCCGAGGCGCTCAGCTACGTCTACGACACACACGTGCTGGACGCGCCCTTCAGCCTGGCCGGCCGCAAGGCCGAGGGGCCGCTCGCGGGCACCTTCTACCATGCCAGCCACGTGCTCGGCGCGGTCGGGCTGATGGTGGAGGGCTACGAGAACGGCCAGCGCCGCCGCCTCTTCTACACGTCCGACACGAGCCTCCAGCCGCAGACCATCCTCCCCGAGGCGGACTACCCCGACGGCCCCGTCGACGTGCTCCTGCTGGAGTCGACGCTCGGCGCCGACGAGGACGCGGAGACGACCTCCCGCAAGGCCGAGGAGAAGCGTCTCGGGCAGGCCATGGCGGACGTGCTGAACGGCGGCGGGGCGGTCCTGCTGCCCGTCTTCGCGCTCGGCCGTAGCCAGGACATGCTGGCGCTCATCGACCGCTTCAAGCGGCGCGGCCTCATCGACGCCGACGTGCCGGTCTACACGGCGGGCTCCATGCGCGGCGTGTCCGAGATCTACGACAAGACCCGCGAGTCCACGCCGCGGCTCGACGCCGACTTCGAGGTCTACGGCGTCGACCAGGAGCGCTACCCGCGCTCGCAGAAGCGCAAGACCGAGGCGCTCGCCAAGCCGGGCATCTTCGTCCTCACGTCCGGCATGCTCTTCGAGCGGACGCCGTCGTTCGACCTCGCCCGCCAGATCGTCTCCGACGAGCGCCACGGCATCTTCTTCGTCGGCTACTCCAAGGAGGGCTCCCCAGGCGACCGCCTCCAGATCGCAGCGGCGGCGGGCGAGAAGATGACCTTCGACCCCGACGAGGGGCCGGTCACGGTCAACGCCCGCGTCGAGCGCTTCCGCTTCTCGGGACACAGCCACCGCCGCGACCTCATCGAGGTCGTCGACCGCATCAAGCCGCGCACCGTCGTGCTGGTCCACGGCGAGACGGCGGCCAAGACCTGGATGAAGGAGAACATCGAGTTCTTCCACCCGGACGTGCGGGTCATCATCCCGGAGCAGGGCCAGGAGATCGAACTCTGACGATGACGCCGCTCACCCCGGAGCCCGGCTGGAAGCCCCTGACGCCATTCTGGGAGTCGATGGGCACGCGCTCCTTCGTCTCGTCGGACGACGACCCCGACCGCATCCGCGTCCGCTACTTCGCCGCCGACGCCGGGACGGTCTGGGCGCGGGCGGTCTTCGGGCCTGGCGCGGAGGGGCCGCCCGGGCACGCCCACGGGGGGGCGCTCGCGGCGCTCCTCGACGAGGCGATGGGCATGGCAGCCCTCGCCACCGGTCGCATCGTGGTCGCCGCGCGCATCGAGGTCGACTTCCGCGCGCTCGTGCCGCTGGGCGACGTCGTCACGGTCGAACTCGTCGCCGAGGCGGGGGAGGGGGCGAAGGTGCCGGTCCGCGCCACGCTCCGCCTGTCCGACGGCCGCACGGCCACCGAGGCCGCGGGCCTGTTCGTCGACATCGGCGCCGAGCGGATGGGCCGCGCGGCCGAGCAGGCCAGAGCCTGACCGTCCCGGCCGCTGGCCGCGCGCCTCGGTGAAGCTCTGGAGGGAGCCGGAGATGCAGGAGACCCAACGCAGGTCGCGGCGTAAGAGCGCGCCCCGACGACCCCGTCTGTCCGCCCCCACCCGCCGACCGCATGCCCGCGAGCACCCACTTCGACCCCGCCACCCGAGGCACCGACCGCACCGCCGACTGGGACGCTGCCGTCCCCTTCGAGCCCTGGCTCGCCGCCGCCGAGGACCTCGTCGAACTCTGGACCTCAGCCTACGGCCGCGCCTCTGCGGACCCGGCGATGGTCGCCCGCGCCGAGGACGTGGTGGGCGAGTGGAAGCTGATCGTGCTCACCGAGGACTGGTGCCTCGACGCGACCGCCACCGTGCCGCCCGTCGCCCGGCTGGCGGAGGCGGCCCGCAACGTGGAGTTGCGTGTGCTCGACCGCGACGACCACCTCGACCTGATGGACGCGCATCTCACCAACGGCCGTGCGCGCTCTATCCCCGTCGTCATCCTGCTGGACGCCTCCGGCGCCGAGCGGGCCTGGTGGGGGCCGCGCCCGTCCGATCTCCAGGCGTGGTTCGAGGGTGCGGGGCAGGAGGTCGAAAAGGAGGCGCGCTACCGCGAACTCCGCAAGTGGTACGCCCGAGACCGCGGCGCCTCGACCGTCCGCGAGGTCGTCGAGATGATCGAGCGCGCGGGCGGCGGCGGAGCCATCGGATAGGGGCAGACGGCGAGTGCAGGGGAGTCCGGTGGTCTCCACAGCGTACTCGCGTCGTCGTCCCTCACACACTCGCCCCTCCAACGATGCCTCTCGACCCGCCCCTTTCGTCTGCCGACCACATCGCTGGCCCAGACGACGCCCTCGTCACGCTCGTCCACTACGGCGACTTCGAGTGTCCGTACTCGAAGGACGTCCACGACCTCGTGGCCGACATCCGGGAGCACCATCCGATGGGCATCCGGTTCGTGTTCCGGCACTTTCCCCTGCGTCCGCACCCGAACGCGCTCGCCGCGGCGCTGGCGTCCGAGGAGGCCGCGCGGCAGGGTGGTTTCTGGCTTCTCCACGACCGGATGTACGCCCACCAGATGGCGCTGCGCCCGGCGCAGCTCGCCGAGCACGCCGAGGCGGTCGGCCTCGACGGCGCCGCCGTCCTGAAGGCGGTCGAGAGCGGCGACGACACGGCGGCCATCCTGGCGCAGAAGCGCGCGGGCGTGAGGTCCGGGGTTCGGTCGACGCTCGGGCTGTGGATCGACGGCGAGTGGATCGAGGAGGACGCGCTGGAGGAGGCCGTCATCCAGCGGGTGATCTACCCGCTCCGCGACGCGGGGGTGTAGCTAGTCCGACCGGACCAGACGGACGGGGCGGGGGAGGGCGAGGTTGGAGGTCTCACTGCCTCCGACCAATGCGTCTCGCCCTGATCCTTTCGGTGCTCGCCCTGCTCTCCTCCGCACAGGCGCAGGGCGGGCCAGAGCCTGGCCGCCTCACTGTGTCGCCTGCCGCCATCGTTCCGCTGTTCGGCATGGCGGACGCCTACGCCGTTGGCACAGGCGTGCGGGTGGGGCGGAGCTTCGGGAGCGACGCCCGGCGGGTTCGCTGGGCGGTCGGCCTCGAAGGGGCATGGTTCGACGACGTTCCGCCTCGATTCGGCTCCCCCTCGGGAGCCGGGCTGAGTGTCGGCGCGACCCTGGACGCGAGGATCCGGGTGCGGTCCGGAGAGGCCCCGGCCCATGCGTCCGTGGGCATCGGCGCCTTCCACGAGCGTGCGGGCGACCACGCTCCGTACGCCGTCGTTCCGGAGGTCCACCTGCGGTCGGGCATCGTCGTCCCTGCGGGGCGCGTCCACTTCGTGCCCGAGGTGAGCCTCCAGGTCGTCCTGTCAGACCTCCTGTCCGGAGGGGAATTCCAGCCGTCGGTCCGCCTGCCCGTCTCCGTCGGCGTCCGCTTCTAGCCGCCGTCCCTCGCCTCGGTGGACCTACCGGGGTGGAGAGACCCGAGGCGTCGTCACGCTCGCCGCGCGGGCAACACCCGCCGCCAGCGGGCGTGCAGCGCGGGCTGCGACGCGGCGACCTCCCGCAGCGTCCGCCGGACCCCCGCGTCCGTCTCCCGAAGCGCCTCCCAGTCCGGGTTGGCGAGCAGCCAGGGCGCGTTGTGGTTGCCCAGGTGGACTGCCGTCCGGAGCCAGTGGAGCGCCGCCTCGGGGTCCTCGGCGACCGCGAAGTACGTCCCGACGCGGTAGGCCATCTCGCAGTCGGCCGCGGCCATCGCCAGCAGGTCGTCGGTCATGAGCGATCGGGCGCGCTCGGGGTCGCCGGTGCGGTGGGCGGCGATGGCGAGCGTCGGGTGCGCCAGCCGCAGCAGCGGGTCGTCGGCCACGACCGACGCGAGCCGCTCCACGGCGTCGCCGAGGTGGCCGTGGCGGAGGTGCCAGACGGCGTCGGTCGTCCGCAGCAGCGTGTGCGCCGGGGCCACCGAGAGGCCGCGGTCGATCTCGACCCGCGCCGCCTCGGGCCGCTGCTGGTACAGGTGGACGCGCGCCCGCAGGTTGTAGACCCGCGGCCCGATGCCGGGCGCCAGCCGGAGCGCCGTGCCGAGCGCGTCGAGCGCCTCGTCCAGCAGGCCGTCCAACTGGAGAACGACGCCCGCGCCGACCTGCACCTCGGCGTCGTCGGGGGCCGTGTGGAGGAGGTGCTGCACGTCCTGGCGGGCCCGTTCGGTCTCGCCGCTCCACAGGCGCGTGTAGGCGCGGTACAGGGTCGCCTCGATGTGGGACGGGTCCAGCGCGAGCGCCCGGTCCAGGTGCCGCTGCGCCGCCAGCAGGTGCCCCACGCCCCCGTAGCCGAAGCGGACGCCCCGCGTGAGCGCGATGCCCAGCCCCGCCTGCGCCGGGGCGAAGTCGGGCGCCTCCGCGACCACCCGCTCGAACGCCTCCGTCGCCCGGATCAGGTCCGCGTGCAGGCCCGACCGCGACGCCTGTCCGTCCATCAGCGATCGGGCGCCGAGGTAGTCCTCCACGAGCGCGTCCGGCAGCGCCGCCTCGTCCACCGCGTCGACCGGGCGAAACTGGGGCGCCGGAGCGATGGGGAGCGCGCCCGACGCCGCGAGCGACGCGAACACATCGTCCCCGAGTCGCCGCTGGGCCTCGATGAGGTCACCCGCCACCTCGACCGTCCCGCCCTGCACGACCGCCTCGGTGGCGACGGCGACGAGCGTCCAGCCGAGGTGGAAGCCGTCGGGCGTCCGCGCGAACTGGCCCGTCAGCACGAATGCCGCTGCGGCCTGCCGCCCGGCCTCGACGGGTGTGTCGGCTCCCCGGAGCGCACGGGGAGGGCGGACCCTCAGGGTCGGCGCGCCGGCCAGTCGCGTCGCCACAGCGTCCGCCAGTGCGAAGCCGACGTAGGCCGGGCCCGGCGCCTCGCTCGCGTCTGCGAACGGCACCACCGCGACCGCGTTGTCGGGCGCCGTGCCGCGCGCGGGCAGGAGGCGGTCGGCGAGCGCGCCCAGCAGGCCGCGGCGCGGCGCGGCGTCCTCGGACGGGGGGAGGGGGACCGGCGGCGCGATCCCGACCGCCGCCACGCCCGGCTCCGGGACGAGCGCCTGCGCCACCGTCCGCAGCGCGTCCCGCACCTCGCTCGCATGGTGGTACCGGTCGTCCGGCAACCGCGCGAGCGCCTTCGCGATCACCGCGCCGAACGCCGGGTCCAGATCTGGCCGGACGCCTGTCGGCGACGGCACCGGGTACGACTGGATCGCGCTCGGCAACTGCGCCGGGTTCATCGACCGCATCCAGAACGGGTGCTGCCCGGTCGCCATCTGGAACAGGATCACCCCCAGCGCCCATACGTCGCTCTGCTCGGTGCTCCGGCGCGTCGCGAACTGCTCGGGCGCCATGTAGGCCGTCGTGCCGAAGCGCGACGACATCGCCGTGTCGGCACGGTCTGCAGCATCGGCGCGGTCTGCAGGCGGCAGGTCCTCCGGCGCGGCGCCGGGAGCCGTCCGCCGCGCCAGCCCGAAGTCCAGCACCTTCGCCACGCCCTCGTCGGTCACCATCACGTTGGACGGTTTCAGGTCGCGGTGGAGGACCCCGTAGCGGTGCGCTGCCGCCAGCCCGTCGGCGATCTGGATGCCGAGCGAGAGCGCCAACGCGTCGTCCAGGCGGCCGTCCTCCAGCAGCGCGTCGAGCGTCCGGCCGGGGACGTACTGCATGACGAGGAACGACTGCCCGTCGGCCTCGCCCGCCTCGTAGACCGCGCACACGTTGGGGTGGTCCACCGCCGATGCGAGACGGGCCTCCTCCAGGAGCCGCGCCGTCTGTGCTGCCGGGTCGCCTGCGGTGTGGAGCAGCTTCACCACCACCGTCCGCAGCAGATGCGTGTCGACGGCCCGGTAGACCGTGCCCCACGATCCCTTGCCGAGCGTGGCCTCCAGTCGGTACTGGCGGAGCGTGTGTGGGAGAGAGAGAGGAGGGGGCATCGGCAGGGAGGGGGCCTCGCGTGAATCGTCCCCGCTCCGGAGGGTTTCCGCCGCGTCCGTTCGCAAGCGCTTTCGCCGCGGTGTCTTAACGCATCCCCCTCTCCATCCGCCCTGCTCGCCTCGGGCCCGAGGCGGGATCAGAAAAAGCGCCCGGCCTCCACGCGGAGACCGGGCGCTCAGTCTGTCGACCGATGGCCGTGCTACTGCACCGCCACCTCTGCCGTCGTCGGGACGACCTCTGCCACCGGGGCGGCCTCCGGCTCCACGGTCTCGGTCACGACCGTCTCCGACGGGACCAGCTCCACCACGTCCGCGTCGGGGGCGGCCACGCCGAGGTCGATCTCCTCGATCTGGAGCGTCTCGTCGACTTCCGTCGTGCCGGCGTCGCCCGTGCCCGCGATCAGCGGCGCGATGACGAGCGCCACCACCGAGATCAGCTTGACGAGGATGTTGAGCGACGGGCCCGAGGTGTCCTTGAGCGGGTCGCCGACCGTGTCACCCACGACCGCCGCCTTGTGGACGTCCGAGCCCTTGCCGTAGGTCACGCCGTCGAACGTGACGCCGCTCTCGATGCGCTTCTTCGCATTGTCCCACGCGCCACCGGCGTTGGACTGGAAGATGGCCATCAGGACGCCCGTCACCGTCACGCCCACCAGCAGGCCGCCGAGCATGTTCTTGTCGTAGAAGCCGATCGCGACCGGCACCACCACCGCGAGGACGCCCGGCAGGATCATCTCCCGCAGCGCCGCCTTCGTCGAGATGTCCACGCAGCGCGCGTGGTCGGCCTTGGCCGTGCCCTCGCGCAGGCCCGGGATCTCGGCGAACTGGCGCCCGACCTCCTTGATCATGTCCGCCGCGGCGCGACCGACCGCGTTCATGGCCATCGCCGAGAACACGAACGGCAGCATGCCGCCGATCAGGACGCCCGCCAGGATGCGCGGGTCGGCCACGTTGATCGCCTCGATGCCCGCCTGCTGCATGAACGCCGCGAACAGCGCCAGCGCCGTCAGCGCCGCCGAGCCGATCGCGAAGCCCTTGCCGATGGCCGCCGTCGTGTTGCCGACCGCGTCCAGCAGGTCGGTCCGCTCGCGGACCTCCGGCGGAAGCTCCGCCATCTCCGCGATGCCGCCCGCGTTGTCCGAGATCGGACCGTAGGCATCGACGGCGAGCTGGATGCCCGTCACCGACAGCATGCCGAGGGCCGCGATCGCGATGCCGTACAGGCCTGCGAACGTGAACGCGCCGATGATGGCCAGCGCCAGCACGATCGTCGGGAGGCCCGTCGAGTACATCCCGACGCCGAGGCCCGAGATGATGTTGGTCGCCGCGCCCGTCACCGAGGCCTTCGCGATGCCGGTCACCGGCGCCGTGTGGGTCGCCGTGTAGTACTCCGTGATGAGGCCGATCGCCGTGCCCGAGGCGAGGCCGATCAGCACCGCCCAGAAGACGCCCAGCGACGAGTACGTGAACGTGCCCACGATGGGGGTCGTCGCCGTGAACTCGCTCGGCAGCATGAACGCGATGATGAAGTACGCCAGCACCGCCATCAGGCCGGCCGCGCCGAACTCGCCGATGTTGAGCGCCCGCTGCGGGTTGCCGCCCTCCTTCACCTTGACGAAGAACGAGCCCAGGATGGAGACCACGATGCCGACCGCCGCGATGACCAGCGGGAGCAGGACTGCGCCCAGCTCCATGCCGCCCGCGTCGACCAGGGCCGCCGCGAACGCCGCGCCGAGCACCATCGCGCCGATGATCGAGCCGACGTACGACTCGAACAGGTCCGCGCCCATGCCTGCCACGTCACCGACGTTGTCGCCCACGTTGTCGGCGATGGTGGCCGGGTTGCGCGGGTCGTCCTCCGGGATGCCCTCGTAGACCTTGCCCGCGAGGTCGGCGCCCACGTCGGCCGCCTTCGTGTAGATGCCGCCGCCGACGCGCGCGAACAGCGCGATCGAGGAGGCGCCCAGCGAGAAGCCCGCCAGCACGTTCAGCACGCGCGTGACCTCCAGCGGCTGCAGCACGCCGTCGGTGCCGTCGAACATGCCCGAGTAGACGACGAACAGCGTGCCCAGCCCGAGCAGGCCCAGTCCGACGACCGAGAGGCCCATCACGAGGCCGCCCGAGAAGGCGACGTTGAGGGCGCTGCCGAGCGACGTCCGCGCCGCGTTCGTCGTCCGCACGTTGGCCTTCGTCGCCACGCGCATGCCGAAGAAGCCCGCCAGCGCCGAGCAGAGCGCGCCGACGGTGAACGACAGCGCGATCAGCGGGCTCGAGTCCGCACGGCCGAGGTTGGCCAGCAGCAGCAGCGCCGCCACCACGATGACGAAGAGGGCCAGCACGCGGTACTCGCGGCGGAGGAAGGCGTTGGCGCCCTCCTGAATGTCGGCGGCGATCTCCGCCATGCGCTCGGTGCCGACCGGCTGTGCGGTGACCCAGCGGGAGCGGAGGAAGGCGTATCCCAGCGCGAGAATCCCCGCGATGGGGACGAGCAGGGCGAGAGTGGATTCCATGATGTGGGGGTGAGCGAGTCGGTGCCCTGGCGGGCGGTTCGTCGGGTGAGGGGCCGTCGGGCGCCTAGCGGCGGTTGTGCCGGTTCATGGCGGCCGTCAGGCCATCGCGGGCGAAGGTGAGCGCGGCGTCGGCCGCGTCGTCGAGGGCGGCCGAGACCGCCTCTTCCTCCGCATCGTCGAAAGGCGACAGGACGAAATCGACCTGCCTGCCGGGGGGGAAACTATTCCCCACCCCTACGCGCAACCGGGGAAACTCGGTGGAGCCGAGGGTCTGGATGAGGTCGCGGATGCCGTTGTGGCCGCCGTGGGAGCCCTTTCCGCGCAGTCGCAGCCCGCCGACGGGCAGCGCGAGGTCGTCGTAGACGATCAGCAGGTCGTCCACGTCGAGGCCGTACCGGTCGAGCAGGGCCGTCACCGCGCGCGCGCTCCGGTTCATGAACGTGAGCGGCTTCGCCAGCGCGAGCACCACCGCCTCGGCGTCGCCCTCGGCGGGCACCGTCACCTCGCCGACGAACGCGTGGGCGGCCTCCGTGGACAGGTCCGCGCCCAGGCGCTCGGCGAGACGGTCGACGACCATGAAGCCCGCGTTGTGGCGCGTGCCCACGTAGTCGGGGCCGGGGTTGCCGAGCCCCACGATCAGTCGCGACGGGGCCAGGGCGGGCGGTGGCGGGCCGCCGAAGAGGCGAGAGAGCCAGGACATCGCAGGGGGGCTGAAACGAACGCAGGGGCACGGCGCCGGGCCGTGCCCCTACGGGGATCGTGCGTGCCGACGAGACGCCTACGCGTCCTCGGTCGCCTCGGGTGCCTCCTCGGCGCCCTCGAGGTCGGCCTCCAGGGCCTCGGCCTCCTCGTCGTCGGTCGCGACCACCTTCGGCGCGGTGACCGACGCGATGGTGCGCTCGGGGTCGGTGAGGACCGTGATGGCGTCGCCGAGGGCGAGGTCCGAGACGTGGAGCGACTCGCCCATCTCCAGGGCGGTCACGTCGATGGAGACGTGGCCCGGGATGTCCTTCGGGAGGGCCCGGATCTGGAGGTCGTTGAGCGGCTGCGACAGCGCGCCGCCGGCCTTGACGCCGCGCGCGGTGCCCTCCAGATGGATCGGAATCGTCATCGTCAGGTCCTCGCCCGGCGTCAGCGCCAGGAAGTCGACGTGGAGCGGCTGGTCGGTGACCGGGTGGAAGTCGACCTGCTTGAGGATCGCCTCGTAGTCCTCGCCGCCGACCGACACCGCCACGCGGTACGTCTCGGTGGTGAAGATGAGCGGGCGGAGGCTCAGCGTCTCCGTGGCGAAGTGGACGGGCTCCGTGTGGGTGCCGTAGAGGACGCACGGGACGAGGCCCTCGCGGCGGACGGCCTTCGTGGCGACCTTGCCGGTCTCGCGCGGCTGGACGTCGAGCGTGATGGACTGCATGATTCGGTTCGGATGCGGGGGTCGGGGACCGAGGACCGTCCCGGGGTCGGGCCTGTCTCGCGGATCGAACCCGAAGCCTACGGCGGGGCACGGGGGGCGTACCGCGACAAATCGGCGAAGAGCCGCCGCGCAGGCTACCCTCCGATCCCCGCCAGCGCAGCCTTGTCGATGCGGGCTGAGACGCTGATCCAGGGCTGCACGAGGTCGGGGATGTCGTACCGAAGCGCGGTGCCCATCACGAGTGCGGTCTCGGTGTCCGTCAGCCCGTAGGCCTCCCCCAGCCAGCGCACGAGGTCGGAGGTCGCCTGTTCGACCGCCCGGTCCAGCGAGCCCGCGATGCCGACGCTCACCAGCGCGTCCTCGGTCTCGACGCGCGGCACCTGGTAGAACCGGTACCGCAACACCTCGACCGAGAAGGTCACGTCGAGGCTCGTCTCCAGCGCGTCGCCGGTCAGCTCGCCGTCCCCCTGGGCGGCGTGGCCGTCGCCGAGGTAGAGGTAGGCGCCCTCCTCGCCGACGGGCAGGTACACGGTCGCCCCCTCGCGCACGGCCGACAGCTCCATGTTGCCGCCGTACGGGCCCGAGTCGCGCGAACTCGGCGTCACGCCGCCTCCAGGCGCGACCGCGATGCTCCCCAAGAACGGCGTCAGCGGGGTCTCGTACGCGCCCAGCGTCGGCAGGGGCTCGGCCAGCCGGGCGACGCCCGCGTCGGGGTCGAGCACCCACTGGACGAGGGTGCCCCCTACCTCGCGGTCGGCGAGGGCCTGCGGGTCGAGGACGCTCGACAGGATCGCGTCGCCGCTGTAGGCCCAGTCGCGGTTGAGGCGGACCCGGTGGAGCGTCACCGCCAGCACGTCGCCGGGAAGCGTCCCCTCCACCACGAACGGTCCCGTGAGGGGATTCCCGCCGCGCGTGACGCGGTTGCCGGGCTCCCGGTAGCCGCCCGTGCTCCAGCCCGCCGCGTCGACGGTCGTGGTGCGGACGGTGTCGCCCGCGTAGAGGCGGAGCGCGGGCTCAGCGTCGGAGCCGACGAGCCGGTGGTACGTGGTGGGCGTCACCTCGAACGTGCGCGGCGAGGCCGGGGCGCGGAAGCGGTCGCCCGACCACCGACTGGAGTCTCCGTCTGACACGATCCAGCCCTCCAGGCGGTCGCCGTCCTGCGTGCCGCTCCACGCGTACCCGCTGACGTCGAAGGCCAGCATGGCGCCTGTCATCGTGCCTTCGAAGGGCGAGCCGTAAACGCGTCCACGGATCAGATCGCCGTCGGCCGTCAGGGCGACGCGCTGGGGCGTCGGGTCGCCCTCCATCCGGAAGACCCAGTCGCCCGCGATGGAAGACGGCGGCCCGGCCTGAGCGAGGGCGAGGACGGGAACGGCCAGGACGAGGACGAGGAGACGACGCATCGGATCGCGAGGGCCAAAGCACCATGATGGCGACCGCTCCTCAATCCAGGCAACCCCGAGCCGCCGAGCGGAGGCACGCGCGGCCGCCCGGCGGCCCCATCCGAGCGGGGGCCGTCACTCCACGAACAGCGTCGAGATGGACTCGTCGGAGCCGATGCGGTGGATCGACTCGGCGAAGAGCGGCGCCACCGAGATGACCTCGATCTTGTCGGACGTGCGCGCCAGCGGCACCGAGTCGGTCACGATGACGCGGCTGAGCGGGCTCGCCTCGATGCGGTCGACGGCCGGGCCGGAGAGCAGTGGGTGGGAGCAGAACGCCTGCACGCTCAGCGCGCCCGCGTCGGAGAGCGCCTTCGCGCCCGACGTGAGCGTGCCCGCCGTATCGCACAGGTCGTCGATCACCAGGCAGTTCTTGCCCTTCACGTCGCCGATGATGTTCATCACCTCGGCCACGTTGGCCTCCGGCCGCCGCTTGTCGATGAGCGCCAGCCCGGCCTTGAAGCGCTTGGCGTAGGCCCGCGCGATCTTCGACGCGCCCACGTCCGGGGCGACCACCACGAGGTTCTGACGGAAGTCCTCGACCGTCTGGCCGTTGGAGCCCGCCAGCATCAGCGTGTTCTCGTCGAGCCACGTCTCGAACACCGCCGAGCCATAGAGGTGGTCGACCGGGATGTCGAAGAAGCCCTGGATCTGGGCCGCGTGGAGGTCCATCGTCAGCACCCGGTCCACGCCCGCGTCCTGGAGCATCTTCGCGATCATGCGGGCCGCGATGGACACGCGGGGCTGGTCCTTTCGGTCCTGCCGCGCGTAGCCGAAGTACGGCAGCACCGCCGTGATGCGCGCCGCCGAGGCCCGCCGCGCGGCGTCGATCATCAGGAAGAGCTCCATCCAGTGCTCCGCTGGCGGCGGGGTCGACTGGATGATGAACAGGTCGGTGCCCCGGATCGACTCCTCGTAGCGAACGTAGATCTCGCCATCGGAGAAGTCCTTGAGGGTCACCTCGCCCAGGGTCCAACCGCCTTCCTCGGCGATCCGTTGGGCCAGCGCAGGGTTGGAGCGCCCGGCAAAGATCGAGACAGGCAGCGTCGAGGCGGGCACGAGGAGGGCCACGGTCGGGGAGGGGAGGGAGGACCGGCAGTCGCCCCGGGGGAGCGACCAGGAGTTGCCCCAGGAGGATTCGAACCTCCACAACCACTTCCAAAGAGTGGTGTGCTGCCATTACACCATGGGGCAGGCGGCACCGGTCGCGACAGGCGGCGTAGGCTGTCGTCCCGGCCGGGCACGCCCCAAGCTAGGCGGATCCGGCCGCGCGGACCACGACTCTCTCCGCTCCCGCCCCTCCCTCGCCGGTCGTCAGCGGGTCTTGCTTCTCTTTTCACCCGATCCCGTGCCCTCGACGCTCGACCCCGCCCTCTCCGCTCTCAACGGCGCGCCCTCTGCCGACGAGCGCTCTGCCATCGGCGTCCTGGGCGGCCTCGGTCCGTACGCCGGCCTCGACCTCGTCCGCGCGATTTTCGACGAGACCGAGGCGCACGCCGACCAGGAGCACCTGCCGGTGGCGCTCATCTCGTACTCCAACCGCATCCCCGACCGGGCGGCATGGCTGGCCGACGAGACGGCGCCGAGCCCGATCCCGGCCATGATGGAGGTCCTCCGTCGGCTCGACGATGCGGGGTGCGCCGTCGCGGGCATCCCCTGCAACACGGCCCACGCTCCGGCCATCTACGACCGCCTGCACGAGGGGCTGCTCGCCGACGGCCGGGAGATACGCCTGCTCCATATCGTGGACGCGATCGTGCAGAACGTGTCCGAGGTGGCGCCCGGCGCGTCGCACATCGGGGTGCTGGCGACCTCGTCGTCCGTCTCGAACCGGCTCCACCAGATCGGGCTGGAGGCGGCCGGCCTCCAGGCGGTCGTGCCCGACACCGCCCACCAGACGGCCGTCCAGGAGACCATCTACGGCCCGTGGGGGCTGAAGGCGCAGAGCGCGCCGCCCGATCCGCGCTCCCGCGAGGCGCTGCTGGCCGCCACCGAGCACCTCGCCGCCCGTGGGGCGGACGCCGTGATCCTGGGCTGCACCGAACTCCCGCTGGCGATCCCGGAGCGGCGCCACGAGGGAACGCCCTTCGTCAACTCGACGCGGGCGCTGGCGCGGGCGCTCATCCGGGCGACGCACCCGGAGAAGCTGCGCTTCGCTCGCACCGTCGCTGCCTGACCCCGCCTCGGTCCCTCCGCGGACGCGCCGAGGCGGACCGGGCTACGGCTCGACGATCTCAGTCTGGTTGCTCACCCGCGCGTACGACCCGAACAGGCCCAGCCCGCCCACGACGTTGGTGGTCACGTTGGGGATCTCGCCCGGCGAGAGGGTGCTGCCGCCGAGCTGGACGGCCTGTGTCTGGACGAACGCCTGGAGCGCCGCGTCGAGCGACACCAGCGACACCCGACTGGGGCCGTAGTAGCCGAACGCGAGGAACGGCACCTGCACCAGCAGCGACCCGTCGCCGAGGTCGATGTAGCTGGCCTCGTTGATGACGGGCGACGTGCCGGAGCGGATGCCGTCGTCGCGCGGGTCCTCGGCGCACAGGATCGTGCCGCCCTCCTCGTCCTCGCAGTCAAGGATGCGCGCGTAGATGGGCGTCAGGAGGAAGCCGGACCCGGGGACGCTCCGGTAGAACGTCTCGCCGTCCACGTCCACCTCGACGAAGTCGGCCGGGTCGAGGGCGCGCGTGGTGGCGACGAACGTGGCCTGTCGCTCCGCCGTCGAGGTCCGGTTGACGCGCACCTCGGGTCCCTGGCCGACGCCGTAGACGACCGACACCTGCGGCTCGCCGACGGTGAGCAGCGTCGGCGGCACCGTGGTCTCGGCGGTGACCGTCTCGCCGTCGGCCTCGACGCGGAGCCGGTACGTCGTCCCGGCGGTCACGGTCACGGACGCGTCGGCGGGCGCGTAGACGCCCGGCGTCTGGGTGGGGACGTAGGCGTAGACCGCCTCGTCGGCTCCGGTGCGCGTCACCGTGACCGTAGCCCCGACGATGCCGAGGTCGGTCGGGTCGTACACGTCGAGGAAGGGCGACGTGCGTGTCAGGCGAACCGACGGCAGCGGCTCGCCCGCGCCCAACTGGGCCGCGACCACGAGCTGCGGCGTGAAGCCGTCGTCGGTGGTGCCGTCGCACGCGCCGAGGGCGAGCGCCAGGACGGCGAGGAGGAGGGAGATGCGCATATGAGTTCGTGGTTCAGGGTTCGGGGTTCAGGGTTCGCCAGGACCCGCACCTCTGCGAACCCAGAACCCCGAACCCTGAACTCAAAACGCCAGCGAGATGGACACGTTGGGGAGGATCGGGAGCTGACGCACCTCGGTCACCCCGATGGGGTTCTCGCCGCGGTCGTAGTTCAAAAACCACAGGTTGCGGCGGTTGTAGACGTTGACGAGCTGGAGCTGCAACTCGTAGTCCGCCCAGGACCAGGCGCCGGTCTTGGTGAAGCCGAGGTCGGCGCGGTGGTAGGGCTCCAGGCGCGCGCTGTTGAGCGCGTTCGTCTGCGAGACCACCAGGTCCGGGTCCTCGAACGGCAACCCGTCGATGACGTAGAGGCCCGACGGCGAGGTGTAGGCCTGCCCGGTCGCGTAGGCGCCGACGGCGGTCGCCTTCCAGCCGCGGCCCAGGTCGTAGTTGGCGACCAGCGTCAGGTCGTGGAGGCGGTCGTACTTGGGCGGGAAGTACACGTCGAACTGCTGCTCGGCCGGGTAGCGCCGCCGCGTCACGCCGATGGTGTAGCTGACCAGGCCCGTCAGGCGTCCGAGGCCGCGCTCCAGCAGGACCTCGGCGCCGTAGGCGTAGCCGCGGCCGAAGCGGAACAGGTCCTGGTAGTCCAGCCCTGCCACGTCCTGCACCTCGGGGCGCGTGTCGAACAGGTCGCGTAGCGTCCGGCCGTAGACCTCCACGTCGAGCCGGTAGGCCGGGCCGAGGTTCGTCTTGACGCCGAGCACCAGCTGGTCCGACTCCTGCGGCGGCACGCCCACGCCCGTCGTCACCCAGGTGTCGAAGCCCGAGAAGGCCTCGTTGGTGATGAGCGACAGGAACTGGTGGTAGCGCCCGGCCGCGGCCTGCAGCACGAGGTTCTCGCCCATCGTCTTCTCGACCTGCACCTGCGGCGAGACCCGCACGTAGCTCGCCGGCACCGACGGATCGTCGTCGAGGAGGTCGTCAGTCTCGCTCCGGAAGTACTCCGCGCGGACGCCGCCGGTCAGGATCCAGCCGTTGCCGGGCTTCAGGCGACCCTGCACGTAGCCCGAGGCGTAGCGCGACGGGTTGCGGTAGTCGGTCTGCGTGGAGCCGTTGAAGGAACTCGACAAGCCGAGGTCGAGGAGCCCGGCCCAGGCGCCCGTCTTGAGCTCCACGCCGCCCGTCGGGAACCACTCCACGTCGGAGCGGACCGAGTAGTCGGTGATCGTGTTGGGCCGCTCGAAGCCCGTCTCGCCGAACTCGCCGGTGGGGTAGCTGAAGTAGCGGCTCGCGGTCAGGCGTGTCTGCGCGAACGCCGTCCCCGAGAGGACGCGGTTGTAGGCGATCGAGCCGGTCCGGTTGCCGTAGTCGAGGTCGAAGCGGGCATCGTCGCCGAAGGGCACCACCACCTGATCGCGGCCCGCGTACGACGCGACGCTGATGCGGTCGTTGGGCGAGAGGTCCACCGAGACCTTGCCGTTGAGGTCGTAGAAGTAGAAGCTCTCCGGGATGCCGTCCTCGTCGAGCTGCTCGCGCAGGACCGCCAGCAGCGGCTCCAGCGTGCTCCGCCGCGCGTTGAACGAGTAGGAGCCCGGCACGCCCGGAATCGGCCCCTCCACGCCGACCCGGCTCGCCAGCAGCCCGAGGCTGAGCGACCCGTGCGTTTCGTTGCGGTTGCCGTCGCGGTTGTAGACATCCACCACCGACCCCAGCCGCCCGCCGTAGGTGCTCGGGTAGGCGCCCTTGTAGAGGCGCACGTCCTTGATGGCCTCGGTGTTGAACGTCGAGAAGAAGCCGAAGAAGTGGGTCGGGTTGTAGACCGTCGTGCCGTCGAGCAGGATGAGCGTCTGGTCCGGCGAGCCGCCGCGGATGTAGAGGGCCGACGAGAAGTCGCTCGACGCCTTGACGCCCGGCAGCAACTGGATGGACCGGAAGAGGTCGGCCTCGAAGACGGTCGGCAGCGCCTCCACCAGGTCGATGGAGACCGTGGTCGTACCCGGCGCGCGCTCCTCCTCGATGGGTTCCTCCGCCTCCACGACCACCTCGTCGGTGGTGACGCCCTCGGGCGCCAGGTCGATGTCGAGGCGCGTCGTCTCGCCCGCCGTCAGCGTGACCGTCCGCCGGACGGGCTGGTAGCCGAGGTAGCTGGCCGTGATGGTGGCCTCGCCGGGCGGCAGGTCGCCGAGGGTGTAGAAGCCGGATACGTTGGTGGCCGCGCCGCGTGCGGTGCCCTCCACGCGGACCGTCGCCTGGAGCAGCGTCTCGCCGGACTGGGCATCGCGCACGAACCCATTGAGAGCCGCCGTCTGCGCCGAGGCGGAGCCAGCGAGGGACGCCAGGAGGGCGAGGAGAAGCAGTCGGCGGGCCATCGGCAGGGGGGAAGACCGGCGGTGGATGCGGAAGGGGCGGCGGGGTTCGGTCTCCGGCGTGGGGAACCCGCGAAATGCCCGAGACTCAGGTCGTTCCCATGCCGCCGCTGGCCCCGACGGGGCAACAGCCGACGAGGTTGCGCTTCCGTGCCGGGCGGCCTCTCGCCATCGACGCGCGGACCGGTCGCCTTACCGCACCCGGTCCAGCCACGGTCGCTCGCCCAGGCAGAACGTCGACGAGTCGGCCTCCAGGCGGCGCGGGTCCGCGCTGGCAGGGTAGCGCGAGGTGGCGCTGCCCAGGTTCCACCGCAACAGCAGCTCGCCGTCCTCGACGGCCCACGAGTGGACGGTGTCGCGGCGCACCGAGTCGGGGTGGGCGTAGCTCCAGGCCATCTGCCCGTCGGCGTCGAGGCGGACGTAGGCGGTCGCGATCTCGGGCGCGGGGCAGACCTCCCGCCACGTGGTGCCCACGAGGTCGGCGCGGGAGAGGCGAGCCGCACCGGCGCATCCGGCCACGACGGCAGCGGACAGGAGGAGGGCGCGGCGCATGGAGAAAGCTAGACCCGGACGCAGCGGACTCGTTGCCCGGCGGCGAGCGTGGACAGGAGCGCGAGTGTGCAAAGGCATGTGGGGGCATTCGAGCGCTCTCCCTCCCCTGTGCGGCCCGGCCCGGCTAATTTGCTCGTCCGCCCCCCTGGTTTCCATGTCCGTGCGTCAGGTTTTCGCCCTCTGCGCCGTGGTGTGCGCGCTCCTCGCGCCGGCCGTCGCCCAGCCCAACGTGGTCCTCATCGTGGCCGATGACATGGGTTTCGGGGATGTGGGCTACAACGGCTCCGAGATCGCCACGCCCCACCTCGACCAACTCGCGGCCGAGGGCGTCGTGCTGGACCGCTTCTACACGTCGCCGCTGTGCTCGCCGTCGCGCGCGGGCCTGCTGACGGGCCGCTACCCGATCCGGATGGGCATCAACGAGCCCGTCACGCGCGCCGACACGGTCGGTCTGCCGCAGGCCGAGACGACGCTCGCGGAGGCGCTCAAGGCCTCCGGCTACGAGACCTCGATGGTGGGCAAGTGGCACCTCGGCGACGATTGCCCCTACCACCCCGGCCTCCACGGCTTCGACGCCTTCCTCGGCATGCTCGGCGGCGGGGCCAACTACTACAACCGGCTCACGATCGTCGGCCCGGACTGGTGGCGAGGCGTGGCGCCCGTGGACACGGGCGGCTACACCACCGACCTGATCGCCGACGAGGCCGTGGAGGTGCTCTCGGTCCCCAGGCTGAAACCGCTCTTCCTGTACCTGCCCTTCACGGCGCCCCACACGCCGCTGCAGGCCCCCGAGGAGGACATCGCGCTGTACGCGTCGCTGCCCGAGCCGCGCCGCACGTACGCGGCGATGGTCACCAACCTCGACCGGTCCATCGGGCGGATCATGGAGACCATCCGGGCGTCGAGTTCCGAGCGCGAGACGGTCGTGTGGTTCCTCTCCGACAACGGCGGGGCCGCCGAGCTGGGGGGCGACAACGGGCCCCTGCGGGGGAAGAAGGGCCAGTCGTGGGAGGGGGGGATCCGTGTGCCGTCGGTCGTGTGGGCGCCCCAGCGGTTCGAGCCGCGCGTCATCGACCACCCGGTGTGGTACCTCGACGTGTTTCCGACCGTGATGGGGCTCGTGCCTGGCGCCTCGCCGCCGCTCCTTCCGCTCGACGGAGCCAACCAGGGGCCTCAACTCGCGGGCGAGCGGCCGACCGACACCCTCCTGGAGCGCCTGCTGTACTCGTACCGGCGCACGGGCAGCGACGGCTCGTGGCTCGGCGTCCAGAACGCCACCTGGAAGTACACGTCGCGCCGTACCTCCGAGAACGTCGCCCAGGGGTTCTTCCGCATCGACCTCGACCCCTCCGAGCAGAGCGACAGCCTCTCCACGTATCGGCCGATGGCCCAGGCGTTCCAGGAGGCCGGGCTCGCGTTCGCCGATCTGACCCTGCCCGGTGCGTCCAGCGACATCACGCTGGAGACGGAGCAGCCCGCGGACCTCTCGGACTGCCCCGGCATCCTCTCGGTGCCATCGCCTCCGGGAGCCTCTGACCTGGGGCTGAGGGTCGGGCCGAACCCGTTCTCGACCTCGGCGACGATCGAGGTGACGAGCAAGGAGACGCGCTTCGTGATCGTCGAGCTGATGGACGTCGTGGGCCGACGCGTGCGGACGCTCTACGAGGGCGCGGTCACGGCGAACGTGCCGCGCGGCGTCGCGCTCCGGCGCGGCGGACTGCCGAGCGGCACCTACTTCGTCCGCGTGACGGGCGGAGGCGGGTCGGCGCTGGCGCAGGTGACGCTGGCGCGGTAGCGGCTACTCGCCGTGGGGCAGCCGCTCGGGCATCTCCGCGGCCACGTAGAGCAGGATGGCCGTCATGGCGACGGCCCGCTGGACGTGGTTCGCGTCCAGCTTGTCGAGCGTGTCGGCGGGCGTGTGGTGGTAGACGAAGTAGTCGCCGTTGTCGGTGCGGAGGCTGAGGCCGGGCACGCCGTCGCGCATCATCGGCCCGATGTCGGCCCCGCCGCCGCCGAGCGTGACGCCGGGCGGCCCCGCCTCGGCGTCGTGGGCGACCACCCCGGCGATGAGCGGGTCGACGCGTGCCGCGAGCATCGCCTGTCCCTCGGCCGAGCCGCCGTAGCCGAAGCCGACCGGCTCGAAGACGCCGCTGTCGCTCTCCAGTGCGAGCTGGATGTGCGACACGTCCGTCCCGAGGGAGTCGCGGAAGGTGGTGGCGCCGCGGAGGCCGTTCTCCTCGTTGGTCCAGAGGGCCACCTGGACCGTCCGCCGCGGGCGGAGGCCGAGGCGGTTCAGCAGCCGCACGGCCTCCCAGGTGACGACGCACCCGGCCAGGTCGTCGTGGACCCCCTGGCCCACGTCCCACGAGTCGATGTGGCCGCCCGCGATCACCACCTCGTCGGGCATCTCGCGCCCGCGCAGCTCACCGATCACGTTGCGCGAGAGGCGGTCCTCCAGGGTCTGGGCGGCCATCTCCAGGCGGACCACCGGCCGGTCGCCGCGGTCCTGGATGCGGCGCAGGATCTCGGCCGCCTCGATGGTGACGGCGGCATGCGGGATCTCGGGGAGGCCCTCGCCATAGCGCATCGTGCCCGTGTGGGGCGTGCTCAGGCCCGTCGGCCCGACCGAGCGGACCAGGCTGGCGACGGCCCCGACCTCGGCGGCCGCGGCGGCGCCCCCGACGCGGTAGGCGACCGTCGCGCCGTAGGTCGTGAACGGCACGTCGAACAGCACGATGCGGCCCTGCGCCTCGTCGGCGCGGTTGGTCAGCTCCTCGAACGAGCCGACGACCAGCACCTCCGCCTCGACGGTCCCGCCGACGCTCCCGCCCAAGCCGAGCATGGGGAGGTCTACGCCGCCGGAGGGCGTCACCAGCGTGGCCGACTCGGCGCCGCGCACCCAGGTGGGCACCCTCGCGGGCTGGCCGCGGACGTTCTCCAGGCCGTCGGCTCGCATGGCGTCGAGGATCCAGTCGATGGAGGCCTCCAGCGCGTCGGAGCCGCTCAGGCGCGGGCCGAACGTGTCGGCGAGATAGGCGACGCGGTCGTAGCCGGCGCTGTCGGCCAGGGCGGCCTGGACGATGCGCGCGGCGGCGGCGGCGTACGGCTCGGCGGGAGACGGCGCCTGGGCCCGGGCAGCGCTTGCGGTGACGAGGAGGGCGAGGAGAAGGGAGGCGGCGCGCATCGGGAGAGGGGAGCGGGACGGCAAGCTAGCGTCCGGCCCCCGCTCCCCGGGTACGGCCTCAGCCGCCGAAGGCGCGGAGCTTGTAGGAGAGGTTGAGCAGCACGTACCGGCCGAGGGCCGTCGCCTGGGCGTCCTCGATGTACGCCTCGGTCACCGTCCGCTCCACGTCGCGCTGCTGGTCGAGCAGGTCGAAGACGCTCAGGCTGACCTCCGCGAGATCGCCCGGCAGGAACTTGTAGCCGACGCGCCCGCCGAGCAGCACCTGGGTCGGGTCCACGCTGGCGTCGAGGCCGGCGTAGTGGAGCGCGCTCAGGTCGCCGCTCACCACGAGCCCGTGCCAGGGCAGCCAGGTCAGCTTGGCGCCCGCGAGGTGGCGCACGTAGGTGTCGTCCAGCGTCGGCGCGGCCGAGTTGGTGACGGCCGTGTAGCGGGCGCCGTACTCCAGCGACAGGTCGAAGCGCGGGCTGAGCGCGCTGCCCAGGAAGACGCGCCCGTCGACGCCGAGCTGGTCGGACGTGTTGTCGACGCCGTCGACCAGGCCGGGCGTCCGCGTGAAGCTGGTCCCGAGCGAGGCGTTGGCGTTGCTGCCCAAGAACGGCACCGGCCGGCCGTAGGACACGAGCGCCCGCGTGTTCCACGCGCCGTCCACGTTGACGGGCGTGATCAGCTGCGACCCGGCCGGGAGCACGACGCCCGACGGCAGCGGCGTGTCGACGGTCGCCGTCGTGGTGGACGTGCCGATGGCGTTGACGCCGTACGAGGCACTCAGGAAGCCCGCCAGCACCGAGCCGCCCTCGGCGTCCGTCCCGTTGAAGCGGGCGCGGACCGAGTGGGTCGTGGCCGGGTCGAGGTCGGGGTTGCCGGACGTGAGCCGGAGCGGGTTCGTGTTGTCGACCACGTTCTGAAGCTGCGTCGCCGACGGCGTCTGCGTCCGCGCGCGGTAGTCGAGGTCGAGCCGCTGGCCCTCGGCGAGCGGGACTCGTAGGCGGGCCGAGGGGAGGACCGACCAGAACGTCCGGTCGACCTCGAAAGCCGTCGCGGCGGTCTGCTCGCCCTGGAGCCTCTCGTGCTGGAGGTCGACGCCGAGTTGCGCCGAGAGCGCGTCGCGGCCCCGCCCGCCGTACCGGTAGGAGACGCCGCCCCGTTGGATCACGGACTGCTGGCTGAACAGGCTCGTGTAGGCTGCGTCCGGGACCGTGTAGGCGCCCGCGTCGTCGGCCAGGAAGGCGCGCTGGTCGGACGTGCTCCGCGACACCTGCGGACGGTAGCTGACCTGGAGCTGCCCGTTCTCGCCGATCGGCTCGGTGTAGCGGACCGACGCGCCGAGCGACCGCGTGACGGCGTCGGTGTCGAAGAGCTGGTCGGCCGCGTCGGCCGCGATGCCGTCCGAGAACGAGTCGAGCGTGTAGGCCTGCCGGCTCTCGCCCGTCTGGTCCTCCACCCCGCCGTCGATGCCGAACGAGAGCGTCCGGCCCCGCGTCTCGAAGCGGTGCTGGAGGCGGACGCTCGTCTGGCCCGAGAGCGCCGACGCGTCCGAGTCGGTCGTCGTCAGGCTCTGGGCGAGGGCGTCGCCGGACGGGAGGGCGGTGAGCCCGAGGAGCGTACCGGTGGAGGCGTTGCTCTGGACCGTCAGCCGGGGCTGGACGACGAGCTGCGTCCGCTCCGTGACGTCGTACTGGGCCCGGAGCGAGAGCTGGTGGTTCGCGTTGGTGCCGTCGGCCTGGTCCGCCTCGGTGTAGCGCTGGGAGACCGTGCCGCCGGACGTGTACTCGCGCGTGAGCGCCGCGTCGAGGTCGGTGTCGGTGGTGTTGAAGACGTAGCTGCCGGTCAGGCGGAGGTCGCCGCCCAGGAGCACGTCCGAGTAGTTGACGCCGAGGGCGTTGGTCGTGGAGAGGCCGTCCTGGTCGGGGACGAGCAGCGAGCTCACGTCGGAGCTGCCGCCGCCGCGCCGTCCGCCGCCACCGCCGCCGCGCCCTCCGCGGCGACCCGTGCTGCTGCCGACGACGCCGAGCAGGTCCTCAGTCGCGAAGTTCTGCTGGTCGACGTTGTTGGACAGCCCCACGATGGTGATCCGGCGGTCGCCGTTGAGCAGGCTGACGTTGCCACCCGCGAGGTACTCGCCCTCGGGGCCCGCCCCGGCGTAGGCCCGCCCGAACTGCCCGTTCTGCATGCCCGGTCGCGTGACGATGTTGATCGTCTTCTCCGCGTCGCCGTCGTCGAAGCCCGAGAAGCGCGACGCTTCGCTGGCGCGGTCGAACACCTGGATCTCCTGGATCATCTCGGCGGGGAGGCTGTTGAGCGCGCCCTGCACGTCGGTCCCGAAGAACTCGCGGCCGTCGACGAGCACGCGCTGGACGGTCTCGCCCTGGGCCGTGACGGTGCCGTCCTCGACGGTGACGCCGGGCAGCTTCGTGAGCAGGTCCTGCGCGCTGGCGTCCGGGTTGACGGCGAACGCGTCGGCGTTGAAGGCCGTCGTGTCGCCGCGGACCTCGACGCGCTGGCGGGTGGCGGCCACCTCGACCTCGCCGAGCGCCTCGTTGTCCGGCTGGAGCGCGAGCGTCCCCAGCGCCAGCGTCCCCCGGCCGACCGTCACGTCGCGGTCGAGCGTCTGGTAGCCGACGAACGAGACGCGGAGGCGGTAGGCGCCCGCCTCGGCTGCGATCTGGAACGACCCGTCGAGGCCCGCCGCGGCTCCCGCGCGGGCGCTGTCGGGCGCCGCGCTCACCAGGAACACCGTGGCGCCGGGGAGCGGCTGCCCGTCGGCGGCGTCGAGCACGGTGCCGGTCACGGCCGACGACTGGGCCGAGGCGGACGGGGCCAGGGCCAGGAGCAGGGCGAGGAGGAGAGGGGCGCGTGACATGGAAGGAGGGGATGGGCTTCGGCGGCGGGGCGGGCGAGAAGAGCGGTCAGTCGGAGCCGCCGCGGCGTCCGCGGCTCCGGCGCTCGGGCTGCGAGGCGCGCCACGCGCGGTAGCGCTCCACCTGGGCGGGCGTCAGGATGGCTTCGATCTGGCGCTCGGTCTCGGCGCGGCGCTGCTGCGTCTGGGCGCGGCGGGCGTCGCGGTCGGCCGGGCCGCCGCTGCGTCGCTCGCCCCGGGCCGGACGGTCGGCGGCCTGGGCCTGGAAGACGGCCCGGAGCTCGGCCGTCTGGGCGTCCGTCAGGTCGAGGGTCTGGCGGAGCTCGTCGAGGCGCTGCTCGGCGCGGTCGCCGCCGTCGCGGGTCGGCTGGGACTGGGCGCAGGCGGAGACCGACAGCGAGAGCGTGGCGAGGAGCGCGAGGGTGCGGAAGGGAGAGGCGGTCAGAGCATTCATGGGGAGGGGGAGGCGATGGGCGTCCGGGGAGGGGGGAAGCGGATGGTCCACAGGTTCGGGGATTTCCGGGCCGGGTTCATGGCAGAGCCGTCACGGCCGCTCGAAGAGTCACGAGATGCCGCCGGGCGTGTCACGAACTGCAGATCCACGGCCCCACCTGCACGGACGCGGCTTGTAGATCCCGTCCCACAGCCCGCCTCGGGGACCGGATCGGGCGAGGTGTCCCCATTCTGTGTCGATGCCAGGAGCCGCACAGGCGCGGAGGCGGCCGGGCGCAGCCGTCGGCCGGGTCTAGCTTGCGTCCGTGCTCCGCTCCCTCGCCACCGTGCTCGCCGTCTGCGTCGTCCTCTGGGCGGCGGTGACGACCTCCGACGAGGCCGTGTCGGTGCTGGCGGTCGCGGTGGGCGTGCTCGTGCTGCTGCGCCTCGGCGACCAGCGGCGCATCGAGCGGCTGGAGGACCGCTTCGACGCGCTCGTGCAGCGTCTCCGCGAGGTGCGCGCGTCCGCCCCGATGCCGTCCGTCCATCCCTCCCGCGAGGGCACCGAGGCGGACGACGTGCCGCGTCCGGCTCTGCCGGATGTCGAGGCGGTCCCGGTCGTCGAGCCGTCCTCGCCGACCCCGCGCCCGGCGGCCCGCACCGTGGATCCGTCGGACGACCGGCCTGCGACGCGCCCCGCGCCTCGGTCGCTGGGGCAGGACCGGCCCGTCCCGCGCGACCGTCCGGCGCTGCCGGGGGTCTCCCTCGACGACCTGCCGCCGCCGCTCCAGCGGGCGTGGGCGTTCGCGACCGGCGGCAACCTGGTCGCGCGCATCAGCCTGCTGGTGCTGTTCGTCGGGCTGGGGCTGGGCATCCGGTACGCCGTCGAGGAAGGGTTTTTGTCGGTCGAGATCCGTCTCGCGTTCGCGGCCGTGGCGGGGCTGGTGCTGATCGGCGTCGGGTGGCGGCTGCGGGACGGCACGCCCGGCTTCGGGCTGACGCTCCAGGGCGGCGGCGTGGCGACGCTCTACCTGACCATCTACGCCGCGTACGCGCTCTACGGGCTGATCCCGTCGCTCCCCGCCATCGTGCTGATGGGCGCCGTCGCGGTGGCGTGCGGCGGGCTGGCGTTCCTCCAGAACGCGCCGGGGCTGGCCGTGCTCGGGGTGACGGGCGGCTTCGCGGCGCCGGTGCTCGCGGGGACCGCCGAGGGCAACCACGTGCTGCTGCTGAGCTACTACGCGCTCCTCAACGTCGGCGTGCTGGTGTCGTCGTGGGCGAAGGGGTGGCGGTCGGTGGCCGTCGTCGGCTTCCTGTCGACGTTTGTGACGGGGACGCTCTGGGGCGGGCTGAGCTACCGGCCCGAGTGGTACGGCAGCGTCCAGCCGTTCGTGGTGGTCAGCTTCGCGATCTACCTCGCGCTGGCGGTCCGCTTCGCGCTGCGGACGGCGACGCGGGAGACGCCCGAGCGGGCGCTCGCGGTCGACGGCGCGCTCGTGTTCGGCCTCCCGGCGGCGACGTTCGTGCTGCAGGCGGGGCTGGTGGAGGGCGTCGTGCCGTACGGGCGGGCGTGGAGCGCGGCGGCGCTGGCGGCGGTCTACCTGCTCGGGGCGGGCGTGCTCCGCCAGCGGTCCGGCGTGCGGCTCCTCGCGGACGCGTTCCTCGCCATCGGGCTGGCCTTCGCGACGCTGGCGCTCCCGCTGGCCTTCGAGCGCGTCGTGTTCGGGGCGATGTGGGTGCTGGAGGGCGCCGGGCTCGTCTGGGTCGGCGCGCGGCAGCGGAAGGGCTGGATGCGGCTGGGCGGGCTCGTGCTCCAGGGCGCCGCCGCGGCCGTCCTGTTCGCCGAGGGCGTCTTGCGGCCGTCCACCACGTTCAGCCCCGAGTCGCTGACGGGCTGGATCGTGGCCGTCGGGCTGGGCCTCTCGGCCTACGTCCTGCGCGGCCTCTACGCGTCTCCCGACCCCGCCCGCCTCGGGGCCGAGGCGGAGGAGGGCGGCGAACGGTGGGCGCCCGCCGAGCGCGCCGCAGGGCGCGGCTTCCTCGCCTTCGCGCTCTTCTGGTGGACCACCACGGCGGCGGTCCACGTGCTCGACCTCGCCCCGGAGCGGTATGAGATCGCCGGGCTGCTGGGCGCCGCGGCGGCCTCGGGCGCCCTCTTCCTCGGGCTGGGGCGCGTGCTGCGCTGGCCCGCGCTCGGCGTGGCGGCGTTCGGCGTCGTCGGCGCGGGGTGGCTCCTCTGGATGGTGTCGCTGATCGACGACTGGGAACCGGTCGTGGCGTGGCGCGGCGTGGGCTGGGCGGCGCTGTTCGCCGTCGCCGCGGTCGCCCTGCGGACGTACCCGCACCACCGGTTCCGCACGTCGGCGTTCGTAGGGGCCGTGTGGCTGGCCGTCGCCGTGGTCGCGTGGGGGCTGGCGGACGCGCTCTCGGGGCTCGCAGGAGCCTGGGCGCTCGGGGCCGCCGGCGCGGTGATTGTGGCGGGGCTGGTGCTGTCCATCGCCCTGCCCGCCTCGTGGGCGTCGGCGCGAGAGCGCGGCCTGAGCGTCGGCGGGCTCGCCGTGGCCGTGGCCGTCTGGATGGGCCTCTCGTGGACGCACCCCGGCACGGCGACCCCGCTGCCGACCGTCCCGCCGCTCGATCCCATCGGCCTGCCCACCATCGCGGGCCTGCTCGGGCTCGTCGCTGCCCGCCGCGTGTCGGACGCGAGGCGCGAGGCGCTGACCGTCGCCGTCGGCGCGCTCGGCTTCGGGGCGCTGACGGCCGCGGTCCTGCGCGCGGCTCACGCCGCCGGGGCCTCCGCGTGGGATGCCGAGGCCCTCTTCGCCTCGTCCACCGTCCAGGCCGCGCTGGCGGTCGTGTGGACGCTGCTGGCGGTCGTGCTGACGGTCTGGGCCGTGCGGCGCGAGAGCCGCGGGCTGTGGTTCTTCGGCGTCGGCGTGCTGGGGCTGGTGGTGGTGAAGCTGTTCCTGGTGGACCTGTCGCAGGCCGAGGCGCTCGTCCGCATCGGCGCGTTCCTGGTGGTGGGCGTGCTGGGGCTTCTCATCGGCTACCAAGCGCCGCTGCCGCCGAAGCGCGAGGAGGCCGACTAGGTCCGCCTCGGCGTCGAGGTGGGGCACCCACGGACGGGGAATGAGGCCAGTCGGAGACGCCACAGCCAGGACGCCAGCCCCCCGACTCCTCTTCATGCACTACCCGATTCCCGCGCGGTGCTTCATTGCCCGGCGATACGGTGGACGGGTAGGTTCGGTGGCCCACCCCTCTAACTCGTGCTGCCATTCTTTCGCCTCCGGGTCCTCGTGTTCGCGGCGTTGTGCGTAAGTGGAATTGGGTCAGCAGTTGGCGCTTCGGCGCAGGTCGTCATTCGCGAGCGCGTCGAGGTCGCGAGGCAGCCCATCCGGGCTGAGGCGCCGCAGGCCCAGGCGTCAACGTACTGCTTCGGGCCCGTCGTCGGGTATGCCGTTTACACACCCATCAGCGCCTGGTCGCGCGTCAATTCGCTCAGCGGCACGCTCGATGTCGAGACCTCCTGCGGGGTCACCACCGCCACCTTCGACAGCTTCTTCGCGCTCGACGGCGTCATAACGAGCGGCGGCTACGACCGCTACGCGTACGTCTCCGCAGGGCCGACGGCCGTCCTGCGGGTCCCGCTGCGCGCCGTCGAGTCGTTGGACCGGCAGGTCTTCCGCTCCCTCGGCGAGGAGTGGATCCGAAACGGCTCGGGAGGCACGGGGGAGTTCACGGCCCAGTTCGGGTGCGCGCTCTATTCCGGCTGCACCGACGACCCCCCGCATGCTGCCGAGACCGAGATTCACCGAACGTGGGAGGGCGCGGCCACGCAGGTCGCCGTGCTCCAGCCGGAGTGGCCGGACGAACTCGTGTGCGGCACGACCGCCCCCGCGCCGCTGGTCGCCATCCGGCCCGGCCCGACGGAGGGCTGGCTGTCGGCCGACGCGCAGGCTTCGATCGGTCTCTCGGACGAGGGGGGGCAGCCCGCCGCGGCCCGGGTGATGCTGGAGGAACTGGGCGGCACGGGCCCTACGCTCTCGGTGGACACCGACTACGCCACCGTGCGGATGGGGGAGGTGTCCATGGTGGCGCCGCCGTGCACCGAGGTGCCGGTACCTCGGTCGGTCAAGGTTCGCATCGCGGCAGGGGGCCGCATGGACTACGTCTGGGTGCGTCTGATCCCGCCACCGCCGGTGGCGCTGGACCTGAGCGCGGAGCGGGACACAGTGTGGGTGTCGGGTCCGGTGGGCTCGCGGATCCGGGCGACGGCGATCCAGGCGGATTCGACGGTGACGATGATGGACCCGACAAACACGCCGATCACGTTCACGGCGGTGAGCGAGTGGCTGGAGGTGCGGCAGGCGAACCTGCAGCAGGGGGGGCCGACGCGGACAGTGCCGTACTGGTACACCGGGGGCGACGACGCGTCCGAGGAGGGCGTGGTGGTGCGGGTGCCGGTCGCCCAGCGGAGCGGGCCGGGTCCGGTGTGCGATACGCCAGTCGAGGTGACGGCGAGCGGCGGCGGCATCTCCGGGGCGAGGACCATCATCGTGGCAGGACACAGCACGGCGACTGCGCCGGACTCGCTCACCGTCTCCGTCGCGCCGGACTCGCTCGCCGCTGGCGGCGTCGCCTCCGTCGCCGTACGGCTCTTCACGGCAGACCAGTGCGACGTGCCCGATAGTGCCGACGACACACCGGTCACGCTCTCCGTCACGCGGCCGTCGCTCGGCGAGTTGCGGCGGCTCGACACCGACGAGGCAGGCGCCGTCTTGGCCGACGTGCCCTACGCGGTAGCCCGGGATCGTGTCGTCTTCGAGTCGTTCGGTCGGCAGGAGACGCCGCCGGCCTTCACGAGCCGTCGGGAGGCTGTCCGCTGGCGCGGTGCGGCGTTCTCCGACTCGACCTCGGCCGACTCGGTGCGCGCGCAGACCTGGATCGTGGCGTCCACGGCGGGTCTGGCCTCCGACAGTGCCTCGGTGGTGGTCGGAGGCGTCTCGCGACTGGTCGCTACCGTCGTGGCCAACGCGGACAGCACGGTCACGCTGCGGGTGGAGGTGCCGGGCGGCTGCACGGCCGGGAGCCCGGACATCCGCCTGGTGGTGCGGGGCGTTCCGGGACAGTTCGACCTGCCGGGTAGCACTCCGCTCGGGACGGAGGGGGGCTCGGTCGTGGTGCCGTGCGTGGTGGCCGAGGCGGGCGTGGGGTTCGTCCCGGACGGGTCCGGGGGGATGGTGTTTATCGGGTCGTTCAGCGCAGAGTTCGTGTCGGTGGCCTACGGGCCGGACGGCGAGCCGATCCTGCCCTCGGAGGCGGTCGCGCTGACGAACCAGCCCGCGGGAGGCCCGGGGTGCCTGGATGGATGCGAGGAACCTGCCGCGGTCCAGGTCCAGCTGAGAGGCGTAAACGATGCGCCGTATCCGCTCGGGTACGTCATGGTGAGCCGGTTCCCGACGGACCAGCGACTTCCCAGCGGTGGTCGGTACTCGACAGATCAGTACAACGAGGACCCACAGCGTGATTTCTACACGGCTGAACTGACGGGGAATGCAAAGGCAGGCGACCGATTCGTCGTGCGAGGATCGATTCCCTCTGCTCTGGAGTTCGGGCCTGAGGTGGACTGCAAGGATGTCAAGTTCCAGCTTCGTGTCCGTCGCAACGGCAACTACGTGACATTCCGAGCTGGTGACGGTCAGCAGGGGGTTGGAAGCCCACAGGGTGAGTATTACAGCTACGACAGCGAATTTCACGTCTCAGACCGGCAGGGCCAGTGCCGAATGAACCGCTTCATCCGATTTGTCTCGAACGCGGAGCCAGGACAGGGAGGCTCACCTGGAACTGCTAACTCGAATGGAGGCACCTACGATGACCAGTACCAGGGGAGCCAAACAGTTCGAGTCCAGCTCGGTGACATCGTTGAGATCGTGGCGGTTGCGACCGTGGGCGTTCAGGACGTGTCTTCGGAGACGCTGTCGGTGCCGGTCGGGAACGTTGAGGGGAACCTGACAGACCCGGACACGCCTGCCCTCGTCAACGTTCGGTGGGCAACTCTCCCAGGGGGAATTGCAGATGCTAGTGTAAGCACAATGCGTCTGAGCGAAGATTATGCCCAGGTTGCTATCGAGTTTCGTCAGATGGGGCCTCCTGTCGAGTACAGTGAGGTGCAGAACGTATTTTCTATCTCGCCATTCTCTGGGGCTTCATCTGGAAGCTCTTGGGTGTCATCAAATCAAGAATCGATAGGTATCTCATTTGATATAGTGAATACGGATGGGTCTCATATAGGCCCATTTAACGTGTCATACGAATATAGTGTAGGTATGAGCATTGAAACTATAGCTTTGCTATTTCGTAGAGAGATCGCAATCGCCGTCGCAGGAGATGAAGATTGGGCATACGGTAACACGGCACATCTCTGGGCAAGCTCTGGTGAATTGATGGTTCTTGTTGCTAAGGGTAAAACCATTTTGGTCCATTCGTTTATGTCTTCTAGTGAATTGAGCCTGGCTACTGTATCTATTCCATACAACCATCTATATGTTGAATTTATTGATATACTCCGAATGAATGCTAGAGCTGGAAATGCAGTTGAGTCTCTCGATATCGTAGTGGCGAGGGGAAGCAGTCTCTGGACAGGCCCTCCTGGATCGTCTCCTGGCGCGATTTGGGGCCAAGCCAGTTCTTACGTCTCTGGAGAACTGCGGCCTGACGAACTCTCTCCGGTGAACACGGTAGTCGTCGAGCCTGTGGCAGCAAACGCCCCCGACGATCTCCCCTTCGTGCTAGGGCACGAAGCAGGCCACGTATTGATAGCAGGAACAGAGCCTGGTCCTACTCCGCCGGTGGCAGACTGTGCGGAGTGGAATAGACACTCGGCACGAGCCACCAACTTTCTCAAGTGTGGCTCCCCGCCGAACAGTATCGAGGGGTATGGAGAATCAAAGCGATTCCTTGACGTTCAGGCACTACAGATGCGCTCTCGGCACGTTTTCGAAACCCTGCCTGCCTCAACTGTGCCGCGCGAGCCCCGCCTTCTGAGAGTACGGCAGAGTCTTTAGTCAGCAGCCCCGAACCGATTTTCAGCACCGATCCTATGAAGTCGTCCACCCTTCTTCTCTGCCTGATTTGTGCCCCTGCCGTAGCTCAACCTGGAGCTCCCTCGCCACCCAAGGCCCCTCTTCCCGCAGAGATGGCCCTTAGTGAGGAGCGACAACCAGCCCTCGTCGACCTCTCGCTACAGGCTAGTCTTGATCTAGTGCGCCGCGGTGAGCTCTCAAACGGAGACGTCATGACGGTTCTTGAGCGTACATCGATAGAGAGGGATACTTTCGCAGTCGCCGAGTTGTGGAGTATTGTGGATGCCTATCGACTTACTGCATACTGGGGCTTCTCGGCGCAGGCCTTTCTTGCTATGATCCGGGTCGGCGTCCCGCCCGAAGCTTTAGTGGATTACGCTGAGAGTCGGCGAACAGCAGAGGGTTGCAGCGACTCACTCACTCCGGCATGGCGTCACCTCGGACTTACGTTGAGACAGGCAATCATGACTGCCTCCGTACGGCCCGACTCATCGATGCTGCCCAGAATTCGTGCCTTGGGCTGGGGATGTCCGACGCTTCAGGTGGCCGTCTCGGCGTATGAGACGGGCCTTCGGTACCAGGCACGTTGGGAGGGGCTGCCTCTCGATCAAGCGACTTACGAGATGGCCTCCCATGCGGACTCGTTCATCCTCCCCCAAGAAAGTGGGTCGTCCTCTCATCCGTACTTCGGGCCTCAGGTCCCTGGAAGCGTAGCCGTTGGGCGGACACCGACCCAAGCGGCGGAGGCCCTTGCCGCGCTGGCCGCCCGTGAGCCCGTCGCGGTCTACGCCGGGATCGATCGATGGGCCGGGGAGCGGGTCGCGCGTCTGACCCCGTGGCAGCGCGAGCGCTACTCGACCTACGAGGGCGTCCCTCTCCGAGAGGCGATCCGGACGGCGATTCTCGACTTCGCCGGGCTCCCGGACCAGGGCCTGTAGCTCCCTATCCCAGACACCATGCGGCTTGTCCTGATCGCGCTCCTCACCCTGTCCGCCTCGGCGCAGGCTCCGGCCCCCCACGCCGTCCCGTTCGCCTCGCACGACAACGCCCTCGAACTGGCCGTCGCCGGGGAGGCGGGCGCCGGGCTGACCGTCGCCGTCGCCGAGGCGCCCGCATGGCTCACCTTCGCCCAGTCCGTCGCCGACGCGGTCCGCCTCGACGATGAGCCCGAGCCCGTCGCCCGGCTCGCCTTCGACGTGGCGCGGACCGCCCCGGTCGGCGAGGTCGGCGAGGTCGTCGTCGAGGTCCGCGACGGGGAGGCCGTCGTCGCCACGCACACGGTCCGGCTGGAGGTCGCGCCGCCGGAGGCGCTGGCGCTCGACGCGCCGTACCCGAACCCGTCGCGCGGCACGATCACGGTCCCGTTCGTGGTGCCCCGGGACGGCCCGGTGCGTCTGGCGGCCTACGATGTGCTGGGCCGCGAGGTGGGCGTGCTGGCCGAGGGCGACACCGAGGCGGGCGCCCACGAGGTCCGCTGGCCGACGGCGGGGCTGGCGCCGGGCGTGTACCTCGTCCGCGTGGTGGCGGGGGCCGAGGCGCAGGTGCGGCGGGTGACGGTGGTGCGGTAGGGCTCGCTGGCGCTCGCGGAACGGGGAACGCGGGACGAGGAACGGGCAGAGCGAGTCGGCCCGCCTCGGTGCCAAGGTGGAGCCGCTGACTGACGCACCGACGCACTGACCCACCGCGCCCCTGCGTATCCTCCGCACGACCGGCCGACGGCCGCCCGTTCCGCCGCCCCCCACCGCGCAGGCATGCTCCCCCCCGACCCCACCGTCCCCGCCCCGCAGCCGCCCGAGGCGGCCACCCCCGACCTCGGCGCTCTCACCGCCCGCGTCGCCGAGCAGGCCCGCTTCGTGCCCGCGCTGCTGGAGTCCGTCGGCCGCGTGGTCGTCGGGCAGGCCCACATGGTCGAGCGGCTGCTGATCGGGATGCTGACCGGCGGCCACGTGCTGCTGGAGGGCGTCCCCGGCCTCGCCAAGACGCTCACCGTCTCGACGCTCGCGAAGGCCATCGACGCGCGCTTCCAGCGCATCCAGTTCACACCGGACCTCCTCCCGGCCGACCTGCTGGGCACGCTCATCTACAACCAGGCGGACGCCAGCTTCCAGGTCAAGAAGGGCCCCATCTTCGCCAACGTCATCCTGGCCGACGAGGTCAACCGCGCGCCCGCGAAGGTCCAGAGCGCGCTGCTGGAGGCGATGCAGGAGCGGCAGGTCACCATCGGCGAGACGACCTACCCGCTGCCGCGGCCGTTCCTCGTGCTCGCCACCCAGAACCCGATCGAGCAAGAGGGGACCTACCCGCTGCCCGAGGCCCAGGTGGACCGCTTCATGCTGAAGGTGGTCGTCGGCTACCCGTCGCGCGAGGAGGAGATCGAGATCATGCGTCGGATGTCGCACGGGACGGCGCTCCCGGCCGTGGCGCCGGTGGTCACGCCCGCCCAGATCCTGTCCGCCCGCGCCGTCGTCGGCGAGATCTACTTGGACGCGCGCGTCGAGGAGTACATCGTGGACCTGGTGCTGGCGACGCGGGAGCCGCAGAAATACAAGCTGTCGGACCTGCGGGGGCTCGTGGCCTACGGCGCCAGCCCGCGCGCGTCCATCGCGCTCGCGCTCGCCGCCCGCGCCCACGCCTTCCTCCAGGGCCGCGCCTACGCCACGCCCGACGACGTCCGCGCCATCGCGCTCGACGTGCTGCGTCACCGCGTGGCCGTCACCTACGAGGCCGAGGCGGAGGACGTGACCTCCGAGCAGATCGTCCGCCGCGTCCTCTCGGCCGTCGAAGTCCCCTGAGCCGGCCGGGGCGTGGGACGCCACGCCTCACGCTCCACTCCCCATGCGCCCACCTGCCCCGTTCCGCCACGAGTCGATCGCGCTGCCCGCGCTCGTCGAGCGCCTCCGCGACCGCGTCGGCATCGCCATCGAGGCGATCGGGGGCGGCCCCCCGGAGGGTCGCGAGGTGACCGTCCGCCACGTCCACCGGCCGGGGCTGGTGCTGGCGGGCTACACGGAGCACTTCGAGCACCGCCGCGTCCAGATCCTCGGCAACACCGAGTGCCGCTACCTGATGTGGCTCTCCCCGGAGCAGGCGGCTGAGGCGTTCGGCCTCCTGCTGTCCTTCGACCCGCCCGCCATCGTGCTGACGGCAGGCAACCGGCTCCCGGACGCGCTCGAAGCGCTCGCCGCCGAGCACGGCGTGCCGCTGTTCCAGACGCCCGACCCGACGGTCCCCTTCATGGGGCTCCTGCGCGACGTGCTGGAGGACCACTTCGCCGAGCAACTCACCGTCCACGGCTCGCTGGTGGACGTGTACGGGGTGGGGCTCTTGCTGACCGGCCCGGCGGGCATCGGCAAGTCCGAGATGGCCCTCGACCTCGTCGAGCGCGGCCACCGCCTCGTGGCCGACGACGTGGTGATGGCGACGCGCAAGGGCGACAGTGTGGTGATGGGCGCCGGGACGACGCTCGCGGAGCACTTCATGGAGATCCGCGGGCTGGGCATCATCGACGTGCGCGCCATGTTCGGCGTCCGCGCGATCCGGTTCCAGAAGCGGATCGAACTGGTGGTGAGCATCCACCCGTGGGACGAGGACGAGGAGTACACGCGGATCGGGATGGTGACCGAGATGCGGTCGATCCTGGGCGTCGACCTGCCGCTCGTGAAGCTGCCCATCACGCCGGGCAAGAACGTGACCGTCATCTGCGAGGTGATCGCGATGAACCACCTCCTGCGGCACTACGGCAACGACCCCGCCGAGGCGTTCTCGAAGCGCCTCCGCGACCGGATCGACACGAAGGCCGGGCCTGCGATGGGGCGCGGCATCAGCTGGTTCGAGAACGACATCGAGTGAGGGGGAGGGTGAGCGTGTAGGGGTCTCCCCCGCACGGTGGCGGGGGGACGCACGCCCCGTGCACCCGCAGGCGGCTGGCAGGACGGGGGCCTGGAGCGGGCGAACCTGGGGAGACCCACCGCCCTCCACACCATGCGTCTCCTCCTCCTCGCGGCCTGCTTCCTCGCCACCTCAGCGGGCGGCGCGGCCCAGACGGCCGCCCCCGTCACCGCCGACCCGGCCGACCTTGCGGCGTTCGTCGGAGAGTGGGCGGGCGGCTACGTCGGCGAGGACAGCGGGCGGCAGGGCACCGTGGTGTTCCGCCTCGCCGCGACCGCCGACTCCGTCCGCGCGCTCGTGCTGATGGTGCCGCGCCCGACCGCCGACGACCCGATGCCCGCGCCCGTCCCGCTGGCCGTCCACCACGTGACCGTCGAGGACCGGACGGTGCGCGGCACGCTCGTCCGCTACGACGACCCCGCGTGGGGCCTTCCGCTGGAGACCGAGTTCCGCGGCACCCTGTCCGACGACGGCCGCCTGGAGGGCTGGTTCCGCAGCGTCGGCACGCGGATCGACACGATCCCGGAGGTGGGCCACTGGTGGGCGCTCCGTGCCGCCGACGCCCCCCTCGCTCTGTAGCCCCTCCCTGTCATGCTGTCTCTCCGCACCGTCGTCGCCGCCATCGACTTCTCTCCCGGCGCTGCCGTCGCGCTCGTGCGTGCGGCCGACCTCGCCCGCCGGTCGGGGGCCGTCCTCCACCTGCTCCACGCCGACGTGCTGTTCCACGCGTCGGGTGATGGCGCCGCACCCGACGCCGTGCCCGCGAGCGCGCTCCGCGTCCGCGTCGAGCGCTTCGCGATGGAGACGCTGGGGCTCCGCGATGCTGACGGTCTGGACCGCCTCGAGCCGACAGTGGCCGTGGTCCGCGACGTGTCGGTCCACGCGGCTGTGCTGCGCTACCTCGGCGCCGTCAATCCGGACCTGCTGGTCGTCGGCACGCACGGTCGGTCGGGGCTGTCGAGGGCGCTGCTCGGCAGCGTCGCCGAGGCGCTCGTGGCGAGCGCCCCCTGCCCGGTGCTGACCGTCCCCGAGCGCGGCGCCGTCGACGGACCGGGGCCCGAGGCGCCCGTGCTGGTGGGCGTCGACTTCTCGGAGCGCAGCCGGGGGGCGCTGGCGGCGGGCTGCGTGCTCGCCGAGGCGACCGGAGCGCCGGTCGAGGTGGTCCACGTCGTCCGCGACGCCGGGCCGTACCCGGGGCTGGCGCCTCACATCCTGTCGCTGGTCGACTTCGACCCGGAGCAGGGGGCCGCCGTGCGCGAGCGCCTGGAGCGGTTCGCGGCGACGGTGTGCTCCCCGGCTGCGCTCCACGTCGGGCTCGGCGCACCCGGTCGGCTGGTGGCCGCGCTGGCCAGTGAGCGCGGCGCCGGGGCCGTGGTCCTCGGCACCCACGGCCGCACCGGGCTCGCGCGCCTGATCGGCAGCGTCTCCGAGGCCGTGATCCGTCGGGCGCCCTGCCCCGTGCTGACGCTCCAGGAGGCCGCGTCGCTTCGGTCTTCGCCCCGACCGGTCGCGGCGACGGCGCCGCCGCTCCCGTTCTAACCCTCAACTCCCTCCTCCCATGCTGCACGTCCAGACGGTTCTCTTCCCCACCGACGACTCGTCCGCGGCCGAGGCGGCCCGGCCCCTGGCCGAGCGTTTCGCGACGCGCCACGGCGCTACCCTGCACGTCCTCCGGGTGGATGCGGCGGCGACCGGGAGCGTGGCGCCCGCCTCCGCCGCCCCGCGCATCGAGGCGGACGGTGTCGTCCAGGTCCGTCGCCGCTTCCCCATGCCCGCCGACGCGATCCTGGCGTACGCCGAGGAGATCGGCGCCGACCTGCTGGTCATGGGCACGCACGGGCGGACCGGGATCGACCGGCTCACCCTCGGCTCGACGGTCGAGTCTGTGCTCCGGCGGGCCCCGTGCCCGGTGCTGACCGTGAGTCCGCGCGCCGCGGGAGCCGCGGTGGGGCCGGTGCTCGCGCCGCTCGCGTTCGACTCGGCGTCGGATGTGAGCCTGGAGACCGCGGCGGCCCTGGCGGAGGCGCTCGGCACGCATGGGGTGGCGCTGCACGTGATCGAACCGATCGACGTGCCGGTGCCCTACATGATGGCGCTGCCGCCGCTCGACACGCGGGACCTGGCGGAGGGCGTCGAGGCCACGCTCGACACCTGGGTCGCTCCCTTCGCCGAGCGCGTCCCGATCGAGACGGCGGTGCGCTACGGGGACGCGGCTCACGAGATCGTGACCGCCGCCCACGCGCTGTCCGCCGGGCTCGTCGTCCAGGCCAGCCACGGGCGGCGCGGGCTCAGCCGCTGGCTGCTGGGAAGCGTCGCCGAGGACGTGGTGCGCGAGGCCTCCTGTCCCGTGCTGACGCTCCGCATGGGCGCCCGCTCGCTCATCCGTCCCGATCGCCCGTCGGCGCCGGCCGTGCCCCGCGAGGACTGGCCCGACCTGTTCGACGCTCTCTCGCGCCATGCCGCGGCGTCGCCGCACGAGGTGTCGGTCGACGTCGTCTCGTCCGACGCTGTGGGGCCGGTCTTCCGCGCCGCCCCGTTCGTCGGCATGACGTACGACCCGCGGGCGGACACGCTCGACATCGCTGTGACGGGGGGCGAGCACCACGTCGTCCGCCCGTTCGCGGTCCGGTCGGAGGCGGGCGCCTGGGCCGCGGAGGGGGTGAGCGACCCGGAGGCTCCGGGGCCGTGGACGTTCGACGTGGTCGGTGCGAACGGCGCCCGGGAGCGGGTGACCGTCCGTTCCGTGCGGACGCCCGTGGTCGCGTGAGCCCGACTGCCGGGGGGCCTAGCTTGCATCCCCTTCCTGCCATGCCGTGACCCGGACCCTCCCTCCCGACCTAGCCGCGCCGCTGGCCGAGCTCGCCCTGCGAGAGCTCGGTCAGGCCGGGTTCGGGTCTGTCGACGCGACCGGCCGCTCGGAGGCCGCCATCATCGCCGACGCGCTCGGCGCAGGTGCCGCCCTGTTTGCGTTCGACGACGAGGAGCCCGAGGCGCTCCGGGCGTCGGTGGTGGCGGGGTGGGAGGCGCCGCCCGGCCCGGTCCCGGTCGAGGGCGTGCTGCGAGAGGCGCTCGACCGAGCCACCTGCGTCGAACTCCGGCCGGTGCCCCCCGCGCTGGCGGCAGCGGGTGTCGGCGGGGGCCTCGTGGTCCGCGTCGGGACGGAGCACCGGCCGTTCGCGCTGCTGGCGGCGCTGTCGCCCGAGGCCGACGCGTTCCCGCCCGAGGCGTGGGCGTTCCTGCGCGCCGCCGCCGGGGCTCTGCATGCCCGCTTCGCCCTGGACGACACGCGCCACGCCCTCGAAGAGAGCCGCGCCCGCGCGCTGTCGGTGTTCGAGACGACGGTCGACGGCGTCATCACGATCGACACGCGGGGCCGCATCGAGACGTTCAACGCCGGTGCCGAGCGGATCTTCGGCTACGCCCCCGACGAGGTGATCGGGCGGAACGTGACCGTGCTCATGCCGGAGCCGTTCCACTCGGAGCACGACGGGTACATGGAGAACTACCGCGAGTCCGGCGTCCGGCGCATCATCGGCATCGGGCGCGAGGTGGTGGGGCGGCGCAAGTCGGGCGCGACGTTCCCGATGGACCTGGCCGTGAGCGAGGTGCCGCTGCACGGCGGCGGCGTCGTGTTCACGGGCATCGTGCGCGACATCTCGGAACGGCGGCTGCTGGAGCGCGAGGTGCTCCGCGTGGCCGAGGCCGAGCGCCGCCGCATCGGGCAGGACCTCCACGACGGACTGGGCCAGCAGCTGACCGCCATCGGCCTGTTCCTGCGCGGGCTCGCCAAGAACCTCGACGCCGACGACTCCGAGCACGCGGCCGAGGCGCACCGCCTCGTCGGCCTCGTCGCCGATGCGGACGCCGACGCGCGCGGGCTGGCGCGCTCGCTGGTGCCGGTCGAACTGGAGCAGAACGGCCTGGAGGCGGCCCTCGGCCGCCTCGCCCGACGCGCGGCGTCGCTCTACGGCGCCGCGGTGACGGCCGAGACGACGGGCTCTGGGCCTGCCGAGGCGAGCGCGCTCCACGCCGACGCCGCCACCAACCTGTTCTGGATCGCGCAGGAGGCCATCTCGAATGCCGTCCAGCATGGCCGCGCCGCCCACGTCCGCGTGGTCCTCGTCCGTGGCACGACCCAGCTCCGCCTCCGGGTCGAGGACGACGGCTCGGGCTTCGCACCCTCCGCCCGGCCGCCCGACGCCTCGCCCGAGGCCGCTGCCGAGGCGAGCCTCTCTGCCCCCATCCGGCCGACCGACGCCCGGGGCATGGGCCTCCGCATCATGCACTACCGCGCTCGTCTCGCGGGCGGCGCCCTCGACATCCGCCCGGGGGCGGAGGGCGGAACCGTCGTGACCTGCACCGTCCCGCTGCGCGGCCCCGGCTTCCACTCCTACGCCTCCCCCTCATGACCCGCATCCTTCTCGTCGACGACCACCCCCTTCTGCGCCAGGGCATCGCCATGACGCTCGACGCCGAGCCCGACTTCGAGGTCGCCGGGCAGGCCAGTGACGCCGAGGAGGCGCTCGCCACCTTCGACGCGGTCGCGCCGGACCTCGTGGTGACCGACATCTCGCTGCCCGGCATGAACGGCCTGGAGCTGATGAAGAACCTCCTCGCGCTCCACCCGGACCTGCCCGTGCTCGTCGTCTCGCGTCACGACGAGGACCTCTACGCCGAGCGCGCCGTCCGGGCCGGGGCGCGGGGGTACGTCTCGAAGCTGGCCGCGGGCGACCAGATCGTGACGGCCGTCCGCCGCGTGCTCCGCGGGGGCATCCACCTCTCCGAGGACCTCAAGGACAAGCTGCTCTTCGGCGCCGCCGCAGGCGTCAAGGATGCCACCCAGACGCCGCTGGAGGTGCTCTCGGACCGCGAGTTGGAGGTGTTCGAGATGACCGGCCGCGGCATCCCGACGCGCGAGATATCGGAGCGCCTCCACCTCTCCGTCAAGACGGTCGAGAGCTACCGCTCGCGGATCAAGACCAAGCTGGGGCTCGCCAACGGCACCGAGCTGATGAAGCACGCCGTGACCTGGGTCGAGGGCGAAGGCGCCGGGCGCTGACTGCCACTCGCGAGAGGCTACGCGTCGTCGCCGAGATGGTCCACCACGTCGCGGACGCCGCGGCGGCTGGTCGCGGGCTCCACCTGCGGGGCGCCGACCCGGAAGACGGCCTGTGACACCTGCCCGCCGACGAGGCTGCTGACCCGGGAGCGGAGGGCATCCACCTCGACCGGTTCGTTGGCGTACGACGCCGCGAGCCCGTGGTCGGCGGCGGTCACGAGGACGCGTGCGAGCGCCTGTCCCGCCGCCAGCCAGTCCGCCTCGGTGTCGCCGTCCGTGGTGAGCACGAGCGCGGCGGGGGTCTCGCGGATGAGTCGGCTCTTGTAGGCGGCCACCGACGAGGGCGGGGTCCGCATGGCGGCGTGGCGGTCCCAGATCCCCTGGACGCCGTCGCGGACGCCGTCGGGGCGCGGGTCGCCGTCCGGGCGCAGCCAGCGCTCGATGTCGGCGGTCACCTCTCGGTCGCTGCCCTGCGTCAGCACGCCGTCGCGGACGAGGTCGGCCAGGGCATCTTTCTCGTCCTGCGTGTCCAGGATGGCCAGCGAGGCGCCTTCGGCGGCGGCGGCCTGCGCCAGCTCGACCAGGACCGGGAGGGGGACCGGCGCGTCGGCGAAGGGACGACGGTTCGTGTGGCGCGCGAAGAGTGCCCGGTAGTGCCGGTCGTCGGCCGACGGCGGAGCGGTGGGTTCGAAGGTGACGGCCGCGAGCAGGTCCGCGTCGCCACTGGGGAAGGGGAGGACGCCGGGCGCCCAGCCCGCGTGCCGGGCCGCGACGCGGAGGTAGTAGAGCGCCGCGCCGCAGCTCATCGTCAACTCGCGGCCGTCCGGGTCGAGTGCGGAAAGCTGACGCTCGCGGTCGGCGAAGAGCAGCACGCCGGTGCCTGAGACGACGAAGCGCCAGGGTTGGGAGTTGAGGAGGCTCGGAGCGCGGACGGCGACCTCGAGGAGCGCGTCGAGGTCGGAAGGGGCGGGGGCGTCGCGGTGGAGGTCGGGCATGGGAGGGGGGCGGTAGGTGGGGGACAGGCTAGCGGTCTCCGGGCGCGTGCGGCGACCGCGTCGGCCCGGAGGCCGCGCCCGGCCGTCTCGGCGGCCGGTGCCGGGCGGACCCCTACACGGCATGGCGGGGCCTGCCGTCGGAGGCGCCGAGTCCGGGCGCGTAGCCTCGTGCGGTACCCCCTGTCCGTGTCGTCCATGACCCCCCTCGACCTCGCCGCCGTCTTCGCCGCTGGCCTCCTGGGCAGCGCCCACTGCGTCGGGATGTGCGGCGGGTTCGTGGTGTGGCTCGGCGCGGGCGCCCGGCGTGAGGTCGCCGCCCGGCAGGCCGCTTACTTCGGTGGGAAGACGGCCACCTACGCCCTCTTCGGCGCGCTGGCGGGCGCCTTCGGCGCGTCGCTGGCGGATCTGTTCGGCGCCTTCGGCGGGGTGGTGAGCGTCGGCCTCGGCGCCGCGATGGTCGGGCTCGGGCTGGGCCTGTGCGGCGTCGGGTGGGCGCGCGGCACGGCCCCTGGCGGACGGCTGGCCGCGCGGCTGTCGTCCGTCATCGCCCGGCTCCTGGCGTCGCCGAGGCGGGGGGCGCTGGTCGCTCTCGGCATGGTGAACGGGCTCTTGCCGTGCGGCCTCGTCTATGGCATGCTGGCCGTCGCCGCGACCACGGGCGGGGCGGCCACGGGGGCGCTCACGATGGCTGTGTTCGGGCTCGGGACGGTCCCCGCGCTGGCGCTGGCGGGCGTCCTCAGCGGGCGCCTCCGTCCGACCAGCCGCCGCAGGATGCAGCAGCTCGCGGGCGTGCTCGTCGTCGCCATCGGCGTGCTGACCGTCGCGCGCGGGGCGTCGGCCCTCACGCCGGGGCCTGCGGCGGCCCACCACGGCGTCGAGGTCTGCCTCCCGACGCCGTAGCGGGAGCGCCGGGACACGTCCGACGCGCGACTCTACAGCCAGACGGCGGCGAACACGGCGGCGAGGGCGATCAGCAGGCCGCTCGACACCACCATCGCCAGGATCGCGGTCACCATCGCCTGCGAGGTCACCGCGTCCGGGCGCTCGTGGAGCGGGATCAGGTCCATCTCCCGTTGCTGCACGCGCCGGGCATGGTCGCGTTGGAGTCGCTGCGCGGTGCGCGCACGGTCCATCGCCAGCGAGAAGCGCTCCGCCGTGTCGGCGTCGGCGGGGTAGAAGCGGCCGTAGCGGCTCCATGCCGTCGCGCCTCTGCCGACGTGCGCGCGGACGCGCCAGAGCATCTTGTGCCCGGCGGCCGGGACCACGCCCGGCAGCACCAGCTCGGTCGCGCCCCCCGCGTCGAGCGTCAGCACGTCGGCGTCGAAGCGGGTCCGAGGCGACAGTTCCACCTCGTAGCGGTCGGCGCCGGGCACGCTGGTCCAGCGGAGGGCCACGGTCCCGGCGTCGGCCACCTCCCCGCCCAGCGGACCGAGCAGGGTGGGGGCGGCGGCACCGGCGCGGGGGAGCGCCGCGCGCGCCGGGGCGCCGAAGCCGGGCACGCGCGCCCAGTCCACCTCGGGCGCGCCGTCGAGGGCGTCGCCGGTGGCGTAGGGCCAGACCGGGGCGGGCGGGGGCGCGTCCGGGATGTCGGACGCCTGGGCGGCTCGCTCGGACGCGCGACGGCGCGCGGCGGCCTCCGCTTCGGCGCGGTGGGCGATCTCGACATCGGCCTGCGTTCCTGCGTGGAAGCGCGCCGGGGCACTCCAGGCGCCGCCCTCCTGGCGGACCCACCACAGCAGGTCGCCCGCGGGCAAGGCGCCGGCCAGCGTCGCCTCGGTCGAGGGGAGGCCGGTCACTTCGAAGAGGGCGTCGGAGGGCGCCGCAGCGGTGGCCACGCGGAGGTCGAACACGCGGGTGCCGGGCGGCGCGGTCCACCGAAACACGACGGCGTCGAGGGGCGCGACGGCGCCGTCGACGGGCGCGGTCGGGACGGGGCGCGCGGAGGCGGCGCGGGCAGAAGCGTCAGTCATCGGGGTCGGAGAGGTCGTCGAGGAGGATGCGGAGGGCGGGCGTTTCGACATCGTCGAACTGGCCGTCGCGGACGGCCCAGCGGAAGGCGGCCACGGCGGCGAGCGCGAGGCCGAGGGCGAGGGGGACGAGGACGTAGAGGACGTTCACGGTCGGCGGCGCCGGAAGGACGGCTGGGTGAGGGCGAGCCCGACGACGGCGAGCGACGAGACCGGCATCGCGGCGGCGGCGACGAGCGGCGTCACCAGGCCGGCGAGGGCCGCGGAGGCGCCCAGGACGTTGTAGGCGAGCGAGAGCGCGAGAAGCCGGCGGACCGTCTGCATGGCCTGCCCGGCGCCGTCGAGGGTCTCGACGAGCGCGCCGATGCCGGGTCGCGTGAGGAACACGTCGGCGGCGACCAGGGCGGCGGTCGAGCCGCCACCGACGGCCACCCCCACGTCTGCCTGACGGAGCGCCGCGGCGTCGTTGACGCCGTCGCCGACCATCGCCACGACGCGTCCCTCGGCTTGGAGCGCGGCGATGCGGTCGCGCTTGGCCTCGGGCGAGACGCCTCCGTGTGCCTCGGCGATGCCCAGTTCGCGGGCCACGGCGGCGACCACGGCCGGGTCATCGCCGGAGAGCAGGTGGACGGCGGTCCCATCGGCCTGGAGGCGGCGGACGAGCGCGGCGGCCTCGGGACGAAGCCGGTCGCCGACGCCGACGCCACCCGCCCATGCCCCGTCGACGACGATGGCGACGGGCGTTCGTCCGCGCTCGGCGGCCCCCCGGAAGGCGTGCCGGAGGTCGGCAGGGAGAGGGCTCGGCGTCTGCCCGGCGACCCAGTCCGGCCGTCCGACGACGACGGCGTGGCCGGCGACCACGCCGCGGATCCCCGCCCCGGCCTCCGCCTCGACGCAGGTCACCGGCCCGGCCCCGGCGCCGCGAGCGCGCACGAAGGCGTCCGCGACGGGGTGCGTGGCGTGGGCTTCGAGCGCCGCCGCGAGGTCGATGGCGGCCTCCGAGCCGTGTGTCTCCGCCAGGTCCATCCGGCCCTCCGTGAGCGTGCCCGTTTTGTCGAGCACGACCGTGTCCACCTCGGTGAGCCGCTGGACGGCCTCCTCGGACTTGACGAACACGCCCGCGCGGGCGGCGCGGCCCGAGGCGACCGAAAGCGCGAGGGGCGTCGCCATGCCGAGGGCGCACGGGCAGGTGATGACGAGCAGCGCGGCGAGGTGGGACGGCATCTGCGCCGGGTCGAGGACTGCCCACAGAGCCGCCGTCGCCGCGGCCAGCGCGAGCACGGCCAGCACGAAGGCGCCCCCGAGGCGGTCGGCCCAGAGGACCACGGGCGCGCGCCGCACCTCGCCGCGCTCGACCCACGCCAGCAGGCGCCCCACGCGCGTCGCCTCGCCGACGGCGACCGCCCGCACGCGCAGCGGCGCCGTCAGGTTGGTCGTCCCCGCCTCGACGGCGTCGCCGGGGCGGACGGGCTCGGGTCGGGCCTCGCCGGTCAGCGCGGCTCGGTCGAGGCGGCTGGCGCCCGTCTCCACGGCGCCGTCGACCGGCACCACCTCGCCGGGGGGAACCTCCACGAGGTCGCCGGGGCGGATCTCGCCCAGGTCCACGGCGGACGCCGTGCCGTCGGGTCCGACGCGGCGGGCCACGCGGGGCACGAGCGCGAGCAGCCGCTCGGACGCCTCGCCCGCCCGACGGCGGCTCCGGAGCTGGAGCCAGCGGGCCGTCAGCAGCGCCGCGATCAGGACGGCGACCGAGTCGAACCAGACCTCGCCGCGGCCGGTCACCGTCGCCCACGCGCTCTGCCCGGCGCCGACGGCGATGCCCAGCGCGATCGGCGTGTCGAGGTGGAGGTGCCGCACGCTGCGTGCCCGCCACGCCGCCTGCGCTGAGGCCCACGCGCGCAGGAAGAAGGGAGCGGCCCCGTACCCGACCGCCGGCACGATCAGCGCGAGGCTGAGCCACCGGGCGGCGCTCGCCAGCGGCGCCGTCGGGTCGGCGTCGAGGCCGCTGTAGAGGGCGAAGGCGATCAGCATCACGTTGCCCGCCAGCGCCCACGCGATCCCCATCCGCACCAGCAGAGCCCGCTCGGCGTCCGTCGCCGTGCCCGCCTCGGGCCGGGAGGGACGCGCAGCGTAGCCGAACCGCGCCAGCCACCGCCCGACCTCGCTCAGGCGCACCCGCTCGGGGTCGAAGGTCAGCGTGAGGCGGGCGCGCGGGAGGTCCAGTCGGGCAGCCGTCACGCCCGGCATCTCGTGTGGCAGCCGCTCGACGACCCACACGCAGGCCGCGCAGTGGACGCCGTCCACGAACAGGTCTGCCTCGCGCCCACCGTCGACGGGGCGGGTGGAGGATTCCAGAAAGGCCGCGTGGTCGAGTTCGGCCAGCGCCAGCGCCTCGGGTGTCTGGGGGCGCTCCCGCCGCCCGGGCGCGACCTCGCGGAGCCGGTCTACCGTTGCCTGGAAGCCCGCCTCGGCGAGCGCGTCGCGGACGACCGCGCAGCCGGTGCAGCAGCACGCCTCGCCCGCTGCCGTCCGCGCAGGTCGGGGGCCGACGGGCAGGGCGCAGTGCGCGCACGGCGCGTCCGCCTCTGCGTCGCGGGGAGGGGAGAGGACGGTCGTGGTCACGGAGCCGCGTGCGTCGGCGTCTCGACCATGCGGACTCCGCCGTCGGAGCGGGCCGCGATCAGGGTGCCCACGGCAGCCACGACGCTGATGACCAGCAACAGGATGACGAACGCGGGCCACGCGATGTGCGGCGGCACGAGCGGGGGGCGGCGATCGGAGGGAGGCGGCGTCATAGAGAGAGGGGCACCGGCCAGGAGGCGAGGTGCGACGCAGGATCGCCCAGCCGCGGGGCGGGGCTCGCCCGCCGGTCCCGTCGCCCCGGGCCGGGCCGCCCCGTCAGCCCGTGTAGGGGGCGGCCCCACAGGGCCGGCGCGGTCAGCGGCTGGGGCCGAGCAGCGTGAACGGCACGTCGCGCGTGCTCCCGTCGGCGAACGTCAGGCGGACGACCGCCGGGGTCTGCGCGTCGCCCCCGAACGCCGCCTCGGGGACGACGAGGAAGCCCTCTACGCGCGCCATCGCGCGTGACGCCACCGGCACCGGTTGGACGGCCCCCACGCGGAGCGTTCCGCCCTCGGGCGCCAGCAGGTCCAGCCGCACGCTGCCGTCGGTCGCGGTCTGGTTGCGGACCCGCAGCCGGAAGCGGTTGGCGACCGTCCCGTCGGCCAGCTCCACGAAGGGGTCGCCCACCGCCCGCCCGAGGTCGATGTCGTACGGCTGGCGCGTGGCCAGCGCGATCGTGAACACGGTCCCGACGGCCAGCAGCAGCAGCCCGTACGCCACCGTCCGCCCGCGGACGACGCGCGTCGGGGCGCCCTCCAGCGCGCGCTCGGACGTGTAGCGGATCAGCCCGCGGCGCAGGTCCAGCCGGTCCATGATGGCGTCGCAGGCGTCGATGCACTGCGTGCAGGCGATGCACTCCATCTGGAGCCCGTCGCGGATGTCGATGCCCGTCGGGCACGTCCGCACACAGGCGGCGCAGTCGATGCAGTCGCCCAGGGGGGGCGCCTCGCCCGTCGCCTCCGCCGCGAGCGCCTTCTTGCCCCGCTTCGCCCGAGGCTCCCCGCGCGCCGGGTCGTAGGACACGATCAGCGAGTCCGGGTCCAGCAGCACCGACTGGAAGCGAGCGTACGGGCAGGTGATGGTGCACATCTGCTCGCGGAAGATGCCGAAGTCGAACAGCACGAGCCCGGTCGTGAGCGTCGCCATCACGAAGTAGGGCCAGTGCTCGGTCGGCGGGCCGGTCATCCACCCGATCAGCCGCTCCCACCCGACGACGTACGCGGTGAAGGTGTGGGCGAGGAACGCAGAGACGACCACGTAGACCCCCCACTTGGCGGCCTTCCGCCAGGCCTTGTCGAGCGTCCAGCCGCCCGCGTCGCGCCGCGCGCGGACGTGCTCCGGACCCTCGATGAACCGCTCGACGGGGCGGTACAGGAACTCCAGATACACCGTCTGCGGACAGCCCCAGCCGCACCAGACGCGCCCGAGCAGCGCCGTCAGCAGGGCCACCGACACCAGCAGCGCGATGCCGAGCAGCATCAGGAAGAACGTGTCGGTGGGGTAGAAGGTGAAGCCGAAGAACGTGAACTCGCGCGCCGCCACGTCCAGCAGCACCGCCGGCCGCCCCCCGATCTTGACGATGGGCAGCGCGACGAAGAACGCGATCAGGCCCCAGCCGACGAGCAGCCGGCGGCGCCAGAAGCGCCCGGTGCTGGGCGTCGGGTAGAGCCAGCGGCGCGAGCCGTCGGCGTGGAGCGTGGACAGGACGTCCTCGGGCGAGTCGAGGATGCCGACGGCGTCGGCCGGGATGAATGCAGACATGAGGGGCTCCGCCTCGGGGCCGAGGCGGCGGGTCAGAGCGCGAGGTCGCCCTCGGGCGCCTTCGGGTTGGGCGGGTCGGTGCCCTGGAGCGAGAGGACGTAGGCCATCGCCTGCGCCTGCTCCTCTTCCGAGAGCGACGCGTCCCAGGCGGGCATCCCCTTGTCCAGCACCCCCTCCGAGATCACGCGGTAGATGTCGCTCGGCGTGTTGCCGTGGACCCAGTAGGCGTCGGTCAGGTTGGGCCCGACGAGCCCCTCGCCCTGGGTGCCGTGGCACGTCGCGCAGGTCGAGGCGAACGTGGCCGCGCCCGCGGCAGCGAAGGCCGGGTCGTCGGCGTACTCGCGGAGGGCGCCCTCGTCGGTCTTGAAGGACGGCCCGGTGGCCGCATAGACCGCGCGGACCTCCTCCAGCCGCTGGCCCGCCTCGGCAAAGTCCTCCTCGTAGGTGTCGATCCAGTCGAACACGTGGATGCCTAGCATGTAGACCGGCGCGAACAGGACGCAGGCCCAGAACAGGCCCACCCACCAGCCGGGCATCGGGTTGTCGTACTCCCGGATGCCGTCGTAGGTGTGGCCCTGGATGACGAGGTCGTCGGTGCCCTCGCCCACGGCGACGGTGGGCAGGACGTCGGCGTCGGCGTCGCGGAGCGGGGAGGCCGGGTCGGGGACGGCCGGGCCGTCGGGCTCGGCAGCGGGGAGGGGCTCAGACATGGTCGGGGGCGGACTCGGGGAAGAACTCGCCGTCGTCGGCGAGCGGCTGCTGCTTCAGGTCCTCACGCTGGCGCTTGGACATCGTGAGGGCGTAGGCCACGACCAGCACGAAGGCGACCACGAAGGCGACCACGGCCACCTCGGCGAGGGCGCCGGTCTGGAGGGCTCGGACGGTGTCTTTCCACATGGCTCAGCGGGTGAGGGCGACGGTGGCGGTGTCGGGTGACGTGACGGGCTCGGGCTCGGCGGCCCGGGCCGCGTCCACGCCGAGGCGCTGGAGGTAGGCCACCAGGGCGACGATCTCGCGGTCGGCCAGCCGGTCCGGCCCGCCCTGGGCGACGATCTGCGCCGCGACCGAGTCGGCCTGGGCGCGGGCGGTGGCGACGGCGCCCGCCGCGTCGGCCTGGGAGTAGGGCACGCCGAGGCGGGCGAGGCCGCGCAGCTTCGCCGGCAGGCCGTCCAGGTCCAGCTCGGTCGTGAGCAGGTGCGGGTACGGCGGCATGATGGAGCCCGGCGACGTGGACGTCGGCTCCTCCATGTGGCGCACGTGCCACAGATGCGGGTACTTGCCGCCCAGGCGGGCGAGGTCGGGGCCGGTCCGCTTCGAGCCCCACAGGAAGGGCGTCTCGTAGGCCCCCTCGGCGGCCGTCGAGGCCGGGCCGTAGCGCAGCGCCTCGTCCTGGAACGGCCGCACCATCTGGCTGTGGCAGTTGTTGCAGCCCTCGGCGATGTAGAGGTCGCGGCCGGCCAGCTCCAGCGGGGTGTAGGGTTCCAGCGTCTCCAGCGGCTCGACGGCGCCGCCGACGAGGAAGATGGGCGCGAACTCGACCACAGTACCGACGAGGATCGCGAGCGTGGTCAGGACGGTGAAGACCAGCGGCCAGCCTTCGAGGCGGCGATGGGCGCCGTTGGCGGAGAGGAAGCGGCTCATGGGGAGGGGAGGAGGGCCAGGGACCGGGCGGAGGGCGCCAGGAGCAGAGAGGCGGTGGGGAGGACCATCGGGCTCGGCCACCGGCCGTTCGCTGCGACCTAGCTGGCGAGGACGGGGGACGAGGCGGCGTGCCCGTCGCCCCCGAGGCGGGGCACCGCGACGGCCGGGTCGGGCAGGCTGCTCGGCGCCTTCCGGATGGTCATGAACAGGTTGACCATCATGAACACCACGCCGACGAGGTACATCGTCCCGCCGATCAGGCGGACCCAGTACATCGGGCGGATCTGGACGACGGTCTCGATGAAGTCAGGGTAGAGCAGGCGCCCGGCGTCGTCGAAGGCGCGCCACATGAGGCCCTGCGTGACGCCCGAGGTGTACATCGCGATCACGTACAGCAGGATGCCGATCGTCCCGATCCAGAAGTGCCACGTGGCCAGCTTCTGGCTCCACAGCGGCGTCCGCCACAGGCGCGGCGCGAGCCAGTAGATCATCCCGAAGGTCATGAACCCGTTCCAGCCGAGCGCCCCCGAGTGGACGTGCGCGATGTTCCAGTCCGTGTAGTGGCTCAGCGCGTTGACCGTCTTGATGGACAGCATCGGGCCCTCGAAGGTGGCCATCCCGTAGAAGGTGATCCCCACCACGAACATCTTCAGCACCACGCTGTCGCGCAGCTTGTGCCACGCGCCGCGGAGCGTGAACAGGCCGTTGATCATGCCGCCCCAACTGGGCATCCACAGCATCACGGAGAACACCATGCCCAGCGTCGCGGCCCACTCCGGGACGGCGGTGTACTGGAGGTGGTGCGGCCCGGCCCAGATGTAGATGAACACCAGGCTCCAGAAGTGGACGATCGAGAGCCGGTACGAGAACACCGGGCGCTCGGCCGCCTTCGGGAGGAAGTAGTACATCAGCCCCAGGAAGGGCGTCGTCAGGAAGAAGGCGACCGCGTTGTGGCCGTACCACCACTGCACGAGCGCGTCCTGGACGCCCTTGTAGATCGGGTAGCTCTTCGTCAGCGAGATCGGCAGCGCCATCGAGTTGCCGATGTGCAGCACGGCGACCGTCACGATGGTGGCGATGTAGAACCAGAGCGCGACGTACATGTGCTTCTCGCGGCGCCGGTAGAGCGTCCCGAAGAAGTTGACCGCGAACACGACCCAGATGACGGTGATCGCGAGGTCGATGGGCCACTCCAGCTCGGCGTACTCCTTCGAGGTCGTGATGCCGAGCGGCAGCGTGATCGCGGCGCTCACGATGATGGCCTGCCAGCCCCAGAAGTGGACCTTGCTCATCAGGTCCGAGAACATCCGGGCCTTGCACAGCCGCTGTGTGCTGTAGTAGATGGCCGCGAAGATGGCGTTGCCGGCGAAGGCGAAGATGACGGCGTTCGTGTGGAGCGGGCGCAGCCGCCCGAACGACAGGTACTCGCCGAGGTTGGCCTCGGGGAAGGGCAGCTGGAGCGCCAGCAGCGCGCCCACCAGCATCCCGACGAAGCCCCAGACCGTCGTCGCGATGACGAACTGGCGCACGATCCGGTCGTCGTAGGTGAACACCTCGAACCGGGAGGCGTCCGGTGCAGTGCCGGGGAGGACGGGCGCCGCGACGGCGGCGGACGAATCGGACATCGGGGGCGAAGGGGGTGACGGCTCCAAGTGACCCACGCGAGGGGAGGGGGCGGGACGGTCGGCCCCGCAGGCCCCGGCCGGGCGCTCGCGGTCGGGCCTGTAGGGGCATGCCTTACAGCCGGCTCTCCGCCTCGGGCGTGCCGCCAGGACCGCGACGGCGCCCACACGCGGGACGCTGCCTCATTTCGCTCGTGCCTCCGACCGCGCGGCTCGCCGATACAGAGAGGGGCGACGGCCCCGCTGCCGCCGCCCCGCGTCTGCCGCCGTGCCGAGGCGGACGGGGTCAGTCCCTGGTGAGGGTGAACGTGACCGGGACGGCGTAGCGGACCCGGACGGGGCGGCCCTGCTGCTGGCCGGGCCGGAACTGGCTCGCGAGGATGGCTTCCACCGCGGCGTCCGAGAGCAGCTGGTTGGGGCTCCGCAGGACGACCGGGTCGATCACGTTCCCGCGCTCGTCGACGACGAACTGGACGACGACCTGGCCCTCGATGCCCGCGCGGATGGCGAACTCGGGGTACTCGACCCGTGCCTGGAGTCCGGCCAGGCCACCGATCAACTCGGGCTGGATTTCGGCGACCTCGAAGATCTCGGGCTCGGTGGACTCCACGACGGGCGGCGGAGGCGGTGGCGGCGGCGCGATCGGCGTCGGAGGAGGCTCGGGCGGCGGCGGGGGCGCGGCGGGGGGAGTCGGCGGGGGCGCGACGCTCCTGTCGAGGTCGAGCACGACCTCCTCGATCATCTCCTCCTCGATCTGGAGGTCGTCGGCCACCTCCACGGGCGGCGGAAGCGCGGCGGGTGGGGGCGGCGGGGGCTGGACCTGCTGCGTCTGCTCGATGTCTTGCAGCTCGATTACTTCGTTCGTGCCTTCGATCACGGTCACGTTCTCGCCAGTCGGGAGCGGGACGGTGAAGGCGACGATGGCGATGCCGAGGGACGCGATGAAGCCGATCTGGCGGTGGACGACGAGCCAGCGGGCGGAGTCGGCGGACGGGGCTTTGCGGAGGGCCATGGTGCCGGAGGCGAGAGGAGGCCCGCAACGTCGGCCGGGCGGCGCCGGCGGTCTGCAGGGAGGCTCCACGTCTCGCGCTCGGGCTTCATCCCTCTGATACGTAAGGCATGGCCCCACGGTCGGTCATGGCCGGCCGGGTGCCGGAATGGTGAGTGGAAAAACCGGCGGGTTGTATGGCGAGGCGTGGCCGGGCAGATGTGCGGGGGCAGGCCCCACAGGGGGGTGAGGTCCGCGGCCTACGGACCATCGCGGACCGTCGCTGGCAAAGAGCGGGACGGCCGACGGGCACCTTGGCGTCGTCCGCTCTCGCCCCCCTCCAGCCATGACTCTCCGCACTCGTTCCCTCCTCCTCGTGACGGTCCTCGTCCTCGGCGTCGCCGGGTGGCAGGCGCTCCCCCGCTTCACGTTCGCCTCCGGCAGCCGCATCTGGGTGGAGGGCACGTCCAACGTCCACGACTGGTCGTGCGACGCCGGTCAGACCTCCGCCACGCTCGACGCCGCCCTGTCCGGCAGCGCCATCTCCGGCCTCAGCGCCCTCACGGTCACCGTGCCGGTCGCCGGGCTGGACTGCGACAACGGCATCATGAACGGCAAGCTGCGCGACGCGCTCGGCTCGTCGCCGATACGCTTCACGCTCACCAGCGCGCGGGTGGGGTCGCCCAACAACGGCCGCTTCCTCATCGAGGCGGACGGCCAGCTCTCGATCCACGGCACGACCCGCACCCAGCGCGTCCGCGCCAACGGGCAGGCGCTCAGCGGCGGTCGGTTCCGCTTCACCGGCGAGGTGCCGGTCACGATGAGCCAGTTCGGCGTCGCCCCGCCGCGCGCCATGGCCGGTGCCCTGCGGACCGGCGACGCCGTCACGGTCCGCTTCGACGTAACGGCCACTCGCTAGACCGTCTGCTCTCGCCGCTCCCGCCATGCTCCGCCTCGGTCTCCTCGTCTCCATCCTCGTCGGCGTCACGGCCACCGCGCCGCCTCGCTACGAGGTCGCCTCGGGCAGTCGCGTCTGGATCGACGGCACCGCGACGACGGGTGCCTGGACGTGCGAGGCCGACGAGGTCCGGGGCCACGGTCTGGTGGCCGACGGCGCCGACCTCGCGGCCGAGGGCACGGTGCCGGTGCGCGACTTCGACTGCGGCTCGGGCCCGATGAACCGGGACCTGTACCGCGCCCTCCAGGCCGACGCTCACCCGACCATCGCCTTCGTGCTCACCCACGCCGACGCCCCTCGGGCCGGCGCCGTGGGCGCCTGGGCGCCGGTCCGGGCCACCGGCACCCTTCAGATCGCGGGCGCCACGCGGCGCGTGTCGGTCGCCGCCGAAGGGCGCCGCCTGGGCGACGGCCGCGTCGCCCTCCGGGGCGAGCACGCGCTCCGCATGACCGACTTCGGCATCCGGCCCCCTTCCCACGCGCTCGGCCTCGTCCGCGCGCACGACGCCATCGTCGCCCGCTTCGACCTCGTCGCCGTCGCTCGCTGACGGCCCCTCACCCCCCATCCCCTCCTTCCCATGACCTTCCTCCGCTTCCTGCTCCTGGGCGCGCTCGCCTCGCTGGCCGTCGCCCCCTCGGCCCAGATCGCCGACAACACTGGGGAGCCCGCGCCCCGCACCGAGGCACCCCAGCCTGAGGCCAGCGTGCAGACCGGTCCCTCGCTGCAGTACTACCGGGAGCCGGGGCAGAACGGCATCAACGTCTTCGAGGCCCCCAAGGAGGCCGGGGCGCGCTTCGACGGCCTGGCCGTGCACGTCGGCGGTGACTTCGCGATCCAGTTCCAGGGACTCTCCCAGTCGAACGACACCAACTCGTTGGTCGACCTCGCGCCCAACTTCAACCTGCCGTCGGCGAACCTGAACCTCGATGTCCAGATCGCGAACGGCATGCGGATGCACCTCCGCACCTACCTCTCTTCGCGCCACCACACCGAGTCGTACGTGAAGGGCGGCTACTTCCAGATGGACAACCTGGACTTCATCCAGGAGGGCTTCCTGTCGAGCGTCATGGACGTGACCACGCTGCGGTTCGGCATGGACGAGATCAACTACGGCGACGCGCACTTCCGCCGCTCGGACAACGCCGCTGTGATCTACAACCCGTTCGTGGGGAACTACATCATGGACTCGTTCACGACGGAGCCGTACGCGGAAGTGACCGTGCAGACCTCCGGCTTCATCGGCGTCGCCGGTCTCTCGAACGGGCGCCTCAACCAGAGCCCGCTCTCGGGCGACAACGGCGTCGCGATGTACGGCAAGGTGGGGTATGACACCCAGGTCAACGAGACGATGCGGGCGCGTCTGACGGCCTCCGTCTACCACAGCACCGACGGCGGGACGCGGGACTACCTCTACGGCGGCGACCGCGCCGGGGCCCGGTACTACAACATCCTCCAGGTCCAGGGCGAGGACGCCAGCGACTTCCTGCCCCGCTTCAACCCGCGCTTCGCGACGCAGACGGCGGTCCAGGTCAACCCGTTCGTGAAGGTGATGGGCGCCGAGTTCTTCGGCGTCTTCGAGCGGGCCATGGGGGGCGGCGACACCGACGGCGGCTACACCCAGCTCGGTGGCGAGCTGCTCTACCGCTTCGGCGCGGACGAGAGCTTCTACGTGGGGGGGCGCTTCAACACGGTCAGCGGGGAGCAGACCGACGGCGGCGCCGAGGTGGACATCCAGCGCGTCAACGTGGGCGGCGGGTGGTTCCTGACGCCCAACGTGCTGGCCAAGGCCGAGTACGTGTCGCAGACCTACGACGGGGCGGCCTACGACGGCAACGCCCAGTTCCAGGGCGCCGAGTTCAGTGGTGCGATGCTCGAAGCGACCATCAGCTTCTAGACCATCGTTCGGGTAGGTATCGGACCCCCCGTACCCGCCTGCGATTCGCTCTCGCCTCTGCCTCCGGTTGGTTCTCGAGGGGTCGGCTCCAGGTGAGCCGGCCCCTTTCTCTGTGTCCGGGGTGCCGTCGTAGGGGAGCACCCGGCAGCCGGGCGGGGCCGATGCCGACGCCGGCCGACCGGCAGCCACGGCATGGGCGCAGCTCCGGAGCGGGTACGCTGGGGCATCGCTTCGCCTCCTTCTCCCATGCTGTCCCTTCGCACCCTCCTCTGCGCGTTCGACGACTCCGTGCCGTCGGCGCAGGCCCTCGTCGCCGCGGCCGACCTCGCCGAGCGCGTGCACGCCACGCTCCACATCGTCCAGGTGGACCCGCTGTTCCACGCCCCGAAGTCGCACGCCGACGGGACCGACCTGAAGGCGCTGTATCGCAGTCGGATTCAGGTGGCGGTGGACCGTCTCCTGGGGGAGGGGGCCTTCGACGTCCTCGCCCCGGTCCTCCACGTCCTCCAGAGCGAGACGCCGGCCGATGGCATCCTGCGCTGCGCGGCCGAGGTGGGCGCGGACCTGGTGGTGCTCGGCACACACCGCCGCCGCGGACTCGAGCGACTGCTGGCAGGGAGCGTCGCGGCGGAGGTGCTCCGCCGGTCCTCGGTGCCGGTCCTCGTCGCGTCTGCGTCGACCGTGCCGGGCCCAGAGGCGCCGGTGGTCGCCGCGGTAGATCTGGAGGACCCGAGCCTGCGGGCACTCGAAGTGGCCCGCGACGTCGCGGCGGTGTTCGGCGCGTCGCTCCAGTTGGCCACCGTCCGCGCCGTGACGCCCGACACCCTGGTCGGCACCGGGCCGCATCGGAAGCGGCTGGCGCCCTCCCCGGAGAAGGTCTCACGCGAGGCGGCGCACGCGGCCCTCGGCACGGTCGCCGAGGCGGTGTCGGTGGTCGGCGCCGAGACGCACGTGCTTCCCGGCGTCCCCGTACCGGATCTGGTGCACCTCGCCGAGCGGACCCGCGCCGGTCTGCTGGTGGTCGGGACACACGGACGGCACGGGTGGGACCGGCTCCGCCTCGGCAGCGTGGCCGAGGGCGTCGTGACGGAGGCGCCGTGCTCGGTGCTGGTCGTTCCCCTCGCGGCTCGCCCCGCTGCGGCGGCGTCCGGGGGGATCGTGGCATTGCATGAGGATTAGTTACGGTGGGATGCGTAGCCTATGGCCCTCCTCTCCACCCACCCCAGGACGTCATGGCTCGCATCCACTGGTACTTCTTCGGCGACATCGACTGCTTCATGAGAGGCACCCCGTCAGGGACGGACGCCGTCCTCGCCAACGAACTCGCCCAACTCCCCAACGATGGCCAGGGCGTCGTCGACGACACCGGCGCGGGGGGGACGGTCCCCGGCATCGCCGCCATGGTCGGCACCATCCTCCAGTCGTACACGCGCGACCCCGGGGTGCCCACCTGGACGGGCGCCGACTGGCCCCTCGGCTGGGCGGTCAACTTCGTGCCGGCGACCCAGCCGGACGTCGACGACCTGATCCTGCAGCCGGGCGTGGTCGCGTTCCAGTGGCCGCCGGTCGGGGGCGGCTCGCTCGGTGTCTCCATCGCCAACGTCCAGCCCAACCTGTCGGACGTGCACACGATCCGCTACGGGGATCTGCTGATGCAGACCATCGACTGCCTCGTGACGAGTGCCAGCGGCCGTGCCGCCGTCCAGGCCGCCGCGGGCGGAGGGGCCATCGACGACATCGACCTGGTGGATCTGATCAAGAAGACCCAGCCCGAGCTGGCGTCGGGGCCGAAGGCGCTGCCGGCCAGCTTTACGGCCGAGTTCCAGGAGGTCCGCCAGACCACCAAGACCTACCTCGACGTGAACCCGGCGGGCGGCATCCACATGGTGCTCGGCTTCAAGATGGTGCCCGGCACCTCGCCGACGACCGGGCCGTGCCCTCCTGCGATGAGTGAGACCGAGGAGCCTGGGAACGTCATGCTCAGCGCGTATCCCTGCGGCGGCTTCGTGCTGGATCCGAGCGGGGCGTGATCGCAGGATGAGAAGGAGACAGGGGGGCCGCGCTGCCCCTATGTTCGCGGACTCCCTGTCTCTGACTGCCCATGCGCCTCGTCGTCTGGCTGGCGCTCCTCCTGCTCCCCCTTTGCGCGAAGGCTCAGCCTCCGCTCCAGTTCCGTCATCTCGGCTTGTCGGACGGCCTCAGCAGCAGCGTCGTCACAGCGGTCGAGGTAGACGCCAGAGGCTTCATCTGGTTCGGCTCGATGGGGGCGGCAGATCGGTACGATGGTGCTCGGCTTCGACCATTCGCGCTTGGGCCGGGCGTGGACGATGCCTACACCTTCGCTCTTGCTGAGAGCTCAGACGGCACGGTGTGGGCCGGGGGGGCAGATGGCCTGTGGCGCCGCCTCCCACGGGCTGCGGACTTCCGACGCGTCCGCCTTGGGTCCCTCGCCGACGTGTCCGTCCGGGCCCTGGAGGCGGGCGAGGAGACGCTCTGGGTGGGGACGCTGGGCGACGGCTTGCTTCGGATCGAGGGCGGTCGGGTCCGGCGCTACACGGCCCGAGGTGGGCACCTGGCCTCCGACACCGTCCGCGCGGTGGTCCGGCTCGCCTCGGGCGGCGTGGCGGTGGCGACGGTCGGCGGGGTGACTCGGATCGAGCAGGGGCGCGTGCGCGTGGACCGGTCGGTCGAGGACGCGACCACGCTGGCGGAGGCGGGCGGGCGAGTGTGGGCCGGGCGCCAGTCGGGCGAGGTGGTCGGCCTCGGACCCGGCGGCGTGCGCCTCGGGGGGGGCGGGGCGCCGGTCTCGGCCCTGGCGCCGTCGGGTGTGCGCCCGGACGAGGTCTGGGTGGGCTACCGCGGCGGCGGCGTCCGTGTGCTCGACGCGCGGGCGGGCACGCTCGCGCCGATGCCGCTCGCCGAGGGGCTGCCGGAGCCGTTCGACCGGGTGGAGGTGCTGTCCCTGGTCGAGCGCAACGGGGTGCTGTGGGTCGGGACGACGCGCGGCGTCTACCACGCGGCGGTGGGGCGTCCGCGCTTTACGGCATTTCGCAGCGGACCGGGCGAGCCGCTCGCCGTGCCGGATGTCGTCAGTGTCCACGTCTCCAGGCGCGACTCGTCGACGGTCTGGGCAGGGACCATCCAGGGCGGCCTCCACCGGATCGACCGCCAGACGGGGCAGGCCGAGCGGTGGTTCGATGCGCCCCATCCGCTCGCGGTGGTCTTCGCGATTCAGGAGGTGGCGGACGGGTCCGTCTGGCTGGGCGGGCGCGGGGCGACGCTGTGGCGGTTCCGCCCCGAGACGGGGCAGGCCGAGCCGTTGCCCCTCGCGTCCGACCGCGGCGGGCTCGTCGCCGATCTCACCCCGAGCCGACGCTATCCGGGCCAGCTCTGGGTGAGCACGAGTGAGGCCGGCCTGGTCCGGGTCGACGCGCTGAGCGGGCGTGTCGTCCGGCGGTACGACAGCGTCGAGGGGGCCGACCGGATCCCCGCCGACAACGTCTGGCAGGTGGTGGAGGCCGAGGGCGTCCTCTGGGTCGCGACGGCCCGGCTCGGCCTCTGGCGGCTCGACCTCGGCACCGGGCGGGCGGAGCGCGTCGCGCCGGACTGCCCGATGGGCGACGTGCTGCTCTCGCTGGCCGTCGCGCCGGGGGGGGCGCTCTGGATCGGCGGGCGCGACAACCAGCTGGTTCGCTACGACCGGGAGACGGGCGCCTGCCGCGTCTACACCCCGGACGACGGCCTGCTGCCGGAGGCGGTCGGGGGGCTCTTCACGGATGCGTCCGGCACGGTCTGGATGAGCACCAACCTCGGACTCGTCCGGTTCGACCCCGAGGCGGAGGTGTTCACGCCGTTCACGGCCGCCGACGGCCTCGCGTCGACGGAACTCTACTGGTACGCCCGCGACCAGTCGCCCTCCGGCGAGATTGCCGTCGGCGGCGCGGGCGGGCTGACCGTGTTCGACCCCGCGCGGATCGGCGTGGACGACACCCCCTCGCCGGTGGTGCTGACCGGCGTCGTGGTCGATGGGGTGGAGCGCCCGATGCCCGCAGGCGACCTCGCCCTCGACCTCCGCCACCGCGAGAACGATGTCGCGTTCCGGTATGCGGCGCTGGACCTCCGGCAGTCCGGCCAGACGCGCTACCGCGTTCGGCTGCTCGGCGCCTCGGAGGCGTGGGCCGCGGCCGGGCCCGAGGCGCGCTACCCCGCGCTGGCGCCGGGGCGCTACACGTTCGAAGTGACCGCGACCAACCGCGACGGCTACTGGAGCCCCACGCTCCGCGTGCCGGTCCGCGTGCGCCCTCCGTTCTGGCAGACGGTCCCGTTCTGGCTGCTCATCGCGAGCCTTCTCGGGAGCCTCGGGTACGCGGGCCACCGCTACCGGATCGCGCAGATCCATCGCATCGAGCAGACCCGCCGACGCATCGCGGACGACCTCCACGACGGCATCGGCAGCAAGATCTCCAGCGTCGCGCTCCGCCTCGACATGGTCGGGCGGACGGCCGCGATGCCGGAGTCCGCGCGGGAGACCCTCGCGACGTTGTCCTCGACGGCGCGCTCGGTCGTCGGCGACCTGCGGGACACCGTCTGGCTCGTCGACGCCGACCACGACGACCTCGCCTCGGTGGTCTCACGGATGGAGCAGTTCGCCGTGGCGACGCTGGCGGGCCGCGGCCACGTCACGGCGCCTGCGGAGCCGCCGCCGCCACGGCTGCTGACGATGGAGGCCCGCCGGGACCTGTACATGCTGTTCACCGAGGCGCTCCACAACGCCGTCCGGCACGCTCGCGCGTCGTGCGTCGCCGTCCGCATCGAGGCCAGCGCGGACCGCGTCGCGTTCGACGTGGAGGACGACGGGGTCGGGTTCGATCCGTCCGAGGTGGCGCGGGGCCGCGGCCTCACCACCATGACCCGTCGCGCCGAGGCGCTCGGCGGCGCCATCACCTGGACGCCCCGCGAGGGCGGCGGAACCATCGTCCGCTTCGAGACCGATCTCGGGTAATTCCGCGAGGGCGTTCACCGCGAGGACAAATACCTTTTTCTCCCCACCCATCCGCAGCTCCATGTTCACCTCAGACCTCTCGGAGTCCATCGTCTGGCTCGTCGAAGACGACGCTCACTACCGGGAGGCCGTCGCCGAACTGGTGGCGACGCACGTCCGGTCTGTGGAGGCCTTCGGGAGCGTGGAGGCGGTGCTGGCGCGCGTCGACAGCGTCGGCAAGGGCGAGCCGGAGGGGGGCTGGCCCGAGGTGGTGTTGCTGGACGTCAACCTGCCCGGTCTGTCGGGCATCGAGGGGCTGAGCCAGCTCAAGTCGCGCCTGCCGGGCTCGGTGGTCGTGATGCTCACCATCCGCGACGACGCCGAGACCATCTATGCGGCGCTGGGCGCCGGGGCGAGCGGCTACCTCCTCAAGAGCGCCTCGCCGGACGAGCTGCTGGCGGCGATCCGCGAGGCCCGCGCCGGGGGGATGCTGATGCAGCGCCAGGTGGCCCGCCTCGTGCTGGCTTCCTTCGAGGCCCGCGCCACCGTCCCCGACTACGGCCTGACGCCTCGCGAGACGGAGGTGCTCGGGGAGATGGTGGCCGGGCACACCCAGCCTCAGATCGCCGACCGGCTGTTCGTGAGCCTGAGCACGGTCAACAGCCACGTGCAAAACATCTATGCCAAGCTCCACGTGCACAACGGCAGCGCGGCGGTCGCGAAGGCCGTCCGCGAGCGGCTGGTCGGGGAGTAGTCGCGCCCGTCGGGTGTGCCACGAGGGAGGGCTGTTCTGGGGCCAATTCCTGTTCGCCGGCGGGGCCCGACGTGCGAAGGAAACAATGGGGGCGACCGTCGCGAACGGCAGGTTGGACGTGCTGGACGTCACCCGTGCGTACCACGCACCTTTGTCATCCTCAGGATGAGCTGGATGGGTGCTGATTTGCAGGCATCGACATCGCGTCCTCCTGGTGTTTCATGCGCTGGTTCTCCACGTTCCTGCTCCTGGCCCTCTCCGCCCCCTTTGCGGGTGCCCAGCGGGTCGCGGCCCCGACGGCCTCCGCGGCGATGACGCCCGACCTGGGGAAGTTCTACCTCGAAGACGCTGTCGACGCGACGTTCGCCGGCCCCGTCGCGGTCGCGTTCGCGCCCGGCGGGCGGATGTTCGTGGTCGAAAAGCGGGGCATGGTCTGGGTGGTCGAGAACGGCGTGCGTCAGCCCCAGCCGTTCGTCGACCTGCGGAACGAGGTGCTGGACCAGCACGACCGCGGGCTGCTCGGCATCGCCGTCGACCCGGACTTCGAGGCCAACCGGCGCGTCTACCTCTCGTACACCGTCGACCACAACTCGACGGCGGACGCGCCGCGCCTGGATGCCTTCGCGCGGGTGACGCGCTTCGCGGGCCGGGCCGACAACCCGTCCGTGGCCGATCTCTCGACCCGCCGCGTCTTGCTGGGCGAGACCTTCGGCACCGGCATCCCGTCGTGCTACTACAGCCACACCATCGGGACGCTCGCCTTCGGGTCGGACGGCTCGCTGCTGGTCGGCGCGGGCGACGGCGCGAGCTACTACGCGGTCGATCCGGGGGGGCAGTACGACGCGTGTTTCGGCGCGGGCAGGCTGGACGCCAGCGAGGACATCGGCGCGTTCCGGAGCCAGCGGCTGGAGAGTCTGGCGGGCAAGATCCTGCGCATCGACCCACGCAACGGCCGCGGCTACGCCTCGAACCCGTTCTACACCGGCGACCTGAACGACAACGCGTCGCGCGTCTGGGCGCTCGGCGTCCGCAACCCGTACCGGTTCGTGGTGGACCCACGGGGCGGGCGCTCGCACCCCGGCCAGGGCAACCCCGGCCGCGTCTACGTCGGCGACGTGGGATGGGCAGCGTGGGAGGACCTGCACCGCGTCCGCGGCGGGGAGAACCTGGGATGGCCGTGCTTCGAAGGCCCCGCCCCCAACGACGGCTACCAGCAGGCCTCGCCCGCCACCAACGGCTGCGGCACGCCGCTGGCGGGCGTCCTCACGCCGCCCGACTTCACCTGGCACCACGACGACCCGGCGATGTCCTCCCCGTCGGGCCGGACGGCGCGGGCCATCGTCGGCGGGGCGATCTACAACGGCACCCGCTACCCCGAGGTGTACCGGGGCTCGCTCTTCTACGGCGACTACGTGATGGGCTGGACGGCGATGGTGCCGCTGGCGCCGGGGGGCGGGCTGCGGCGGGACCGGCTGGTAGGGACCGGCATGGGGCCGGTCGTGGCGTATGCCTACGACGCCCAGACGGAGTACCTCTACCTGGTCGATGTGGGGGTAGGCCGCATCCGGCGTCTCCGGCACGAGAATGAGACCGTCCCCGGCCCGCCGGTCGCCTACGTGGCGGCGTCGCCGATGCAGGGGAGCCGCGGGGCGAATGGCCTCCGCGTCCAGTTCTCGCCCGACGGCTCGTTCTCGCCGCGCGGTGCGGCGCTGACGTATGCCTGGACGTTCGGAGACGGCGCGACCTCGTCCGAGCGAGCGCCCGTCCACACGTTCACCGAGGCGGGCACCTACACCGCGACCCTGACGGTGAGCGACGGCGCGACCACGGCGCAGGCCGCGACCCAGGTCCTGGTCCGTGGCGGCAGCCCCCCGTCGATCCGCATCACGTCGCCGTCGGCCGTCACCCGCGGCGCGGCCGGCCAGTCGGTCCGCCTCGCGGCCGACGTGAGCGACCCCGACCAGGACCCCGCCGACCTGTTCGTCCGGTGGCGCGTGGTGCAGGTGCACAACGAGCACATCCACTTCGACGTGTTCGAGGGCGCCGACGCCGAGACGGCGTTCGTCGTGCCGGACCACGGAGCGCCGGGCGACCGCGTCTACTACCGCGTTCGCGCCGAGGTACGGGACGCTTCCGGCATGACGGGCACCGACGAAGTCGTGCTCTCCCTCGCCGGGGACGTCGGCGAGGTGGATGTGTCGGCCACCAGCGTGCTCTCGGCGTCTGTCGCGGCGCCCGCGCCGGGCCGTGGGAGCAGCGACCTGAACGTCCTGACGGATGGCGTCACGCCCCTGCCCGGCGCCGATGCGTCCCGCCAGTTCGCCACCTACACGGGCACGCGGGACCGGGCGGAGGACTGGGTCCAGGCCGATCTCGGGCAGGTCCGGCGCGTCATGCGCCTCTCGTTCCAGGAGGGCCTCCATTGGGCCGACGGCGGCTGGTTCGAGGCCCCCCCGCGAGCGCAGGTCCGCCGCGGCGGGGCGTGGCACGACGTCACCGACCTCCGCATCTCACCGGCGTACCGGGCCGACGACGGGCGGCCGTTCGACCGGTACGAGATCGCGTTCGCACCCGCTGAAGGCGACGCGGTCCGTCTGATCGGGCCGCCCGGGGGCACCGCCGGGTTCGTGTCTGCCAGCGAGCTGCGCGTCTGGGCACAGGGGGATGCGGACGACATTGCCGGGGTGCCCGCCCCGTGGACCGTCTCCGCCGTCGGGCCGCCGGGGGGCAGTGCGGCACGCGTCGGTGACGCGATCGGGATCGAGGCGGCAGGCCGGGTGGCCGGTACGGCGGACCGGTTCTCCTTCGTCTGGCAGCCGCTCGACGCCGACGGATCGCTGGTGGTCCGCGTAGACGCACTCACGCCCGATCTGCCCGGCGCCATGTCGGGCGTGATGCTGCGGGCGTCGCTCGACCCCGGCGCCGTCTATGGGGCGCTGGTGCAGACCGATCAGGGCCTGCTCGTCCAGGCTCGCCTGGACCCCGACGGCCCCACGACGCCCGTGATCGACCCCGACGGGCAGACGGCGCCGATCTGGCTGCGCGTCGACCGGGCCGGGAGCCGGCTCTCGGCGTTCACATCTGTGGACGGCGAGACCTGGGACCTCCTGGCCGAGGGCGACGTGCCCGCCCTCGGAGGACCGATCCTGGCGGGTCTGTTCGTGGCATCGGGCGACGACGGCGAGACGGCTGCCACGTTGCTCCGTCACGTTGCCCTCACGTCGTCGGCGTTTACTGACGGACCGATCGTGGGATCGCGGCCGGCCTCGGCAGAGGCGGAGTTCGGGATGGAGGCGGTGTACCCGAACCCCGCCCGTGCCCGCGCGAGCGTCCGTGTGGCGGTGGGTGCCGAAACGGAGCTGAGCGTGGTCGATCTGCTCGGCCGTCGCCTGACGGAGGTCCCGGTTTCGACGTCGGGGGTGGTCTCGCTGGACCTCCGCGCGCTTCCGGCGGGCACGTACGTCCTCCGCCTGCCAGACCCGGTCACCGGTCGCATCGCCACCCGTCCGGTGACGGTGGTGCGCTGACGGCCGGAATCAGGGACGCGGCGTCCCGGACGGGACCTCCAGCACGAGCCGGGCGCCTGCACCCGGGGCGGACACGATGTCGAGCCGGCCGCCGACCAGGGTGAGCCGATCCCACACGCTCGACAGCCCGAGCCCGCGACCTTCCTGAAGCTCGATGAGGGAGGGAGGCGTGAATCCGACCCCGTCGTCCTCGACGACGATGCGGATGACCTCCTCGTCGGCCTCGGCCCGGATCCGCGCCGTCCGGGTCCGGGCGTGCTTGGCGACGTTGAAGAGCAACTCGCGGACGAGCTGGTAGAGCAGGATCCGAAGGTGCTCCTCGTGGACCACCACCGTGTCCGGCACGTCGACGGTCACGGTCAGGCCGTAGAGGGCGCCCTGGTTGTCGGCGAGCCAGGTCATCAGGGGGCCCAGGCCCGTGTCGCTGAGGAGCGGCGGGCTGAGCTCGTGGGCCAGGAGGCGGGTGAGCGAGAGCGCCCGGTCGAGCAGGCCTTCGAGTCGATCGGCGTCCCGGACCTGAGTGGCGATCTGGGCGCCGTGGAGGACCTGCTGCAGGTCGTCGTGGAGCACGTGGGCGATCCGGCGGCGGACCTCCTGCTCGGCCATCGTGAGGGCTCGGGCCAGGGCTCGCAGCTCTCGCGTTCGGGTCTCGACCTCCTCTTCGAGCGTCTCGTTGGCCTGGCGCAGCGCGGCCTCGGCCTGGAGGCGCTCCGTGATGTCGGAGAAGAGGATGGCGACGCGGTGGTCTGCGGCGTCGCCCATCGGGAAGGCCTGCACCCGAAAGGTGCGGCCCAGCGCGTCGGCGGGCTGCTGGAAGCGCGTCGGCTCGCCTGTCTGCGCGACCCGACCGTAGGTCTCGATCCACCGAGGCTCGATGTCGGGCACGACCTCCAGGATGGTTCGCCCCACCACCTCGCTCAGCCCCGTGTGCGCTTCGAAGGCCGGGTTGGTCTCGATGAACCGGTAGTCGCCCACGGCCCCGTCGGCGTCGAAGATCATCTCGAGGACGCCGAACCCCTCAGCGATCGACTGGAACAGGTCGTGGTACGCCGTGTCTGTCGAGGCAGGCTGGAGGTCCTGAGCGCGCACCGGGCGGCCGGCGCGGGCGAGGGCGTCGGCGAGCGTATCGAGCGAGAGGGTGTCCGCGCGCCCGGTTCGGACCGCGACCTGCTCCGCCTCGGACAGCCCGAGGGTGTGCCCGTCGTCCAGGAGAGGGGCGAGCCGCGCCGCGAGGTCGCGACGGAGGAGAGCAGACATGCTGAGGGAACCGGCCAGGAGGCAGAGGAACAGTGGGGAGAGGGTAGCGCCGCGACTCGCGCGTTCGCGTAGGGCGGAACCGGGGGCGAGGGTGGGACAGACCCGAGTCGTGGCCCGAGAGGTATCCTTGACGTGTCCTTCGCCCCGTCGCCGTGACTCTCCGCCTCCTCGCCCTTGTTCTGATCGCCGGTCTCGGCGCGTGCAGCACCCCCTCGCCGACGAGCCCGGTCGGTCCGGTGACGGCGGCTCGCCCGCACACGCCGGCGCCTCCCGGATGGCGGCAGCACGACATCGAGCGCCCGCAGCCGCCACGCGTGGAGCCGGCCGCCGCCGCGCTGCCCGTCGCTCCGCCGTCCGACGCGGTGGTGCTGATCGGGCCCGACGGCTCCGGCGCGGAGAACTGGGAGACGGCCAGCGGCGGCGCCATCCCGTGGACGACCGAGGCGGGCGCCCTCGTCGTCGCTCCGGGCACGGGGGGCATCCAGACGAAGGAGGCCTTCGGCGACGTGCAGGTCCACATCGAGTGGATGCCTGCCGACGAGCCCGAGAAGACGAGCCAGGACCGCAGCAATTCGGGTCTGTTCCTCGTCGACGGCCGTTACGAGGTCCAGATCCTCGACGTGTGGAACAACCGGACCTACGCCGACGGCCGCGCTGCCGCCATCTACGGCCAGTTCCCGCCCCTCTTCGACGCGACCCGCCCGCCGACCGAGTGGCAGGCCTACGACGTCTTCTTCCGCCTCCCGCGCTTCGCCGCCGACGGGAGCCTGCTGGAAGAGGCCCGCCTGACGGTCGTCCACAACGGCGTGCTGGTGCAGAACAACGAGGTCCTGCCCGCGATGACGATCTGGCTGGAGTCGCTCCCGTACGAGGCCCACGGGCCGGGCGTGATCGGGCTCCAGGACCACGGCAGCCCGGTCCGCTTCCGCAACCTATGGGTCCGCCGCCTCCCCGAGCGCGCGGCCCCGCCCGCCGACTACGCCCTGCCCGCCGCCACCGACCTGAGCCCCGCCGAGCGCGACCGGCTCGTCGGGCGCTACGCGCGGGACGGCGGCGGCACGTTCGTCATCGAGCGCCTCGGCGAGGGGCTCGGCCTGTCGATGCCGTGGCGTTCCGGCGTGCTGGAACTGGTCCCGCTCTCGCCGACCCGCCTCCACCTCCGCAACACCGACGGCGTATTCGATGTGGCCCTCGGCGCCGACGGCGCGGTGACGGGCCTGACGTTCACGATGGGCGGCGGCACCTACACGGCGGTCCCGGAGTAGACCGCCGCCCTGCTCCCGATCCATGTCGTTCTTCTCCCGCCCTCCCGCGGCACCTGTCCTCGCTCCGTCCGACTTCGTCGCCCAGCGCGCGCCCGGGTCTCCTGTTCTCGACGTCCGCACGCCGGAGGAGTTCGCTGAGGGCCACCTCGCGGGCGCCGTCAACGTGGACGTGTTCGCGCCCGACTTCGCGCAGCAGGTTCAGGCGATGGAGCTGCCGACCGAGGAGCCGGTGTACCTCTACTGCCGGTCCGGCCAGCGCTCTGGTTCCGCCGCAGGCATCCTCCAGTCGATGGGGCTCACGGGCGCCGTCAACGTGGGCGGCTTCGACGCGCTCGTCCGGGCGGGCGCCGAGCCCGCCTAGGCGGGCCTCACGTTCCGACCGGGCGGGATCTGCCGATCCACCAGACTGCACGCTTCTCCCGAGATGGCCGACCGCTTTCAGACCGAGGTCCTCGACAAGAGCCACGACAAGCCCGTCGTGGTCGACTTCTGGGCGCCGTGGTGCGCTCCCTGCCGCGCCCTCGGGCCGACCCTGGAGGCGCTGGCGCGCGAGAGCGGGGGGCGGTGGCGCCTCGTCAAGATCAACACCGACCGGCACCCTGATCTGATGCGCCGATTCGGGATCCGCGGCATCCCGGCGGTCAAGCTGTTCGTCGACGGCGCGGTCGCGGCCCAGTTCACCGGCGCGCTCCCCGAGGCAGAGGTGCGGCTCTGGCTCGACGCGCACCTGCCGGTGTGACGAACCCCACGCCGACTCCGGGCACGGCGGGCCGCGAACCACACGGCGTCGGGGAGGAATGAAGGGGTAGATTCCGGGCGTTCCCCCCATGCCATGTCCGGACTGCGCGCCCGCCTCCTCGTCAGCGGCGATCTCCACCTCGGCCGGTACCCGAGCCGCGTGCCGCCCGGCGACCCGGCCCTGGAGATCCAGGCCGTCGTGCGGGCCCTCGTGGACCAGGCCATCGAGCGCCACGTCGACGCGGTGATCCTCACGGGCGACGTGGCGGACCAGAGCAACAAGTACTTCGAGGCCTTCGGCGTGCTGGAGCGGGCGCTCCACCGGCTCGTCGAGGCGGGCATCCCGGTGGTCGCGGTCGCGGGCAACCACGACCACGACGTGCTGGGGTCCGTGGCCGATGCTGTGGGCGAGGGCGTCACCGTGCTCGGCCGCGGTGAGACGTGGGCGTCGATGCCGCTGGAGAAGAACGGGCGCGAGGTGCTTCGCCTTTGGGGCTGGTCGTTCGCCGGACCGAGCGTCCACACGTCGCCGCTGGACACCTTTCCCGGCGTCTCCGGCGACGTGCCGACGGTGGGCCTACTCCACGCCGACCTGGACGTGGCTGGGAGTCGCTACGCGCCCGTCACCGCGGACCGACTCTGGGAGACGGGCGCCTCGGCGTGGCTGCTCGGCCACATCCACGCGCCCGACCTGCGGACGCGCGACGGCCGCCTGATCCTGTACCCCGGCTCGCCGCAGCCGCTCGACCCCGGCGAGCCCGGCCCCCACGGCGCCTGGCTGGTGGACGTGGCCGGTGATGGCACCGCGACCGCCGAGGCGGTGCCCCTCGCCACCGTCCGCTACGACGCCCTCTCCATCGACCTCGGGGGAGCCGCCGACGCGACCGAGATCCGCGAGCGCGTCGCGGTCGGGATTCGCGAGCACGCCGACGCGCTCCGCGACGAGAACCCGGCGCTCCGCCGCGCCGTGGTCCGCCTGACACTGCGCGGCCGGACGCCCGCGTACCGATCCGTCGAGGCGGTCGCGAGCGAACTGCTCGACACCGTCGAGACGGCGGCGTCCGGGCTAACGGTTTCCGTGGACCGCGTCGAGGAGCGCGCCCGCCCGGCGCTCGACCTGGACGGGCTGGCCGAGGGCAGCGGCCCGGTGGCCACGCTGGCGGCCCTCGCCGGTCGGCTGGAGGCGGGCACGCCGTCCGAAGGCGACCTCGCGCTGATCCGCCGCAGTGTCGAGGCGCTCCAGCAAGCCCGCCGGGCGCGCGTCTTCACCCCCCTCGGCCGCTCCGGCCGCTTTCCCGAGGACCTGCGAGAGGAGGCCGTCCTCCGCCTCCGCCGCCAGACGTTCCGGCTGCTGGAGGAGGCCCTCGCCCAGACGCCGACCGCCTCTGCGGGCGCCTCGGACTGATCGCTTGCGGGAGATCGAGAGGCGCGTGTCCTCCGGCCGTCCCGACTCCTGCCCCCCGTACCCTGTACCGCCCGATGGACCGCTTCGAGCTGACCGCCGTCACCGTCCGCACGTTCTACGGGCACCCGCAGACAGGCATCGCCGCGCCCGACCTGGGGCCCGGCGTCAACGTGGTCTACGGGCCGAACGGGCAGGGCAAGACGACGCTCGCGCGCGCCATCCACGGCGTCCTCTGGCCTGAGACGGTCGAGACCCACCGGCCGACCTACACGGCCGCGTTCCACTTCGGCGGCGACGACTGGCAGGTGGACATCGAGAGCGGCGTGGCGCGCTACCGCCGCGGGGGCGACCCGGCAGACCGCCTGCCCCTGCCCGACAAGTCGTACCGCGACCGCTACGAGTTTTCCCTCGCCGACCTCCTCCTGGCCGACGGCGACTCCTTCGCCGACGTGGTCCGCCGCGACGCCGCCGGGGGCGTGGACCTGGACGCAGCGCGCGAGCGCCTCGGCTTCATGGCTGCGCCGTCGAAGCGGAAGAAGGAGACAGTCCAGGCCGAGGAGGCCGCCGCCGCCGTGATGCGCCGCCAGCATGAGCTGGACGCGCTCCGCCGCCGCGAGCAGGACTTGGCCGACCTCGCCGACCGCGCCACCGAGGCGACCGACGCCGCCGAACGGGCCGAGCTGTACCGCCTGCTCGAAGAGGCCGCAGCCGCGGCCGCCTCCGCCGAAGCAGCCGCCCGCATGGTGGCTGAGTTCCCCGACGCGCTGGCCGCCGTCGCACCCGACACCCAGGAGCGGTATGACGACCTCGGCATCGCGGTCCGCAAGGCCGAGGCGCGGCTGTCGGACGTGGGCGCGAAGCGGGAGGAGGCGCGCGCGGCCCTCGCGGAGCACGGCTGGGACGCGGTCACGCTCCCCGAAGAGGCCGAGCTGCGCGCCCGCGCCGCCGACGTGGAGGCCGCCACGCGCGGGCTGGAGGTGGCCGACCAGGCCCGCGCCGCCGCCGCCGAGCGCGAGCGCCGCACCCGCGATGCCCTCGGCGGCCACGTCGAGACGGCGCCGACGGTCGACCTCGCCGCCCTCGGCGACATCGCGGCCTTCGCCCAGCGCGCCGGGCGCGTCCGCGGCAAGGTGGAGGAGTTCGAGGGCAAGCGGCTCGCTGCAAAGGCACGCCTCAACGCCATCCGCTTCCACGACGCCGACGAACTGGCGCGGGCGGCCGACCTGCTGCGCCGCTGGCTGGCGAACACCACCGAGATCGAGCGGATGCCGACCGGCCTCCCCCCGTTCCCGGTATGGGTCGGCGCCGCCGTGCTGGCCGTCGTCGCGCTCGCGCTGGGCGTCTTCCTGACGCCGGGCGCGTACTGGCTGCTGCTCGGCGTGCTGGCGCTCGCCGTGGTGGCGGTCGCGCTGGGGCGGACCGTGCAGAGCGTCGAGAGCCCCGCTGCCGCCGCGCGCCAGGCGTTCGCCGCGATGCCCGTCGCCGAGCCGTCCGAGTGGTCCATTCCGGTCGTCCAGAAGCGACTCGACGAGATCGAACGCCAGACCGTCGCGCAGAAGGAGCGCCTGCTGTGGCAGGACGCCGTCGACGAGATCGACCGCGCGCTGGTCGCGCTCGAAGACGACCGGTCGGCGCTGGACGCCGAGGGGGCCCGCCTCGGCGACGCGCTCGGCCTGGCCGTTCCCGAGTCCCCCGACGGCCTCCTGCTGCTCTCGCGCAACATCGAGGCGTGGCAGGTCGCCGCCCGCGACCTCGGCGTCGCCGACGCGCAGCGCGACCGCGCGCGCGGTGCCCTGGCGACCGCGCTCGACCTGTTTGCCCACATCCTCGACGGGGTCCCGGTGGAGCCCGCCACGGACGCACCCACCGCAGCCGGCGTGGTGGCCCGCCTCGAACGGGAGGCCGCCGAGCGCGCCCGCCTCCGCGCCGAGGTGGCCCGCCTCGACGACGCCACCGGGGTGGCTGCCGAGACGCTCGCCGAGGCCGAGGCCGCGCGCGACGCCTTCCTCGCCCGTCTCGGGCTGGCCGAGCCCGCCAGCGACGAGGTCGCCGCCCTCTGTGCCGACCTGCCCGCCTACACCGCCGCCGTCGAGCAGGCCGCCCGCGCCCGCACGCTGGCCGACGAGGCCGCCGCCCGGGCGCGCGCCCACGCCCGCTACGCCGAGGAGGAGGCCGCGCTCTCGGCCGCCGAACTCGCCGACGCCCGCGCGAAGGACGAGGCCCGCGCCGGACGCCGCGACGAGTGGCTCGAAGAGCGCGCCCGCACGCAGGCGCTCGTCGCCCAGGCTCGCAGCGGCAACGAGATGGCCGTCGCCCACGCCGAGCATGCCCACGCGCTCGATGCCCTGGAGGCCGTCTACGAGGAGCAGGCCGACGCCCTCGTGGGCCATGCCCTGGCCGACTTCGTAGCCGCGGAGACGCGCGATCAGCACCTGCCGCAGGTCTTCAAGCGCGCTCGCGAGGTCCTGGCCGACATCACCGACGACCGCTTCCGCCTCGACTTCGCCGACGGCTCGTTCCGTGCCTTCGACACGGCGCAGGGGCGCAGCTTCGGGCTCGACGAGCTGTCGTCGGGGACGCGAGTGCAGCTGCTCCTGGCGGTCCGCCTCGCGTTCGCCGAGCAGCAGGAGGTCGGCGTCCGGCTGCCGCTGCTGCTGGACGAGGCGCTCGCCAACTCGGACGACGAGCGCGCGGGGGCCATCGTGGACGCCGTCCTCCGGCTGTGCCGCCAGGGGCGGCAGGTGTTCTACTTCACCGCCCAGGCCGAGGAGGTCGCCAAGTGGCGGCGCCTCGCCGACGACCACCCGGACGTGGATTGCCGCTTCGTGGGCCTCCCGGACGCCTCCGCGCTCGTGGCCATCGACCTGGAGGCGACCCCCACCGCCGAGACCACCCGCCGCGTCCCCGAGGCGGACGGGCTCTCGATGGACGCCTATGCGGACGCCGTCGGCGTGGCGCCCTGGAGCGGCTGGGACGCCCTGGACGCGCTCCACCTCTGGTACCTGCTCGACACCCCCGCCGAGCTGGAGGCGTGCCTCCGCCGCGGCTACGCGACCTGGGGCCAGCTTCGCGCCGCCGTCGAGCGCGGCAAGCACGTGCCCCTGGCGGATGTGGCCCACGCCCGCGAGCGGGCCCGCGCCATCGCTGCGTGGCAGGCCGCGTGGCGGCAGGGGAGGGGGCGGCGTGTGGACCGGGCCGTCCTCGACGCCTCGGGCGCGGTCTCCAGCGCCTTCATCGACGACGTGACGGCTCTCTGTGGGGACTGCGACGGCGACGCCGAGGCGCTCGTGGCGTGCCTCCAGAACGGCGACGTGCAGCGCTTTCAGTCGCGCCAGGTCGAGCGCCTGGAGACGTTCCTCCTGGAGGAGGGCTACCTCACCCCCGACGACCGGCTCTCCGACGACGAGATCCGCCGACGCGTCGCCGAGGCGGGGCCGCCGGGCGCCCTCGACGACGCTCTCGCCGTCCTCGCCCGCATCCGCCAGCGCAACGACGCGGTCGCCGCCTGACGGTCCCGCGTGCACGGCGTGGGGGAATGCCCGACCTTGCGACCCCTGGCTCTCGATCTCATGCTCCGCAACGCCTTCACCCCGCCCTGCGGGTTTGATCTCATGACCACGACCGTCGACTCGCCTGAGGGGCTGGCGGCGATCGCATTCTGGGGCTACCGCCTCGTCGTCCACCCCGACGGGACGTTCTTCGTCCACGAGACCTACTACGATGACCGCGAGGGCGTGCTCGGGATCGCCCGGGAGCCTGCGCGGCCGTGCGGCGAGGCCGCCTCAGACGTCCACGACGAGCTGAAGCGAATGGCCGAGGGCTTGCAGGAGCGTCCGCTCCGCCTGCTCGACTACGCCCCCGAGACGCCCTCCGGCCCGAGCGGTGACGGCGCGGGCGGAGGCGCCCCCAGCCTCAACTAGCGCCATGGCCGACCTCGACGCCCTGCTCGACGCCCTCGACACGATCTACGCGCACCGGGGGACCAGCGCGGTCGTGGTCTCGGTCGACGGACGAGACGGGCTCTACGCCGAGTTCTGGGCGGACCGTGGCAGCGAGGGGCTCACCGCCGACATCGTCGGCAACGAGGACCTGCCGCCGGAAGCGCAGCTCTCGCCGGAGCAGGAGGAGGCCCTCCGCGCTCGCGGCTGGGACGATGCCACGACGATGTGGCGCCGCGAGTGGCCCTCGACGCCGACCCGTGCCGACCGCCAGCGGGTCGCGTACGAGACGCTCCGAGTCATCGGCGAGGTGTACGGCGCCTCGGGGGCGGTCCGTGTCGAGGAGGTGATCCTGCCTGAGGACGCTCCGGCGGGTCCGAAGGCCTCCATCGTGGTCGCGATCGCGGCGGCGCTGCTCGCGCTCGCAGGCGCGCTGGCGGCCCTGATGAGCGGAGGGTAGAGCGCGCCACCCTCCGCCCAGGCCACCGGGCTTCAGAACGTCCCGCCCAGGTAGACCGCGTTGAGCAGCAGCCCGTCGGTGCCGTACCAGAAGGCGCGGAAGGCCGGGTTGAAGTCCATCAGCACGACGCGCCCGGCGCCGAGGCGCCCCGCCTTGAGCCCGGCGGCACCCGGCAGGCGGGCCAGGGTCTGCCGCGACGCGTAGCCGCTCAGCATCGGCGTCGCAGCGTAGACGCCTACGTCGGTGCTGGCTCCCGCCTCGGCGGGCTCGAACAGCGCCGTGCCCGACTTGAAGACGGCGACGGACGGCCCGTAGCCGTACGTGAGCGGGTGCGTGGGATCGAGCGTCAGGTCGAGGATGGAGCCGCCGAGAGCCTGCGCACCGCGTGCCGCGTCGCGGTCGGCGTAGTCGTAGCGCGTCGAGTCGGCCGGCGTGTCGCGGAGGGGGGCGGCCAGGAAGCCCTCCCGCGCCGCCCACCGCGCGCCGCCCTGGATGCCGATCAGCACGCCCCCGCCGCGCACCCAGGCGCGGACGCGCGCCGTGGCCGTCGAGTCGAGCGATCCGTAGCCGCCCTCGGCCAGGATCAGGGTCGTGTAGCCGTCGAGCGACGGCAGCGCCGCCGGGTCGATCAGCGAGACCGGCTGCCCGAAGCGCTCCGAGAGCAGGTGCCACACCTCGCCTACTCCGTAGGGCGACGTGCCCTCGCCCGCCAGCAGCGCGATGCGCGGCGCCTGCAGGACCGGCCACGAACGACTCCCCAGGTCCGCGCCCGAGGGTGTGGAACCCGACGCGAGCGCAAGCACCTCGACGTGGTCTTCGGCGACAGCCTCCCGCACGGCCGCATGAACCGCCTCGGCGTCGACGCCGGACTGGCGGACCGCCACGATCAGCGTCCCGCGGTCGAACCGCTGCACCGCCCCGCCGGACGGGGCCTCGAAGGGCGACTGCGCCAGCCGCACGCGGGCACCGGTGGCCTGGATCCGTGCCAGCGCGCGGGGGGCGAAGTAGCGGTCCCAGCGGATGGCATACGCCACGTCCGCCCGGCCGCCGACGAGCCGCCCGCCGTCCATCACCACGTCCACCTCGGCGCCGAGGCGGGGAGAGCGGGCCATCTCGGCCACCTCGGCGCCGTAGGCGAGCGGGAAGGTCCACGCCGAGACGTCGTAGAAGAGGCTGTCGGTGTAGGTCAGCGTCCGCTCCATGGCCGCGCGCACGAGGCGCCCCTGCGGCTGGTCGAGTGGCACCACGAGCGCGTCGCCCGGCTGGACCGTCCGCCCGTCCACGCGGACCGCCTCGGCGGGGGCGTGGACGCGGACGCGGCTTCGGGCCAGCGTCTGGGCGAGCGCCTGCCCGCGCGTCCGGTGCCGGTCGAGGGCGATCACGTAGGCGCCGTTCAGCCCGTCCGCGTAGAAGCCGCGCATGTGGCGCAGCATCCGGTCGCGGAGGGCGACGGCGGCGCGGAGCGTCGAGACCGAGGTCGCGAGCTGGTTGCGGACCGTGAAGGCATACGTCAGCCGCCCGTTCTCGTCCGTGTCGCGCAGCAGCGCCCGGCTCGACGCCTGCTCGAAGAGGATGCCGACCGCGCCGTTGATGTCCGGGTACGTCGAGCCCTTGCCGTAGTAAAAGTCGTCGAAGCTCTCCTCGGAGTAGTAGAGGCTTCCGATGCGGTCCAGCTCGGCAGCGTGATACGTGGCGATGGCGCCGGTCAGCTCCACGGTCGCCGCGGGCGTGTTGGGATTGTTGCGGGACGGGATGCCGGGCTGGAAGAAGAACGTCGCCTCGGGCCCCATCTCGTGGTGGTCGGTCGAGATCTGGGGGCGCCACGTGTGCCACCACGCCATCCGGCCGCGGCTCTCGCGCAACTCCGTCGGCAGCCAGTCGCGGTTGATGTCGAAGAAGTAGTGGTTGGTGCGTCCGGCGGGCCAGACCTCGCGGTGCTCGCGGTCGGCGCCGTCGGCCACGGGCGTGGTGCCGCGCCAGCCGTTCACCCAGTCCACGAAGCGGTCGCGGCCATCGGGGTTGAGCATCGGATCGAGGAGGACCACCGCCTCGGCCAACTGGCGGTCGATCTCCGGCCCCTGCGCCGCAGCGAGGTGGTAGAGCCACACGAGCGCCGCCTCGGTCCCGGACGCCTCGTTGCCGTGCACCGAGTACCCCTGGTAGACCACGATCGGCATCGCGGCGAGCTCGGCGTCGGAGACGCTGCCCGGGTCCTCGCTCAGGCGGACGTTGGCGGCCTGGATGGCGTCCAGCCGGGCGTGGTTGGCGGGCGTCGTGACGATGGCGTGGACCAGCCGCCGCCCTTCATACGTCGTCCCGTGGAAGCCGAGCGCCACGCGCGGCGACGCCGCCGCGACGGCCTCGACGTAGCGGACGACCTCCTCGGGCCGCGTGTGCCGCTCGCCGATCGTGTAGCCGAGCACGTCCTCGGGCGTCGGGATCGCCGGGTCGTAGGACGCCGTCCCGTCGATGGCGTAGTCGATGGCGAGAGGCACCGCCGGCTGGGCGTTCGCGGCGACGGCAAGGAGGGCGAGGAGGAGAGCGAGGCGGGGCATGGGCGAGAGGGGAGACGGACAGAACCTATCGCCACACGCCCCCCTGCGGGGCGTCAGCCCGGCGGCCACAGCCCCAACTGGCGCCGCAGGCTCACGACCTGCCCCAGGTGGTGCGCGTTGTGGTCGGCCGCGACCAGGATCTGGCGGAGCATCGTGTAGCCGGGCGCGTGCGGCAACTCGGCCGTGAGGTCGGCGGTCTCGGCCAGGCGCACCAGCGCGTCGAGGTCGGCGCGGAAGTTGGTGAGCGCGGCGTCCCACTCGACCGGCTGAGCCTCCCAGTCTGGCCAGTAGGCATCCGGCCAGTCTTTCTTCTGGTAGCCGGGGTCGACGGCGTACTCCAGGATGTCGGCCTGGGAGAAGCGAAGGTGTTCGAGAAGGTCCCACAGCGAGTGGGGGAGGCCGTCGACGCGCTCGTTGACGCGCTCGGGCGGGAGGCCGTCGAGGGCGTGCAGACCCACGTGGGCCTGACCCCCACGCAGGAGGGCGACCAGTTCGTGTCGGAGGCGAGCGTCGGCGCCGAGGCCGGTGGGAGGACGAGTCATGTTCGAAGGGACGGCGAAGCCGGAAAGGTCGTTGGAACGAGGATACGGTTGAGGGCTTGAAGCCCTTCCATGAAGCGCTGGATTCCTCTGCTCGTCCTCACGCTCCTCGCCGCCATCGGTGGAGGGGTGCTCGTGTGGACAGGCGAGGTGGACCCGGTCGCCGTGGAGGTGCCCGTCACGAGCGACACCCCGTTGCCGGGTGACGTGTCGTTCGAGGAGGCCGAAGAAGAGGAAGCGGTCGACTCTGACCGGCTGCTGGCATCGACCCAGCAGGGCGTGGTGCGCTCCGCGTCGATCACCGCCGCGACACGACGGGCGGTTCCGCCGGTCCCGCCCCCGCGCTAGGCCCGGGCTCGCACGTCGCAGCCCTTCCCCAGGATGCCGTTGCCCTGAGTCGTGCGCTCGGAGGCGAGGCGTCCGCCTGTGGTATTCCTGCCCGTGCCGGTCGGCACGGGTGTCCCCTCGTGTCGACCGGCACAACCCTCGCGCTCCGGCCGGAGTGCGCCCACCCCTTTCCGTCATGACCTCCCGATTCTTCCATACCCTCCCCCTCCTCGCGCTCCTCCTCGTCGGCACGACAGCCTGTGCGCAGACGTCCACGCTGGCGAGCGAGCGTGACCCCGCCATCGCGCTGACGGCGGAGACGCAGGCCGCCCTGACCCCGATGGACGTCCTTCAGGCCTTGAAGGACGGCAACGAGCGCTTCCTCGCCGGAACTCCCGTCTCCCGTGACTTCCTCGGCCAGGTCCGCGAGACGGCGGGCGGCCAGTTCCCGATGGCGGCCATCCTGGGCTGCATCGACAGCCGCGTGCCGCACGAGATCATCTTCGACAAGGGCGTCGGCGACATCTTCTCGGCGCGCGTGGCGGGCAACTTCGTCAACACCGACATCCTCGGCTCGCTGGAGTTCGCGACGGCTGCGGCTGGCTCGAAGGTGATCGTGGTGCTGGGCCACACCGAGTGCGGCGCGGTCAAGGGCGCCTGCGACCACGTCGAACTCGGCAACCTGACGAGCACCCTCGCCAACATCGCCCCGGCGGTCTATGCCGTCGGCGACCTGATCCCGGGGGAGCGCTCGTCGGCCAACAAGGACTACGTCCAGGCCGTGGCGCACGAGAACGTGGAGATGACGGTCCGCAACATGGTCGAGCGGAGCCCGGTGATGCACGGCCTCGTGGAGGAAGGCAAGCTGATCGTGATCGGCGCGATGCACGACGTCGCGACCGGCGAGGTCCTCTTTATGGAGGAGTCCATGATCACGGCCGAAACGCTCTAGCCCGCACTGCCCGCTTCTCGACGTGCCGACGGCCCGGGCTCTCCTGAGGGTCCGGGCCGTCGCATTTCCCCTCGACCCATGTACCGATTGACCGTTTTCCTGGCTGCCGCCGTCCTGGCCCTGACCTCGTCCGCCAGCGCGCAGCGGATCGCACTGGCCCCTGACCTCGACCTCGAGTTGGCGGGGGGCGTCCAGCCTCGCGTCTCGCTGGGTGTCCAGGAAGCACCCGGCGGCGATGCCGTCCGCTACGGGACCGGTCTCCGGCGGGCGCGCATCCAGGCGCGGGTGCTCTACCGCGACCGTGCGGGCGTCGAGTACGACGTCGACGGCGCGTCCGGGTCGGTCGAGAGTGTCGACCTGTTCGCCTTCGCCACGCTCGCCGACGGCGTACAGATGCGCGTGGGCTACTTCCCCATGGCCCAGCCGCGAGGCGGCGTCCTGACGCCGTACATCGTGCTCGACGCCGTCGACCGGGCGGCCGTCGTCGAGCGGTGGCTCGGAGGGACGCTCGGAGGCGACGGCCGCGACCTCGGGGTCGACGTGACGTATTCCCGCGGCCCGGCTCTCGCGACGGTGGCGCTGCACAACGGCGCGGGCACGTTCGGGAGGGCGGAGGGCAACTACCGGGAGGGCCTGTCCAGCCCCGACCTCATCAACGGGCCGGAGACGGCCGGGGTGGCGGGGTCCGCGGCCGTAGCCGTCCACCTCGGGGCGGGCGTCGAGGTGGGCGCATTCGGGAGCGTCAACGGGGCTGCCCCGGCCCGGACGGACCGGGGCGACGGGGGGCGGGCCTACGTGACGGGCGGGGGGCACCTCTACTGGGGCGCCGAGCCGGGCAGCCAGCCGGTTCGCCTCAAGCTGGACGCGCTCGCGCTGCGGTACGCGGACGACGGCGCGGGCGTCCAGGAGGACGCCGGCGTCTCGGCGCTCGGGGCGGTCCGGGTGCTCGGGGCGGGCGAGGTGTTCGTGCGCGGCGAGCAGTACACCTCCAGCCGCGTGACCGATCGCTACCTCACGGCCGGGCTGAGCTACAGCCCCAGCGCCGCGCTCGGCGGCCCCTACCAGCGGGCCCGCCTGACGCTGGCCTACCAGCTCCGCGACGGCGACGCGGTGCCCGACGCCCATCTGGTGATTCTTCAAGGGCAGATCGCATTCTAGCCACGGCGGGCAGGGGTCTTCGCGCGGGCAGGGGGTGTATGTATTCACCTCCTCCCGCTCGCTCCAGATCCATGCCTGACGCCACGACCGACTCCCGCACCCCGATCGCTGTCGCCCACGGGGACGGCATCGGCCCCGAGATCATGGAGGCCACCCTCCGGATCCTGGACGCCGCCGAGGCCCCGCTCCGGTACGACACCGTCGAGGTGGGGGAGAACGTCTATCGCGCCGGCCACACGTCGGGAATCGCGCCCGAGACGTGGGACACGATCCGCTCGCATCGCCTCCTGCTCAAGGCGCCGATCACGACGCCGCAGGGAGGAGGCTACAAGAGCCTCAACGTGACGCTGCGGAAGTCGCTCGGCATGTTCGCGAACGTCCGGCCGGTGCGCAGCTACGCGCCCTACGTGGCCTCGCCGCACCCGGACATGGACCTCGTCATCATCCGCGAGAACGAGGAGGACACGTACGCGGGCATCGAGCACCGGCAGACGACCGAGGTCACCCAGACCCTCAAGCTGATCACGCGGCCGGGGTCGGAGGCCATCGTCCGCTACGCGTTCGAGTACGCACGGGCCCAGGGGCGCTCGCGCGTGACCTGTATGACGAAGGACAACATCATGAAGCTCACCGACGGGCTCTTCCACCGCGTGTTCGACGAGATCGCGGCGGAGTACCCGGAGATCGAGGCCGAGCACCGGATCATCGACATCGGCGCGGCGCTCGTCGGCGCCCGGCCCGACATGTTCGACGTGATCGTGGCGCCGAACCTCTACGGCGACATCATCTCCGACATCGCCGCGGAGGCGTCCGGGTCGGTCGGGCTGGCGGGCTCCTCGAACGTGGGAACCGATATCGCGATGTTCGAGGCCGTCCATGGGAGCGCGCCGGACATCGCCGGGCAGGGCATCGCGAACCCGTCGGGCCTGTTGCGCGGCGCGCTCATGCTGCTGGACCACCTGAACCTCGACCGCGTCGCGGAGACGGTCGAGAACGCGTGGCTGGCGACGCTGGAGGCGGGCATCCACACGGCCGACGTGTACGGCGCGTCGAGCACGCGGAAAGTCTCGACGTCTGAGTTCGCCGATGCCGTCATCGAGCGGCTCGGCGAGCGTCCCCAGACGCTGACCGAGGCGCGGTACACCGACACCGAGGTCTCCGTGACCGTCCGGCCGACCCCGCGGGCCGAGAAGGCGCTCGTGGGCGTCGACGTGTTCCTGGACTGGGACGAGGACGGCCGCCGCCCCGACACCCTCGGCGCCCGCCTGGACGCTCTCGGCGGCGACGGGCTCCGGCTGAAGCTGATCACCAACCGCGGCGTGAAGGTCTACCCCGGCGGCCTCCCGGAGACGTTCTGGACCGACCACTGGCGGTGCCGCTACGTCGCCACGGGCGACGCTGTGAGCGCCGCGCAGGTGGTCGCGTTGCAGGGCCGCCTCGTCGAGGCCGGGCTGGACGTGATCAAGACGGAGAACCTCTACACGTTCGACGGCGAACGGGCCTACTCGCTGGCGCAGGGCGAGTAGCGCGGTCGCCGGCCAGAGAGGAGGGGCGCTAGTTTCGGGCGCGCCCTCCCCTTGCCGATGATCGAGATCCTGCTCGCCAGCCTGCTGTCCCCGGTCGTGCTGGCCTTCGTGCTGGGGGCGCTGGCGGTCGCCATCAAGAGCGATCTGGAGATCCCAGAGCCACTGTACCAGGCGCTCTCGATATACCTCCTCCTCGCGATCGGGCTGAAGGGCGGGGTGGCGCTCAGCAAGACCCCCCTGGTCGAGGTCGCCGGGCCAGTGTTGGGCACGTTCGCCCTCGGCGTGTTGACCCCGCTGATCGCGTACAACGTGCTCCGGCGGCTGGGACGGATCGACCGGACGAACGCGGCGGCGCTGGCGGCTCACTACGGCTCGGTCTCGGCCGTGACGTTCATCGCGGCGCAGTCGGTGGCCGCCTACGCCGGGACGCCGTCGGAGGGCTTCATGCCTGCGCTGGTGGCCGTCCTCGAAGTGCCCGCGATCATCGTCGGGCTGATGATCGCGTACGCGCGCGGCGAGCGGGCGGGCTCGTGGAAGGAGGCGCTCCGCGAAGTGGCGACGGGCCGCAGCATCGTCCTCCTGGTGGGCGGGATGGCCATCGGGTGGATCGCGGGCGAGCAAGGGACGGCCAAGGTGGCGCCGTTCTTCGTGTCGGGCTTCCAGGGCGCGCTGGTGCTCTTCCTGCTGGACATGGGGATGACCGCTGCGCGGCGGCTCCGCGACCTGCGGGCCGTCGGACCGTTCCTCGTCGCTTTCGGCATCCTGATGCCGATCGTCCACGGCGCCCTCGGCGTGTTCGTGGGGCACGAGGTCGGGCTGTCCGTCGGGGGCGCGGCCGTGCTCGGCGCGATGGTCTCCAGCGCATCCTACATCGCAGCCCCGGCGGCCATCCGGGTCGGGCTCCCGGAGGCCAATCCGGCGTACTACCTGACGGCCTCGCTCGGCATCACCTTCCCCTTCAACCTGACGCTCGGCATCCCGATCTACCTCGCGATGGCCCAGTGGCTCGGCTAGGACCCCGATCATGCAGACCGTCACCCTCCGCCTCGTCACCATCGTCACCGAGCGCAGCCTGCGCGACCGGATCATCGACGCCATCCACGACCTCGGCGCGTCCGGGCACACGCTCTCGGACATCCACGGCGAGGGGTCTCGGGGCGTCCGCGTGGCGCGCGGCGGGCCGAGTGTCAAGATCGAGACCATCGTGACGGAGGCAGTCGCCGAGCGGATCGCGACGCACGTCGAGGACCGGTATTTCGCTCACTACTCGGTGATCCTCTATCTCCAGAACGTGGAGGTGCTGCGCGGCAGCAAGTACGCGCCCCAGAACGAGGGAGTCTGAGGCCCCGGTCGAGGACGCGAGCACGACGGGTCGCGGCGAAGGGCCTCCCCGCCTGAGCGGCCAGGCCGACGCTCCTTCCGCGCTCTCCACGCGGAGCGCTGGCACCCCGCCCGCCTCGGGGCGTAGGCGAGCCTCCCCGCCGACGCTCCGCATGCCGACCGACTCCACGCCGTCCGAAACCACCTCCGGCCTCGCCGTCCCCGCCGTCGCCACCGAGGCCGACCTGCCCGCCGACCTCGGGGACCGGCTGGGCACGCCCGGCGCGTTCCCGTTCACGCGCGGCGTCTACCCGGAGATGTACCGCAGCCGCCTTTGGACGATGCGCCAGTACGCGGGCTTCTCGACGGCCGAGGCGTCCAACGAGCGTTACCACGCGCTCCTCAACGCGGGCGCCCGCGGCCTGTCGGTCGCCTTCGACCTGCCGACCCAGATCGGCTACGACCCGGACGACCCGATGGCCGAGGGCGAGGTGGGCAAGGTTGGCGTGAGCATCGCCTCCATCGCCGACATGCGGCGGCTGTTCGACGGCATCGACCTGGAGAGCGTGACCACGTCGATGACCATCAACGCGACCGCGCCCATCCTGCTGGCCCTCTACGTGGCCGTCGCCAGGGAGCAGGGCGCTGACCCTCGGAAGCTGGGCGGCACCATCCAGAACGACATCCTCAAGGAGTACGCCGCGCGCGGGACGTACATCTACCCGCCGCGCCCGTCGATGCGCTTCATCACGGACACCTTCGCGTGGTGCGCCGACGAGACGCCGCGCTGGAATACGATCTCCATCAGCGGCTACCACATCCGCGAGGCGGGCGCGACGGCCGTCGAGGAACTGGCGTTCACCCTCTCCGACGGCATCGCCTACGTCCAGGCTGCCCTCGACGCGGGGCTCGACGTGGACACGTTCGGCGCGCGGCTGAGCTTCTTCTTCAACGCCCACAACGACTTCTTCGAGGAGGTCGCCAAGTTCCGCGCCGCGCGCACGCTCTGGGCCGAGATCATGCGCGACCGCTTCGGCGCGACCTCGCCCAAGGCGCAGATGCTGCGCTTCCACACCCAGACGGCCGGGTCGACGCTGGCGGCCCAGCAGCCGCTCGTCAACGTGCCGCGCGTGACCCTCCAGGCGCTCGCGGCCGTCCTCGGCGGCACCCAGTCGCTCCACACCAACGGCTACGACGAGGCGCTCGCGCTGCCCACCGAGGCCGCGGCGACGCTCGCGCTCCGCACGCAGCAGGTGATCGGCTACGAGTCCGGCGTGACCGAGACCGTGGACCCCCTCGCGGGCTCGTTCTTCGTCGAGCGCCTCACGGCCGACATCGAGGCGGCGGCCCGCGCGCTCATCGAGGAGGTGGACGCGATGGGCGGGGCGGTCGCGGCCATCGAGGACGGCTACTACCAGGACCGCATCGCGACCTCCGCATACCGAGCCCAGCGTGAGATCGAGGCGGGCGAGCAGGTCGTCGTCGGCGTCAACCGGTTTCAGGCGGAGGGAGACGAGGCGGACGTGGAGTTGCTCCGCGTGTCGGACGCCGTCCGCGAGCAGCAGATCGCCCGCATCCAGGCGCTCCGCGAGGCGCGCGACGCCGATCGCTGGTCGGCCGCGATGGACGCCGTCGAGGCCGCTGCGCGGGGCGATGAGAACGTGGTGCCGCGCGTGCTGGACGCCGTCGAGGCCGAGGCGACGGTCGGCGAGATCGCCGGTCGGTTGCGGACCGTCTGGGGCGAGTACGAGGGCTGACCTCGACCGACCTCGGACCGAGGCGAGCGGGTTCGTCGACCCTCGACGTGCTTTTCACCGGGCGTCTGCGGCGGGGGCGGAGGGAGCGCGTCGTTGGGTCTCTGCTCCGTTCCGCCATGGCCGACTTCACCCGCCTCCCGCACACTGCCCTTGACACCTTCGACGACCGGGTCGCTCGGTTCATGCGACGCCACGGGGTCCGCCTGCTGCGCTATGCCGTCGGGGTGGTGTTCGTGTGGTTCGGGGCGCTGAAGCTGGTGCCCGGCCTGAGCCCCGCCGAAGCGCTGGTCAAGGCCACGGTCCCGTTCGTGGACGCGGACCTGTTCTACCCGGTGCTGGCGGTCTGGGAGATCCTGATCGGGGTGATGCTGCTGATCCGGCCGCTGACGCGCGGGGCGCTGCTGCTGCTGGCGCTCCAGATGCCAGGCACGTTCCTGCCGTTCCTCGTGCTGCCCGCGGTCTGCTTCTCCGTGTGGCCGTTCACGTCACCCCTGGACGTGTTCGCGCTGACGCTGGAGGGCCAGTACATCGTCAAGAACATCGTCTTGATCGCGGCGGGGCTGGTCGTGGGCGGGACTGTCCGGCGGGCGTCGAGCGTCGAGCAGCGCCTGTAGCGAGCCGTCCGATGTGACCGTTTCGAGAGGACTTGAGGGGGCCTCGCGGGGGACCCTGTGGGACCGCACCCGGCGACATCGGGCGCGGGACCCTTTTTCCCTGCCGCGCTCTGCGCCCTCTCGTCATGTCTCGATTCTCGTCTCTGCTCACCGTCGCCGCGCTGGCGCTCACGCTCGCCGCCTGCGACGCCTCCGAACCGGCCCTCGACGACGCCCCCGCCACGGCCGATGTGGCGATGTCGGCCGACCGGATGCTCGACGCGTCCGTCCTCGGCGAGTCCCTCCTCGCCAGCCTGCCGCTCCAGGCCGCGCTCGACCGCATCGGCGGCCCGCTGAAGACGCGCGCCAACGGCGCCGTCTACACGCTCAGCGACGCGGCCGGCGCCAACGAGGTCCTCGTCTTCTCCCGCGACGCGAGCGGTGCGCTCACCGAGGCGGGCCGCGTCGCCACCGGCGGCACCGGCTCCGGGGGCGGCCTCGGCGCCGCCACCGACCCCGTCGTGCTGAGCCCCGACGGCCGCTTCCTCTACGCCATCAACCGCGGCAGCGACGACATCTCGGTCTTCCGCGTCACCGGCTCCGGGCTGACGCTCGTGGAGGTGGTCCCCTCAGGCGGCGCAGGTCCGCTCAGCCTCGCCGTCAGCCAGCGGCTCGTGTACGTGCTCAACACGGGCGACGGCGGCTCCATCGCAGGCTTCCGGCGCCTCGGCAACGGGCGGCTCTCGGCGCTCGCCGGCGGCACGGCCCCGCTCCCCGCGGGCATCGGCGGGCCGCCGCAGATCGGCTTCTCGCCCAAGGCACGGACGCTCGTCGTGACCGACCGCCCGTCGGACCAGATCGTGGTCTACCCGGTCCGCCCGAATGGGACGCCCGGGGCGCCCGTCGTCCATCCGTCGGCTGGCGTGACGCCGTTCGGCTTCGACTTCGACCGGTTCGGACGGCTGTTCGTCAGCGACGCCAACGCGCCCGCCGGGCCCGTCGCCGACGGCTCGACGGTGTCGGCGTACAGCCTCAGCGGGACCGCGCTCTCCGTGATCGACGGCGCCGTGCCGACCACCGAGACGGCCGCCTGCTGGGTCCGCACGCTCGGCGACCTCCTCTACGTCACCAACACGGCCAGCGGCACCATCACGGGCTTCCGGATCCAGCCCGACGGCTCGCTCCAGATCCTCGACGACGACGGCGTGACGGCCACCACGGGCCCCAACCCGCGGGACCTCAACATCACGCTGCGCTTCGTCTACGCCCAGAGCGACGAGCAGCTGGACGCCTTCCGCATCGAAGCGGACGGCAGCCTGACGCCCGTCGGCACGGTGGCGGTCCCGGCGACGGCCCGCGGCGTGGCAGCCCAGTAGACCGGTCCTCCGGGTCTGCGGCCTCTGTCTCTCTCGCGAGGGGCGGAGGCCGCGTCTGGCTTGGGCGCCTCCGACGCGAGGGCCTACTTTGAGTCGTCGCTGCTCTCCTCCTCACGCCTCCGAGCCCATGACCCCGCTCCGCATCCTCACCCGCTCCGCCCTTCTGCTCGCTCTCCTCACGGGCACCGCGCTGGCCCAGGACGCGCCCACCGACCCCGTCATGGCGAGCCTGAAGGGGCTGCACGGCATCACGGCGACCAACCTGATGCGTACGGCCGAGATGCTCGACGAAGACCTGTACGCCTACCGGCCGACCGAGGAGGTGCGCACCGTGGGCGGGCTGCTCGCCCACGTCGCCAACGCTCAGTACATGTTCTGCTCGTCGGCAGCAGGGGAGGAGAACCCCAACACGCAGAACATCGAGGAGGCCGCCACCACGAAGGCCGACATCGTCGCCGCGCTCGGCGCTGCGTTCGCGTACTGCGAGGGCGTCTACGACGCGATGACGGACGCGCAGGGCGCCACCGTGCGGTCCTTCTTCGGCAACGACATGGCCGCGTCGGGCATCCTGGCCTTCAACTCGACGCACAACTTCGAGCACTACGGCAACCTCGTCACCTACATGCGGATGAACGGGATCACGCCGCCCTCGTCGATGCAGTAGCCGAGGGGGCGGTCCGCCTCGGGACCGAGGCGGGCCGAGTCAGAGCTCCGGCTGGACCTCGGCGTCGGCGGGGGTGCCGAACGCGGCGTCGAGGGTTTCCGGCGCCGATGCGACCTCGGTCACCGTGCCGCGCGCCTTCGGCTGGCCGGTCGCCGAGAGGAACGAGCGGAAGCCCTCCTGGAGGGTCACCCCGCCGACCGTCTGCTCGCCGTCGTAGATCATGAGCGTCTCCGGCGTGTGCCCACCGTCCGGGTTGAAGGCGGCGTACGACACCACGTAGCGGAGGCCGCGGACGCGGTGCGTCTCGGGGTCGAGCAGGAGGTCGTAGTAGTCGTCCGGCGCGTCGCCCGTGCCCGCGGCGAACGTCGCGTGGACCACGTCCACCGGGCGGCCCTCTAGCGAGTCGGGATCGGCGAGCGTCAGGGTGACGCCGGGGTCGGCGAACACGAACGGCATGGAGACGAAGTAGTAGGGCGTCAGTGCCCAGAAGCGGGGGTTGGTGGGCACGTCGGCGCCTGCCGGGCGCACCCAGGCCTCGGCACCGGTCCACCCGAACGAGACCGACGGGTCGGCTGCGAGCGTGTGGACGGCCCGCGCGGACCACGTGTCGACGAGCTGGCGCGTGTCGAGGGCGTCGCCCGCGGGCTCGCCGAGGCTGTCGAGGCGGGTGTAGGCGTAGCGGTAGCGGAGCGGACCGGTGCGGTACCACGCGGCCAGTCCGCCATGCGCCTCGATGGCTTGGGCCACGAGCTGGCCGCCCGCGCTCGCCGCCAGTCGGGCCTCGGCGTCGGCGACGCGCGCCTTGACCTCCCGGTCAGACGGCGCGGCGAGGTCGGGCCCACAGCCGACAGCGAACAGGAGGGCGACGAGCGGGAGGAGACGGATCACGGGGCAGGGTAAGAGGACGGGAGGAGGGACGCTGCAGCGCCCCTCCGGCTTACTGGCCTCGGACCGCCGACCCCGCTATACCACCTCTTGCAGCGCTTCCAGGACCTGGCGGGGCGACGCCCGCTGCGTGTAGTCGGCCTCGACGAAGGCGGCGCGGATGATGCCAGACGGGTCGATGACGTAGGTCGCCGGGACGGGGAGCGCCCACGCGGCATCGGTGTCGCCGCCATTGTAGCGCGCGAGGTCGATGCCGACCGCCTCGTACCGGGCCCGCGTCTCGGCATCGACCCGGAAGACGAGGCCGTACTGCTGAGAAACCTGCCCGCCGGTGTCAGAGAGGACCGAGTAGGCGAGGGCGTTGCGCTCGGCCATCGACATCGAGCTGTCCGGCGCCTGCGGGGAGATGGCGACGAGGCGGGCCCCGGTCGCCTCGAACGAGCCCAGCGCCTGCTGGTAGTCGCGGAGCTGGGTGTTGCAGTAAGGGCACCACGCGCCCCGGTAGAACGTCACCACGACGGGCCCGTCCAGCAGCAGGTCGCTCAGGCGGACCGTCTCGCCGGTCGCGTCCGGGAGCGCGAAGTCGGGCGCGCGGTCGCCGACGCCGAGGGCGCGGTTGGCGGCGACCTCGGCGTCGATGGCGACCGCCTGCTCGGTCGGGCCGTCCGCCCGCGGAGCCGTCTCGGCAGCGGGCGACTCCGGGTCAGGGGCGCAGGCGCCGAGGGCGACGAGCAGGGCGAGGCAGAGCAGACGCATGGCGAGCAGGGAAGCGGCCTCCGCCCGACACGGGCAGGGACCAGGGGGTTACGCCTCCTCCGCGGGCACGTTCGCCTCCTGTCCGTCCCAGACCGGATAGTCGGTGTAGCCGTGGGCGCCGCCCCCGTAGAACGTGTCCGAGTCGGGTTCGTTGAGCGGCGCGCCGAGGCCGGCAGCCTGAGCGGCGTAGCGGATCGGCAGGTCCGGATTGGCGAGGAACGGGCGGCCGTAGGCCACGAGGTCCGCCGTGCCCGCCTCGATGACCGCGTCGCCGTCCTCGCGGCCGTAGCCGCCGTTGGCGATCACCGCGCCGTCGAAGTGGTCGCGCATGAGCTGGATCGGGTCGAAGGAGGCCGCCGCGCCCATCCGGTCGTTGGAGCGGATGCCGTGGAGGTAGACCAGCCCGGCCTTCGAGAGCGTCTCGGCGACCGCCGCGAACGTGGTCTGCGGGTCCTCGTCCACGACGCCGTTGATCCCGGCGCCGAACGAGAGGCGCGCGCCGACGCGGTCGGCGTCCCACTCGGAGAGCACCGCCTCGGTGACCTCGCGGAGGAAGCGGAGCCGGTTGTCGACCGAGCCGCCGTAGCCGTCCGTCCGCTGGTTGGAGCCCGACGACAGGAATTGCTCGATCAGGTAGCCGTTGGCCGCGTGGATCTCGACTGCGTCGAACCCGGCCTCCTTGGCCTTGCGCGCGCCGAGGCGGTAGGCCTCGACGGTCTCGGCGATCTCGTCGGCCGTGAGCGCGTGCGGCGTCTCGAAGTCGACGAACTGGAAGTCGGGCGTCATCGCCTTGCCGGTCGCGGGGATCGCCGAGGGGGCCACGGGCGGCTTCCCGTCGTGGTACGCCGAGTGCGACACGCGGCCGACGTGCCACAGCTGGAGCGCGATCCGCCCGCCGACGGCGTGGACGAGGTCGGTGACGCGCCGCCACGCCGCCACCTGCGCGTCGGTGTAGATGCCGGGCGTCTGCGGGTAGCCCTGGCCGCGCGGCATCACCTGCGTCGCCTCGGCGATGAGGAGGCCCGCCGAGGCACGCTGGGCGTAGTAGGTCGGCGCGAGGTCCGTCGGGATCTGGTCCACGTGGCGGCTGCGCGTCAGCGGCGCCAGCACCATGCGGTTGGGGAGGGCCAGCGGGCCGAGGGCGAACGGGGAGAGGAGAGCCATGGGAGAGGGGTATCTGTTGCAACAAGTAACGCGATGCCGCCACCCTGGTTCCGGACCCGCGGACCCCGTCGCGCAGCGCGCCGTTCCTCCGCGCCGACCGTCTCCGGCCATGCCCGACCCCACCGCCTCCGACGACCTGCTCGACGCCGTCCACCGCGCCTCGTTCGCCTACTTCGCGCGCAAGACGAACTGGGCGAACGGGCTCGTCGTGGACAGCACCATGCCCGACAGCCCCGCGTCGATCGCGGCGGTCGGCTTCGGCCTCTCGGCGCTGCCCATCGCCGTGTCGCGAGGATGGGTGTCCCGCGAGGCCGCCCGCGAGATCGCGCTTGCTGCGGTCCGCTTCTTCCGCGACGCGCCCCAGGACGGCGCGAAAGACGGCGTCGGGCACCGGGGCTTCTTCTACCACTTCCTCGACATGGTGGATGGCCGCCGCGCCTGGACGAGCGAGCTCTCGACCATCGACACGGCGCTCCTGGTCGCGGGCCTCCTCTGCGCCGCCGCCTTCTTCGACGACCCCGACGACGCACACGAGGCGGAGATCCGCGACGGCGCCGACGCCCTCTACCACGCCGTCGACTGGGAGTGGGCGATGGACGAAGGAGAGACGGTCACGATGGGGTGGACCCCCGAGCGCGGCTTCCTCCGCTACCGCTGGGAAGGCTACACGGAGGCGCTGATCCTGTACGCCCTCGCAGTCGGCTCGCCGACGCACCCGATCCCGGCGTCCGCCTTCGAGGCGACGACGCGCACCTACAAGTGGAAGCGGATCTACGGTCACGACGTGCTGTACGCCGGGCCGCTGTTCATCCACCAGTTCTCGCACCTGTGGATCGACTTTCGGGGCATCCAGGACGCCGCGATGCGCGCCCAGTCCGCCCGCCTCGGGGCGCCGACGGACTACTTCGAGAACAGCCGTCGGGCGACGCTCATCCAGCGCGAGTACGCCGTCCGCAACCCGCGCGGCTTCGTGGGCTACGGCCCGACCGCGTGGGGCCTCACGGCGAGCGACGGCCCCGGTCCGGCCGTCCGCACCCTCGATAGGGAGACGCAGCGGTTCTGGGGCTACCGCGCCCGCGGCGTCCCGTTCGGTCCGGACGACGGGACGCTGGCGCCCTGGGCCGCTCTCGCCAGCCTGCCGTTCGCCCCCGACGCCGTGCTGGAGTGCCTCGCGGGCCTCGCCGTGTCGCACGCCAGCCGTGAGGACCGGTTCGGCTTCGAGGCGTCCTACAACCCCTCCTTCCCGAATGGCGACGAGGACCTCGGGTGGGTGTCGGATCATCACTACGCGCTCAACCAGGGTCCCATCGTGCTCGCCATCGAGAACCACCGCTCGGGCCAGATCTGGGACCTCATGCGGACGTGCGCTCCGCTGGTGGACGGTCTCCGCCGATGCGGCTTCGAGGGGGGCTGGCTGGAGTGAGGCGAGCAGCGCCGTGCTCCGCCGCTGCCCTGCCCCTGGCGGTTCTCCCCACCTGGGCTCCGGTGCGCGTGCTTCGGGACCGCGCGGCGATGCCCGGCGTTGAGGGAGCCTCCCACCTCCACGCCCCGTGCCCGGATCGTCCGTCGAGAGCCTCTTCAAGCCGACCCACCTCGCGGAGCACGCTCGCCGACTCGCCCGGACCCAGGCCGTCGAGACGGAGCCGTCGCGGGGGCGCCCGCTGCGTCCGCTGGTCCGCGACGCGCTGGGCGACCTGACGGCGGCCTACCGTGACCTCGCCGAGGCGGGCCGGGCCGGCGAGACGCTGACGCCCGCCGCCGAGTGGCTCCTCGACAACTACCACATCGTCCGCGACCAGGCGCGGGAGGCCGAGGCAGCGATGCCGCGCGCCTACTACCGCGTCCTCCCGAAGCTCACCGCGGGGCCCTACCAGGGTCTGCCACGCGCCTACGAGCTGGTCGAGAACCTGGCCGACCTGACCGACAACGACCTCAGCGTCGAGCACCTGCGTGGGTTCGTGGCCGGGTACCAGGAGGTCGAGTTGCTGACGCTGGCCGAGCTGTGGGCGCTGCCGCTCCTCCTGCGGGTCGTGCTCGCGCAGCGTGTGGCCGCGCTCGCGCGTCCCCTCCGCGAGGCGCGGGCCGACCGGCTGTCCGCCGCAACCTGGGCGGAGACGCTGGCCGCCCACGACGACCCGGCCGAGGTCAGCGCCGACCTGGCGGCCATCGCGCGCGAGCAGGCGCCCCTCTCCGGTCCGTTCGCGATGACCTTCGCGGCGGCCCTCCCGGCGGCCGGCGGCCGGGGCACGGCGATGGAGTGGCTGGAGCACCGCCTCCGGGCGCGTCGCCTCACCCTGGACGATGTCGAGCGCATCGAGACGCAGCGCGAGACGCAGTGGCGCGGCTCCATCGCCAACGCAGTCCTCGCCCTCCGCGCAGCCGCCGACACCGACTGGGTGGACATCGTCGAGGACCTCTCGGCGGTCGAGCACACCCTCCGGGAGGACCCCGCAGGGGTGTACGCCGCGATGAGCGAGGGGACGCGCGACGCGTACCGACACGTGACCGAGCGGATCGCGCGACGCTCGCCCGAGACCGAGTTCGGCGTCGCCGAGCGCGCGCTGGCGCTGGCCCGTCAGGCGGCCACCCAGGACGACGCCGACGCTGCGGCCGACCACGTCGGCTACTGGCTCCTCGGGCCGGGCGTCCGCACGCTCGGCAAGGCGGCGGGGTACCGGCCGAAGCTGTCGCGCCGCCTCTACTGGACTGCCGAGCGGCACCCGACCGCCGTGTACCTGGGCAGCATCGCCGCGGTCACCGGCCTCGGGCTGCTCGCGGCCGTCCTCGTGGCCGACGCGGGCGGGGCGACCGCCAACTGGCTCGCGCTGACCGTCGCGGCGGCATTTCTGCCGCTGCTCGACTTCGCCGTCACGTTCGTCAACTGGAACGTGGTCCGCTTCCTGCCGCCGCGCCAGCTGCCTCGCCTCGCCTTCGAGGACGGCGTGCCCGCCGAGCACCAGACGTTCGTCGTCGTGCCGACGCTCATCACGTCGCCCGCGCACAGCCGGGAGATGGTCGAGCGGCTGGAGGTCCACGCGCTCGCCAACCCCGACGCCGCGCTGCGCTACGCGCTCCTGACCGACTGGGCCGACGCCGAGGCGAAGGAGGTGCCCGGCGACGAGGCCACGCTCGACGCCGCGCGCCAGGCCATCCGTACGCTCAACGAACGATCTCGCGCCGCCCGGGCGCAGGGGGACGGAGCGCCCGGCGGCGACCGCTTCTTCCTGCTCCACCGCGAGCGCCTGTGGAACGAAGCCCAGGGCGTCTGGATGGGCTGGGAGCGCAAGCGCGGCAAGCTGGAGGAGTTCAACGAACTCCTCCGCGACCCCGACGCGCAGACCAGCTACACGGACATCGAGGGCGACCTCCGGGCCGCCACCGAGGGCGATGCCATCCGCTACGTCCTGACCCTCGACGCCGACACGCGGACGACGCCCGACGGTGCGCGGGCGCTCGTGGCGACGGCCGCGCACCCGCTCAACCGACCCCGCTACTCGGCCGACCGGGGCCGGGTGACCCGCGGCTACGGCGTCCTCCAGCCGCGCGTCTCGATCTCGCCCGAGAGCGGCCGCACGACGCTCTTCGCCCGCATCTACGCCGGCCGGCCGGGCGTCGACCCGTACACGACGGCCGTGTCGGACGCGTACATGGACCTTTTCGGCGAGGGCATCTACACCGGCAAGGGGCTCTACGACGTGGACGCGTTCCGCCACACGCTGGACGGGGCGCTGCCCGAGAACACGGTGCTCTCGCACGACCTCCTGGAAGGCAACCACGCCCGCGCGGCGCTCGCGACCGGTGTGGAAGTGTTCGACGACTTTCCGTCGCGCTACGCCTCGTTCGCGCTCCGCCAGCACCGCTGGGTGCGCGGCGACTGGCAGCTGCTGCCGTGGCTGATGCCGCGCGTCCGCGACGCCGCGGGCACGAAGCGGAAGAACCCGCTCTCGGTCGTCGGCCGCTGGAAGCTGTTCGACAACCTCCGCCGGAGCCTGACGCCGCCCGCGCTGCTCGTCTTCCTGCTGCTCGCGTGGACGGTCCTGCCCGGCTCGCCGTTCGTGTGGACGCTGATTGCGCTGTTCGTGCTCGCGTTCCCGATCTACGCGCCCGCCGCGCACGGCTTCCTGTTTCAGCCGCCCGACACGGTCACGTCGAGCTGGCTCCGCGTGGTCTGGGCGGACGTCCAGATGCACGCCCGCCAGATCGGCCTGTCGGTCGTCTTCCTGGCCCACCAGTCGGTGGTCATGCTGGATGCCATCGGGCGGACGCTCTGGCGGACGGCGGTGTCGAAGAAGAACCTCTTGGAGTGGACGACCGCCCAGCAGGCCGAGGAGTCGACCCGAGACGTGCCGCACTCGATGTGGGCGTCGGTGGCGTGGGGCGCGGTCGTGCTGGCGTCGGTGACGCTCACCGAGCCCATCGCGTGGTTCACCGCGCTGCCCTTCGCGGCGGCCTGGATCGCGGCGCCCTGGGTGGCGCGGTACGTCAGCCGCGACATCGACCGGGACGAGTACACGCTGACGACGAACGACCGCATCCGCCTGCGGACGGTCGCCCGGCGGACGTGGCGCTTCTTCGACACCATCCTCACCGAACGCGACCGCTGGCTGCCGCCGGACAACCTCCAGGTGCAGCCCGCGCAGGGCCTCGCCCGCCGCACGTCGCCGACCAACATCGGCCTGGCGCTCAACGCCGTCCAGGCGGCGCGCGACCTCGGCTACATCCCGCGCGGCGACGAGCTGGTCCGCCTCGGCACGATGCTGGACTCGGTCGAGAGCCTGGAGCGCTACCAGGGGCACCTCTACAACTGGTACAGCACCGAGACGGGCGCCGTGATGGCGCCGCGCTACGTGTCCACGGTCGACTCCGGTAACCTCGCGGGGGCGCTGGTGACGCTCAAGCAGGGGCTTCTCGAAACCGCCGACGCGCCGTGGCCTGGACTGCGGGTGCTGGATGGGTTCCGCGACACGCTCGCCGAGGTGCCCGAGTTCGCGACCGGCCCGGCGCGCGACGCCCGCGACACGGTCGCCCAGGTCCTGTCCGAGCGGGCGCCCCGCGGCATCGCGGCGTGGCACGCCCGCGTCACCCGCCTGCTCGCCGCCGGGCAGGCGCTCGCCGACGCCGTCGCCGAGGAGCCGCAGGCGGTGCGAGACCCGGCGGCCGAGTTCGTGGCCCAGGCGGCGCTCTACGTCGCCGAGGTGGAGGCGGTCGCCCCGTGGCTACGCGACGGCGTCGCGCTGACGCCCGGTGTCGCCGCCGACCTGGACGCGTGCACCTCGCTCGGCGCCCTCGCCGGCCGGCTGGCGACGGCGCTGGACGACGACCTCGGCGCCGAAGCGCGGGCGGCGCTCGCCGAGGCCCAGGCCACCGTCGGATGGCTCATCGACCACGCTGCTGGCCTCGCCGCACGCGCCGACCAGCTGGTGCGCGACATGGACTTCCGGCCGCTCTATGACCCCGAGCGCGACCTCTTTCGCATCGGCTACGACGCGGGCATGGCGCGGCAGGACCCGTTCACCTACGACCTGCTCGCGTCCGAGGCGCGGCTGACCTCGCTGCTCGCCATCGCCAAGGGCGAGGTGCCGCCCGAGCACTGGTTCCACCTCTCGCGCCCGACGCGCGTCACGCGGGCTCGCCGGGCGCTCCTCTCGTGGAGCGGGACCATGTTCGAGTACCTCATGCCGGTCCTCTACACGCGCCTCTACGACCGGACGCTGCTCTACGACGCGTGCTACAACGCGGTCTCGCTGCAGCGCATCTACGGGCGCGCGAAGGACCGCCCGTGGGGCATCTCGGAGAGCGGCTACTCGCTCCTCAACCTCCACCTGACGTACCAGTACCGCGCCTTCGGCGTGCCCTACCTGGGCCTGAAGCGCGGGCTGGGGGAGGACTACGTGGTGTCGCCGTACTCGACGCTGCTCGCGCTGCTGATCCGCCCCGAGCGCGCCCTGTCCAACCTGACGAAGCTGGACGCGACGGGCGCCTTCGGGCGCTTCGGCTACATGGAGGCCATCGACTACACGCCGGGGCGGGTGGCGGCTGCGGAGGAGGGGGCGTCGTTCTCGCTCGTCAACTCGTACATGGCCCACCACCAGGGGATGGGGCTGCTCGCGCTGGCCCACGTGCTGGACGGCGGGCGCTTCCAGGCGCGCTTCCACCGCGACCCGCTCGTCCGCTCGGTCGAGATCCTGCTCCAGGAGCGCGTGCCGACGGTGGTCGAGAAGATCGACCCGCACCCGCTCGACGACGCCGAGGTGGACGCGGTCGAGATCACGCCGGTCGAGGCGCGCGTGGAGCATTTCGGCCGCGACAGCACCGCCGACGTGATGCCGCACGGCGCGCTCCTCTCCAACGGCCGGTACTCGACGCTGCTCACGACCTCCGGCACCGGCTACTCCCGCCTCGACGGCGTCGCGCTGACCCGCTGGCATGGCGACCGCACCCGCGACGCCGACGGCCTGTTCATCTACGTCCGCGACGTGGAGTCCGGGCGCGTCTGGTCGAGCGCCGAGCAGCCGGTCACCTCGGCGCAGCCGCCGGACCGCTACGACGTGTGGGTCCACCTCAACAAGGTCGAGACGGCCCGCGTGGACGACTGGATCGAGACGTTCACCGAGACGGTCGTGTCGCCGGAGGACAACGTCGAGGTCCGCCGCGTGACGCTGACCAACTACGCCGACCGTCCGCGCACCATCGAGCTGACGAGCTACGCCGAGGTCGTCCTCCAGTCGGCCGCGGCGGACCTCGGCCACCCGGCCTTCTCGAAGCTGTTCGTCGAGACCGAGTACCTCTCCAAGAACAACGCGCTCCTGGCGACGCGCCGGCCGCGCGCGGAAGACGACGTGCGCCGATGGCTCGTCCATGCCGTGGCCGACAAGGGCCTGGCACGGGCCGTCCGCTCCCCCCGCACGCAGCTCCAGTACGAGACCGACCGGATGCGCTTCGTCGGCCGGGGGCGGACGCTCGACGCGCCCGCGGCGCTCGACCCCGGCGCTCGCCTCTCGCGCACCGCCGGGGCTGTCCTGGACCCCATCGTCTCGCTCCGTCGCGTCGTGGAGTTGCGCCCGAAGGAGAGCGTGCAGGTCGTGTTCTCGCTCGCCGTGGCCGACTCCCGCGAGGAGGCCGAGCGGCTGGCCGAGCGCTACGACCACCCGGACGCCGCACAGCGCGCCTTCGAACTGGCGTCCACCTACGGGCTGGTCGAGCTGAGCCACCTCGGCATGACGGGCGAGGAGGCGCTCGCGGCGCAGGAGATCGCGAGCCGCCTGCTCTACGGCGACCCGCGCGTGGCCGCGCCCGCGAGTGTCCGCGACCGCAACACGCGCCCCCAGTCGGGCCTGTGGGCGTACGGCATCTCGGGCGACCTCCCGATCCTGCTGTTCCGCCTCTCGAAGATGGAGGAACTGGACGCCGTCCGCGGGCTGTTGCGAATGCACGCCTTCTGGCGCCGCCGCGGCCTAGAGGTCGACGTCGTGATCCTGAACGACCATCCGCCGAGCTACGCCGACTCGCTGCAGGAAGCGCTCACGCAGGCCGTCGAGGGCTCGCCGCTGCGCGGACTCATTGGCCAGCGCGGCGGCGTCTTCCTGCGCCGCTCCGACGGGATGCCGGAGGAGGACGTGACGCTGCTGCTCACCGCCGCGCGTGCCGTCTTCCACGGCGAGGTGCCCTCGCTGCTGACCTCCGCGACGGTCGGGGAGGGGGACGCGGTGGCCGAGGCCCACGAAGTGGAGCAGGACGACCGCGCCGCCCAACTGCTCTCCGATGCGGTTCCAGCGACCCACCCGGCCGCCGACGAGCGCATGGCCGCGGCACGCTTTCCATCGGCCGCGGTCACGCCGGCACCGGAGTCGCTCCAGTTCGAGAACGGCTACGGCGGGTTCTCGGAGGACGGCCGCAGCTACATCGTCCGCCAGACCGGCGGCGAGGCGACGACGCGGACGCCGCTGCCATGGATCAACGTGGTCGCCAACCCGGCGGTCGGCTTCACCGCCACCGAGAGTGGGGAGGGCTACACGTGGGCTCGCAACTCGCAGCAGAACAAGCTCACGCCCTGGTCCAACGACCCCGTCACCGACCCGGCGGGCGAGGCGCTCTACCTCCGCGACGACGACGCGGACGTGTTCTGGACGCCCACGCCGCGCCCGGCCCCCGCCCCCGCGCCCATCGAGACGCGCCACGGCTGGGGCTTCACGTCGTGGACGACCGCCTGGGGCGGCCTGGAGACCGAGACGACGGCCTTCGTGCCGCGCCGCGACCCCGTCAAGCTGGTCCGCCTGCGGATCACCAACCGGACCGAGGTCGAGCGGAGCCTGTCGCTGTATCGCTACGCCGAACTCGTGCTGGGCGAGCGGCGCGAGCCCAACGCGCCGTACGTGATCGTGGAGCGCGACCGCGACTCGGGCGCGCTCCTGGCGCACAACCCGTACAACCAGACGTTCGGCAACCGGCTGGCGTTCGTCGCCGTGGCCGGCGCCGAGGTGGACTCGGTGACCGCGCGGCGGGGCGCCTTCCTCGGGCGCAACGGCCACGCGAGTGCACCCGCCTCGGTGGTCGCGGGCGGACCGCTGGACGGCTCTCTCGACACCGACCTCGACCCGTGCGCCGCCGTCCGCGTGCCGCTGGCGCTGGCGCCCGGCGAGACCCGCGAGGTCGTCTTCCTGCTCGGGCAGGCCAAGACCGTCGCCGACGTGCGGACGCTCGTCACCCGCTACGCGACGCCCGAGGCGGCTGACCTCGCGCTCGCCGACGTGACCGCGTTCTGGGAGGAGACCCTCGGCGCCGTCCAGATCGAGACCCCCGCGCCAGACCTCGACGTGCTCGTCAACGGCTGGCTGCTCTACCAGAACCTGTCGTGCCGCCTATGGGGCCGCTCGGCGTTCTACCAGAGCGGGGGCGCCTATGGCTTCCGCGACCAGCTCCAGGACAGCCTCGCGCTCGTCTACACCCGCCCCGACCTCACGCGGGCGCAGATCCTCATCAACGCCGCCAACCAGTTCGAGGAGGGCGACGTGCTCCACTGGTGGCACCCGATCACCGGCGCGGGCATCCGGACCCGCTTCTCGGACGACCTCCTCTGGCTGCCCTACGCAGTCGCCTTCACGCTCGCGTCCACCGGCGACGAGACGCTCCTCGACGAGGAGGCGCCGTTCCTCACCGCGCGCGCGCTGGAGCCGGGCGAAGACGAGGTGTTTCTCACACCCCAACCGTCCGGCGAGACGGGCTCGGTGTACGAGCACGCCGCTCGCGCCCTCGACATCTCCCTCACCGCCGGCCGCCACGGCATCCCGCTGATGGGCTCCGGCGACTGGAACGACGGCATGAACCGGGTCGGCAATGAGGGCGAGGGCGAGTCGGTCTGGCTGGGCTTCTTCCTGGCCCACATCCTGGAGCGGTTCATCCCCATCGCTGAGGCCCGCGGCGACCGCCAGCGCGCCGAGCGCTACACGGCCTACCGCGCCGATCTCGTCCGCGCCCTCGACGCCGACGGGTGGGACGGCGCGTGGTACCGCCGCGCGTTCTACGACGATGGCACGCCGCTCGGCTCGGCACAGAACGACGAGTGCCGCATCGACGCCATCGCCCAGGGCTGGTCGATCCTGTCGGGCGTCGCGGGCGACCGCACCGACCAGGTGCTCGACGCCGTCGACCGGTACCTCGTCGACGAGCGCGCGGGGATGATCCGCCTGCTGACCCCGCCGTTCGACGTGACCGACCACGACCCGGGCTACATCAAGGGCTACCTGCCGGGCGTCCGCGAGAACGGCGGGCAGTACACGCACGGCGTGCTCTGGGCCGTCCGCGCGTTCGCCGAGGGCGGCCGGCCGGGCCGCGCGCTGGACCTGCTCCGGATGATTCTGCCGGTCAACCACACCCGCTCGCAGGCCGCCGCCGATCGCTACAAGACCGAGCCGTTCGCCGTCGCGGCGGACGTGTACTCCGTCGAGCCCCACGTCGGGCGCGGCGGGTGGACGTGGTACACCGGCTCGGCCGGGTGGATGTGGCGCGTGGCCGTCGAGTCGGTCCTCGGCCTCCGCCGTGAGGCGGACGCGCTGGTCCTCACGCCCCGCGTGCCGGACGACTGGGACGGGTACACGCTCCGCTACCGCACCGACAGCCGGGGCACGGTCTACGTGGTCCAGGTGGTCCGCGACGGTCCGGGAGGCGCCACGTCCGCCGAGGCAGATGGGGTGGGCGCTCCGGTCGAGGGCGGCACCGCCCGCATCCCGCTCGTGTCCGACGGCGCCGCGCACGCCGTGACAGTCCGCCTCGGGGGAGCGCCGGGGTAGGGAACCGAGGGGTACCTGGGCGGATCCTTCCTCGGGTCGTCGGCATCTTGCAAGCCCTCCGACTCCGTCGGCAGCGGCCTCCCCACTTCGTGTCTCCAGACGAGCCCGATGGCGAACACCACCTCCCGTGATCTCACCCGCGAGGTGCTCGCGGCTCTCTCCCCGCTGGACGCCGAGGACTGGCACGCCATCGACGACTGCCTCCGCGTCCGTCGGGTGCCCGCAGGCGGGTTTCTGCTCCGTCAGGGCGACGTGTGCGATTACCTCGGCGTGCTCACGCGCGGCGCCCTCCGCACCTACAACGTCTCCTACACTGGCGAGGAGCGGACGGGGTGGCTCACGGTCAGGGGCATGGTCTCGACCGAGGTCCTCAGCTTCTACTCGCGCGAGCCGTCGCTCGAGTTCGTCGAGGCGGCCCGCGACACCGAACTCCTCTATCTCACCCATGCCGATCTCGAGGCCCTCTCCCTCGCGCGTCCGGCCGTGGAGCGGCTCGCCCGGCGGGTCGCCGAGCACATCCTGACCGACCTGAAGGGCCACCTCCTGTCGCACATCCACGACCCGGCCCCCGAGCGGTACGCTCGCCTCCTGCGCGTGAGGCCCGAGTTCGTCGAACAGGTCCCGCTCAAGGACGTCGCCTCGTTTCTCGGCATCGACCCGAGCACGCTCAGTCGCATTCGCGCGCTCGGCCGGCTCGACTGACTCGGGCCGGTTGATCTAGGTCAAGGCCGGGTCCGACCGCGGTCCGTACCCTGTCGGCCTCTGCCGATCCACCGTCTGGACCATACGCCGATGACCACCGCGCAACTCGGGCCCCGAGGGCCGGTCGTGTCCCGTCTCGCCCTCGGAACCATGACCTTCGGCGTCGAAACGCCGGAGGCGGACGCTCATGCCCAACTCGACGCGTTCGTCGAGGCCGGGGGGACGCTCATCGACACCGCCGACGTCTACGGCGACGGGGCGTCCGAGCGAATCCTCGGCCGCTGGCTCGCCGACCGTCGGCACGACCACGTGCTGGTGGCGACCAAGGGGCGTTTCGCACCGCCGCCGGGCTCCCGAGGCGCCTCCCGCCGCTCGCTGGTGCGCTCCCTGGACGCGTCCCTCGACCGCCTCGGAGTCGACGCCGTCGACGTCTACTTCGTCCACGGCTGGGACGAGGACACGCCGGTCGAGGAGACCCTGGACGCGCTCAGCGCCGAGGCCCGCAAGGGAAAACTCCACAGCATCGGCTGGTCCAACGTGACGGGCTGGCAACTCGCCCGGATCATGACGACAGCGCGGCTGGGCGGGTACGTCGTCCCGACCGTGGTGCAGCCCCAGTACAACCTGCTGGACCGGTCCATCGAGGTGGAAGTCCTGCCGTGCGCGCTGGAGGAGGGGCTCGCCATCACGCCGTGGTCGCCCCTCGGCGGCGGCTGGCTGACGGGCAAGTACGCCCGCGACGAGCGGCCGACCGGGGCGACGCGGCTGGGCGAGGACCCGGACCGTGGCGTCGAGGCCTACGACACGCGCAACACGGAGGCGACGTGGCGGGTGCTGGAGGTGGTCTCGGCAGTGGCGAAGCGGCACGACCGGACGATGGCGCAGGTGGCGGTGGCATGGCTCCTGTCCCGGCCGGGCGTCGCGTCGGTACTCCTCGGTGCCCGCACGCCCGTCCAACTGTCCGACGTCCTCGCGTCCACCTCGCTGTCTCTCACCGAGGCCGACCTCGCCGCGTTGGGCCAGGCGAGCGCGCCGGGGCTCCCAGCCTATCCGTACGGCATGCTCGAGGCGTTCAGTGCGATGACGGTATGGGATCACCTCGGGACCGCTGGAGACACCGCCGGCTAGCCGACGACCTCCCGGCAAGACGACTCGTTCGAACACCACACCACGCGCTCCCGATGCGGACCTTCTCCTTCCTCACGGCATGTCTTGCCACCACGCTCTCCCTGCTCGGCTGCGCCGAAAGGCCGCCGGATCGCTCCCCCGTCGCGGGCCATGAGGCGTCCGCCCTCGATCAGGAGACGGCGCGAATCCTCGGCGTGCTCAACGCAGAGACGCGGGACGCGCTCAGCCGTGACTACGAGGGCTGGAGAGAGCACTGGGTCCATGCGTCGTACGTGCAGAAGACCTACATGAACATGGTGGACAGCAGCTTCTCCGAGACGAGAGGCTGGGACCGGGTGGATGCATTCGTCAGGACTTACATCGAGGCCCATCCCGACCCCGAGCCGCTGCCGCCCACTCTGGAGAGCGCCGACGTGCGCCTCTACGGGGAGGGCGCGTGGGTGAGCTACGAGCAGGAGGACGCCGACCAGGGACGAAAGCGGGAGTCCAGACTGATGGAGAAGGTGGACGGCGAGTGGAGAATCGCGGGCATGCACACCACGATCTACGGATCGGCGCCGCGCACGCCGTGACGGTCCGCCTCGGCGGCGCAACCGGGTAGGTCGGTGAGGCGACCGAGGCGAGGGGTCAGCTTCCCGTCACGTGCCGGCGGACGAACAGCTCTACCTGCCCGTTGCCGACGCTCGGGAAGTACGGCTTCGGCTGCGGGTCGCCTTCGCGGAACGACGAGAACATCGGGCACCGCCCGGCGGGCACCTCGAACGTTTGCTTGTCGATCACGTCGGCCGTGCGCGCGTTGCGGACGACGTACTCGTAGGTCGCGTCGTGGATCTGGACGGTCCATTCCTGGCCGCTGTCGTCGTCCTCGTAGCCCTCGCAAACCTGGCCGGGGGTGGCAGAGAGGCGCTGGATGCAGGTCACCAGTTGGGTCCGTGCGAGGTCGGGCCAGGCGGCGCTCCAGCCCTCGGGGAGCGTCACGCTGCGGCTGTGGTAGGCGGCGCCGTCGTCGGTGTAGAGGAAGAGGACCGGGTGGACGCCCGGGCCGGCGACGAACTCGGCGGCGGCGGGCTGGCCGGTGCCCCGGCAGACCTGCCCGAACTGGGTGTCGAACAGCTGGTCTCCGGAGGCGGGCGCGGCCTCGGCGACCGGGTCGGCGTCGGGCGTCGGGGTGTCGGGGGCGTCGCCGCAGGCGAGGCCGAGCAGGCCGACGGCCAGGAGCGCCGCCATCGCGCGCAGTCGGGTGAAAGAGGGACGCATGGGAAGGCAGGGGAGGAGGGAGGGGCGTCGTATCGTCCCTCCGGCTTTTGCGGGCCGTCAGGGTCGCCCGCCTCGGGCATGAGGCGGGGCGTCGCGGGACCGAGGCGGGGTCAGAGGATGTCGTACGCCGGCAGCGCCTCCGGGTCGGCGCGGACGAAGCCCTGGCCGGCGCGGTACGTGTAGGTCGCGCCCGCGGCCGTGAGCGACATGCCGACGACGCCCCAGCGGCCGTTCTGCTTGAAGCCAACGATGTAGAGCGTCCCGGACGCCGCCTCGCCTCGGAGACGCGTGGACCACGAGCCGCGGGTCGTGCCGCCGTCGCCCTCGATGGCGCCGTTGAGGAACCAACTCTCCCGGACGGGGCCCCCGAGGGTCTCCTGCACGAGAGGATCGGCGAGGGCGGTCGCGAGGCCGCGTTCGTAGGCCTCGTTGTTCTTGAGGAAGGCGCCGCAGCCTGCCCAGATCACGCTCATGAAGAGCGCGAACCCGACGATCGCCATCAGCACCCCGAGGACGTTCCGCATCGGTCAGCCGGTCGTGAAGGGGCAACATAGGGCGCGCGGCCAGACCGTCGGTTTCGAGTCCGCGGAGGGGAGAGCCGAGGCGGGCGGAGGCGCCGAGACGGAGCGAGACCTCGCTGCACCATCCAGAGAACTCCTCGCTATTCTAGGGCGGCGCCTCGAGCGCCTGGCTCCACCCGGTAGCGGTTCCGCGTCGCTGCCCTCGTCTCGCCCCTCACCCTCCCACACGCATGGACTTCGCACTCATCGACTATGTCGTCTTCGCGGCCTACGCCGCGCTCATCATCGGCGTGGGCCTCTGGGTCTCGCGCGAGAAGGACGGCCACGTCAAGGACTCGGAGGACTACTTCCTGGCGGGCAAGTCGCTGCCGTGGTGGGCCATCGGCGCGTCGCTGATCGCGTCCAACATCTCCGCCGAGCAGTTCATCGGGATGTCGGGCTCCGGCTTCCGACTGGGCCTGGCCATCGCCACGTACGAGTGGATGGCTGCGGTGACGCTGCTGGTGGTGGCCTACTTCTTCCTGCCGATCTACCTCCAGAAGGGCATCTTCACGATGCCGCAGTTCCTGGAGAAGCGGTTCGACGGCCGCGTGCGGACGCTGCTGGCGGTCTTCTGGCTGCTCGTCTACGTGTTCGTCAACCTGACGGCGGTGCTCTACCTGGGCGCGCTCGCGCTGGAGGGCATCATGGGCGTGCCGCTGTTCTGGGGCATCGCCGGGCTGGCGATCTTCGCGACCGTCTACTCGATCTACGGCGGCCTGGAGGCGGTCGCGTGGACCGATGTGGTCCAGGTGTTCGTGCTCATCGGCGGCGGCCTGCTGACGACAGTCCTCGCCCTGGACGCCTACGCGGGTGATGGCGGCGGCGCGATCGCGGGCTTCGGCAAGCTCGTGACCGATCTGCCGGAGCGGTTCAACATGATCCTGGGGCCGGGCGAGTTGATCTACAACGACGACGCGGGCGCGGCGCAGGACGCCTACCAACTGCTGCCCGGCCTGGGCGTGCTGCTTGGCGGGATGTGGGTCGCGAACCTGTTCTACTGGGGCTGCAACCAGTACATCATCCAGCGCGCGCTGGCGGGCAAGTCGCTCAAGGAGGCCCAGCGCGGGCTGGCGTTCGCGGGCGGGCTCAAGATGATCCTGCCGCTGATCGTGGTCATCCCGGGCATCGTGGCGTTCGGCCTGGACGCGCCCATCGACAAGGCCGACCAGGCGTACCCGTGGCTCCTGGGCACCTACATCGGGCCCGGCTTGAAGGGCCTGGCGTTCGCCGCGCTGGCCGCGGCCATCGTCTCCAGCCTGGCGTCGATGATGAACTCGACGGCGACCATCTTCACCATCGACCTCTACAAGTCCCGCAACCCGGACACGTCGGAGACGAAGCTGGTCACCATCGGGCGGCTCGTGAGCCTGGCGGCCATCACCATCGCGGCGATCACGGCGTACCCGCTGCTTGGCGCCATCGACCAGGCGTTCCAGTACATCCAGGAGTACACCGGCTTCATCAGCCCCGGCGTGCTGGCGGTCTTCATGATGGGCCTCTTCTGGCGCAAGGCGACGGCCAACGCGGCGCTCGTGACGGCGGTCCTCTCGATCCCGCTCTCGGCGCTGGCGAAGGTGCTGCTGCCGGCGATGCCGTTCCTGAACCGGATGGGCTACGTGTTCTTGCTCTCGGTGGCGCTGATCGTGGTGATCTCGCTGATCGAGGGCAAGGGCGCCGACAGCCCCAAGGCCATCCGCGTGGCCGACGTAGACCGCGGCAAGGACCCCGTCTTCCTGGTCTCGGCGTTCGCCATCCTGGGCGTGACGGCGGTGCTCTACGCCATGTTCTGGTAGGCTGCGCCTGCGAGATCCGTACGGGGGAGCCGGCACCGCGCCCGGCTCCCCCGTCTTCGTTCGGCCCGCCTCGGTGCCGAGGCGGGCCGGTCAGTCGATGAGCAGTGCGATGTCGAACGCAGCCGTGTAGGCGCCATCCGTCTCCGACACGTCGAGCAGCATCCGCGCGCCGCCCCGGCGGTAGATGCCGTCGCTGGCGTTGGAGCGGTCCTGCACCCCGCGTGTGGCGTAAGGCGCCGCGGACGTGTAGATCTCCCGCGACAGGGCATCGTCGAAGAAGAGCTGGGACGTGAACTCGTACGCCGAGGCAGACGGGGCCGGGGACCGCACCTTGAAGTGGATGTGGGGCGTGCGGCCTGCGTACCAGCCGGGGTAGATCGTCGTGAACCGCGCCGCGCCGTCGGCGCCGGTCTGCTGGCTGCCGCGCAGGAAGCGGGTGCCGCTCTGGCTGCCCACCCCGGAGTAGGCGCCCGACGCGTCGGCGTGCCAGACGTCCACGATGGCACCAGGAAGCAACTCGCAGGCGGACCCCGCGACGCGCGAGACGCTGAACGCCAGGGCCAGCGGAACGCCCGCCCGGTCCTCGCGGATGTCGCTCCTCAGCAATTCTGCGTCGACGTAGAAAGGGCCCTCGGTCAGCTCCGGGCGGACGACGCACGAGCCGGAGAGAGGCTCGTCTTCGCCAGCCGTCGTCTCCTCGCACCCGGCGAAGGCGAGCAGGAACGGGGTCGTGAACAGGCCGAGCGCCTCCCGGCGTGTGAGCACCGAGCCGACGTCGCCGTGGCCGAGAGGATGTGGATGGTCGTGCATGGGATCGGGGCGGGGAGAGGCGTCACGAAGGACCGTGCCCGCCTCGGCGCCGAGGTGGGCTGGGCTACGTTCAGGCGCTCGCGAGCCGTCGGCGGCGGCGGCGCCACGCGCGGAACCGCCGCCACGAGAGCGCGAGGCCCGTCCACACCAGCAGCGCCGAGCCGAGGCTGACGAGCCCGGCGACGGTCTGGCCGACGACCCCGAGCACCTCGCCCGTGTGGGCGAATCGGAGGATGACGCGTGCCCGCCGCGCCGCAGACTCGGCCTCGAAGGGCTCCCAGGCGACCTCCGCCCCCGTCCGGCGGTCCACGACGAGTTCGGCCCGGTGCTGGGGCTGGCCGCCGGTTCCGCGGTCGAGGTCCAGTGTGACCGTCGAGTCGGACTCGGCAGGCACCTGGAGGGTGAGGCGCCGCCAGCCGGGCAGGCGCGCGTCCGCCCGTGCGAGGAACACAGCGAGGGTGGCCTCGGCCTGCGTGGAGTCGGGGACCTCGGGCGCCATGCCGGGGTCGGGAGGGCCGGGCTGTCCCGGCCCAGCCGGGCCGTTCTCGCCGACGACCGCGTACACGAGGTCGCTCGCCCACGGGTACGAGATGACCACGCCGGAGCCCACGATCACCACCAGCGGCAGGACCGACCACAGCCCGATCACGTTGTGCCAGTTGAAGTCGCGGGCCTTCGGCGAGAGCCCGCGCCGGAACCACGTCACGTTGCGGAGCACCTTGCGGGTCCAGTTCCGGGGCCACCACAGGTAGAACCCGCTCAGGACGAGGAACAGGAAGCCCAGATTGCAGGCGCCCGTGATGGCCCGCCCGACGCGTCGTCCGTCGTCGCCGGCGCCCAGCCAACGGTGCCAGCCCGTGACGGCGTCGAAGAACGCCCGGGTGCCCGCGTCTCCCTCGCCCAGCACGGCGCCGGTGTAGGGATTCGCGAAGCGCGTCCGGTCTCGGCCGTAGGCGACGGCGACCGGCGCGTCGGGGTCGGCGCGCCAGGTGAGGGCGGACGGCGAGGCGGGATCAAGGCCCTGCCGCTGGTCCGCCTCGGCGATGCGCTGGAGGAGGTCGCCCGCGTCCAGGAGGGTGGCTTCGGGCGTCGGCGGCGCCGCGTCCAGGCCGCGCGTATCCGCCCAGTCGATCATCTGGCGTTCGTACGTCAGCAGAACGCCCGTCACGGACATGATCAGGACGATGGCCGCGACCCCCACCCCGACGACGAGATGGCACCAGAACAGAACCGTGCGAAACCGCTTCATGGATCGAGTCTTCGGGATCGGGGGATGGGTCCGGGTCTAGCGAGCCCGGCGGAGACAGGTTCCGCTCCTGAACGCCCTCGCCGCTTCCACCCCGACGGGGCCCTCGCCCCCGCAGCGTCGCGCCTGAGACGGGGCCCCCGAAACAGACGCGGCCGCCCCCCCGAGATGGGAGGACGGCCGCAGAACCGGTCGAGGCGGGGGCGCTACGGGAGCGAGACCGAGGTGGAGGTCGTCGCCTGGACGCCGCCTTCGGTGCCGCGGTGGGTCGCGGAGACCGTGCCGCGGAAGTCCGAGCCACCCGCCGCGGCCTTGTAGATCCGGAGGAGGATGTACGAGTTGGAGGCGGTGTGGGTGACCGTGGTGGCCGCCGGGAGGGCGCCGCCGCCGGCGACGACGCGGTGGGTGCCCGTCAGCACGAGCGCGTCACCCTTCGTCGGGAGGTAGAGGAACCACCACTTCTTGAGGACCTTCGTGGAGGCGCCCGCCGAGTGCAGGACCCAGGGCCAGTTGGTGATGAACGACGTGCCGCAGGTCTTGTAGGACTTGCCGCCCGCGCTGAAGGCGCTGCTGCAGCGGAGCTGGAAGGCGCTCGCGCTGGACGCCGTGGTCGTCCGCTGGATGGGGGCGGACTCGTAGCGGCTGCCCAACTCCGCCTCGGTCTTCGTGTTGAAATCGGCCACGCTGGCGGTGGTGCCGCTGAAGACCTTCGTCTCGCCGATCTTGTAGACGGCCGACCCGATCTGGATGACGCCGGTGGGCGACAGCATCGACGCGAGGTACGTGTCCTCGACGATGCTCACCCGCACCTGCTCTTCCTTGATCTCGCCACGCTCCAGGGCCTCCACGTCGGCGATCTCCGCACCGGCCATCGAGAGGAAGGACGCGGCGGCGCCGAAGCTGGTCTGGCTCGGGGTGCCGCCGCTCGGGATCGTCGCGGAGGCCTGGTCGGCCGAGAGCTTGGCCTGGTTCTGATACGCCTCGTCGAACGCGGCCTGCGACGAGAACACCATGTACGGGGTCGAGGGGGCCGACTGGGCCAAGGCAGGCGACGCGCTGGAGGCGGCGTCGGGGCCGGCGGTGTCACACGCGGTGACGGAGAGAGCGAGGATCGCGACGAACGCGAAGGTGCGAGTCAGACGAATCATCTGAGAAGGGGGTCGGCAGAACCGACGGCATCGAGAGAAATGTCGGCGGGAGCCGACCGTCCGAGGAGTGCAGGTGCCGGGGTGGCATGTCTGTGTCCTCGTCGTGATGCAAAGGTCCGCTGTCACGAACATGCGTCGCATGGAGCCAGGATTAGAGTTGATGACGAGTGGATTAGAGAGGATGGAGTCGGGGTTAAGCCGTATGCTCTCCCTTCGCCGAGGGTGCGTGTCGTCGTTTTCTCACCACATCTATGACTGGCTCCTCGTCCCTCCGCACCATTCTCGTCGCCGACTCGCCCGAGGTCGTCAATGCAGTCCGGCGCTCCTTCCCCTCGCCGCACACGGTCAGTCACCATCCGTTCGACGCGGTGTCCGACGGGACGGGGCCCTCGAACCGGCTGATGGCTGCCATCGCCGAGGCGGACGCGGTGCTGGTCGAGTGGGACCTCTACCGCGCGCCCGCCATCGGGTCCCTCGCGCGGGGGCGCACCGAGCGCGCTCCGCTGGTCGCCGTCGGCGCCGACGCGGCCGTCGAGCACGGCCCCGCGCTCGCGGTCGGGGCGGACCGCTACCACGCGCTCCCGGTGGACCTCTCGTTGCTCCGCGCCCAGGTGGTCGCGCACCGACGGGCCGGGTGTCATCGCCCGACGCCGGATCGCCCGGCATGGTCGCGCGACCAGCCGACCGCCTCGGGCGCGCTCGTGATCGACTGGCCCGCCCGGCAGGCGCGAGTGGGGGCCGCCTCGCTGCCGCTGACGCCCCGCCAGTTCGAGGTGCTGGCTTTCTTCGTGGCCCACCGCGGCCAGTGCGTTTCCCGAGACAGCGTGCTGGAAGGCGTCTGGGGCTACACCTTCGAGACCGGCACCAACCTCGTCGACGTGTACGTTCACCACCTGAAGCGTCGGCTGGCGGCGCACGGGGTGGCGAACCCCTTCGAGGCCGTCCGGGGGCGGGGCTACCGGTTCGGGATCGAGGCGGAGGCGTAGCGGGCCTCCGGGCGGACGAAACGGCGGTGACGGAAGGGACGGCCGAACGCCCCCATTCCCGGCGCGTTCACCGGAGTGGACCGCCCGCCCGCCTACCTTTCGGAAGCCCTTCCGACGCCCCGATGTACACCCCCACGCACCCCGTCCGCTTCGTCACCGCCGCGAGCCTGTTCGACGGCCACGACGCGGCCATCAACATCATGCGGCGGATCCTGCAGGCGCAGGGCGTCGAGGTGATCCACCTCGGGCACGACCGGAGCGTGGACGATGTCGTTCGCACGGCCATCGAGGAGGACGCGCAGGGCATCGCGATCTCGTCGTACCAGGGCGGCCACGTCGAGTACTTCAAATACATGGTGGACCTGCTCCGCGAGCGGGGCGCGGGCCACGTCAAGGTGTTCGGCGGCGGCGGCGGCGTCATCGTCCCCGAGGAGATCGAGGAGCTGGAGGCCTACGGCGTCGCCAAGATCTTCTCCCCGGAGGACGGCATGCGGATGGGCCTGGAGGGCATGATCGCGTCGATGGTGGAGGCATGCGACGTCGACCCGCTGCGCGGATCGGGGACCGGGGGGTGGGGAGCGGAGAACGAGCAGAACGCCGACGAGCCTGGGGTCGCGACGACCGCGGCCCGCGCCACGGACGTGCAGAGCGTCGCTCGGGCGCTGACCGCCGTGGAGCAGCGTGCGGCCGAGCCGACCGGCGACGGCGCGGTGCCGGCGGTGCAGCCCACGCCCGACGCCCCACGCACGACGGTCCCCGTCCTCGGCATCACCGGCACTGGCGGCGCGGGCAAGTCGACGCTGACGGACGAACTGGTGCGGCGCGTCCTGAACGACTTCGACGACGTGCACGTCGCCGTCCTGTCCGTCGACCCGACGCGCGGGCGAACGGGCGGCGCGCTCCTGGGCGACCGCATCCGGATGAACAGCCTGTACGGCGAGCACGCGGACCGCGTCTACATGCGCTCGTTCGCGACGCGCCAGGCGCACCGCGCCACCTCGGGCGCACTCCGCGACGCCGTCGACGTGTGCCGTGCGGCGGGCTTCGACCTGGTCATCGTCGAGACGGCCGGCATTGGCCAGTCCGACACCGAGGTGGCCGAGCTGGTCGACGTGTCGCTCTACGTCATGACCTCCGACTTCGGCGCGCCGACGCAGCTGGAGAAGATCGGGATGCTCGACGTGGCCGATCTGGTGGCGCTCAACAAGTTCGAGAAGCGCGGCGCGCAGGACGCCCTCCGCGACGTCAAGAAGCAGGTCCAGCGCAACCGCGGCCAGTTCTCGACGCCGCCCGCCGACATGCCGGTCTATCCGACGATGGCGGCGCAGTTCAACGACCCGGGCGTGTCGGCGCTCTACCTCGCCCTCCTGGATCAGCTCCGCGCCCACGGCTTCGACCGGACCTCGTCGCTGTTCGACGCCGCCACGCTGCCCGAACTGGACCCGTCCGAGCTGGCCGTCATCCCGCCTGCGCGCCAGCGCTACCTCGCCGAGATCGCCGACACGTGCCGCACCTACCGCGGCTGGGCCGAGGCCGAGGTGGCGACGGCCCGCAAGTGGGGCCAGGCGGTCGGCGCCCAGAAGCAGGTCGCGTCCTGGGGCCCCGAGGACCGCGACGCGCTGGAGGCCCGCCTCGGGCAGATGGCGGACCACTGGTGGGGCCGCCTCGACGCGCGCAGCCGCGCCATCCTGGAGAACTGGGACGCCGTCGCCGCGCAGTACGCGGGCGACGAGCTGGTCTACACCGTCCGCGGGCGCGACATCCGCCAGCCGCTGACGCGCGAGACGCTGAGCGGGACGAAGGTGCCGCGCGTGGCGCTGCCCCGGAGCGAGGACCCGGGCGAGCGGCTCCGCTACGCGCTGCTCGAGAACCTGCCCGGCCACTTCCCCTTCACCGCGGGCGTCTTCCCGCTCAAGCGCGAGGGCGAGGACCCGACCCGCATGTTCGCGGGCGAGGGCACGCCGGAGCGGACCAACAAGCGGTTTCACCTGGTCAGCCTCGGGCTGCCCGCGAAGCGTCTCAGCACGGCCTTCGACAGCGTCACCCTCTACGGCCGCGACCCCGACCCGCGTCCCGACGTCTACGGCAAGGTGGGCACGTCGGGCGTGAGCATCGCGACGCTGGACGACATGAAGAAGCTCTACTCGGGCTTCGACCTGTGCGCGCCGACGACGAGCGTCTCGATGACGATCAATGGCCCGGCCCCGGCCATCCTGGCCATGTTCATGAACACGGCCGTCGACCAGCAGGTCGAGACGTTCCTCAAGGCCGAGGGGCGGTGGGAGGCCGCGGCGGCGCGGATCGCCGACGAGTTGGGTGACGACCGGCCGCACTACACGCCCTACGTCGCCGACGACGCGGCCGACTCCGGCGCCGGGGCGGGCCTGCCCGAGGGGCACGACGGGACGGGCCTCGGCCTGCTCGGCACGTCGGGCGCGGAGCTGGTGACGTGGGGGCTGCTCTCCGAGGACGAATACCAGGCCATCCGGACGCGGGCGCTGCAGTCGGTGCGCGGGACTGTTCAGGCCGACATCCTGAAGGAAGACCAGGCCCAGAACACCTGCATCTTCTCGACTGAGTTCTCGCTCCGCTGCATGGCCGACGTGCAGCAGGCGTTCATCGACGAGGGCGTCCGCAACTTCTACTCGGTGTCCATCTCGGGCTACCACATCGCCGAGGCGGGCGCGAATCCGATCTCGCAGCTGGCGTTCACGCTGGCCAACGGCTTCACCTACGTCGAGGCGTATCGGGCGCGCGGGATGGACGTGGCGGCCTTCGCGCCCAACCTGTCGTTCTTCTTCTCGAACGGCATGGACGCCGAGTACGCCGTCATCGGCCGCGTCGCCCGGCGCATCTGGTCGGTCGCCATGAGGGAGCTCTACGGGGCCGACGAGCGCAGCCAGAAGCTCAAGTACCACATCCAGACCTCGGGCCGCAGCCTCCATGCGCAGGAGATCCAGTTCAACGACATCCGGACGACGCTCCAGGCGCTGCTGGCGATCTACGACAACTGCAACTCGCTGCACACCAACGCTTACGATGAGGCCATCACGACGCCGACCGAGGAGAGCGTCCGCCGGGCCATGGCGATCCAGCTCATCATCAACCGCGAGCTGGGGCTGGCGCAGAACGAGAACCCGATCCAGGGCGCCTACATCATCGACACACTCACCGACCTCGTGGAGGAGGCCGTACTGATGGAGTTCGAGCGCATCTCCGACCGCGGCGGCGTCCTCGGCGCGATGGAGTCGATGTACCAGCGCGGCAAGATCCAGGAGGAGTCGATGCTCTACGAGCACCGCAAGCACTCGGGCGAGCTGCCGGTCGTGGGCGTCAACACGTTCCTCCCGCCCGAGGGCGCCGAGACGACCACCGAGGTGGAGCTGATGCGCGGCACGGACGCCGAGAAGCAGCGCCAGCTCGACGGCGTCGCCCGCTTCCACCGCCGCCACGCCGACGAGTCGGCGGCGGCGCTCACCGAGCTGCAGCGCGTGGCCCGGGAGGGGGAGAATGTGTTCGAGTCGCTGCTGGAGACGGTCCGCGTGGCGTCGCTGGGGCAGATCACGGCGGCGCTCTTCGAGGTCGGCGGGCAGTACCGGAGGAACATGTGACCTCGGCCCCGAGGGGCAGGGGGGGGCACTCTGTACGCCCTCGTTCCGTTTCTCGCCGCCGCTGCTCAGGCGCAGACACCGCCGCCGAGGCTCGCATCCGGCCGACGTTCTGGGACGCACCCAGCCGACCGCACGCCGAGCGCTCTCAACCTGATCATCGGGCGTGGAGGGAACGGATGGAGTCCCCCCTCGGCCCGTCGTCGAGGCGAGCGGGGAAGCGGCCGCACATGCGAGCGAGCGGCGCCAACATCCAGCGATTCAAGGACGGACGGGGTATTACGAATTGACCCCGTGACACCGGGGATGATGGAGAGATAAGGGAATCCCGGGGGGAGGAGTTGTGGAATGCCTGGCTCTCCCTCTATGTTTGCCCCCGCTGTGAAGCGCTTTCCCCACCCGGAGTGGCCTCCCCCGGCCGCCCGAGCGCTCCACCCCGGGTCTCGGCCCGGTTGTTGCGTTTCGGAAGCGCGTGCACGGACGCGCACACTCTCCCCAGTACGGCCCCTCCCCCGGCGAGGGGCCGCACTGGGGAGCCACCACCGCCTCCCACTCGTCCGCATGCCCGACAACCGCTTCTTCTACTACGACCACGACGCCTGCACCTTCGTCGAGGTCGAGCCCAGCCGGAAAGGGTTGTGGCTGAAGGCCGGCGCCATTCTCTGCCTCTCGCTCGTGCTGAGCGCCGTCGGCATCGGAGTGCTCTCCACCGTGACCACCTCGCCCGCGGAGGTCGCCCAGGCCGAGGAGATCGACGCGCTGCGCGGCCAGCTCGCCTCGGCGCACTCGCAGTTGACGTCGTTCTCGGATGAGCTGGAGGACCTCGCCGAGACCGACCGCGAGATTTACCGCACCGTCCTCAACGCGGAGCCGATCTCGGAGGACGAGTTCCAGCTCGGCGTCGGCGGCGCAGAGGACTCGCGCTTCGCCCGCTTCTCGACGCCCACCGCCGAGCTGCTCACGGAGACCGCGGAGACGTTCGACCGCCTGGAGCGTCAGCTGCAGCTCCAGAGCCGCTCTTACCAGGAGATCCGGACGCTCGCCAGCCAGCGCGATGCCGTCCTGCGCCAGCAGCCCGCCATCCTGCCCCTCAAGGGCGCGCGGCTCACGTCCGGCTTCGGGATGCGCTTCCACCCCATCCTGCGCGTCTCGCGCATGCACGCCGGCGTCGACTTCCCGACGCCCGTCGGCACGCCCCTCTACGCGGCGGGCGACGGCCGGGTCAGCTTCGTCGGCACGAAGAGCGGCTACGGCAACGTGATCGAGATCGACCACCCGCTCGCGGGCAAGGTGACGCGCTACGCCCACCTCTCGCGTGCCGCCGACGGCATCCGCGAGGGCTCGCTCGTCCGCCGCGGCCAGACCGTCGCCTACAGTGGCAACACCGGCCTTTCGACGGCGCCGCACCTGCACTACGAGGTCCGCCTGCTCAACGAGGAGCGGACGCCCATCAACCCGGTCTCGACGTTCGTGCCGGACGTGACGCCGGCCCAGTACCGCGAACTCGTCGAGGCGGCGCGCTCCCAGACCATCTCGTTCGACTAGCGTCGTCCGAGTGACGGGGCCGGGCCGAGGGGCTCGGCCTCGGCTTTCGCATCGAGGAGGGCGCTCCGAGACGCACATCTGCGCGGCACAGCCCAGCAGGAGCGCTCGGCCTCCCCTCCGTTCCGAGGACGGACGACCGCCAGTGTTCAGACGATGCGCGAGGCGGGCGCGCCAGCCTTCGCACGTTCCGCAGGAACCTTCCCAGCCTGCGCCGTTGCATTTCCGCGGGCTCGGGTCTATCGTGCCCCGCCGACGTATTCCCCTCTCCTGACCCCTTAGATCCGTATGTATTGGACGCTCGAACTGGCCGCGACGCTGGAGGACGCGCCCTGGCCGGCGACCAAGGATGAACTCGTGGACTACGCCGACCGGACGGGCGCGCCCGCGGAGGTCATCCAGAACCTCGAAGAGATGGAGGACGACGGCGCCCCCTACGAGAGCATCGAGGAAGTCTGGCCGGACTACCCGACCCACAACGACGACTTCTACTTCGAGGACGACTGATCGTCGTCTCCCGGTTCGCTAAACGGCGACGAGCCTCCGGTCCGTGGTGGACCGGAGGCTCGTCGCTGTCTGGACGACAGGGGCTGGCGCCCGACGCGTCGCCTCTGTTCGCGTGCAGGGCCGCAGTCGTCTCCCATGACCGCTCTGCACTGCCCGAAGGCGAGATCAGGCGGCGAGACGTGCCGAGGCGACATCGAACGCCCCCAGGGCGTCGTCGACGAAGCGGCGACCGGCGCGCTCGGCGGCGTGTGGCGTGCGATAGCCCGCGTCGGACGCGTGCAGCATCAGGTCGTGATGTCCGATCTCGAAGGCGAACGCGTCCTCGGCAGCGCGGAGCCGGAGCTCGAAGCCACGGTGCACGAACACGGAGCGGGCAGGAGTCACGATGGGGGAGAGGGAGGCGGTGGGCATCAGTCCGGAGGGAGTATCGGAGGAACGAGCACCCCCATTGAGAAACCGGTGCCCACATCCGGTACACACCTTCCGGTCGCCGGATTTGTCCGGACTGGCGTGACGCTGGGCCCAGGTGTTCGGCGCGCGATCCCATCGTGAGACGTGCGTCTCAGGCGCAATCCCGCCTCGACAGAGGGCCGACGGCGACTCCTGAGGCCGGGTCGGCTACGCCGGAGCGGCGAGAAGCGCCAGGGCGGCCTCGGCCGTCGCGTGGAACCGATCGAGGGCGTCGAGGAGCGCATCGCGTGCGTCCGTCACGTCCTCGCCCGCGCGTCCGCGACGCTCGATCTCGAACGCCGCATGGGCGAGCGCGTCTGCACCGAGCGTCCCGAAAGCGGCCTTCAGTTTGTGCGCCGCCGGGGCCGGGTCCGCCCCGGCCAACTCGTCCCGGAGCGTGGGCTCGGTGCGCAGGTAGGCGTCCAGGATCTCCGCGGCGAGGGCGCCGTCGCCATCGGCGAGGGCGCGGAGGTGGTCGGCGATGGCCTCCGGTGTGGGGGCGTCGGGCCGGAGCGCGCCGGGGCCGGGCTCCGGGAGAGCGGAGGGCGCCGGACGATGCGCGTCCTCGCCGCCACGAACCTCCCCGTGCCGGGCCTGGTCGATGGCTTCCTGAAGATCGTCGAGGCGGACCGGCTTGGAGAGGAAGCCGTCCATGCCTGCCTCGCGGCAGCGAGCCTGGTCCTCGGCGAAGGCATTGGCTGTCAGCGCGACGACGACGGGCTGGCGCTCGGGGGGGAGCGTGGCGCGGAGCCGCCGGGTGGCTTCGAGGCCGTCCAGCACGGGCATCTGGAGGTCCATCAGCACGAGGTCGTAGGTCGCGCGGTCGAGCGCGTCGAGGGCCTGCTGGCCGTCTTCGGCCACGTCGGGGACGACGCCGAGGCGGGAGAGCAGGCCCACCGCCACCTTTCGGTTGACCTCGTGGTCCTCGACCAGCAGCACGCGGACGGGGCCGGTGTCGGGCCGCGACGCCCGCACCTCGGGTACGTCCTCGGCCAGTCCGGTCAGCCGGGTCGTCACGTCGCGGAATCGATCCGACCGGACCGGCTTGGTCAGCACCGCGTCGAAGAGGCCCGCCGTGACGACGTGGCTTCCGAGCGGGGCGAGCAGCAGGATGGGGCGCCCCCCGCGCGCGATGTCGGCGCGGAGGTCGTCGGCGAGGCGGACCGCGCCGTCGGCCAGCGCGATGGCTGCGAGATCGTACCGGCCGCCGTCGGCCAGCCACGCCCGCGCCTCGTCTGGGGTGGCGACGGGGTAGACCGTGAAGCCGCACTCCTCTCCGAGCGCGGTGACCGCCTCGCGGGCGTCGGCGTGCGGGTCGACCAGCAGCAGGACCCCCGCCGAGACCTCCGGGGGCGGGGGCGGCCCCTGGACCTCGGGCAGCGGGACGGTCACGGTGAACGCCGAGCCGGCGCCCACGGCGCTCTCGACCTGGACCGCTCCTCCCATCTGTTCGACGAGTCGCTTCGAGATGGCCAGCCCGAGCCCCGTCCCCCCGAACCGCCGCGTGGTGGAGGCGTCGACCTGGGTGAACGACTCGAAGAGCAACGGCTGGTACGCCTCCGGGATGCCGATCCCGGTGTCTGAGACGCGGATCGTCAGGTCGGTGAGGCCGCGGCGGGTGCGGGCGTCCAGCCGGAGGGTGACCCCGCCCGCCTCGGTGAACTTGACCGCGTTGGAGAGGAGGTTGAGGACGACCTGTCGGAGGCGGGCACCGTCGGCCAGGACCACCGCGGGGACGTCGGGCTCCACGTGGCAGACCACCTCGACGCCCTTCTGGGTGGCCGCCTGTGCGACCACCGCCACGGCGTCGTCGGCGAGGGCGCGGAGGGCGACGGGCTCGGCCTCCAGGTCTAACCGCCCGGCCTCGATCTTCGAGAAGTCGAGCACGTCGTTGATGACGCCGAGGAGGGCGCGCCCGGAGGCCTGGATGGTGTGGACGTAGTCCCGCTGGTCCGACGAGAGCGCCGTCGTGGCCAGCACGTCGGTCATGCCGATGACGCCGTTGAGGGGCGTCCGGATCTCGTGGCTCATCGCGGCCAGGAACTCGGACTTGGCGCGCGCGGCGGCCAGCGCCGTCTCCTTGGCGTCCTGGAGGGTCTGGATTGACTCCTGGCGCGCTCGGGACACGAACACCCCGAGCGCCCCGAGGGTGCCGAGGGTGGCCAGGAAGGCCCCCGGTGGGACGCCCGGCCTCCCGATCGAGTACACGCCCACGGCCGACGCGCTGACGAACACGACAGTGTAGGCGGCCAGCAGACGAGGCGTCTGGATCCCCGCCGAGCACCCTAGGAACACCAGCAGCATTCCGAACGCCGCCGTCGGCGTGAGGCCGCTCGCGGTGGCGACCGTGATCTGCCACGCCGAGATCGCGAAGAAGAGGGCGTAGACGAGCAGGTAGGCCCGGCGGCGGACCGTCGCGCTCGTGAACGTCAGCACGCCGAGCGACAGTGCCGACAGGCCGATCGCCAGGCGCCCCGCGCGGGGGTCGACGGCCTCGGGCGCTCCGAACTGGTACACCCAGCCGATGCCCACCAGCGCCGCGCCGCCGACGAACAGCAGCACACGGTAGATCCAGAGAGGGAGCGAGGAGGCGTCGGTCGGCACGGGGTGTTTCGGAGCAGACCGGGCGATTTGGTAACCGTCCGGCCCCGCGGAGGGGATGGGGTGAGCCCACAGACGGTGTGGCAAACGCCGGTCCACACCGGAGGCGGTGCCGGACGCCGCGCCCGGCCGGTCGCCGTACCAGACTCCCGCGTTCCTCACCCGCCGCGCCCTCGCCGGGCAGGATCTTGCAGGTTGTTCCTCCTCCGCGCCCATGTCCACCGCTCCCCTCATCCCGTCCGATCTCAAGCGCGGCCGGGAGGTCGTGCTCACGCTGGAGGCCTTCGCCGACCGCGGCAAGAGCCTCGCCCGCGTGGCGGGGCCGGACGGCGGACGCGGCTACGTCGTGTTCGTGGCCGGGGCCGTCCCCGGCGACCGCGTCCGCGCCCGCGTCATCAAGCGGAAGAAGGGGTTCGCGGAGGCGCGCCTGCTGGAGGTGCTGGAGGGCAGCGACCTCCGCACCGAGCCGCGCTGCGAGTACTTCGACGCCTGCGGCGGGTGCAAGTGGCAGCATGTCCAGTACCCGGCCCAACTGGCGATGAAGGGCGAGGCCGCCGTCTCGGCGCTGACGCGCGCCGGGCTGGACCTGGGCGCCGCCGACGTGCGCCCGCCGATGGGAGCCGCCGATCACGACGGCTCGGGCGGGGTCTACTTCTACCGCAACAAGATGGAGTTCTCCTTCTCCGCCATGCGCTGGCTGACGGACTGGGAGATCGCCTCGGGCGAGGCGCACGACAAGGACTTCGCGCTCGGCCTGCACGTGCCCGGCCGGTTCGACAAGGTGCTTGATCTGAAGGCGTGCTACCTCCAGAGCGAGTGGAGCGCACGGCTCGTCAATGGCGTCCGCGCGTTCGCGAAGCGCCACCACTGGGCGCCGCTGCACCCGCGCGAGCACTCCGGCTACCTCAAGATCCTCGGCCTGCGGACGCCCGCGCACACGGACGACAAGATGGTCAACCTCGTCACGTCGCACTACGACGAGGAACGCATGGCCGCCTTCGCGGACTTCCTGAAGGCGGACTTCCCCGAGGTCACCACGCTCGTCAACACGATCAACTCGGGCGTCGCGCAGACGGCCTACGGCGAGGCGGTGCACACCATCTTCGGGCCGGGCCTCGTGCGCGACCGGATCGGGCCGCACACGTTCGAGATCGCGTCGAACGCCTTCTTCCAGACCAACACGGTCGCGGCCGAGGCGCTCTACGCGGTCGCGAAGGACTTCGCCAGCCTGCAGCCGACCGACGTGGTCTACGACCTCTACTGCGGCGCCGGGACGATCTCGCTGTTCGTGGCCGACGCGGTCGAGAAGGTGGTCGGGGTGGAACTGGTGGAGGAGGCGGTCGAGAACGCCCGCGCGAGCGCCGAGGCGAACGGGGTAGACAACTGCACCTTCGTCGCGGGCGACATGCTGGAGCTGTTCAAGCCCGAACTGATCGACGAGCACGGCCGCCCGGACGTGTTGATCGTGGACCCGCCGCGTGCCGGGATGCACCCGAAGGTGGTCGGACAGATCGCGCACCTGCGTCCGGAGCGGATCGTGTACGTGTCCTGCAACCCACAGACGCAGGCGCGCGACCTCGCCATGCTCCAGGAGGCCGCGGCCTACACCATCGAAGCGGTCCAGCCGGTCGACATGTTCCCGCACACGCACCACGTCGAGAGCGTGGTCGGCCTGCGGCTGGCGTAGCGGAGCGCGCGTGCGGCCCGGTCTCCCTCGGCGCCGAGGGGGCGGGGGGACGCGGCAGGTCCTGTTCCTGTGAGGGATACGGCGGGCCGGGAACTTTGCTTGTTGCAACAGATATGCGGACCGTCTCCGCACCCCGCTGGGCGCGGCCCGACTGCATTCACCTCACCCCCCTTGATCATGATCACTCGCACTCTGCTCGTCGGCGTCCTCGCGCTGGGCCTCGCCGCCTGCGCCTCCGAGACCGACGCTCCTGCCTCCGAGACGGGCGACGTCTCCGTCGCCGGTTCCTTCGAGGATGCCCCTGCCGTCCCGGCGGGCACCTACACCATCGACGCGTCGCACTCGCGCGCCGAGTTCCGCGTCAAGCACCTCGGCATCTCGACCGTCACCGGCCGCTTCGACGGCGTCAACGGCACGGTCACCGTCACCGACGGCCTCGGCTCGCTCGCGACGACCGCCACCATTGACGCCTCGACCATCTCGACGGGCAACGACCAGCGCGACGGCCACCTCCAGAGCCCCGACTTCTTCGACGTCGCCCAGTACCCCGAGATCACGTTCACGAGCACCGGCGTTCGCCCCGGCGAGGGCAGCGCATTCACGCTCCTCGGCGACCTGACCATGCACGGCGTCACGCGCCCGGTCGAGCTGGCCGCCGAGTACGTCGGCTCGTCGAGCATGATGGGCACCCCGAAGGTCGGCTTCACGGCGACCGGCGAGATCACCCGCCAGGACTTCGGTCTGACGTGGGCCGAGACCAACGAGGCCGGTGAGGCCCTCGTCGGCGACACGGTCACCCTGATGATCGAGGTCGAGGCCGACGGCGCCGCCGCCGAGGCCCCGGCCGACACGACGGTCGCCGAGTAACGGAGTCCGTCCGCCGGAAATCCGTTCGTCGGAAACAGGAGTCGGGGTGCACAGCGTCTGTGCCGCCCCGACTCCTGCTTCGTTTATGTCCGACTCTGCCGCCCCGCTCGCGTTCGTCACCGGCGGCACGGGCTTCGTCGGCAGCCACCTCGCCGAGGAACTGATCCGGCGCGGCTACCGGGTCCGCGCGCTCGTGCGGAGCGACCCGAAGTGGCTGGACGGCCTGGACGTAGAGACGGTCCCCGGCGGGCTCCACGACGCCGACGCCCTCCGACGCGGCATGGACGGGGCCGATCTCGTGGCGCACGTCGCCGGGATGACGCGCGCCCGCACGCAGGAGCCCCTGGACCACGCCAACGTGGAGGGGACGCGCGCCGTGCTGGAGGCGGTCCGCGACACCGGCATCCCGCGTGTGCTGGTGACGAGCAGCCTGGAGGCGATGGGACCCAACCGGCTCCGCCCCGACGGCACGCCCGTGCCCGCCACCGAGGCCGACGCCCCGCAGCCGATCTCGATGTACGGGATCAGCAAGGCCCGTATGGAGGACGTGGTCCGCCGCGACTTCGCCGACCTCGGCGTCACGGTGGTCCGCCCGCCCGCCGTGTACGGCCCGCGCGAGGCCGACCTGTACGAGATGGTGAAGGGCGCCGCCCGCGGCCTGTTTCCCATCGTCGGCGACGCGCACCAGCCGCGTGTGTCGATGGTCTACGTGGCCGATCTCGTGCGCGGCATGGCCGACCTCGCCGAGGCGCCCGAGGCGGCGGGAGAGACGTTCTTCGTCGGGACGCCGGGCTTTTCGTGGGCGGAGGTGCGTGCGGCCGTCGAGGCGGCGGTCGGGCGGAAGACGCTCACGCTGCCGATCCCGGGGCGCGTGATCGGCGCGGTCGGCGCGCTGGCCGAGTGGGGCGGCGGGCTCGTCGGGACGCTGCCGCCGCTGACGCGCGACAAGGCCGAGGCGGCGCGGCACGCCTGGGTGTGCTCGTCGGAGAAGGCGGCCGGGATGGTCGGGTACGCGCCCGAGGTGGGGCTGGCCGAGGGCTTCGCGGCGACGGTGGCGTGGTACCGGGCGGAGGGGTGGCTGTAGGGGGAACGCGCCGGTGCAGATAGTGCAAACGATTCAGGGCGCCCGCCGTGCCGGGTGATACTCTGCGTCCGCCGCTCGCGGCTGGCTCTCCCACACACTCTCCCTGGTCCATGGCTCGCTTCCTCTCGCTGTTTCTGCTCCTGGTCGTCCTCGCCACGGCTGCCGAGGCCCAGACGCCCGAGCCGCAGCGCATCCTCCTCGTCAATGGCGACGTGTACGTCGGCGTGGTGATCGACGGCGACAGCGACCCCATCGTGGTCCGCTCCAGCGACGGCATCGAGCGGCGCTTCGCACGCGACCAGGTGGCCGACATCCTGCCGCTCATCAACGGCCGCTTCTACCGTACCGACCCCGTCCGCACGCGCTTCTTCATCGCCCCGACCGCGCGGACGCTCGGCGGCGGCGAGTTCCGCGGCGACCTGACGTACTTCTACCCGTCCGTGACGGCAGGCCTGAGCGACCGCGTCGACCTGCTGGCGTCGGGCTTCGTGACCATCGGCGAGGGCGCCGTCGCGACGCCCCTGATCGGGCTGAAGGGCCAGCTCCTCTCCACCGAGACGGCCCAGATCGCGGGCGGCGTGAGCGCGCTGTTCGCCTTCGGCGACGACACCGACGGGGCCTTCGTCGGCGTGCCCTACGTGGTCGGCACCTTCGGCGACGAGACGCAGGCCGTCACGGTGGGCGTCGGCGGCTTCTTCGGCGGCGATCTGGGGGGCGCGGACATCGAACTGGCGAACCTCGTCGTGGCCGGGCTCGGCGCCGAGAAGCAGCTCAACAACGGCGTCAAGATCTTCGTCGAGACCCTCGCGGGCTTCGGCGAGGGCGACTCCGGCCTGCTCGTCCTGCCCGGCGTCCGCTTCTTCGGCGACCGCTTTGCCTTCGACGTGATCGGCTTCGTGGCGACCGACTTCGAGACCGTCGTCGGCTTTGCGCCCATCGGCGCGCGAGTCGGGTACACGTTCTGATCCGAGGCACGGCGGCGGCAGTGGGGGCGTTCTCGCTTGCCGCCGCCCGTGCTCGGGCCTACCCTGTCTCGTCCCCGACGTCGTCTATGCCCCGCGCCCTGCGCCTGCTCGCCCTGCTGACGCTCGCCGCCGTCGGCGTGGCGCCCGCCCACGCGCAGTACTTCGGCTTCGGCAAGAACCGGGTCCAGTACCGCGAGGCCGACTGGCAGACGGTCCGCACGAGCCACTTCGACGTCTACTTCTACGAGCGCGACGCGGCGCCGGGCGGGCGCGTCCTGGCCGAGTTCGCCGCCGAGGCGGCCGAGGAGGCCTACCGCGAGGTCTCGGCGTTGTTCGGCACCGACGTGGCCCGGCGCATCCCGATGCTGGTCTATCCGACGCACAGCGACTTCGCCGTCACCAACGCCGTCGACCTGCCGATCTACTCCGAGGGCATCGGCGGCGTCACGGAGCTGTTCAAGAACCGGATCGCGATCCCGTTCACGGGCGACTGGCGCGACTTTCGGCGCGTCGTCCACCACGAACTGGTCCACGCGGTCATCAACGACCTCTACTACGGCGGCACCGTCCAGAGCCTGATCCGCAGCGGCAACCGGCTCCGCATTCCCGGTTGGTTCAACGAAGGCCTCGCCGAGTACAGCGCCCAGGGCTGGGACACGCAGTCCGACATGTACGTCCGCGAGGCGATCCTGGAGGACCGCCTGCCCGACATCCCGCGCCTCGGCGGCTACTTCGCCTACCGCGGCGGGCAGGGCGTGTGGGACTTCGTCGCCGAGGAGTACGGCCGCGAGAAAGTCACCGAGGTGCTCGACCGCATCCGCCTCGGGCGCAGCGTCGACGGCGCCTTCCGACGCGCCACCGGCCTCGGCCTGGACGACCTCTCGGACCGCTGGAAGCGGACCCTGCGGACGGTCTACTACCCCGAGGTCGCCGCCCGCGAGGCCACCGACGCCGTCGCCCGGCCCCTCGCCACGCGCGAGGTCGGCGGAGCAGGCTACCACGCGAGCCCGGCGCTCTCGCCCCAGGGCGACCGCGTCGCCTACATCGCCACCGAGGACGGCCTGTTCGACGTCTACGTCGCGCCGACCGCCGGGCGGGGGGCGCCGCGGAAGGTCATCGACGGGCAGGACAACGTCCAGTTCGAGAGCCTCCGCATCCTCTCGCCCGGCCTCGCGTGGAGCCCCGACGGCCAGCGCCTCGCCGTCGCCCTGACCAGCCGCGGCCAGGATGGCATCGCCCTCGTCACCGTCCGTACCGGCGAGGTCGAGACCGTCCGCCCGGCGGGCGTCGACGCGGTCGTGTCGGTGGCCTGGAGCCCCGACGGCACGCGCCTCGCCTTCGAGGGCACCGCCGGGGCGCACTCCGACCTCTACACCGTCGACCTGGCGACGGGCAACGTCGCCAACCTGACGCGCGACCTGTTCTCGGACCACGCGCCCGCCTGGAGCCCCGACGGCCGCTCGCTCGTGTTCCACTCCGACCGCGGCGGCGCGCTCGTGCCCGGCCTCGCCACCGCCCCCGCCGCCTTCCGTGGCTCCTTCGACGCCCGGACGCTCGGTCGCTCGTCGTTCGACCTCTACCGCCTGGATCTGGACGCGCCCGGCCGCCTGACGCGCCTCACCGACGATCCGGTCTGGGACGAGACCGACGCCGCCTTCGCGACCGGTTCCGACAGCACCGCCCGGTTGCTGTTCGTCAGTGACCGCAACGGCATCCCCAACCTGTACGCGAAAGACCTCGCGACCGGCGCCGAACGCCCACTGACCGACCTCCAGACGGGCGTCCTCGACGTGTCGCTTTCGGCCGACGGCAGCCGCGCCGTCTTCCTCGCTCTCGACGAGGGCACGCCGAGCGTCTTCTTCCTCCGCGATCCCTTTGGCCGCGACGACCTGCCGGAGACGCTCACGCCGACCATCTGGGCGCAGCGGCGGACCGGGGCGAGGGGAGCCGCTCCGGCGCTCCAACTCGCCTCGCAGACCACGCGCGAGCGCAACCCCCTCCTCCGCGACGCTGCCGACGGCCGCCCGCCGATGCCGCCGCCGCGCCGCGCGGGCCCGCCCACGCCCGAAGAGCTGGCCTTCGCCGACTCCGTGCTGGCCCTCCTCGGTCCACCGCCGGACCTGCTCGCCTCCGCCGACACGCTCGTCCTCGACCCCGCCGATCCGTCCCGCGGCCCGCGTGTCGACGTGCGCGAGTACACCTTCTCCGACGCCTTCGACGACGGCCAGCGGTCGCGCACCGGCGCCCCCGAGGACCCGTTCCGCCCGGCCTTCAACCGCGACTCGACCGGCGCGCTGCTCGCCCGCGACTACAAGCTCCGCTTCACGCTCGACCTCGTCTACGCGGCCGGCGGCTACGACACCATCTACGGCGTTCAGAGCGTGACCCAGTTGCTGTTCTCGGACATGCTGGGCAACCACCGGATCGGGCTGTCCACCAACCTCGTCCTCGACCTCCGCAACGCCGACTACGTGCTGTCCTACCAGGACCGCTCCCGGCGGACGCAGTTCGGCGTGCAGGGCTTCCACCTCGCGCGCCAACTCCGCGACCCGGCTAACGCGACCATCTACCGGTACCGCAACTACGGCCTCGTCGGGACGGCGCGCTACCCGCTCGACAAGTTCCGCCGCGTCGATGCCGAGGTGGGCCTGCTGGGCGTCTCGCTGACCGACCTCTCCAACCTCGGCGAGCGCGCCCGGAGCCGCCTCTTCGCCGTCCCCCGCGTGACCTACACCGTCGACCAGACGGTGCCGGGCTTCCTCGGGCCGCGCTCGGGCGCCCGCTGGGCCGCCAGCCTGTCGGGGTCGCCCGGGCCGGACGCCGCCTTCGCCACCGTCCTCGCGGATGGGCGACGCTACTGGTCGGTCGGGCCGGGCTACGCGGTCGCGCTCCGCGGCTCGGCGGGCCTCAGCCTCGGGCCCAACCCGCAGCGGTTCTACGCCGCGGGCGTCCAGAACTGGGTCCAGACCGAGTTCGACAGCCTTCCGGTGGAGGGGCCGGACGACTTCGTGTTCGCGACGCCTGTGCTGCCGGTTCGCGGGTTCGGGTTCAACGAGGCCGCGGGCGACCGCTTCGCGCTCGTCAACGCCGAGGCGCGGGTGCCGCTCATCGCGGCGCTCCTGCCCGGCCCGATCCCGCTCGCGCCGCTCTACAACATCCAGACGGTCGCCTTCGTGGACGCGGGCGTGATCGCCAACGGCGGCCTCGACGTCTGGAAGACGGACCTCGTGGACGCCGACGGCGACCCGGGGACGCCCGACGTGGAGGTGCGCTCCTTCGACGATGTGCTCCTCGGCGCCGGCGTCGGCCTGCGGACGCTGGTGCTCGGCTACCCGGTCCGCGTGGACTGGGGCTGGCCGTTCGAGGGCACCGAGTTCGGCGAGCGGCGGCTGTACTTCTCGGTCGGGCTCGACTTCTGATCGGCAGGAGGTCCGCGAGTCCCTCGTACCCGCTAGCCTCACGCCTTCCTCACCCCCTCGGGGGAGCGAATCGGGTACGTTCTCGTATCCCCCCGTGCGCGGTGCCCGTCCGAGGCGCCGCGCACGTTGCATTTCCAGACCCCAAGCGAACCGATGCAGACCGACGTCCGAGCCGTCAACGACGTGGACTACGTCCTCGACGTGACCGTCCCCGCCGAAGACCTCCAGCCCCAGATCGACGCCGCGCTCAAGCGCGAGCGCGCCCAGATGAACCTGAAGGGCTTCCGCCCGGGCAAGGTGCCGCTCAACGTGGTCCGCAAGATGGTCGGCCCGCAGGTCTCGATCGAGGTCGCCGAGCGGGCCATCGGCGAGGCGTACCGCACGGCCGTCGCCGAGAACGAGGAGTACGAGCCGATCGGCCAGCCGCGCCTCGTGGAGCTGGACTTCGACCTCGACAAGCCCGAGGAGCCGCTCAAGGCCGTCGTCCAGTTCGGGGTCCGCCCCGAGTTCGACCTCGCCGACCTGTCCAACGTGCCCGTGACGCGCGTCGTCCGCGTGTTCACCGACGAGGACATCGAGGCGGACGTGCAGCGCCGCCGCGACCTCGCCGCCGAGGAGGAGGACACGCCGGAGGGCACCGCGATCACGTCCGAGCACGTCGCGATGATCGACATCCAGCCGGTCGACGCGGACGGCAACCCGTCGGGCGTCAAGCAGAACGCCGCGCGCATCGTGATGGCCAACCCGGACCTCCGGCCCGAGATGGTCGAGGCCCTCACCGGCCTCACCGTCGGCGACGAAGCGCCGGTCGCGCTGCCCCACCTCCACGCCCACGACGAGGAGACGGACCACGACGACCACGTCGACCGCTACCTGCTGACCGTCGTCGACGTGCTGGAGCGCGTCCTCCCGGAGGTCGACGAGGACTTCATCAAGGCGCAGACGCGTGGCGAGGCCGAGGATCTCGACGGCCTCAACGCCCACATCCGCCAGGAGCTTGAGACGTCGTGGGCCAACCGCGCCAACCAGGCGCTGGAGCAGAAGATGGTCGAGCAGTTCGTGCTCGCCCACCGCGACGTAGTGGCCGTCCCCGAGACGCTCACGGAGGCCTCGCTGGACGCGCTCTTCGAGGACGTCCGCAAGCAGTTCCAGGGCGAGATCCCGCCGACGTTCGACTACGACGCCTGGCGCGACGAGAACCGCCAGCAGGCCGAGGACCAGGTCCGCTGGCTCCTCGTCAAGGACCGCCTCATCGAGGACGAGGGCCTGGAGCTGACCAACGAGGACTTCGAGGCCGAGTTCGAGAAGCTGGCCGGGGAGGGTGCCGACATGGCCCTCATCAAGCAGTACTTCGAGTCGCAGCCCCAGATGATGGAGCAGATGGGCGACCAGCTGATGAACCAGCGCCTCTTCGGGGCGATGGAGAGCCGCTTCGAGGTCGTCGAGAAGTCGGCCGACGAGATCCGCGAGGAGGCGGAGGCCCGCCGTGCCGCGCTCGCCGAGGCCCAGGCCAACGCGCCCGTCGAGCTGACGCCGACCTTCGAGACCGAGGACGAAGACGCGGCCGACGAGGAGGCGTAGGGGGCGGCGCGCATCCGCGCGGACGGCGTCCGCCCGGAGGTCCTGCCCATCCCACCTCGGTCCCGAGGCCGACCGAGCGGCGCCCTCTCCCAGCGATGGGGGAGGGCGCCGTCGCGTTCGGCCGGAACCGCGCCCGCGCGGCCGGGTGCCAGCGACCGATCCCCTTTCGCACCGCGAGACCCCAGCATGAGCCAGATCAAAGACTTCGTCACCTTCTCCCGGAGCCTCACCTCGCTCCCGGATGACATCTACTCCGGGCCGCAGCAGAACGCGCCCATCAACGCCCTCGTCCCGATGGTCGTCGAGCAGACGACGCGCGGCGAGCGCTCCTACGACATCTTCAGCCGCCTGCTGAAGGACCGCATCATCCTGTTCGGGACGCCGGTCAACGACACGACCGCCAACCTCGCCGTGGCCCAACTCCTGTTCCTCGCCGCCGAGGACCCGGAGAAGGACATCAACATCTACGTCAACTCGCCCGGCGGCCAGGTCTACTCCGGCATGGCGGTCTACGACACCATGCAGTTCGTCAAGCCCGACGTGGCGACGATCTGCGTCGGGCTGGCGGCCTCGATGGGATCGGTGTTTCTGCTCGGCGGGGCCGCTGGCAAGCGCGCCGCGCTTCCCAACAGCCGCATCATGATCCACCAGCCGTCGTCCGGCGCGCAGGGGCAGGCCTCCGACATCCAGATCCAGGCCGAGGAGATCCTCTACATCAAGAAGCGGATGAACGAGGTCATCTCGCACCACACCGGCCAGCCGGTCGACAAGGTGGAGCGCGACACCGACCGGGACAACTTCATGAGCCCGCAGCAGGCCAAGGAGTACGGCATCATCGACGCCGTCCTCGGGGCGGGTACCGGCGAGCCGGCGGAGAACATCGAGACGATGGAGGAGGCCAGCGGGGAGACGCCCGACGCCTCCTAGCGCACCCGCGCTCCGACCCAGGCGGGCTCGTCCTTCGGGATGGGCCCGCTTTTTTGGTCCGCTGGCGCCCAGGGCCACGCCGAGAGTGAAGACACGCGGGAGGCTGCGGCTTGTCTGGACCGGATCCAGATAGCCGACTAGTTTGGACTCAGTCCAGACAGCCTCTCTCATGCGTCTCTCCCTCTGCCTCCTCCTCTCGCTGCTGGCCCTCGGCGCCAGCGCGCAGACGGCCACCCTCGCCGGCCGCGTCGTCGGTACCGACGGGGGCGCCCTCCCTGGTGCCAGCGTCGTCCTCGACGGCACCACGCGTGGTGCCGCGGCCGACCGGGACGGTCGCTTCGAGATCGTCGGCCTCGGTGACGGAACCGTCGAGGTCGTCGCGACGCTGATCGGCTACACCACCGCCCGCGAGCGCGTGACGCTGACTCGCGGCGAGCGGACTGAGGTGACCCTGGTGCTGGCCGAGGCGACGCTGGACGCGGGCGAAGTCGTGGTCACGGCGCGCGAGACGCTGACCGGGCGCGGCACGCTCGACCTGCCCGGCTCCGGCCACTACATCGGGCCCCGCGCGATCGAGCAGATCGGCGGTAGCGACGTGCACCGTGTGCTGCGCGAGGTGCCCGGCGTCACGATCCAGGAGGAGGATGGCTACGGCCTTCGGCCCAACATCGGCCTGCGCGGCAGCGGCGCCGAGCGCTCCAGCACGATCACGCTGATGGAGGACGGCGTGCTGATCGCGCCCGCCCCCTACGCCGCCCCGGCCGCCTACTACTTCCCCTCGGTCGGCCGCATGGACGGCGTCGAGGTGCGGACCGGCGCGGGCCAGATCAAGTACGGCCCGCAGACCACCGGCGGCGCCATCAACCTGCTCGCGGCGCGCATCCCCGACGGCACCGCCGCGCAGGGCGACGTGGTGCTGGGGCCGAACGACCAGCGGACGCTCCATGCGCGCGTCGGCTCGTCGACGCCCTCGGCGAACTGGCTCGGCGGCCTGGGCGTCGGCGTGGTGGCGGAGGTCCGCTCGGACAACGTCGACGGGTTCAAGACCGTCACCGGGCCGGGGGGGACCGCCCTCGTCCGGCCGGGGGGGGAGGCGTTCGAGACGGGCTTCGACAAGGTGGACCTGTTCGGGCGCGTGCGCCTCGCGACGGCCCCCGATGCGTCGGTCTTCCAGAGCCTGACGCTCACCGCGAGCCGCACCGACGAGGTCTCGGACGAGACCTACCTCGGCCTCACCGAGGCGGACTTCGCGGCGACCCCGTACACCCGCTACGCGGCCAGCCAGCGGGACGAGATGAACGCCGAGCACGCGGCGCTGCGCGCCCGCCACGTGGCCGTCTTCTCGGACCGCCTCGACCTCACGACGACGGTCTACCGCAACGACTTCGCGCGCAACTGGTACAAGCTCGACCGCGTGACCGCCGCTGGAAGCGCGGTCCGCATCGCGTCGCTCCTGGACGACCCGGACGCCTACGCCGACGAACTGGCGGTCGTCCGCGGCGAGGCGACGGGCACGCTCGCCGTGAAGGCCAACAACCGGACGTACCTCAGCGAGGGCGTCCAGACCGTCGCCGGGGTCCGCCTGGGCCGCGAGGGCGCCGGGGCGCTCGTCGAGGCGGGCCTGCGCCTCCACGCCGACCACATCGACTTCTTCCAGTGGGTGGACGGCTACAGCATCGACGGGGGGCAGATGGCGCTCGTCTCTGAGGGGCAGCCGGGGACCGACGCCAACCGGGTCGACCGTGCCCGCGCCGTGGCCGGCTTCGTGCAGGCGGACGCCCAGTGGGGCCCGCTCACCCTGACGCCCGGCCTGCGCCTGGAGTCGGTGCGCCTCCGCCGTGAGGACTTCGGCACGGCCGACGTCACGCGAACCGGCGCCGACCTCACGGAGCGGGAGAACAACGTGACGGCCCTCATCCCCGGCCTCGGGGCCATCGTGGAGGTGGCCGACGGCTGGCGCGTGTTCGGAGGCCTCCACCGCGGCTTCGCGCCCCCGGACAGCCGTTCGGAGACCGAGCCCGAGTCGAGCGTCAACGGCGAGATCGGCGTGCGCTACGGCGGCCCGGCCATCGAGGTCCAGGTGGCGGCCTACCGGACCGCCTACCGGAACCTGCTCGGCAGCGACCTCGCCGCGTCCGGCGGCGGCGGAACGTCCGACCAGTTCAACGGGGGGCGCGTGGACGTGTCGGGCCTCGAAGTCGGCGCCTCCGCAGATCTGGCCCGTGTCGTGCGCCGCAGCGCATGGTCGGTGCCCGTGCGCGTCGCCTACACCTACACCGACGCGCGCTTCCAGAGCGCCTTCGAGAGCGACTTCGGCCCGTGGGGCACGGTCGCCGTCGGCGACGAACTGCCGTACCAGGCGAGCCACCGCCTCTACGTCCGGGCGGGCGTCGAGCGCGACGGGTGGGCGCTGGCATTGCTGGCCAACGCCGTCTCGGACATGCGGGCCGTCGCCGGGCAGGGGACCATCCCGGACACCGAGCGGATCGGAGCGCACGCCATCCTGGACCTCGTCGCCGAGGCCCCACTCCCCGGCGGGCTGTCGCTGACGGGCCGCGTCGTCAACCTGACCGACGAGGCCTACCTGGTGGCGCGTCGGCCGGCGGGCCTTCGTCCGGGCCTCCCGCGGACGGTCACGGTCGGTCTCCGCGCTCGCCTGGGCCGGTAGCCTGCCTCTCTCCTCGACCCCGACCATGCGATCCGCCTTCCTGCTCGCCCTTCTGGCGAGTGCCGCCCACGCCCAGGGCCTCCCGGCCGACACCGCGTCGGTCGCTTCCGAGTCCTCCGCACGCTTCGAGGTGCGCGGCTACGGCGTCGTCAACTACGCGGCGTACGACTGGGACACCGACCCGGCGCGGCGGACGGCGATGGACGTGGAGCGACTGGTGCTCTACCCGTCGGTCCGCCTGGCCGACCGCGTGACGCTGCGGGCCGAGTTCGAGATCGAGCACGCGGGCACCGGCTCGACGCTGGAGTTCGACGTGCAGGAGGAGTTCGGCGAGTTCGAGCAGGAGATCGAAGCGGGCGGCGAGGTCGTGCTGGAGCAGTTGAACGTCGACTTCGCGGTCCGCCCGTCGTTCGGCGTCCGCGTCGGCAAGGTGAAGGTGCCGATGGGCCTGGCGGCCGTCAACGACGAGCCGAACGAGTACTACACCACGACGCGGGCCGAGGCCGAGGCCACGATGATCCCGAGCAACTGGTACGAGGTGGGCGTCCAGGCGTACGGCCGGGCCGGCGCGTTCGCCTACGTGCTGTCCGTCGTCAACGGGCTCGATTCGAGCGGCTTCAGCTCGGCCAACTGGGTCCAGCGGGGCGGGCAGAGCCGGTTCGAGACCGTGACCGCCGAGAACCTCGCCGTCCACGCCCGCCTCGACGTGGCGCTGGCCGACGAGACGAGCGTCGGCGTGAGCGGCTACGTCGGCGACAGCGCCGACAACCGGCCGCGGCCCGACCTGGAGGGCTCGGCGGTGGTCGGCATCGTGGACGTACACGGGCAGGTCGAGCGCGGTCCGCTGACGGTCCGCGGGGCGGCCCTCGTCGGCTGGCTCGGCAACGCCGACGCCGTGTCGCGCGCCAACCGCAATCTGCCCAACGCCCTCGGCGTGCGCCGGACGCCCGTCGGCAGCCAGGCCTACGGGGCCGGCATCGAGGCTGGCGTCGACCTGGTCCGGCTGGTGCCGTCGCTCGGCGGCGTGGGCGACCGCCTCGACGTGTTCGGGCGGATCGACACCTACGACACGATGGCGTCCGTCACGGGCGACGTGTTCGACAACCCGCGCTGGCAGCGCACCACGTACACCGCCGGCCTCAACTGGCGCCCGGTCGGCCCCGTCGTCTTGAAGGCGCACTGGAGCCACCGGCTGCTGGGGACGACGGAGGACCGTGTCGAGAACACGGCCTCGCTCGGCCTCGGCTTCGAGTTTTAACCCATCCCACCCCCATGACCCTGTCCCGCACCCTCCTCGTCGCCGCCCTCGGCCTCTCCCTCGCCGCCTGCGACTCGTCGACCGGTCCCGAGAGCGAGTCCGACGCCGCGCCGGTTCTCTCCAACGTCGCCACCGACGTGATCACGGCCACCTACGCCGACCTGGCCGCCGAGGCGGCCGACCTCGTGACGGCCGTCGGTGCGTTCGCGGACGATCGCAGCGCGGGGCGGCTCGAGGCGGCCCGCCAGCAGTGGCGCGACACGCGGGCCCCGTGGGAGCTCTCGGAGGGCTTCCTCTTCGGACCCGTCGACACGGAGGGCCTGGACCCGTCGCTCGACAGCTGGCCCGTCAACCGGACCGACCTCGACGCCGTGCTGGCCTCGTCGTCGGACCTGACCCCCGCGACGGTCGCCGGGCTGGAGGCGACGCTCCGCGGCTTCCACACCATCGAGTACCTGCTCTACGGAGAGGACGGGACCAAGCAGGCGGCCGACTTCACCGACCGTGAGGTCCAGTACCTCGTCTCGGCAACGGCCGTGCTGCGGGACGATGCCGGGACGCTGGCGACCCTGTGGAACCCGACCGGCGGCGGCTACGCGCTCCAGATCGCGAACGCGGGCACGTCGGGCAGCATCTACGTCAGCCAGAACGCGGCGGTGCAGGAGTTGGTCGGTGGCCTGGTGACCATCACCGACGAGGTGGGCGCGGGCAAGCTGGGCGGTCCGTTCGGCGACCGCTCGACGGCCGAGGAGGAGTCCCGCTTCAGCGGCAACTCGCTGGCCGACTTCGCCGACAACATCCGGAGCGTCCGCAACGTGTACCTCGGCGATTACGCCGGGGCGACGGGCCCGGGCCTGACGGATCTGGTCGCGGAGGTGGACGCCGACCTGGATGCGCGCGTGCTCGCCGAGATCGACGCCGCCATCGCGGCCATCGAGGCGATCCCGGGCCCGTTCTCGGACGCCATCTTCAACGCGCGGCCGACGGTCCAGGCGGCCATCGACGCCGTCCTCGACCTGCGTGCGACGCTGGAGGGGCCCGTCACGGCCGCGCTCCGCTAGCATGCTGCGTCCCGTCCTCCTGCTCGCTGTCGTCGTCGCGCTCTCCGCGTGCGACGCCTCCGACCCGGAGGACGCGGACGCCGATGCGGCCCGTGCGGGCGGGGCGACGACGGTCTTCGACGCGTCGGGCAATGCCTTCTCGACACCCGCCCCGAACCTGACAGCCGATGCGCTCGCGCTCCACCTGGAGGGAGACGTCGAGTTCGAGGCGACGTTCGTGACGGCGCCCGCCCCGGTCAACGCCGGGCTGGGGCCGGTCTTCAACCAGACGTCTTGCATCGCCTGCCACGCGCGCGACGGGCGGAGCCGCGAGTCGCTGCTGCTTCGCCTGAGCGCAGGAGGACGGGGGCCGCACGGCGGACCCGCCCCGGTCCCCGGCCTGGGCCTCCAACTCCAGGACCGCGCCGTCGTCGGGGCGACGCCCGAGGGGCGCATCGTGGTCACCTGGGACGAGCGCGCTGAGACGCTGGCCGACGGCGAGGTCGTCTTGCTCCGCGCGCCGACGTACCGAATCGAGGGCGACGCAGGCGTGCTGGCGGGCGTCGCCGAGATCTCGCCTCGCTTCTCGCGTCCGGTCTTCGGCCTCGGCCTGCTCGAAGCCGTTCCTGAGGCCGACGTGCTGGCGCTGGTCCAGGCGCAGGCGGCGGCGGGCGAGGTGTCCGGCCGGGCCAACTACGTCTGGGACCCCGTCACCGAGTCGGTCCGCCTCGGGCGCTTCGGGTGGAAGGCCAACCAGCCGAGCCTGCGGGCGCAGACGGTGACCGCGTACGCCGAGGACATGGGCGTCGCGTCGTCGGTCTTTCCCAACGCCGACGGCTCGGTCGAGGTGGACGAGGCGACCGTCGAGGCGGTCACGTTCTACACGCAGACGCTGGGCGTCCCGGCGCGGCGCGGCCTCGGCGACCCCCAGGTGCGCGAGGGCGAGCGTTTGTTCGCCTCTGTCGGGTGCGCCTCGTGCCACGTCCCGCGCCTGACGACCGGCACGCTGCCGGGCGTCCCCGCGGTGGGCGGGCAGACGATCCGTCCGTACACCGACCTGCTGCTGCACGACATGGGCCCGGGACTGGCCGATGGCCGACCGGACTTCCGGGCGAGTGGCTCGGAGTGGCGTACGCCGCCGTTGTGGGGGCTGGGCCTGACGAGCGTCGTCAACGGGCGGGAGGAGTTGCTGCACGACGGCCGGGCGCGGGGTGTCGTGGAGGCCATCCTGTGGCATGGCGGTGAGGCGGAGGTCGCGCGCGAGCGGTTCCGCCAGTTGAACCGAGCCGAGCGCGAGGCGCTGGTCGCCTTCCTGCGTTCGCTCTGACCTCGGTCGGGGAGTGTCGGCGAAGGTCGGGCCGTGGGCGCAACCCGGCACGGGAGCGACCGTTGCACCCTGCCGATGACGCTCCGCTGGTCCCTGCTCGCCCTGGTGCTCCTCGTCCTTTGCGGCGGAGTCGAGCTGGTGTGGGCGGCGATGCCGGCAGAGGTGGCGACGGAGTGCCCGGTCGCTCCCGAGGCCCCGGCCGACGCCGAGCCGGAGACCGGGGGAGAGGAGGCCATCGTCTGGCCCTGCGTGGCCACTGGCCGGGACGACCGCATCGAGATGCAGGGGGAGCGCACGACCGCCGTGTCGGCGGAGCGGACGGTCGGGACGCCACCGCCGCGTGCGTAGTGGCCCCGCGCGTGGCGCGGGGTGCCTGATTCCTGGGTCGCCCCGAGGTGGGGCGGCTACCCTCTTTCGCCGACCTTGCCGGCGCCCCCTCCGCCCCGTGTCTCCGACGCGCGGGCGCGTCCTTCCGACTCTCTCATGCAGACCCTTCTTCGACCGTTCCAGTCCTTCTTCAAGACCGAGGCCGCAGGCGGCATCCTCTTGCTCGCCGCTGCCGCCGTCGCCCTCGTCTGGGCCAACAGCCCGCTGGTGGGCGCCTACAACGACCTGTGGGGCACGTACGTGACCGTGGGCGCGGGGAGCTTCGAAATCTCGAAGCCCCTCCTTCTGTGGGTCAACGACGGGCTGATGGCCATCTTCTTCTTCGTCGTCGGCCTGGAGATCAAGCGCGAGGTGCTGGCCGGGGAACTGGCCGAGCCGCGCAAGGCGGCGCTCGCCATCGCGGCGGCACTCGGCGGCATGGTGGTGCCGGCGCTGCTCTACACGGTGGTCAACCTGGGCTCTGACAAGGTCACGGGCTGGGGCATCCCGATGGCGACCGACATCGCGTTCGCGCTGGGCGTGCTGGCGCTGCTGGGCAGCCGCGCGCCGCTGGCGCTGAAGGTGTTCCTGACGGCCGTCGCCATCGTGGACGACCTCGGCGCGGTCGTCGTGATCGCGCTGTTCTACACCGCCGAGCTGAACCTGGCGGCGCTGGTGGGCTCGCTGGTGCTGGTGGGCGTGCTGGTGGTCGTCAACCGGCTGGGCATCCAGCGCCCGGCGGTGTACGGGCTGATCGGCCTCGCGGTCTGGGTGCTGATGCTGAAGTCGGGCGTCCACGCGACCATCGCGGGCGTGCTGGTGGCGCTCACGATCCCGGCGACGCGCAAGATCGACGAGGTCGAGTTCGCCGAGCGGGCGGACGGCCTGCTGGCGCAGTTCGCGGCCGGGCTCACCGTCGGGGGCTCCACGCCGACGCCGGACCAGATGCACGCCGTCCACAGCCTGGAGAAGGCGTGCGAGCAGATCGAGACGCCACTGCAGCGGCTGGAGCACGGGCTCCACGGACTGGTGGCCTTTTTCATCATGCCCGTGTTCGCGCTCGCCAACGCGGGGGTCGCGCTCGGCGCGGGCGCGGCGGCGCTCGTCACCGACACCGTCGCCCTCGGCGTGATGCTGGGCCTGGTCGTCGGCAAGCCGCTGGGCGTGATGGCGCTGGCGTACCTGGCCGTCAAGACCGGGCTGGCGGCGCTGCCGTCGGGCGTGACGTGGCGGCACGTGATGGGCGTCAGCTTCCTGACCGGCATCGGGTTCACGATGTCCATCTTCATCGCCAACCTAGCGTTCGGCGCCGGGCCGCTGCTGGACAGCGCGAAGGTGGGCATCCTGGCCGCGTCGGTGGTATCGGGCGTGCTGGGCGCCGTCGTGCTGATCGGCGTGGCGAAGTCGGCCAATGTGAACGCCGAGGGAGTGTCGGCGGCCTGACCGGTCGATGCAGACGGTCTCGCCGGGCGCCGGTCTTCTTCGGAGGATCGGCGCTCGGTCTTGTATGTGGACCTTTTGCGTCTCGGTGTGCCGATGTGTAGACCCTTCGGTCTAGCTTGGAATCGACGCACACGCGATGCACGCCATGGCTGCCGACTGGTCCGCCGACCGCCGCCTCGACATTCTCGTCCTCGGCCCTATGGGGGAGGACGAGCGCGGGCCGACCTCCACGCTCCCGATCCGCGACGCGCTGGTCGCGCTGCTGGCCGAGGACGAGGCCCGAGCCCTGCTCGACGAGCGCGCCATCGTCAGCACGAACGTCAGGGTGCCCGAGGGCCAGAGCCAGGCCGAGATCGTCGAGAACGTGCTCAGCCTGCTCGACACGGCCGATCTGGTGGTGTTCAACCTGACGCCGAAGGAGAGCAACCCGGACCGCGCCAACGTCTTCTACGAGCTGGGGCTGGTCCACGCGCTGGGGATCCCGTCGATGGCGGTCGTGCTGGACGGCGCGGCGGTGCCGTTCTACGCCTGGACGATGAGCCAGAGCCGCGTGCCCGACTTCGATGTCGCGACGCTGGCCGACGCCCTCCGGGCTCCGCTCCGGGACTTTCTCCGGCGCGAGGTCTCGTTCGTCAACGACCGGGTGTCGCAGTTCTACCGCAACGTGCCCATCGTCAACATCTCGGCGGCGGTGGGGCTGGCGGCGGGCTACTACTTCAACTTCCTCGCGCGGCTCATCACCGAGGGCGGCTTTCTTGGGCACTACCCGAATGCGTACCGCCACGTCGTGTACGTCCGCCCGTCGTCACTGGAGACAACCTACCAGGCCGATCAGGAGCGGCTGCGCCGAGCGCTCGGGGAGGAGGGGCTGACGCTGGAAAAGGGGAGTCTCGACGCCGTTCCGAGCGACAACAAGGGACCGCTCTGGTACGACCACGTGGGGGACATCGTGGTGGACATCCCGCGCGCCATCTACCCGCTCCGGCGGTCGCCCCGGCTGCTGTCGTTTCTGGCGCGACGGCCGAGCAGCGCCGCTCAGACGGAGGCGTACGAGCAGCGGCTCCAGCAGATCGGCGAGAGCCTGCTCTCGGACGTGGAGAACGCGCTCCGGTATCAGGTGCGGGAGGACGGCCCCCGCGTGCGCAGTGAGATCCTGCACTACACCACCATCGCGGAGGCGCCTGCGCTCGTGCAGGAGCTTCTGGCCGGGTAGCCCGCCTCGGGGCGTTCGCGGGCGGGGATCCCCGGCGCGAATCCTGGGGGGGAGAGGCCCGTCGGACGGGCTTTCGCGCTTGCTGCCATGCCCGATCTCCCCGCTGGCCTCCTCCTGGGATGGGCCGACGCCGCGCCCTCCACGGCGCCGCTCGGCTTCGCCTCCGACACGCCCGACGCGCCGACCGAGGCGGAGCCCCGGCCGCTCTGGGCCGACGACGAGGGCCACCTCGTCTCCATCGGGCCGACGGGCTCGGGGAAGGGGCGCTCGGCCATCCTGCCGGCGCTGCTGACGTACCCCGGCCCGGTGCTCGTGATCGACCCGAAGGGCGAGGCGTGCGCGGTGACGGCGCGCTACCGCGAGACGCTGGGGCCGGTGGTCCGGCTGGACCCGTACCACGTGGCCTCCGAGGCGTCCGGCTCGCTCAACCCGTTCGACCTCGTGCGCCAGACCGACATGGGGACGACGGAGGCGGCGTTGCTGCTGGCCGACATCCTCGCGCCGCGGACATTCGCGAAGGACCCGTTCTGGGACAACCGCGCGACCTCGCTGCTGTCGGCCTTGATCGAGGTGATCCTGCTCACGGGCGAGGAGGAGCAGAAGCACCCGGCGCGGCTCCGCGAGATGATGATGTCGGACGACCTGACGTACAGCCTGGCGGTGCTGCTGGACACGCAGAAGGGGCTCAAGGGGACGTACGCGTACGAGGAGATCGGGCAGTTCCTCCAGCTTCCCGACCGCGAGACGCGGCCGAGCGTGCAGGCGACGGCGACGCAGCACACGGTGCTGCTGGGCGACCCGGCGGTGGCCGAGGCGCTGCGGACGACCTCGTTCGACCTGGAGGCGGTGCGCCGGGGCGACCCGCTGACGATCTACCTCGTCCTGCCGCCGTCGAAGCTGCGCTCGCACGCGCGCCTGCTGCGGCTCTGGGTGGCGACGCTGCTGCGCGTGTTGATGGCGCGCACCGAGCGCCCGGCGCTCCCGACGCTGTTCCTGCTGGACGAGGCCGCCCAACTGGACACGCTGGAGGATCTGGTGACGGCGATGACGCTGCTGCGCGGCTACGGCGTGCGGGTGTGGAGCTTCTGGCAGGACCTCCAGCAGATGCAGCGCCTCTACCCGAGCGACTGGCAGACGATGGTGGCGAACGCGGGCGTGCTGCAGGTCTTCGGGAGCCACTGGCTGGGGCGCGCGGCGCTGGCGAAGTTGCTGGACGTGGTGCCGGGGGCGCTCTCGGTCCCGCCGGGCCGCCAGCTGCTGGTCATGGCCGACGGCACGCGGACGCTGGCCCGCAAGGCGGATGTCTTGCGCGACGCGCTGTTCGAGGAGCGCCGGGATGACAACCCGATGTTCCGCGCCCGCTGAGCCCGCCTCGAGGGCTCGGTGGGGGCCGTCCCAGGGTGGGGCGCGGGCGTCCCAGGCGTGGGCGCGGCGGTCCCGGGCCGGGTGGCGGGCGTCCCAGGGTCGCTGACGGTTGTCCGAGGCGGGCGCGCAGGCGTCCCAGGGCGTCGCGCAGGCGTCCCAGGCGAGGTGGCGAGCGTCCGACGCTCTGTCGCGGCCGTGCCATGCCGTCTCGCAGGCGTCCCAGGCGATCTCGCACTCGTCCGATGCCTCCTCGCAGGCGTCCCACGCCATGTCGCAAGCCCTTCACAATCGGGGGCGGACGGCCTCGGTGGGCGTGCCGGCGGGGTCACCGAGGTGGGCGGGGGAGGTGCTCCAGCGGGTCGATGCGGCCTGCCTTGACGCCCTCGACCCAGACGGGGTCGTAGGTGTGGAGGTCTCCCCACGCGATGTTGACATAGGGGTGCTCTGGACCAAGCCGGTGAAGGAAGATGGCGAAAGCCGTCTTTACAAGCCGACGCGCCTCTCCCCGATCACCCAAGTGCCAAAGCACTTGGCCCAGATTTCCATACTTGAGAGCCAGGTTTGGATGGTCGGGGTCGAAGGCCCTCTCGTCGATCTCGATGGCGCGCCCGAGCAGCCGACGGGCGGTGGCGAGGTCGCCCTGGTCCTTCACCACGGTGGCGAGGTTGGAGTAGCTCGTCGCGAGGGTGGGGTGGTCGGCATCGAAGGCCTTCTCCTCGATCTCGATGGCGCGCTCCAGCAGGCGGCGGGCTTCGATCAACTGCCCCAGCGTAATCAACGGCTCAACAATCCAGTTGGCGAGGGGCCCCGCGCGCACATCCTCATCAAGCGCGAGCCACGTCACGGCCTCCGCCAGCGGGGCAAGTTCCCACCGTGCTTCGCGTTCCCGCCAGCCGTCGTTGTACAGATGCTTCGCTCGGTCGAGCATCACGCCGTACGCCGCCGCGTCGGCCCCTTCCGCCTCGGCGCCGAGGCGGGCGCGGACGACCTCGCGGACGAGGCGGTGCATCCGGGAGATGCGGGCCTCGTCGATGGGGGTGAGCAGGCGGAGGCCGTGGAGGCGGTCCTTGAGGGTGAGCCACGGGTCGGGGTCGCCCTCGACGTGCTCGGGGATCAGGCCGGGGTGGGTCTGCGCCACGAGCGTCCGCAGCCACGGCCAGACCACGGCGTCGGGCGGGAGGACGGCGGCGAGCCCGAGCACGGCCGCCTCGGCCTCGGTGAGGAGGTCGAGGGTGGGGGCGAGGAGCGCGGGCAGGCGCGTTTCGGCGTGCAGGGCGAGTTCCAGTCCGGGCGTGGCGCCGGTGCGGTCGAGGCGGGGAAAGCCTTCCTCGCGGAGGCGGTCGCTGTAGCCGGGGTAGCTCACGCCCCGATGCCGGTGCTGCCACAGGTAAACCGCCACCACTTCGAGGGCCAGCGTGTAGCCGCCGAGTCGGGCCACGATGTCGCGGGCGGCCTCGCGGGCGGCGTCCGGGTCCGGCTCGTCGTGGAACGGGCGGTACCGGTCGAGGAGCGCGAGCGCGTCCTCGTCGGGCAGCGGCCCCACCTCCTGGCAGGCCGCGTCGTCGAGGTGCAGCTCCGCTGCGGTGCGCCGGGACGTGGCAAGCACATGGACGCCGGTGGGGGGGAGCGCGCGGGCGACCTGGTGCGGCGCCAGCAGGGCCGGGTCCGAGACGTTGTCGAGCACGACGAGCGCCTGCCCCTCGGCCGTGAGGGCGGCGTGGACCTTGCGGAGCGCCACGTCGGTCTGGCGGCTCTCCTCGGGGGAGAACTCGACGCCGAGGCTGGGCGCCAGCGAGAGGACGGCGGCCTGGAGGTCGGTCTGGCCTTCGACCGAGACGAGGTAGCGCCCGCCGGGGTAGTCGGCGGCGTAGGACCGGGCGTACTCGAAGGCGAGGGCGCTCTTGCCCATCCCGCCGAGGCCCTGCGCGGCCACGAGCGACCCGACGCGCGTGTCGAGGAGGCGGTCGCGCAGTTCCTTGAGGTCCACCGAGCGGCCGACGAAGTACTTGCTCGGGCGGGGGACGGTGGAGCGCGAGCCCAGCACCCGCTCGCCGTGCTCGACGAGCACCGTCAGCTCCTGGCGGATCTTCTCGATGAAGCCGGGGGCCTCGTCGCGGTCCCACATGGCCGGGCCGAGGCGCCACAGGCCGCTCACGTCGGTGATCCACTGGCGGCGGGCGAGGTCCTTCATCCAGGTGCCGTCCACCTGCGCCGGGTCGAAGGTGAAGCCGGGGATCTCGACGGCGTACAGGTTGAGGATGGCGCCGTCGCTGTGGGCCAGTTCGCGCTCGCGTTCGGTGAACAGCTCCCACTCGGCGCGGCAGAAGTCGCTCGCGAAGTAGGCGGGCGAGAGGACGATGAGCATGGCCTTGGCCTCGCCGATCTTCTGGTAGATCCGGTGCCGCCAGTCGTGGCGCGCGTGGATGTCGCGGCGGTCGTAGAACACGACGGGCGCGCGGGGCTCGAAGTCGAGCTGGAGCGTCTGGAAGCGCTGGACGAGGTCGCGGACGGCGCCGAACTCGTCGTCGTCGGTGTGGGCGTAGGAGACGAAGAGGTCCGCCTCGGGCTCGCCGGGCGGCGGGGGCGTGGCGACGGCGCGGAGGTCGGGGCCGTCCTCGGTGGCGACCCCGTCGAGGACCAGCCCGCTGCGGACGTGGGCGGCCAGCGCCTCGTTGCCGTCGCAGAGGGCGCGGAGGGCGTCGGCGGAGAGCGTGCCGTCGGTGCGGAGGTGGCGGAGGGCAGCGGCGCGGGCGTCCTGGGAGGTCATGGCGCGTCGGGCGGGAGGATGGTGTAGCCGAGGGCGAGGACGGCCTTCAGGGTGCCCTCGGCGGTGCGGCGGTCGTAGTCCTTCTCGGCCTCGCTGAGGTCGGCGTAGGGGACGAGGCCGGGGTGCGTCTTCGCCTCGTCGTCGCGGCGCTCGCCGTACGTCCAGCCCTCGGCCAGTCGGCCCTCGGCCCAGACGTCGTGGACGTGCTTGGCGAGCTGCTCGGCGAGGCCGACGAGGCGGGAAGGGAGGGCGACGTGGTCGGTGGGGATCGGGCGGGGTGTGTAGGGCATGGTCAGCGGCGAGAGGTGCCCGGCCGGTCGAGGCGGTGGGAGGGGACGGGCTCCGGGATCGTACGGAACGGCCAGCGCATCCGCTTGGGGGCCACGCCCTCGGGCGCGACGACGGTGACGGGAAGCGCGTTGAAGGTCTCCCAGTGCCAGTACTTCGCGGCCGGGTGCACCTCGCCCGCCTCGTCGGGCAGGTCACGGCCCAGCGTCGGCGTGAAGTCCAGGTGCTCCTGGAGGAAGGGGTGGATCTCGAGGGCGCCGAGCCCGTCGGAGTCGCGGTACCGGCTGATGGCCTGGCTGACCTGGCTGGGCGTCCGCCACAGCACCCGCGTGGTCTCTCGGGGCTGCGCGCACCACTCATAGACGGCGTCGACGCGGTCTGCCGAGATGGGATGGTTCACGAGGGTGGCCTCCACATGCTGACTGTTGGGCAGCACGCCGAACGAGGCGCCCGACCGGCGGCGCTCGATTTCGAGCTGGTCGGCGAGCAGGAGGAGGATGCTCACCATGCGCGCCGTGAAGTCGGAGTCGGCGAGCACGGCGCCGTCCTCCCCGAGGATCTCGACCCGGCACCGCGCCTGGTGACCGCGCGTGAGCCAGACGCGGATCGCCGCCGGGGAGCCGACCACATTGTAGTTGGAGAGCACCTCGATGACGTTCCGCAGCCCGTACTTCTCGCCGATGCGCTTGAAGAACGGGTCCGTGATCACCGGCCGGAGGCGCGGATACGGTACCCAGGTGAGGTCTACGGTGAGCCGCTCGCCGCCGTCGCCGGGCCAGAACGCGGGCGCGAGCCCGGCAGGGTCGGCCTGTTCGTGGATGTGGACGAGGCGGTCGACGGGGCGTCCGCAGAGGGCGAAGGCCGAGGTGAGCTGGGCGCCCATGGTCCGCCGCCCGCCTGCGATGGAACCGACCACGGGCAGGTCGGCGGGCTCGTCGGTGAGGTGGCGCACCTGCTGGTAGGCCATCTGTCCGAAGTCGAGGTCGTCGTCGCGGGTGCGGACGTCGGCGAGGGTGAGACCGTCGCGCTGGGCGACGTGGAGGTGGAGGTCCAGGTCGTCGTCGAGGCCGAGGACCTCGCGGGAGAGGCGGCTCCAGCGCGACGAGACCCCGCCCCGCTGGAGCGTCTCGCGGATCCGCTCGGCGCCCCGGCCGGTGGTGAGCACGTGGACGGCGGCGGGCGTGTGCCCGGCCCGCGCCAGCGCCCAGGCGACCCGTGTGAGCGACGTGGGGTCCAACCCGACGGTGGCGACGAGGTGGTAGGGTGAGGACATCTGGGCAGAAGAAGGTGGCGCAACGTACACGCGCGAACAGTGGCCGGTGCACAGGGTCGGGATTCCCCGACATCGGCGACGGACCGGCGGTGACCGTGGCCGTGGGGGAATGTGGCAGGGGCTCACTCGGGCTTACTCGAAGCATTGGCGCGTCCGTATGTCGTGTGGGAGAGGGGCTTATCCCTAGCTTCGCGGCACGCGATTTCGTGCGTGCTGTCCAGGCCTGCGGGCTATCGGCTCGCACGCTGCGCTGGGGGCTCGCATCGTGACCCGCCCTGGCAGTCGCCGTCTTCCACATCCTTCGCCGTGATGTCTCGTCCCCCTCGCCTGCTCGCCATCGCATTTCTGGCAGGTCTGACCGCGTTCGTCCTCGCCTGGGTCGGCTTCGGCGAGGTGGAAGGAATGGGGTGGGTCGAGCGTGCGTTCACGGCCGCCGACGTGCTCACGTTCGGTATGCACGACGCGGCCCCGGCCGCAAGTGGATGGCTCGATGGGGCCCGGCTGTTCGCGCTCCTGGGGGGGCTCGCGACGGTGCTCGGGGTCGCCTACGAGATCTCGCCAGGCGTGCGCGTATGGTTTCGTCGTGTGGCGCTTCGTGGGCGAATGGAGCCGGTCGTGGTGATCGGTCTGGGGTGGGTCGGCGGGGCGTTGGCTGCGGAAGTGCGGCGTGAACACCGCGCCGTGTACGCGCTCGCCCTGGACCCGAGCGGCCCGCGGGCGCAGGCTGCCAGCCGCCTCGGAGTGCTCGTCGAGGAAGGCGACGCCACCACCGAAGAGGGCCTGGACCGGCTTCCGCTGGCTCGGGCGGCCGAGGTCTTCATCGCCACCGGCGACGACGTGCGCAATCTGGAGATCGCGGGCGCCATCAAGAAGCGCCAGGACGCCGTGGAGACCGAGCGGCGCGTCTACGTCCATGTCGGCGACCCCAGCGTGGGGGTGACGGTGGCTCAGCGCGAGGTGCTGCCGTCCGAGCGAGTGGGCGACACGTGGTACCGGGTGTTCAGCGTCCACGAGAACGCCGCCGGGAGCGTCGTCGCCCGCATCCACAGGTCGGCGTCCTGGGCCGATGATGAGGCGGTCCACGTGGTGCTGGTGGGCTTCGGCAATCTGGGGCGGACGCTCGCGCTCCGCTGTGCGCGAGGGCTCCACGGTACGAACCGCCGGCGTCTCCGGATGACGGTGCTCCACTCGCCTGCCGAGCGAGACGCCGTCGCCCGCTTCCGGGCCCTCCACCCCGGATTCGCCCCCGCGCCTGGGTTTTCGCTGGACGCGTGGGACCCGCTCCAAGACTTCTGGCACGCTCGCGCGGCGCGGCCCCAGGCGACGGCCTGGCGGACACGCGACCATGACCCCCACGCCGTCGAGGTGGCTGTACTGGCCGAGTTCGTGGAGACCGCGACGCCCGTGTCGCCCGACGTGACGGCGCTGTTGCTGGAGCGCTTCCGCACCCGAAACGGCGTGTCCGTTCAGCCTGTGGTGGTGGTCGCCACGGACGACGAGGGGCTCAACGCGCGGTACGCCGTCGGCCTTCAGGATGCCCTGGCAACCGAACGGGGATGGCCTGCGGACCCGACCAGGAGGGGGGACGGGACGCTTGATCTGGCCGTGTCGGCTCCTCCCACAGATGGCCTGCCCGCCGAGGTCGCGATCTACCCGTTCCTGTTCGATGAGTCCGGCCTCGCTGCACTCGTCAAGCCAGAGCCCACGGAGGACGAACTGCCGACCTCCCGTGCCGACTGGTTCGCGTATCACATCGGTATCACGTACCCGGTTCGGCCCTTCGGATACCGTGGGGAGTCCGCCAGCTACGCGGTCGTCACGGGCCGTCAGGAACAGGAGGACGCGCGGAGACTGCACGAGATGTATCGCCTGCTCTCCGATACACCCGAGGCGCCGATCCCGTCTGCTTTCGAAACCTCGAACCTGGACGCGGTGGCCCTGGCCTACCTGACCCTGGAGCGCTACTTCCTGGCAGTGCCTCGGCGACTGTCGCTGCAGGAAGCCACGAAACTCGACGTGATCTGGCAGCCGACGCTGGGCTTGGAGGACCCGGTCATGTTCGACCCGGACGAGGCCGTCGGTGGGGAGGCGAACAGTCCGTCGCAACTACCCAGTGGGCAGAGGCGGTCGTTCCCGGTGCTGGAACCTGCGATGCGCCCGTACGAGTGGCTGGGCGTCGTCGCCCGCGCGTCCGAGACCGCAGATCTGGAGGTGCTCCGGGCCCTGGAGGGCAAGTGGGCGCATCGACTGCATCCTTACTTGCGCGCCCATCCGACCGAAACGACGGCAAACGCGGTGTGTCGCCAGCAGCGGATTCAGGAGGTCGCCTGCTGGGCACAGCGCTGCGTCGAGCGAGACCTCCGCTATCGGGCGATGGTCGGCGAGCAAAAACGCTACGCCCCGTTCGTGGAGGCGACCCAGACGCGGAAGGTGCTCCGAGCGTTCAAGGGCGAACTCGACGAGGTGTGCTGCGGACTGGCGGACCGGCTCGCGGAGATGGAGCACAATCGCTGGATGGCCGAGCGGCTCGTGTTCGGGTGGCGCGCCGGCACGCGGTCGTATATGGGGCGGCGTCGCGACACGTTCCGCGTGTGGGAGCGACTGTCTGATGAGGAACGGCTCTACGACCGGGCCCACCTGCCGCGGCTGATTATCGAGCGGATGGCGCGTCTCGGGGAGCGTCGTACCGGGACGCTCTACTACCTCCGACGGTCGGCGGAGACCTTCACCGAAGGCATCGACCTGTCGGCCCAGCCCATGTTCACAGGCGACTGAGCCTCCACAAACACGAAAGCCGCCGACCCTCGTGCGAGAGCCGGCGGCTTCAGTACCGCGTACGGGATTCGAACCCGTGTTACCGCCGTGAGAGGGCAGCGTCCTAGGCCTCTAGACGAACGCGGCATCGTGAGGCGCCCGGCGTCCGGCCGGGCAGGACGAAAAAGGTAGCCAGCGAATCCGCCCCTAGCCAGTCTCCAACGCCATCTTCACGTGCTCGATGCCCGCCTCGTCGAAGACGCCGCCGACGGGCTGGAATCCGAACGACGCGTAGAGGCCGGTCACGTAGGTCTGCGCGTGGAGCACAAACCGACGGTGCCCGGCGGCGCGTGCGGCGTCCAGGGCATGAGTCACGAGGGCGCGCGCGAGCCCCCGTCCACGGGCCTCCGGGACGACCGCGAACCGCTCCAGCTTCACCGTGTCGCCGACGAGCCGCCAGCGGGCAACTCCGACCGGCACGCCGGCCTCGGTGGCGAGCAGGTGGTGGACCGTCCGCCCGCGTGCCTCTGCGGCGTCGGCGGCGTCCCACTCTTCCTCCGGGGCGCAACCCTGCTCCTCGATGAAGACCCGCGTGCGGACCGCCTGCACCGCCGCCCAGTCGGCCTCGGTGATCGCTTCGCGGAGGTGGATCGACGGGGTCACAGCGTCTGGCCGAAGAACGCCGCGATCTGGCTCTGGACGGTGGGCACGTCGAGTAGGCCGTCGTGCGACGTGTCCTCCACGAGGAGCGTACCGCGAGGCGTATCTGAGGACGAGGTGAGCACGGCGCCCAGGCTCGCGAGCTGGTCGTCGCCGACGACACGATCGCCGACGGCGTGGAGCGCGAAGATGGCTGGGAGAGGCCGCCCGGCGGCAAGGCGTGCAGGGGAGACCTCCAGAAGGGACTGGCGAGTCACGTCGCGTGGGGTGACCCCGTCGCGTAGCTGGAGGACGGGCGCCACGAGGGACTGGAATGCAGGAAACGGGTCCGTCGGCGTTTGTCCCAGAAGCTCGGTCCGGACATCCGCGCGGAACGACGCCGCGAAGAGGTCGGTCGGTGCACCGAGCGTGACGACGGACTCGACGGGCGCCCCATAGAGCGCCGCCAGCAGGGCGACCGTTCCCCCCCGACCGATCCCCACGACACCGACCCGCCCGGCGTCCGCCCGGGGGACCGTCGGGAGGGCGGCGAGCAGCGCCCCCAGGTCGGCCACGTCGGCGCGGTACGGGGCCGGCGCTACGTCCGAGTCGATGGGGGGCGGGCCGAAGAGGCCGAGGGCCTCGCCGCGGTAGGCGACCACGATCTGAACCGCATCCGTGACCAGAGAACCGAACGACGCATCCGTGAGGAGGTCCGCCTCGGCCGCGCCGTCGGTGCCGTCGGTCAGGATGACGAGGGTGCGGAGGCGGGTCGTCTGGTCGGCGCCGCCCGGCACGCGCACGAAGGCGGTGAAGAGGCGCTCGCCCCCCTGGTCGAACGCCAGGGTGAAGCGCCGGTAGGTGTCGAAGGCGACGAGCTGCGTGAGCGTCGCGGTCGCGGTGGTGGGGGCTGGGGCCTGCCGTGCGGCGGCCACCTCTTCGGTGGTGGGGGAGGCGAACAGCGCCGTCAGGTTGACGCCCGCCACGATCTGGTCCCCCGGCGTCGGCGTCTCACAGGTCGGGTCGACGCCGGGGACGCACTCGGACACGAGGGGGGCATCGTCGCATCCCGTCGCGGCAGCCAGCGCCAAGACGGCGGCGATCGATGGGAGGGACAGAACGACGCGACGCATGGAAGCCAGGAGAACGGGCCTTTTCAACGGCACGAGATGGAGCCTGGTGCCCGAGCCCACATGACCCTCCGCCCCCTCTCCGGCGAAGATCCACAACAAGCCCGTGGCGGGAGCCGTATACATCGGTAGACCGACAAACCGCTGGCCGACGACCCCGTGTTTCTGGGGCCGCGCCCGCTTTCGAACCCGACCGCATGCCGACGCCGATCTACCTCGACTACAACGCGACGACGCCCGTGGACCCCCAGGCGCTGGACGCGATGCTGCCCTTCTTCAGGGATCACTTCGGAAACGCTTCCAGCGAGCACAGTTTCGGGTGGACCGCCGACGAGGCCGTCAAGCAGGCCCGCGAGCGAACCGCCCGCCTGATCGGGGCGACGCCGCGGACGATGGTGTTCACGAGCGGCGCCACCGAGTCGGTGTCGCTGGCCATCCGGGGGGCGGGCGAGGTCTACGGTGGACGTCGGCACCGGATCGTGACCGTCTGCACGGAGCACCGCGCCGTGCTCGCGACGTGCGAGGCGATGGAGCGGGAGGGATACGAGACGACCTACCTGTCCGTCGGCCCGAACGGCCTGGTCGACCTCGATGAACTGGAGGCGGCTCTGAACGAGGAGACGTTCCTGGTGAGCGTGATGTGGGCCAACAACGAGACGGGCGTGCTCCAGCCGATCCCGGAGATCGCCGAGCTGGCCCACCGTGCGGGCGCGCTCATGATGACCGACGCCACACAGGCCGTCGGCAAGGTGCCCATCTCGGTCAACCACGACGGTGTGGACCTGCTGGCATTCTCGGGACACAAGCTGTACGGGCCGAAGGGTGTGGGCGCGCTGTACGTCCGTCAGCGGGGGCCGCGCGTGAAGCTGGCGCCTCAGGTCACCGGCGGCGGGCAGGAGCAGGGTCTTCGGGGAGGGACGCTCAACGTGCCGGGCATCGTCGGCCTCGGGATGGCTTCGTACATCGCGCGCCGCCGTCAGGCGGACGACGCCGAGCGAATGGAGGCGCTTCGAGATCGGTTCGAAGCAGCCGTCTGCGAGGCCGTGCCGGGCACCTCGGTCAACGGCGCCGGTGCACCGCGCCTGCCCAACACGTCCAGCCTCCGGTTCGAGGGGGCGCAGGCGGCGCAACTGCTGCCCGTCCTGTACGACGTCGCCGCGTCGGCTGGCTCTGCCTGCCACTCGCGCCGGGACGCGCCGAGCCACGTCCTGACGGCCATGGGCCTGACACCGGAGCAGGCCCGCGCGACGGTCCGCTTCAGCCTCGGCCGCCCCACCACCGAGGCGGAGGTCGACGCCGCGGTCGAAAACGTCGTCGAGGCGGTCCACCTCGTCCGACGCCGGGCCGCGGCGTAAGGTCGAGGGCCTGTGCAGAGTCCACCTCGCTCCCGACGTCCAGCCCTGAACCCCCCATGGAGATCGCACCCCTCAGCGACGACGGCCTGATCGTGAATCGCGTCGCCGAGAGCGCCATCGAGACGCTCGACCTCGCCGCGCTGGCCCCGCCGGAGCCGGTCGCCTTCGACCTCGCGCCGCACCTGTACCGCGGGCTCGTGCTCCGGGAGCGGGAGTTTCGGCAGGGCCTCAAGGCGACCGACTGGTCCGCGTACGACGGCGCCGACGTGGCCGTCTTCTGCTCGGCCGACGCGCTGGTCCCGACGTGGGCGTACATGCTGGTCGCCGCCCGCCTGGACGGCATCGCGGCGTCGGTGACGGCGGGGACGCCCGCGGAGATCCGCCAGGCCCGCCTCGTGGCCGCGCTCGCCGAGGTGGACTGGGAGCGGTACCGCGACGCGCCGGTCGTGCTGAAGGGATGTGGCAACGACCTCGTCCCGCTGGACGCGTTCGTGCAGGCGACGCGCCGACTCCAGCGGGTGGCGGGCAAGATCATGTATGGCGAGCCATGTTCGTCGGTGCCCGTCTGGCGGCGCCCCCAGGCCGCGCCCGCGGCGAATGCGGCGAAGCCTCTGGGAGCGAAGCCTGCCGGACCGCCTCGGGCCACGTAGGACGGTCCCGAATCAGGCGAACCCGGCGGACCTACAGGGCGTGAAAGTCCTCCCCTCTGGTTCGCCTGTGGTCTCTCGGCTCATCCTGTTCGGCGTTTTTCTCCTCGCGCCCGCTGCCGCGGCGCAGGATGCGCCCGACGTGGTCGGCACGTGGGAGTTGGTCGATGCCGAGAACGTGCCGTACGACGACCTGCTCGTCTTCGCTCGCCTCACCTTCACGCCCGACCGCCTCGACGCGGTGTACGTCTTCCTCGACCCCGACGACGGCGAACTGTCGGGCCGGTTCGAGGACGCGCGGGTCCAGGCGTCCGCGGGCCAACTGGTGGTCCGCGACGGCGCCGAGGTGACGGTGCTCGACGTGACGCGCGATGCGACGTTGCTGCGCGTCCTCGACCTCGAGACCGGCATCGTTCTGAATCTCCGGGCCGCCGACCCCGAGGGCGCGCTCGACCCCGACCTGGTCGGCGGGTGGAGCGGGACCCGTTTCGGACGTCCGTTCGGTGTTCGGTTCGGCGCCGACGGTCGCGCCGAGGTCCGCGAGGGTGACGACCGGGACGAGGGCACCTACGTCGTCGCCGGGCCCTACGTGCTTCTCGGGGACGACCCGGCGCGCTACACCTTCCGCCGGGATGCCTCCGGCCAGCGCCAGCTGGTGGTCGAGGCCGATGGCGAGGAGAGCGTCCTCTCGCGGATCCCGTGAGTCCGGTACGAAGCCCACGACGCTGTCCGTTCGATCTCCACACTCCCTCTCTCCCCATGCGCCTCTTCGCCCTCACCGCCGTCGCCGTGCTGGCCGGTCCGGTCTTCGCCCAGTCCGACGCCGAGCCCGCGCCGCTCCCGGAGCCCGTCGCGCCGCCGGTGACAGACGTGACCGTGCCCGACACGCTCGATGCCGACCTCGTCGGCGAGTGGACGCTGGAGGAGGTCGCCGAGGCCGGCCGCCTCGGGGATCTGGGCGTCGCGGTCGAGGCCATGACGTGTGCCTTCAGCGCGGAAGGGACGGCGACCGTCGAGATGGAAATGGTGCAGGACCTCGACCCGATGAGCATGGAGCGCACGTTCCCGTATGACACGGAGGATGGGCGCATCATGGTCGAAGGCGACGAGCCGGTCCGCTACCAGATTCTGGAGGACGGCCGTCTGGAGATGGCCACCGTCGACGGTCTCGTGGTGCGTCTCGTGCGGACGCGGTCGTGACCCTCGATCTGGAAGGCCGGGTCGCGCTCGTGACGGGAGCGAGCCGGGGGATCGGGCGGGCCATCGCTGTTCGGCTCGGCACCGCCGGGGCGACCGTCGGCGTCCACTACGGACGCAACGCGGAGGCTGCGGGGACGCTGGCCGCGGACCTACGGAACGGCAGCCGTGCCTTCGGCGCCGACCTCGCCGCGCCCGGCGCTGCCGACGCACTGTTCGAGGCGGTAAAGGCGGTCTACGGGCGCGTGGACGTGGTGATCGCCAACGCCGGGACGTTCGAGGAGGCCCCGCTGGACGCGCCCCTCGACGACTGGCTCGCCGCCTGGGATCGGACAATGGCCGTCAACCTGCGCTCGGTAGCCGAACTCGGGCGCGCGGCGTCTCGGCACGCGACCGAGCGGAGAGCGGCGGGGGAGAGCGGCGTCTCGGTCCGCCTCGTGACCGTCTCCAGCCGGGCTGCCTTCCGTGGCGACGACCCCGAGTACCTCGCCTACGCAGCCTCCAAGGGCGGGGTCGTGGCGCTGACGAAGACGTTGGCGCGGGCGGGGGGAGGGCTGGTAGCGTTCGGAGTCGCACCGGGCTTCACGCGCACGGACATGGCGACGCCCTACATCGCCCAGCACGGCGAGGCAGCGGCGCTGCGAGGCGCGGCCCTCGACCGCCTCACCGAGCCAGACGACGTCGCCCCGACGGTCGTCTTCCTGGCCTCCGGCCTCGCCGACCACGCGACGGGCACGACGGTGGACGTGAACGCGGCGTCGTACGTGCGGTGAGGCAGTCGCTCGTCGCTCTGGGGACCACCTGCGGTGGATCTCGGGGGCGGTCGTTTCGCTCATCGTCGGGCTGGCGGCGCTGGTCGGCTGGAGCCGGGGGGTGACCCGTGGGCCTCGTGATCTGGCTCGGCGTAGCGACATCTGAAGGGACGGATGGCGTCATGGGGGCTGTCGGAGGTCCGCCACGAGGTACCGACTCTGGGGCATGCGATCCGGATCGGGCGGGCGGCGAAACCGCCCTCCCGCACCACCTCGGATGCACCTCCGGCCGTGCCGGGTCCGTAGGTTCAGGGCGTCCCCTCCGCCCATGTCCGACCGCTTTTCCGCCGACGAGGCCCGCCGCATCTTCGCCCGCGCCGCGCGCCGCCAGCACGCCGCGTCCGCCACCGACGGCCTGACGGTCGCCGAGCTGACTGCCATCGGGAAGGAGGCCGGGCTCGACCCTGCGCTCGTCGCCGCCGAGGCCGCGTCGGAGCGGGCGGCGCAGCAGGCTCAGGCGACGTGGCACGGCGTCCCCGTCGGGATCCGCCGCTCCCGTCTGCTCCCGGCTCGCCTCTCGGACGCCGAGTGGGAGCGCGTCGTGGACCTGCTCCGGGCCGAGTGCAAGACGCCGGGGACGGCGGAGCAGATCGGGAGACGCCGCGAGTGGACCGGGCACTCCGGCTCCTCGTCCAGTTCGTCGTCGTCCCTCCGCGTGCGGGTCGAGGATCGTCCCGAAGGCGACCTCGTGACCATCGAGGCGCCCGACGTGAACCGCCTCCTCGGCCTAGCGCTGGGCGGGACGTTTGCGGGCATGGGCGCGCTGACAGGTGCAGGGCTGGCAGCGGTGGTACCTGAGAAAACGACCTCGCTGATGGTGGCGGTTCTCATGATGCTGGTCGGCATCGTCTGCTACGCGGGCGCGTTCCTGTCCGCGAAGCTCGCCGCTGCGCGGACCCCCGACCGACTGGAAGGCCTCCTCGACCGCATCGACCTGATCTCTCGCCTGGACGACGTCTCGCTTCCGACCGCCACAGAGGGCCGCATCGACCCCGCCCACCTCGACGCCGAGGTCGAGGACCGGGGCACCGTCCCCTCTCGCTCGCGCATCCGCGCCTGACCATGCCCCGTCGCTATTCCGAAGAGGAGGCCCAGCGCATCTTCGCCCTCGTCGCCGACCGCCAGCGGATGACCTCCGGAGCCGATGGGCTCTCGCTCTCCGAACTGGAGGAGGCCGCGCAGGCGGCAGGCCTGGACCCCGGCCTCGTCGCCATCGCCGCAGCGGAACTGGACTCGGCGCCGCAGGCCGAGAAGACGCTCCTCGGCACGCCCATCGAGGTGGTCCGCTCGCGCGTGTTCGACGGCCCCGTCGACGACGACGCGTGGGCGTCGATGGTCACGGCCGCGCGCCGCGAGTTCGGCCAGCCGGGCATGGCGGGCCAGATCGGGCGCCTCCGCGAGTGGACCGTCATCAGCGGCGGCACCAAGAACGGCATCACGACGCGCCTGACGCTGGAGCCCGCGGGCGACGGGTCGCGCGTCACGCTCTCGCGCTCGATCCGTGACACGGTCTTCGGGTTCACCATCGCCGCTGCGGTCCAGGGCGCCATGGCGCTTCTCTTCCTCACCCTCTGGCTGGCGGGCGCCGACCCCGAGCTGTGGGTCCCGGCCGTCATCATGGCGGGAATGGGGGTGATGTTCGGGGCTGGCGCTCAGATCGGGACGCGCGTGTGGCGGCGGCGCGAGGCGCGACGGTTCGAGTCGCTGCTGGACCGTCTGGACCTGATCGCGCGCGACGCAACGCCGGGCCCGTTCGTGCGCGCGACGCGCGAGACTACCGCCCCGCGCATCGACCCGGTCCACCTCGACATCGAGGAGGACGAGGCGGAGAGGGCATCGGCACACCGGCCCCGCACCCGGTCCTGATGGCGCGCCACTTCTCCGAGGAGGAGGCCAAGCGCATCTTCGCCCGCGCCGCCGAGCGTCAGCACCGCAGGCCGGCGCTGGGCGAGGGGCTCACGCTGGAGGACCTGCAGGCCATCGGGCGGGAGGCGGGCATCGACCCGGCGCACGTGGCGGCGGCGGCGGCCGAGGATGCGACTCCCTATCAGCCGCCGATGTGGGCAGGCGTGCCGCTGCGCACGCAGCGCGTCCGCCGTCTGGTCGGTCCGGTGGACGATGCGGCGTGGGGACGTGTCCTGGATGTCCTCCGGGAGCGCCACCAGACGCCGGGTGCCGTGGAGCACATCGGCGACCGCCGCTCGTGGACGGCCTACGAGGGCAGCCTCCAGGGCGAGCGCGTCCGCATCGAGACGACGCCTGAAGGGACGGAGCTAACCGTCGAGTCCGGGGTGGCCTCAGAGAAGGGCGCCGCCTATGGGTTGTCCGGCATGATGGTCTCGCTCGGGGCGCTGATGGGTGTGGGGGGAGCTGCGACGGGCAAGACGGGACTGCTCTGGTTCGCGCTGGCAATGGCCGTGATGACGGTCGCGGTCCTCCTCGTCACGCGCGTCAGCGCGCGCCGCCGCGCCATGACCCGTCCCCTGGAGATGGACGCTCTCGCTGATCGGATCGAACGGATCGCCGCGTCTGCAGCACCGTCCCTCCCTGACGAGGCGCCCGGAGCGCGCCTCGATCCCCTCCACCTCGACGTCGCGCCTGAGCTGGGGGAGGTGGCCCCGCAGCCTCGTTCCCGGACCCGCACCTAGATGGACCACCAGTTCACCGAAGACGAAGCCCGTGAGGTGTTCGCGCGCGCCGCCGAGCGGCAGCACGCGGTCCGGTCCAAGGGCGAGGGGCTCTCGCTCGACGAACTCCGCGCCATCGGCCGCGAGGCGGGGCTGGACCCCGAGCACGTCGAGGCCGCCGCCCGCGCCGTCGCCACGGGCGAGCCCGAGACGGGGCGGACGGGACTCGGGCCGTTGCCGAGTGGTGTGTTTCGGACGGAGGTCCTGCCCGGCCCTCCCGCGGAGGTGCTTTGGGACCACGTCGTCGCGGACGCGCGCCGGACGTTCTCCGCCCGCGGCAAGGTCTCCGACACCGGGCGCGCCCGAGAATGGCGCAACGGCAACCTCCGCGTGACGCTCGAGGCCGAGGGAGCCGATGCGAGCCGTCTGTCCCTCCAAACGCGGCGTCAGGAGCGCGCCCAGATGTCGATCGGCGCGGGCGTCGTCGGCGTGTTTGCGCTCCTCTCCGCGATCGTCGGTTCCATCGACCTGCTGGCAGACGGCGGCGACATGTGGAGCGTGCTGCTGCTGGGCCTGGGGATGCTGCTGGGGGCCCTCGGCCTGGGCGCCGAGCAGCGGCGGTGGGCGACCCTCCGGGAGGAGCAGTTCGCCGATGTCGCCCGTCGCGCCGCCGAGGCGGTAGAGACGCCCCTTCCGGACGCGCACCAGCGGGAGGCCTCGCCACGCCTGGATCTCGACGCGCTCCCCGACCTGGACGAGTCGTCCGATCCGGTCTCCTCCCGCTCTCGCACCCGCTCCTAGCCGATGCGCACGTACTCCGAAGCAGAAGTCGCCTCCATCATCGAGCGCGCCGTCGAGCGGCAGCGCGCCGTCGAGGCGGGGGTCGGCGAGGCGGGGCTGACGCTCGACGAGATCGAGCGCATCGGGCGCGAGGCGGGCATCGACCCGGCCCACCTCCGCGCCGCCGCCGCCGAGGTGGACGACCTCGGGCGGACGCTCGCTCGGCAGTCCGGCCAGACGCGCACCGAGGTCTACGTCGAGCGATGGCTCGACACACCCTTCGCGCTCGACGGCTGGGAAGATGCCGTCTCGCATCTCCGCATGACCTTCGGCGCCCCGATGGGCGCCCCCTTCGGGGAAACCGCCGGCGAGTCGGTCCAGCAGGTCGGCCGGTCGTTCGAGTGGTCGCACACCAACTCGCTGGGCGTGCGAACGCGCGTCGTGGTGAGCCCGCGGGGCGACCGGACGCGGCTCCGCATCACCCAACTCGTGGGCCTCTCCAGCCCGACCGTCGAGGGCCTGTTCTACGGGGCTGCGATCGCGCTGCTTCTAGCCATGGTGGCCGGGGGCATCGGGGGGGAGGCGTCGGGCGCCGGGTCGATGGGCGCCGTGATCGGGGTGGTGACGTTTCTGGTCGCCTGGGCCGTCGCGGCTCCGCTCGTCGCCGCTGCAGACCGTCGCTGGCGCGCCCGCAAGCACGCCGACCTCGGCACGCTGGCCGACGACCTCACGCCGCTCCTCCACGGATCCCAGGCCCGAGACGTGGAGCCGGTCGGGGAGGCCGCCGCGCCGCGCGGTCGCCTCGACCTCGACGCTCTAGACGATGACCTCCCCGCGACAGAAGAGACGGGCGTTGCGCGCCAACGCATCCGGGGATGACCGGGACCGACAGCAGGACTACCTTTCCGTCCGTTCTCGCCCGTGCCGGTGCCGTTCCCGACTCCCGACTCTCTCGCCGAAGGCGCTGGCTGGCGTGAGGTCCCCGAGCCTCCCATTCCGACGGTACGTCCCGGGGGGCGGCGGGCTCCGCGCGTGGGTCAGTGGGCGGCCCGCCTGTCCGGGGTCGACACGGCCCGGTGGACGGCGGCGGTGGCGGAGGCGGAGCGCGTCTTCGGGTCCCGCGGTCTCCACGAGGACACGGCGTCGGGCCGTCTCTGGAGTCTCCTCACTGCCCGGCGGCGCGTGCTGCTGCACGCCGAGGAGCGCCCCGACGAGGCCATCCTCACCGTCACGGTCGCGTGGTCGCCGCCGCGCCCCTGGGTCGTCGCGCTGGCCTGGCTCTGCCTGCCGACGGCGGTGGTGACGGCGGTCGTCCTGTTGTCGAGGCCCTCGGCGGCCGCCGAGTGGCTGGCCCCGCTGGCACTCGTGGGCCTGCCCGTGGGGGTAGCCGTGCTCGTCCGCGCCGCCGAGTGGATCCGACTGGGGGCGACGCGCTGGCGGATCCGACGCGTGCTCCGGGTCGATGCCTCGGAGGAGCCCGCTGCCGCTCCGACGGAAGCACTCTGGGCGGAGACGCTGGAGGTCGACGATGAGCCAGAGCCGACCCGGGCAATCCTGCCCCAGAACATCGGGCTGGCGGAGTGGCTCACAGCCGAGGAGGTCGAAGGACTGGTCGACGCGCGCCCGGCCCGTATCGCCCCGGAGAATCTGCGGCGGGCGCACCGGGTGGTCGCGCGAGCGACGGCCGAGCGGCGCGGAGGCGTTCTCCTGCCCGACGGCTTCTCGGAGTGGCGACCGCGGCGGACCCCATGAGCCGTTCGCTGCGGGTGGGCCTCTGCTACGACCGCTTCGGCGACGCGCCTGCCCCGCCCGGCGCGCCCCCCGACTGGGACGCCGAGTATGAGCCCGAAGAGACCGTCGCCGCGCTGGAGGCGGCGCTCCAGCGGCTCGGCCACATGCCCGTTCGCATCGGCAACGCGCAGGCGCTGCTCGCGGCGATAGGGGGGGGGGCGCTGCTCCTCGACGCGGCCCTCACGATCGCGGAGAGCTACGGCAGCCGCAACCGGGAGGCGCACGTGCCGGTTCTTCTGGAGCTGGCGGGCGTGCCGTGCATCGGGAGCGACGCGCTGGCGCTGTCGGTCTCGCTCGACAAGCACCTCACCAAGACCGTCGTCGCGGCAGCGGGCGGGGCCGTGCCCACGGGCGTGGTGGTCGGCCTCGGGCAGGACGCGGCCGAGGTGGCCGCCGGGCTTCCGTTCCCGCTGATGGTGAAGCCGCGCTACGAGGGGACCGCCAAGGGGATCACTCGGTCCAGTCGCTGCGAGACGACGAAGGCGCTCCGGGCGGAGGCCGCCCGTCAGCACGCGCTGTACAGGCAGGACGTGGTCGTAGAGGCGTTCGTGGACGGCTCTGAGTTCACGGTCGGGGTGGTGGGGACGGGCGCCGGGGCGCGGGCGCTGCCGCCGCTGCAACGCGCCATCGAGCCGGTGTCCGGGATCGGCGTCCACGCGCTGCCAGGCGACCCGGACTTCGTCGTGGAGGGGGACCTCTCGACCGACCTCGACCGCGCGCTCGCCGAGGCGGCCCTTCTCGCGCACCGCGCGCTGGAGTGCCGAGACTTCTCGCGCTCCGACTTCCGCGTCGGCGCCGACGGGGTGCCGGTGTTCATCGAGATCAACCCGCTCCCGACGTTCGCGCCCGACGGCACGTTCGCCATCCTCGCCGAACTGGACGGCCAGCCCTACGACGCCTTCCTCGCGGACGTGTTGGGCGCGGCGCTGAGGCGGGCGCTGGGGTGAGCCCGGAATCCACGCACCGTCCGCGAACGCGGGGCGAGGTGAGGGGTACGCTGCGGCATGGACCCCCGCCCGACCTGCTCCTGCGGACACGACCGCTACCACCACGCCACGCGTGCCGACCTGACGCACGGCGGCGGTGGCTGGTTCGCCCTCTTCAATGGCATGTCGAGCACGCCCAAGCGGATCGTGTTCTCGTGCGCCGTCTGCGGAGAGACCTTCGAGGACACCACCGACTCGCAGGTGCTGGAGCAGTACCGTCGCTATCCGTACGTCCGCAAGCCCGACGACGAATGACGCGCTGGCTGCTCCTGCTTCTGTTCGCCTCTGCGGCCCACGCTCAGGACGCGCCCGCCGTGGGCGACCTCGCGCCGGACATTGAGGCGGTGACGCTCGTCCGCGACACCCTCCGCCTCGGCGACCTCCGCGACCGGCACGTGCTGGTCGAGTTCTGGGGGACGTGGTGCAGCCCGTGCGTCGCCGACGCGCCTCGGCTCGCCGCGCTCTACGCCCGCCACCCGCGCGACCGGTTCGAGATCGTCGGCGTGGCGCTCGACGCAGCCGACGATGTCCGCGCGTTCACCGAGGCGCACGGACTGACGTGGCCGCAGATCGTGGAGCCGACCCGCGACGGGCGACCGGTGACGGAGGCGTTCGGAGTGACGGGGTACCCGACCTCGTTCGTGATCGACCCGGACGGGGTGATCGTGCACCGGGGCGACGGGGCCGGAGCGGATGTCGTCACTGTGCTCTCTGAGATTCTCGAATGACCGCCCTTCCGCAGCACAACGCGTCCGACGCCGAGTGGAACGACTGGCGCTGGCAGATGCGTCACCGCGTCTCGACCGCCGAGGCGCTGGAGCGTTACATCCGCCCGACTGCCGACGAGCGCCACGCCATTGAGGCCACGGCCGACGTGTTCCGCTGGACCATCACGCCGTACTACGCGAGCCTGATGGACCCTGTCGACCCGGCCTGCCCGATCCGCCAGCACGTCGTTCCGCAGGCGGGCGAGGTCGCGCCGGACATCGTGGGCGTCGTGGACCCGCTCGACGAGGTGGGGCACAGCCCCGTCAAGAACCTCGTCCACAACTACCCGGACAAGGTGGCCTTCTGCGTCACGTCCGAGTGCGCGGTGTACTGCCGCTACTGCCTCCGCAAGCGCATGGTCGGCGACGCCGACTTCATGATGCGGAAGGACGAACTGCGCGAGGGGCTGGCCTACCTCCGCGCCACGCCCGCCATCCGCGACGTCCTGCTGACTGGCGGCGACCCGCTGGTGTTCTCGGATGCCAACCTGGACTGGCTGCTGTCCGAGCTTCGGAGCATCCCCCACATCGAGGTGGTCCGCCTCGGGAGCCGGCTGCCGGTCGTCAACCCGATGCGCATCACCGACGACCTGTGCGCGGTGCTGGCGCGGCACCACCCGGTCTGGCTCAACACCCACTTCAACCACCCGCGCGAGCTGACGCCCGAGGCCGTCGCGGCCTGCGAGCGGCTGGCGGACGCAGGCGTGCCGGTGGGCAACCAGACCGTCCTGCTGGCGGGCATCAACGACGACGCCGACACGATGCGGGCGCTCTGCGAGCGCCTCGTCGCCGCCCGCGTCCGGCCCTACTACATCTACCAGGCGCAGCTCATCGGCGGGACGGCCCACCTGCGGACGCCCATCGAGACGGGCATGGACATCATGCGCCGGTTGCGCGGCCACACGTCCGGGTTCGCCGTTCCGACCTACGTCCTCGACACGCCCGACGGCAAGGTGCCCCTCACGCGCGACTACGTGCTCGGACGCGCAGGCGACCATGTGCTGATGGAGACGACGCGCGGCACGCTCTGGGCCGAGCCGAACCCGCTGCCTCCGGGCTTCGAGTCGGCCCACCCGCTGCCCGAGGTCGGGATGCCGGAGGGCGTGCGGACGGTGCCGACCGGGGCGCCACGGTTCGTCTACGGCGAGCCCGCCTAGGGTCACGCGTAGCGGTCCTCGGGCACCGGGCCATCCATCAGAGACGCCGCCGCGCGCCGTGCCGTCAGTCGCGACAGGCCCGCGACGACGCTCGCAGAGACCGTCCACACGAGGGCCTCGGTCCAGGCCGTCTCGGAGGAGGCCGGGTTGAGCGGCGGGTCCTCGCCCGCAGCGGCGTGCCAGCCACGACGCAGCAGGGAGCGGGTGACGAAGGCCGTGCCGGTGGCGGCGAGGCCGGAGAGGAGGATCCAGCGGGTTTTCTGAGACAGCATCGAAGCGTGGGAATCGGTCTCGGGTGTACGGCCTGGGCCGCACGGAGGTCGCTCCGCGCGCCGACTCCGGGATCTCCCCACGCAGGTCCCGAGGCGGGATCGGTCGCGATCCCGTGACAGCGGCGACGGCTGAAAGGGGGCTGGGAGCCACCCGGCGTCCGCGCCGTGTGAGGCGGCCCCTCTCCCTACCATCATGTCTTCCCTCTCTGTCTACCTCCTCGGCTTCCTCGTCCTCACCGCGGGCCTCGCAATGGTCGCCCACCTGGCGGGCATCCCGGCGGCCTGGATCGGCGCCGGGGGCATCGTCATGCTCGGCCTCGGCATCCTGCTGGCCGTCACCAAGACGCGCCGCCGCGACGCCTCGCCGACCGAGTACTAGGCGCTAGCGGAAGCGGACTCGGATCGTTCCCGGCGCCGGCACCTGGACGCCGTCGACCTCGCCGATCTGCTCCAACAGGGCCGGGAAGTTGGACGGGTCGCTGGGCATGCCGGACTCGCTCCCGGCCATCGCGTCGATCACCGCGAGAAAGGGGACATCGTAGAGCGTCACGCGGGCGCCGTCCACCACGGTGGCGTTCGTGTCGACGATGTCACCCTCGACCTCGACCGACACCGTGACGCGCGCGTCGCCGACGAAGCTCCGCATCATGCCGAGCGCCATCGCTTCCGCCTCGGCGTCGGTCTCCTCGGCCTCACCCTCTGACTTTGCGGGAGGCGGCTTGGGCACGAGCACGCGTAGGACCGCTGGGTCGCCCGCTTCGAAGTCGAACGCCAGTGGGATGCCGTTGGCGTTGCCGGATGGCGAGTCGGAGTCGCCGGCGCCCGGCGATCCATAGCGGAACGTTCGGATGTCGTCGATGGCATAGACCGCCGTGTAGCCGTCCTCGCGCTCCTCGAATGCCAGCAGGCGAACGCCTTCGCCCAGGCTGTCGGCCCGGGCGGCCATGGTGGCCTCGTCGAAAAGAGGCTCGCCACCCTCGGCGGCCTCGGCGAGCGCCATCAGCCCGAACCCGGACAGCGTGATCTGGTCGCGGAGCGTCGCCGAGCCGTCGGCGTGGACGGTGATCAGCGAGGTCACCTGGAAGCAGCCGCTCAGGACGAGCGTGGTGACGAAGAGGAGGGCGAGACGCATGGTGGGAAAGGCCAGGGGCTAGCGGAAGCGGATGCGGGTCGTGCCCGGCGTGGAGATGACGACGCCCTCGATGGCATTCATCTCGGCCATCCGAGACGCCGGGCTGGATGCACTCTCGGCGAGCGCGGGGTTCTCCTCCATCGCGTCGAGGATGGCCATGAACGGGAGATCCAGGATCGTGACGTGGCCTCCATCGCGCGCGGCCGCATTCGAGTCGATGACCTCGCCCTCCACCTCGACGGCCATCGTGAGGCGGGCGTCACCGATCATGCTTCGCATCATCCCGAGCATCTGGGCGCCCATCTCGTCTTCGCCGTTCTCCTCGGACTCGGCAGACGAGGTGGACTTCGATGGAGCGGGCTTGGGGACCAGAATCCGCAGCACTGCCGGGTCGCCGGCATCGAAGTCGAACGAGACAGAGAGCTCCTCGGCTTCGCCCGGGGACCCGGCGGGCGGTCCGAGCGTGAGGCCCCCGACGTCGTCGATGTCGTAGATCGCGGTGTACCCGTCCTCTCGTGCTTCGAAGGACCGGAGGCGTGCGCCGCCCCCCATGGCAGCCGCGCGGGCTTCACTCTCAGAGGCGTTGAACGCAGGATCGTCGGACTGGCCGATCGCCATCAGCGCCATCCCTGAGAGGGTGACCTCGTCGCGCAACGTGGCGGTCCCGTCCGAGCGGACCGTCAGGACGGAGGAGGACTGGAAGCAGCCGCTGAGAACGAGCAGCAGGCACGCGGCGAGAACAGGGCGCATGGATGGTGTCGGGGGGAGAGGGAGGATACCGCCACGAACGAAGGCGGCCCTGCCCCCCGAAGGGAGCAGGGCCGCTGGCGGAAGACCGATCGGTCGCGGGGACCGGTCGGCCCCGAACGCCCGCCAGCCTAGTAGGGGTCGTAGGAGGGGTTCTCCAGCAGGAAGCGGAACCGCTCGCAGTCGACCGGGAGCGACTCGACGCGCCGGTTGCGCTCGCAGCCCGGCCCCGGATCCTCCTTGTCGCAGTCCGGCGCGGCGACGCCGCGGTTGCGGATCTGGAGGCGGCTCGCGCCGACACCCTGGCTCAGGTAGTAGTCGTAGACGGCCTGTGCCCGGCGGCCTGCGAGGCCCATGCCGAAGCTGTTGCCTTCCGGCGTGTCGGTGTAGCCGTCGATGAAGACGCAGCAGGCCGAGTTCGAGAGCAGCAGCTCCACGTTCTCGTCGAGCAGCGTCCGCGCGCGGCGGTCCAGCGTGCCGGTGCCGTAATCGAAGTAGATCGAGTTGAGCTCGACGAGGTCACACACCATCGGCGTCTCGACGACCGGCGGCGGCGGCGGCGTGTACGGCGTCTCCGGGACGACCGGTGGCGGGATGTAAGCCACCGGGGCGGGGCCGCCGCCGAAGCCGAGGCGAAGGCCGCCCAGGATCAGGCCCGAGTTGAATCGCGTGTCGAAGTTCGAGTCGCCGTCGGGCCGGGTGACGGGGCAGCGATCCTGGGTGGGGTCCTCGTCGCAGGTCGGGATGGGCGTGCCACCCTTGTTGCGGCAGGCCTCCTCGTCATACGCGGAGCTCTTCTTGTCGCAGACGTCGTCCGACATCGACGCGCTGGCGAAGGCCTGCGCCAGCGGCCCGCCCACCTCGGTGATGCCGAAGCGGTAGCTGCCCTCGGCGAAGAGCGACAGGTTGCGCGACACACCGTACTCGACGCCCAGGCCGACCGGGATGGCCAGCGACGTCGTCTCGACGCCCGGTGCGGCGTCGCCCGTGGCGAAGAGACCGCTCAGGCCAGAGAACACGTAGGGAGAGAGGGCCCCCGTGTGCGGGCGCGTCAGGTAGTAGAGGAGGTCTGCCTCCGCGAGGAAAGTCTGGCTCGTCAGGAACGGGTTGTAGCGCGCGTCGGGCGTTCCCGCGGGGTTGGTCACATCCGCGCGAGAGTCTTCCGCGCCGATGTTGAGCAACCCGCCCTGGAGGCGGCCGTAGAGCTGACCCGCAAGCGGGAACGTCACTTCGGCCGTAACGCCCAGGTTGGTCGAGATCACGTCGCTCTGGAACGCGGACGAGCCGACCAGCAGGTCGGGGCCGTCATAGACGTAGGCGCCCAGGCCGAGGCCGATGCGGACGCCCGGCGATTCGTCGTAGGCGTCGTCGTTGTAGTACGGGTCGTCGAGGCCGTTGTAGACGGGCTGGGCCAGGGCCGCAGTCGCGGTCAGGATGGCCAGCGCCAGAAGGGAGAGGTAACGAGTCATTGGTCCGGAGGAAGAAGGGGTAGCCGTTGCCGGCGGTGCCCGAGGCAGGCGTTCGTCGTCGGGCGACACCAAAAACCTGGCACCGTTGGGGTGCGCCAGCTTCAGGCGAAAAGACGGGCAGGAGGGGATTCCATCTCGATCCGGTAAACAACTCGGAAACCGGAATCTGTGCCACGAAAAAGGGGGCGGCCCGCACCATTGCGGACCGCCCCCCGGGGCGTTAGGACCGGGACGAATCCCGGTCGCTCACGCAGACCCTAGAACCCGGCGCAGGACGACGGGATCGAGTCGGCGCGGCGGGCGCGGCTGTCGCCCGGGCCCGGATCCTCCTTCGAGTTCGCCGCCGGATCGACGCCGCGGCCGATGGCGCGGAGACGGTCCCGGCTGATGCCCTGCGAGACGTAGTACTGCAGCACCGCGTCGGCGCGAGCCTGCGAGATGCGCAGCGCGTCACCCGGCTCGGCACCGTCCGAGTAGGCGTTGATGGTCACGCAGATGTCCGGGCAGCGGCGCAGGATCTCGATGTTCTCCTCGAGACGGCTCGTGGCCTCGGCGGCGAGCGTCGTGGCACCGTACCCGAAGAAGACCGGGTTGAGCTCCGTGATGCTGGCGCAGTACGAGTCGCCCACCGTGACGGGGATCGTGCACGTGTCCGTGCCCGACTCGTTGGTCGCCGTGATGGTGACCGTGTACGAGCCCGTGTTGGCGTACGCGTGGCGGGCCGGCAGCGAGGACGCCGTCGTGCCGTCACCGAAGTCGATCGTGAGCGACGTGGCGCCGGTGGCGGTCGCGTTGATCGTCACCTGGTCGCCGGCGTTGATCGACGACGGGGTGGCGCGGCAACCGGCGAGCGACGGCGGCGGGACCGGCGGCGCGACGACGGTCACGAGGCAGGACTCGGAGTCCGTGCCCCCGTCGTTCATCACCATCGAGGTCACCGTGTAGGTGCCCGGGGCCGAGAACGAGTGCGAGGTGGTCATGCCGGAGCCAGCGGCACCGTCGCCCCACTGCCACGTCGAGGTGACGGGCATCGTGGCGTCGTCGTTGGTCATCACCATGAACGAGCCGGTCTCACCCGTCTCGAGCTCGGCCGGGCACTCCAGGCCCTGGATCTCCACAGCCGTCACCGGCGCGCGGAACGCGAAGCGGAAGCCACCGCCGACGTTGGCGAGGATGTCAAAGTCATGGTCGTCACCCTGCGCGCCGGGCTGGCCCGGGAATGCGCCGGGGTCGGTGCCGTCGAGCGCGACGTCCGGGAAGACGAACGTGGACTGCGCGCCGAGGAAGAGACCGAAGCGCGGGGTCAGCGCCACGTCCACACCGGCGCCGACGACCGGGCCGAAGCCGAGGACATCATCCGTGCCGGGCAGGTTGCGCTCGTTCTCCGTGCCCTGTCCGGAGACGAGAGCGCCGCCGAGCTCGACGAACGGAGACACCTTCAGCGCCGGGAACGGCAGGTAGCGGAGAAGCGCCTGGAACTGATAGGCCTCACCACCCTGAATGTTGGTGGATCGGTTGTTGAGCGCCGGGAGGTCCTGGTAGACCAGGCCCACACCAAGCGAGAGGTTGTCGTTGAAGAGGTAGCCGACCTCACCACCGACACCGAAGCCGGGGTCGTCGAACCCTTCGCTGATGCTCGTCGTGTTGGGGTCCCCATCCAGGTCGCCGTAGTACCCGGCGACGCTCCCACGCAGGAGCACATAGATGGACTCGCTCGGGCGGATGATCTGTGCCTGTGCCGCGGTGCCAATGAGCATCGCAACGGCCCAGATCAGGAGCGTTTGGAGGTGAGGAAGGCGGAGTGAGGAGAGTCGGGACATAAGAGGGGTGGTGGGGGGACCCACACGAGGCCGGGGCGGCAGCAGTGGGGAGGGAAGGAAACTGACCCGCAGGAGGGGTGCGGGAAACGCAGTGCAGGTCAGGGAGGAGCGGGCAGAGCCCGGGAGCACGCCGGGGGAGGTCGGCATGTAGAGGCGCCTACGCTCGTCATCCCGTCGGGTTCGATCTGTTCGTCAGCGTCACGCTCTCTGCACGAAAAAGGGGCGGCCCGCATCGTTGCGGACCGCCCCTGAGGTGGCGAGGTGGGGCCGGGGCCCCTCACGCGCGACCTAGAACCCGGCGCAGGACGACGGGATCGAGTCGGCGCGGCGGGCGCGGCTGTCGCCCGGGCCCGGATCCTCCTTCGAGTTGGCGTCCGGATCGACACCGCGGCCGACGGCGCGGAGGCGTTCGGCGTCGATGCCCTGACCGACGTAGTACTGCATCACCGCGTCGGCGCGGGCCTGCGAGATGCGCATCGCGTCACCCGGCTCGGAGCCGTCCGAGTAGGCGTTGATGGTCACGCAGATGTCCGGGCAGCGGCGCAGGATCTCGATGTTCTCCTCGAGACGGCTGGTCGCGTCGGCCGTGAGCGTCGTGGCGCCGTACCCGAAGAAGACCGGGTTCAGCTCCGTGATGTCGGCGCAGTACGAGTCGCCCACCGTGACGGGGATCGTGCAGGTGTCCGAGCCGTACTCGTTGGTCGCCGTGATGGTGACCGTGTACGAGCCCGTGTTGGCGTACGCGTGGCGGGCCGGCAGCGAGGACGCCGTCGTGCCATCACCGAAGTCGACCGTGATCTCGTCTGCCTCGGTTGCCGTGGCGTCGATCGTGACCTGCTGGCCAGCGTCAACGCGCGACGGGGTGGCGCGGCAGCCAGCGAGCGACGGCGGCGTCGGGCGCGGAACGACGGTCACGATGCAGGACTCGGAGTCCGTGCCCCCGTCGTTCATCACCATCGCGGTCACCGTGTAGGTGCCCGGCGCGGTGAAGGCGTGCGAGGCGGAGCTGCCGGAGCCGCTGGCGCCGTCACCGAACTGCCAGCTGGAGGTGACCGGCGGGGTCGCGTCCTGGTTGGTGATCGCCATGAACGAACCGTTCTGGCCGACCTGCAGCTCAGCCGGGCACTCCAGGCCGAGCACGCGAACCGCCTTGACCGGCGGGCGCAGGGCAAAACGGAGGCCGCCGCCCAGGTTGGCGAGGATGTCGAAGTCCGCGTCGTCACCGTTGAACCGGGGGCTGTTGAACGCGCCGGCATCCGCACCGTCAAGCGCGACGTCCGGGAAGACGACCGTCGACTGCGCGGCGAGGAAGAGGCCGAGCTGCGGCGTCAGAGCCACATCGAGGCCGAGGCCTGCGACCGGACCGTACCCGATCACGGCATCCGTGCCGGAGCCGTTGCGCTCGTTGTCCGTGCCGACGCCGAAGACGAGGGCACCGCCGAGTTCGACGAACGGCGAGATGCGCGACGCATCGAACGGGAGGTAGCGGAACAGGCCCGTGACCATGTTCACGGCGCTGCCGTTGTTCTTCGTGACGGGGATCGGCCCGTTGGGACCCGGAATGAACAGGATGTCATTCGCGCCCGGTCCGCGACCCGTGGGACCCTGGCCTCGCGTGTCGAGGTTCGGGATGTCCATGTACGTGAAGCCGACACCGAACGAGAGGTTCGGGTTGAACAGGTAGCCGATCTCGCCGCCGACGTTGTAGCCGGGGTTGTCGAAGCCGTCGCTGAGCTTGGCGTTGGCGCTGCCGGGGTCGCCGTCCGAGTTGCCGTCGAGGTCACCGTAGTAGCCGGTGACGCCGCCGCGGAGGAGGATGTAAATGGACTCGCTGGGGCGAATGACCTGAGCCTGGGACGCCGAAGCGATCAGGAAGGCCGCGCCCAACAGGAGGAGAGTTGAGAGACGTGATGTCATCGTTTTCTCCGTAGTAGACTGGGTCATGGAGACAGGGGGTGGGTGAAGTCCGCGGGGAACGGAACAGGGAGTGAGCGAAGCGGGAACGCGCCAAGAGCTCCGTCGGAACTCCGCCGCTCATCCCAGAAAGAACAGTACGCACGCTGCCCCGAAGGACAAGCTGCGTGAAGAGGGCATTCGGTCGCCAGGGACTCGCCAAAGAGGAGAATGCCCTGGACCACAAGTACCGATTTGAACCGGACTGTGGGAATGGCGGACGGCGGAGAATCGGCGGATAAACCGTCGGCGACCCGCTGTTGTTCCAAAACAGGACCGGTCCTGTATCAGGCTGGGGCGAATCCGCAGCCCGCTGGGCACGAAAGCCGGAGCCCGGGGCCAGGCCTTTCGATGTCGGTCTGGTCTGTCACGACGAAATGCGGCGCCGTCCTACGCGTCGGCGTGGCTGCGTGCGGTGGCAGCCACGGCCTCGCCTCGTGGCGCACCGGACACTCCCGCCTACCTGAAGAGTGCCGACTGGCCGGCCCGGCCGCACGTGCGGAGCGGGCGCATTCTTTCCTAGACCAGCGAACTGACGTGGCGCTCGAGCTGGCTCTTCGTGTGGGCGGCCTTGTTCGGATGAAGCACGCGGCTCCCGGCGAGGCGGTCGAGCTTCGCCTTGATGGCGTTGAGCTTCTCCTGGGCCAGGGTCGGGTCGGTCTCGGCCTGGAGATCCTTGATCATCGTGCGCACGCGGACCTTGTGGTACCGGTTGCGGAGGCGGCGCTTGGCGTCCTGGCGGACACGCTTGGCGGCGGACTTATGCTGCGGCATGAAACAGTGGCCAGCTGTGCTGGCGGTCAGCCGTCACAGGACGGCGTCAGAGGGGTTCGGAGCCGGGTAAGTTAGGAGGCTGCACGCTGTGACGTATGCAGATGACACGAACACCATGGCCTGTTTCGGCCTGCCGACCGCGCCTCCGCACGTGACCGACTTCCTCCGCGACCTCTTCTCCCATCCCGGCTCGTCACGCACGGTGATCGTGCTCGAACCGGATACGATGAGCACCCCCCGCCAGTACGACGTGCGGCCGGGCTACGCCCTGTACGCGGCCATCATCGGAGTCGTGGTGCTGGGCGCGGTGCTGGTCGCGGTGGTGGTGCTGACACCCCTCCGCGGGCTCATCATGGGGCCGGGGACGGGGGAGTTGCGTGGGGTCGCCGAGACCAACGCGCAGCGCGCCGCGGCCCTCGAGGACTCGCTGGCGCTTCAGTACCAGCAGATCGCCCAGCTCCGGGCCATCATCACCGGCGAGATGGACGATCTCGGAGAGGACGTGCTCGACCCGGCCGCCTTCGCCTTGCCCGACCTCGATGCCGAGGCGGAGCCACAGGCCGCACCTGCCGCTCCGGCCGAGGGGGGAGACCACGCGCAGCCCGCGCTTCCGCTCTCGACGCTCGGGCCTGCCGGGGAGGGCGAAGGCCGGGACGCCCGTGCCGCCCGGGGCTACCTCGATGGGCTCCGCCTGCCCTCGCTCCCGCCGGTCGACGGCGTCCCGTCGCGCGGGTTCGACGCGGGCCGCGGGCACTTCGGCATTGACCTGGCCGCGACGGAGGGCACGCCCGTTCGCGCGTTCGCGGACGGGTACGTGGTCTTCGCCGACTGGACCCAGGGCGGCGGGCACACGATTGCCGTCCAGCACCCTGGCGGCTACCTTTCGGTCTACAAGCACAACAGTCGGCTCCAGATGCGGGTCGGGGAGCGGGTCCGCGTGCGGGAGACGCTCGCTCTGAGTGGCAACACGGGGGAAATCACCTCCGGGCCGCACCTTCACTTCGAGTTGTGGCGCGACGGACTCGCGCAGGATCCCGCCGCTTTCCTCGTCGCGCCCTGATCGCAATGGCCCTCTTTCGTTCCGACTCTTCCACCGCCATGGCCAAGCCTGCCGCCGCCTTTTCGGGCAACCCCGCCGAACAACACAACATCATCGGTGCGTCCACGACGGTCGAGGGGACGCTCCGCTCCAGCGGCAACGTCAACATCTCGGGCACCGTCGACGGCAACGTCGAGGTGGAGGGCCGGACGATGGTGATGCCGGGTGGGGTCGTCGAGGGCGAGGTGGTCTCGACCAGCGCGGAGATCGCGGGCACCGTGCGCGGCAAGGTGGTCGTCACGGAGCGGCTGGTGCTCAAGGCGTCTGCGGTGATCGACGGCGACATCCGAACGGGGAAGCTGGTCGTCGAAGACGGGGCCACCTTCAACGGCCAGTGCCAGATGGGACCGGCCGCCGAGCGGGCATCAGGCAAGAGCGGAAAGGGCGGCGCCAGCACCGTCGTTGGGTCCGTCGGGCCGAACGCGCGCGTGGACGCGGCCTGACCATGGCCAAGCGAGACGACCCCTGGGCGGACGCCCCCGACCGATTCGACAGGGCAGACCGGGAGTGGGCGTCCAAGTGGTCTGACCGTGCCCCAGACGACGACGCGGAGCCGGTCGCGCCGCCGCCGGTAGGCTATCAGAACAAAAAAGTGACCGTGGGCGGCGTCCACGACGCGTACACCGACGGCATGCGCCAGGCCGGGACGCACCTCGGCATGGGGCTCCAGATCGGCGTCTCGATGGTCTTCTTCGTCGGCCTCGGCCTCCTCGCCGATCGCTGGCTGGACTCGTCGCCGTGGGGCGTGATCGTAGGGGCTGCGCTCGGGATGGTGGGCATCATGTACCTCGTCCTCCGCATGGCGCGTGAGGGATGAGGCTTGCGGGGGCGGGGCACGCTCCCGTGCTCTCCTGGCCTGACTCGGCCTACGTCTGGAGCACGCCCACCTTGAAGTCGGCCATGTCGGGGTTGTGGTCTGCCATCTCCAGGCCCGTCGCCAGCCACTGCCGGGTCTGACGCGGGTCGATGAGCGCATCCACCCACAGGCGAGCGGCGGCATAGACGGGCGATGTCTGCTCCGTGTAGCGAGCCTCGATCTGGTCGAGGCGCGCCTGGCGGTCCTCCTCGGAGAGCTCGATGCCCTGCTTCTTGAGCGTCCGTTCTTCGATGGAGAGCAGCGTCTTGGCAGCCTGGCTGCCGCCCATGACCGCGATCTGCGCGGACGGCCAGGCGAGCATCAGCCGCGGATCGTAGGCGCGGCCGTTGAGCGCGTAGTTGGCGGCGCCGAACGAGTTGCCGACCACGACCGTGAACGTCGGGACGACCGAGTTGGCGACGGCGTTGACCAGCTTGGCGCCGTCCTTGATGATGCCGCCCTGCTCGGCCCGGGTGCCGACCATGAAGCCGGTCGCGTCCTGGAAAAAGATCAGCGGGATGCGCTTCTGATTGCACTGCATCACGAAGCGCGCCGCCTTGTCGGCCGCGTCGCCGTAGATCACCCCGCCGATCTGCATCTCGCTCGCTTTGCCCTTCGGCGCCTTCGCGCGGACGACCTGCCGCTGGCTCGCCACGATGCCCACCGACCACCCGTCGAGGCGGGCGTAGCCGCACACGAGCGTCTGCCCGTAGCCGGCCTTGACCTCGGTCCAACTGTCGGCGTCCACGATGCGGGCGAGGAGCTCGCGCGTGTCGTACGGCTGCTGGCGGCTCTCAGGGAAGACGCCCAGGATGCCGTCGGCCTCGAAGGCGGGCGCCTCGGGTGTCGCGCGGGTGAACCCGAAGCGAGGCAGGGGCCCCAGCCCGCCGACGAGGTCGCGGATGGTCGCGAGGCACGTCGCGTCGTCGGGCATCTTGTATTCGCAGACGCCCGAGATGTCGGTCTGGGTGGTCGCCCCGCCCAGCGTCTCCACGTCCACCTCCTCGCCGATGGCGGCCTGCACGAGGAACGGGCCTGCCAGGAAGACCGAGCCCGTGCCGTCAACGATCAGGCTCTCGTCGGACATGATGGGCAGATACGCCCCGCCCGCGACGCAACTCCCCATGATGGCCGCGATCTGCGGCACGCCCAGCGCGGAGAGCTTCGCGTTGTTGCGGAAGATGCGCCCAAAGTGGTCACGATCTGGGAAGATCTCGTCCTGCATGGGCAAGAAGACACCCGCCGAGTCGACGAGGTAGACGATCGGGATCCGGTTCTCCAGGGCGATCTCCTGCGCGCGGAGGTTCTTCTTGGCCGTGATTGGAAACCACGCGCCCGCTTTCACGGTGGCGTCGTTGGCGACGATCATGCACAGACGCCCCTGGATGCGCCCGAGGCCCATCACGGTGCCGCCGGAGGGGCAGCCGCCCACGTCCTCGTACATCCCGCGGCCGACGAACAGACCGACCTCGTGGAAGTCGGAGCCGTCGTCCACCAGCGCGTCGATGCGCTCGCGCGCCGTCAGCTTGCCCCTTTTGTGCATCCGGGCGATGGCCTTGTCGCCGCCGCCGCGGCGCACCTCGGCGGCCTGCTGCTCCAGCGCGTCCAGGGTCCGCTGATGGAAGGCGACGCGGGCCTCGTAGGCCTCCCGGAGCGGACCATCGTCGGGAACGGCGGTGCCGAGCGGAAAGGGACGGGCGGTCTCGGGGGCGTCGGCAGGCTCGGGCATCGGAGTCGAAGGGCGTGGCGGAAGCTACGGGCGTTCGGAAGCGCTTCGGTCGAAGAGACTGCGACGAGTAGCCCCGCCTCGGCGCCGAGGCGGGCGGTGTCGAGGTGGGGCGAGTCTGACCGCGACATGCCGCTCGTTTCCCGTTCGTCGTTGTCGTAACAGGTAGATGGCCGTCACGCTGTACGTGTCGCATCTTGAGCGTGTGTTGACTTTAATTTCTTAATTCTGTATCGTGAAGATCCGGCCAGGCTTTGTTCATGGACTGCCATGCAGTCTCTTCGCACAACGCCATGCGTTCTCTACTTCTCTGCGTCGTTTCATCCATGACGCTTTTCGCCTGTGACAGTGGACAGGTGATCTCCTCAGGCCTCCCGGAGGAAACGGTCAGCCCCATTGACGGGCAGGCCATCGTGACCCTGCCGGCAGCGGAGTTCGCCGACGGGTCCTACATGGACCTCGTCCGCGACGACCTCGCCGTGCGTGGCCCCGCCCTCATCGCGGCCACCTCCGCTTCCCGTAGGGGTGACGATGCCCCGGTCCTTCTCAAGGATCTCTTCGCCAACGCCCCGCCGTCTGCGCGAGTGACGGGGACTGCGACCGAGGAGGCCGAGCATCCATCGACCCACATCGCAGTCCAGCACGCGAGCGGTGAGGTCGAGCATCGTCTGCTGGCACTCGACCTCGCCAGCCCGACCGGCGAGCCGGTCGCACACGCACGAGGCGGCAGCGCCGAGGTGTTCGTCGTCGGCGACCCCGACCTCGACGAGGCGTCCGAGGTGGCCGGCGACGCCTACACCAAGATAGCCGTCTCACTCGCCGACCCGACGGACGAACGCACGGTCACGTTCTCCGAGGGCACCTTCTCCGTCGAAGGCAGTCCCGACGCCATCCTCGCGGTGGTTTCGACGATCCCGGTCGTCGATGGCCGGACGCCGGTCGCGGGGCTCGAAACCTGCGAGGACGCCTTCAACTGTGGCCCTGGCGGGGGCGGTGGAGGAGACCTCCCGGATGAGCCTGGACCGACCGGGCCGCCCACCTTCCCGTCTCATGTGCTGTCGAGCGACTACCTCGCCATTCGGACGCTTCGCACAGACGAGCATAGCGACCATGGTCCCAAGCTGGAGGTACAGATGCACGTCCAGCCGACTGACAACTACGGAGCGGCGCAGTTCGCGAAGAAAAACAACTACCGGTTCGACACGGCGTACTTCTCGCACGTGATGACCACCATCTTCGGGACGCACACAGCAGACTCGTACGTGGTCTATGGACCTCCGGGCGGTCCAGCAGCGGGAACGGCAAACACGCACAACGCCGTCCCGGTCGCGAGCCTCGCGTTCACGCGGTGGTTCAAGACGCCCGACGTGAACCACCAAGAGACGGACTACCACTTCACCGGGATGCAGGCATGGGACTGGCAGTGGGAGAACTCACCGTACCCCTCGATTGAGCCGCTCGGGTACCTCGCTGTACAGGGTGGGCAAGATGGGTTTCCGCTCCACCCGCTGACCGCCTCACCATGGCGTGGCATCGTGGTCGAGGATGACACCGATGTCCGCCACTTCACCAAGCGCGCCGACGGCGACTGGGAGGGGACGGTCCAGACCTACGATTTCGCCTCTGGAGCGTACGCCAACCTCTACACCGAGATCGACGCGGACCCGTTCTCGACTCACAACGACGACGTGTTCACGAAATCGGGCTACCGCCGGGCGACACTCGACAACGTACAGAGGCGACTGAGCCCACAAGGGCAAGTGCAGACCGATGCCAACGGCTTCCGATACACCTTCATGATCAAGCGAATGCAGGTCGGTCCGTACTAGCCACGAGCCCCCCGCCTACGCGGGGCCTGCGGCGGGCGGACGATTCACCCTGGCCGGTTGCGCCCGTCCGCCGCATCCTTCTTTAGCCATGGACAAGCTACTCCTCATCTTTACCACGGCCGTCCTGGTCGGGCTCGCCGGATGCGACCTCGGCGGTGGAGAACCTGCCATGGTCTCGCCGGACACCCCGTTCATCGTGGGCGTCCTCGAAGTCTCCCCGGACACCGCGATCCACCACCCGCAGGTATTCGTGGGGACGCTCAACGACCCCCAGGACGACCACTACGACCTGTTCGCCGACGCCGAGGCGAATCTCGGCCGTGAACTGTTTTTGCCCGACTTCTGGGCGCAGGTGATGGTCAAGTCGGCATTCCTGCACCTTCGCCCGCTCGGTGAGCCAGATGCGGAGGTCACGATCACGGGACCGCTCGGTGAACCGACCGAGACGACGGTAGCGCTCGCGCACGAGACACACGGCGCCTACGGCGACCTCGAGCACGCACTTCCGCTCGTGCCTGCCGCGCGGTACCGGCTCGACGTGACGTGGCCGAATGGGCGACGCTACACCGCCGAGACGCACACGCCAACTCCCGCCTCGATCACGGTGCCAGATACGATCCGCTCGCCGACTACCTACACGTATCACGGACCGGGAGACTGGACGGAGATCGGGGAGGTCCAGGAGTTCGAATGCGATCCCGATCCCGACCCTGCCTCGCCGGTCTCGATCTGGAGTGGGAACAGAGACCGGCGCCTCGATGCCGAGACGTTCGTGTTGGAGTCATGGCAACAACTGCCGTTCTCTGATCGGGGAGATCACCTCCGAGGGAGCATCTTCCACATTAAAACGCCGTCGGCGTACGAGGACGGCATGGACTGCTATGACCGGTGGACGGCTGCCAGCCGCACGTCGAGGTGGGACGTGACTCCGGCGTACCACCGCCTCGCACAACTCTCAGATGACCTTGCGATCTGGTACCAGCCTCCATTTTTCGAGTTCACGACGTCGAGCAAGCCAGACGACATCCTCTTCGACGACCCGTGGTACACCGCCGTCATCGACGCGCGCGCGAAAGCGGACAACTCCCGCGACCAGACCTACCTGCCCCGTATCAGCAACATCCGCCCGGCCGATGGCGGGCCTGCCGACGCGGTCGGCGTGTTCGGCGGGATGACCTCCCGCTACCTGACGCGCACGCTCGTGCCCGTCCGCTCCTTCGACCCCGACACGCTCGACTGGAACTACCACCCCGACCTCCGCTGACATGAGACGTTTCCTCGCAGTCCTTTTCGCCATGCTCACACCCGCGCTCGCCGCCCAGCCCGTCGTCTCGTCGCATGAGACCGTACACGGTCTCAGGTCGCACCCTGCGGTGGTCTCGTATCCGAACGCCGAGGCTTCCACCGAGGCGGAGCCCCGAAACACTGTACTGGTCGAAGGAGGAGGGCTGAGCGTCGCAGGCTCGGTCCGCTACGAGCGCAGGGTGCTCGGCCCTCTCGTCGGCACGGTCGGGTACGCGCAGGCACGTCTGGACGGAGTGACGTACCGAATCCTGCCGGTCGGTGCGATGGTGGTCCAGCCGCTCGGCGGGCGCTGGCGGGCTGATGTCGGCGCGTCGGTCGTGCTCTCGTACAACCGCGACCCCGGAGACGCGGACATCGAGTCTCAGTCCTGGACTCGAGCCATCCCAACCGCATCGACGGGGGTGCGCTACGAACGCGAGCGGCTGCATCTCCGGCTCGGCGCCGGTCTCGTGTTCGGTCGCCGGTGGGTCTCGCGAGAGGACAACGGTTGGTTTGCGTTCCCGTGGCCCGCCGCCAGCGCGGGCGTCCGCTTCTGACCCCGTCCGCCTCGGCGCCGAGGATTGGATAAACGAAAAGCGGCGCACCCCCATCTGGGAGCGCGCCGCTCGGAGTCGGTCGGTCGGGGCCTAGAGGAAGGCCGACATCTTGCGCATGATGTTCTGCCGATCCTCGCCCGTCTGGGAGTGGATCAGGTTGACCATCTGGCCGAGGTTGCCGCGGGCCTTCTTCATCTCGGCCTCGTCGATGTCGGCCCAGGTGGAGAGGATCTGCGCCTTCATGCGCTCCCAGTTGTCGTTCATGCGCTGCTTGCCCATCGGTCTGTTGGCTGTGTCCGGCCCGGACGGTTGAGTTCTACACGTGCCCCAAGATACGAGAGGCAGGCGCACCGCTACAAACGAAGGCTGCGCCGAGACTGGTATCGCGGACCGAGCCGTATCTCACTCGCAACGTTCAGGGCGCTCCGCCTCAGTGCCGAGGTCGGCAGACCTGCTCGCGTGCCGCCCTACAACTCGACGACGAGCCCCTCGGTCGCCAGGTCCGTCGCCTCGAATCGCTCGCGGGCGAGCGTGCAGATCCGCCCGAGCGTGTCGTCGCCGTGGGACGGGTCGTGGTGGAAGAGCAGCAGGCGGCCGACGCCTGCCGAGGTCGCGAGTCCCGTCGCGTGCTCCCAGGTCGTGTGCCCCCAGCCCTGCCGAAGAGCGTACTCGTCGGGCGTGTACTGAGCGTCGGAGATGAGGAGGTCCGCCCCCCGGCTGACCTCCCGGAGGCCCTCGTCGTGCGCCGCCGAGCCGTGCTCATAGTCGGTCGCGTAGACCAGCACGGCGCCGTCGACCTCGATGCGGAAGCCGTGCGCGCCCTGCGGGTGGTTCACCGGGAAGGGCTGGACCGTCATCGGCCCGACCTGGAACGGCTCGCCGTCGCGAACGCGGACGGTCTCGGTGGACGCCGCGAGATCGCCGAAGGGGACCGGGAAGTAGGGCGAGGTCATCTGGCCCCGCAACAGGGCGTGGATCCGGTCGTCATCGGTCGCCGCGTAGAAGCGGACGGTCTGGCCCGGCGTGTAGAGCGGCGCGAAGAACGGGAGGCCCTGCAGGTGGTCCCAGTGGAAGTGAGACAACGCGAGGTGCACCTCGCCCGGCTGCCCGGCGGCCTCCGCCGCGAGTGCGTACCCGAGTGCCCGAATGCCCGTCCCCGCGTCCAGCACCAGCGTCGTTCCGTCCGCTGCGCGCACCTCCACGCAGGCCGTGTTGCCGCCGACGCCCAGGAAGCCATCCTCCGGCGTCGGAATCGAACCCCGGACGCCCCAGAAGCGGACGGTCAGGCGGGCAGTGGAGGGGGACGGCGTGGGCATCAATGAGGAGAAGGTCGCACCAGGGGGCAAACCGGGCTAGAGATGGTATCGGCGAAGCCCGACCACGGTCTCAAGGAACACCACCTTCAGGACCGCTGCCGCCGGCACGCCCAGCGCCATCCCCATCACCCCCCCCACGCGCCCGCCGATCAGAATGGCCAGCAGGACCATCACGGGGTGCATCGACACGTTCTTTCCGGTGATCCAGGGCTGGAACACCACGTTCTCGATGGTCTGGAGCACGACGAACAGAATCAGAACCGGTCCTACAAGGTCCATCCCGCCGGTCGTCACGATGGTGACGCCCACCGACAGGGAGGCCGACACGACGAAGCCGACGTACGGGACGAAGTTGGCGAGCCCGGTGAGCAGCCCCAACACGAGATAGTACTCGACGCCCAGGAGGCCGAGCCCGAGCGCCGTCGAGGAGCCGACCAGCAGCGCGATTAAGGCCTGCCCGCGGAGGTAGCCGCCCAGGTGGGCGTCCGCCTTGAACAGGACCGTCATGGCGAACTCGAAGTAGCGGTTCGGAACGGCGGTCAGCAGGCGACGGCGGATCATGGGGCCGTCCTTGAGCAGCGCGAACAGGACGAACGGCACGATGAAGGCGTTGCCCATCGTCTCCAGGGCGTCCGGGACGTAGCCGATGAGACTGCCGGGCTCGGTTCCGACGGTAGCGCGCAGCGAGTCGACGAGCCCCAGCATGGACGGGTCGGCGAGCCCGAAGCGGGCGGCGAGGGACGCCTCCATGTCGCGGACGAGGTCGAGCAGTTCACCGCTCTGCCACCGGGACTGGAGCGACGCGATCTGGTCGAGCGCGGCCGGAAGGGCCAGCGCCATCAGGAGGCCCACCAGTGCCAGCAGGACGAGCAGCACCAGCGCCGCCCCCTGCGTCCGCCCGACGCCCCGGCGCTCGAGCGCGTTCACGATCGGGGCGAGGAGGTACGCGGCGACGCTCCCGAGCACCACGAGTCCCGCGATGTCGCTCGCGACCATCACCACGCCGACGAGCGCGGCCAGGGTGAGCAGCCACACCCAGCGGCTGAGCCAACTCGCGGGGATCGGGGGGGCGGCGGGCTCGTCCGACACCTCGGGCGGGTGCCGACGCGGTGTGCGGGCGGCCTCGGAGGGGGCGGCCTCGGCGAGGAGCTCAGCCATCCCGGTCGGCCACACCCATCTGCTCCCGGAGATCCTCGCACTCGCGCATCAGCGCCTCGACCTCGTCGGAGACCTCGACCAGCCGAAGCCCGACGAGCCGCGCCAGCGACAGCAGCACCTTGACCCCCAGGCGGGGGTTGCGATCGAGGAGGCTCAGCAGGTCGGGCTGGAACAGGCTCAGCAGCGTGCAGTCGGTCTTGGCCCGTGCGGTGGCCGTCCGGATGACCTCGTTCAGGAGCGCGATCTCTCCGAAGAAGTCCCCGTCGGTCAGCTCCACCAACTCTCGGCCGCTCGGCTCGCTCTGGATCGAGACCACGCCGCGAACGATGATGTACATCCCCAGGCCGGGCTCGCCCTGCACGAAGATGGACTCGCCTGCGACGTAGTCGCGGCGGTGGAGGAGCCGCTGGACGGCATCCAACTCCCGAGGGCTCAGGTCCTCGAAGAGCGGGACAGCGCCGAGCAGGTCGTCCTCGGAGGCGCCGGTGGAGCCACCGAGGAGGCTCTTCCAGAGGCTTTGCATGAGAGAGGTGGTCGAGAGGGGCGTGTCTCCGTACGTCGCCGGGAGCCGCCCTGATCCTTGCCCTCTCGTGGAAGACCGGTGGTAGCCTACGGGCGTCCACCACCACCGTCATGTCTCGTCTCTCCGGTTTGCTCCTCGCCGCGCTGGTCCTCGCCGCCTGCGACACCGACACTCCTGACCCCGTCGCCTTCCAGGGGGTCGATATCGCCGCCGAGGGGGAGGCCACCCTCGCCCTCCAGGGGGGCGCCCTGGTCGTGTCCGGTCTCGACGGCAGCCGCGCGGGCGGATTCCAGATCGACGGCCAGCCGGACCGCGTGGATGTAGAGATCGACCCGCTCTCGATCCCCGTCGGGGGGCGCTTCGGCGTCGAGGTCCGTGACGGCGATGCGGTGCTGGCGTCGCTCTACAATGAGGCCACCGCCGCGGGCCGCTTCGACGTGCGGTTCGATTTCCCGGACGCGATCGGCGCGACGGCCGCCATCGTCCGGTACCGGCTCAACGGGGAGGTCCGCTTCGAGGGACAGGTGGATCTCATCCCGGGGCGCACCAGCGGACAGCGGCAGCCCACCAGCGGAGGCTCCGGCGAGGGCGACACGGGCTCGACGCACGTGATCCGCGAGCGCGGCCGCTACGTCGTCGTGTCGGACTCGGGCGAGGACGCGCCGCGACGGGCGGGCGGCTGCGCCGGTTTCCTGATGACGCCCCCGCCGCCGTTCGCCGAGACCGGGCAGGCCGCTATCTGCGCCGACTGGATCGAGATCGAACCCGTTCTGACGACGACGGTGCGTCAGGGGACGGTGTCGGTGCTGGCGCGTGGCGTCGGGTCGTTCACCGTCCGCTCGCTGGAGACCCGGTAGCACCCCCGCCTCGGTGCCGAGGCGGAGGGTGTCGCCGGGAGGCGGGCGTCCCGCGCCGCGCCCTTACGCGTCGGCCTTCGTCGGGAGCCCGATCCGGAAGGTGGTGCCCTCGCCCTCGGTGCTCTCGACCGCCATGTGGCCGCCGTGGACGCCCGTGACGATGTCGTGGGCCAGCGACAGGCCGAGGCCGGTCCCCTCGCCGGTGGGCTTGGTGGTGAAGAACGGCTCGAAGATCTGCGCCTTGACCGCCTCGGGGATGCCCGTCCCGTTGTCCTGCACCTCGATCGTCACCTCATCGCCCGTACGCCGCGTGCGGACGGTGACGGTGGGCGCATAGCCGTCGGCGCCCGCGTGGGACCGCTCCTGGACGGCGTGGAAGGCGTTCGTGAGCAGGTTGATCAGGACGCGGCCGAACTCCTGCGGCACCACCTCGACCTCGCCGGTGTCCTCGGCGAAGTCGCGGACGATCTCGACCTGGAAGTCCGAGTCGTTGGCGCGGGCGCCGTGGAAAGCGAGGTTCGCGTACTCGTCGATGAACCGCGGCAGGTCCACGCGTCCGCGTTCGGAGGCGCCGCCGCGGCTGTGGAGCAGCATCGAGCGGACGATCCGGTCGGCCCGCTGGCCGTGCTCGCGGATCCGGCGGCAGTTGTCCTGGAGGTCGTCGAGCAGGTCGCCCACCTCGCCCAGCACCTCGCCGACGGGCCGCTCGGGCGTCTCGGCCATCTCGTCGCGGAGCTCCTGCGCCAGCTCCACCGAGAGGTCGGCGAAGTTGTTGACGAAGTTGAGCGGGTTCTTGATCTCGTGGGCGATGCCCGCGGTGAGCTGCCCGAGCGAGGCCAGCTTCTCGGACTGGACGAGCTGGGCCTGGGTCGCCTTCAGGTCGCGGAGCGACGTTTCGAGGCGCGTGTTGGCCGCGGCCAGCTTGGTGTTAGCGGCTTCCACCTCGCGGGCCTGTTCGAGCTCGGCCGCCTTGCGGTCGTTCTCCGCCTTGAGAGCCAGCGCCTCGGCGGTGGCTTTGCGCTGCTCCGCCTCGGCAGTCTCGGCACGGAGCTCTGCCTCGCGGCGGTCGGCCCGCTCACGCTCCTGGCGGACCAGCCGCGCCCGTTGCCAGCGGTCGGCGCGGACGAGCCCGAACACGGCCAGCGCGGCGAACCCGAGCAGGGCCCACCACGTCCGCCACCACGGCGGGTGGACGACGACCTTCACGGTCGCCATGCCCTCCCCGAAGCCGACCCCATCGGCGTTGGCCGCCTCCACCTCGAAGGTGTAGTTCCCCGGTGGCAGTGCGCTGAACGTGGCTTCGCGCGTCGTGCCCACCTCGCGCCACTCGTCCGAAAGCCCGATCAGCCGGTAGCGGTAGGTGTTCTGGGACGGGGCGGAGAAGTGGAGGCCCGCGTACTGGAGCGTGAGGTAGCCCTGGTCCGGTCCCAGCGAGACCTCCTCCGCCAGCGGCGCGGCGATCGTCAGCACGCCCTCCGGGGAGGGGGCCACCGGCTGGCCGTCCACCTCGACGCCCGTCAGCACCACCTGGGGCGGGTTGGCGTTGCGCGCTTCGAGGGTTTGCGGGTAGAACGCGAGCAGGCCGCGCGTGCTGCCGAAGAGGAGCTGGCCGTCGGGCGCGCGGGTGGCGGCACTGTTGAGCGAACGCTCGGCGTCCTGGCCACTGAGGCGCCGGAAGAACGTCTCCGTGAGCGGCTCGAAGCGCGTCAGGCCGTCGCCCGTGCTGAGCCAGAGGAAGCCGTCGGCGTCCTCGACGATGGCGTGGACGGCGTTGTCCGGCAGGTCGGAGGTGTCGACCGTGTAGCGGGTGAGTCTCCCGGAGGCCTCCCGCGTGTCGAGCGCGTAGAGCCCGTCGGCCGTGCCGATCCAGAGGGTGCCGTTGGCCTGCGCGTGGAGCGAGAGCACGTCGCGGGTCGCGAGCGCGTCCGGGTCGGAGGGGTCCACCGGAAGGCAGGTGACGAGGCCTCGCTCGGCTGCGTCGTCGACGCGGCAGACGCCGCTCTCCGCGGCCACCCAGAGGCGTCCGTCGGCGTCCTCAGCGAGGGCCCGGACCTGATTGCTGGGCAGGCCGTCCGCCCGGTCGATCGCGAGCAGGTCGCCGGAGGCGCGGTCGAGGCGCAGGAGCCCGTCGGCGAGGGTGCCCACCCAGAACTGGCCGTCGCCAGTCTCCAGCAAGGAGGTGATCGCGTAGTCGCCGTCGCCGGGACTGCTCGTCGCCTGCCGGAGCTCGCCGTCGGCGCCGATGCGGTAGAGCCCGGCGCCCTCCGTGCCGACCCACACGACGCCGTCGCGGTCCTCGGTGAGGGCGCGGACCGGGTGCTGGTCCAGATCGCCGCCGATGCGAGTGTGAGAGAACGTGCGGCCGTCGGGGCTGCGGTCGAGCGTCCGGTCGGTTCCGACCAGGAGCGTGCCGTCGCGCGTGACGAGCACCGAGCGCACGTCGTTGCTGGCGAGCGACACGGGGTCGTCGGTGTGGCGGAGGCGGACGGCGGTGCCCCGGGCGCGGTCGAACCGGTCGAGGCCGCCATACGTGGCCACCCAGAGGATGCCCTGGCGGTCCTCGAGGATCGCCGAGACCTCGTCGTCGGAGAGCGAGCCGGGGTCCTCTGGCACGGCCTCGTAGATGCGCACGCCGTCCTCGCCCGGCGTCAGGCGCCGGAGGCCGCCGCCGAGGGTGCCCACCCACACGGTCCCCGTCGCGTCCTCGTGGACCGAGGTCACGTTCTGCGCGATGATGTCGGTGCCGATGTCGAGGCGGGCGAAGGCGGCCGTACGCGGGTCGAACGCGACCAGGCCGTCGCCGAGGGTGCCGAGGAGCAGCCCCGCACTCTCGCTCGGCGCGATGGCCGTCACAGCGAAGGCTCCCAGGACGCCCAGCGAGTCCGGGCGGACGGTCTGGAAGCGGCCGTCGGCGCGGCGGGCGAGCCCGTCGCCGGTGCCCACCCAGAGGACGCCCTCCGAGGCGAGGTAGAGCGCCTCGACGGTATCGTCGGGGAGGCTGGAGCGGTCGGCCGGGTCGTGCCGGTCGACCGACTGGACGGCGCCCTCGGCCGTGACGAAGGCGAGACCGGCCGTGGTGCCCACCCAGGCGTTGCCCGCGACATCGGTCGTGAGCGCCAGAATGTCGTCCGAGGGGAGCCCCGTGATGCGGCGGAAGACGTCCGCACGCGGGTCGAAGCGCGTCAGCCCGGTGTCGGTGCCCACCCAGAGGGCGCCGCCGGGCGCCGGGGCGAGCACCTGCACCACGTTGCCCGCCAGCGAGGTCGAGTCGGCCGTGCGCTGGTACGTCACCCGGTCCATGCCATCGTAGCGGACGAGGCCCTCGTCGGTGGCGATCCAGACGAAGCCGAGCGCGTCCTGGGTCACGTCCAGCACGACGCTGCTCGGGAGGCCCTGCTCGACCCCGACGTGGCGGAACGTGATCGCGTCGTCGTCGGCGAGTGCGGGCTCGCCCTGCTGCGCGCCAGCCACGAGCGAGGGGCCGAGCACGACGAGCGCGCCGAGGGCTGTCGCCAGCAGGGCCACGAGCCCGATGCGGGACGGGCGAGCGCGGCGAGACGCGCCGGGGCCCTCCAGAGGAGAGGTCGTCATCGGGTCAGAGGAGGCGGGCGAAGGCCGCCGCAGCAGCCGGCGGCACGGACGAGAAGCGCAGGCGGGCCTCGGCTCCGTCGTCGGAGGGCGTCACGTGGTGGACCTTTGCATAGATCGATGCCGGGCCGTCGTCCAGGTCCACCGTCACGCGGACGTCGGCGCGGGTGTCGAGGGGCGTGCCCACCCGGATCTGCGCGCCCGTCGCGGAGAGGGCCACGATCTCCCCGGCGTGGGCGTCGTTGGTGATCTCCTTGCCGTCGAGCACCGCCAGCCCGAACGGGATGGGAGCGTCGAGCGGGACCAGGGCCGACTCGTCGTGCGGCACCGCGCCGCCCTCCACCCCGGCCACCTCGGCGACGCTGTGGATGGCGATGGGCTCGGCGAAGCCTTTCAGCGAGACGCGCCGCGTGCCCTCCAGGCGGACCGGCCCGTCCTCGCCGCCCGCCGCGCGGTACGTCGTCTCCGAGATCAGGACCTCGTCCGGGACGGCCATCGTCTGGATCCGCGCGGTCAGGTTCACCGCCGTGCCCACGACGCCGTACTTGGCGCGCGACTCGGAGCCGATGGTGCCCACCACCACCTCGCCGGAGTTGACGGCGGCCGTCATCTTCAGCGGCGGCAGCCCGCGGGACTCGAGTTCCTCGTTGACGCTCGCCATCCGGTTCTGCATGGCCACCGCGCAGGCGGTCGCCTGGAGGGCGTGGTCCGCCATCTCCAGCGGCGCGCCGAAGATGACCAGCACGGCGTCGCCGATGAACTCGTCGATGGCCCCCTCGTGCGCGTCGACCACCTCGGTCATGGCGCCGAGGTAGACGTTGAGCAGCTCCACGACGCGCTCCGGTTCGAGGCGCTCGGAGAGCTGGCTGAAGCCCGAGATGTCGCTCATCAGCACCGACACCTCGCGGCGCTCGCTGGAGCCGGTCGCGGCGGGGTCCGAGAGAACCGCGTGGGCGATTTTGTCGGACAGGTAGCGCGTGATGGTGCGGCGGACGCGGTCGGCCTCGCGGTCACGCTCGACGGCCTCGCGAGCCTGGGCGAGCGTGATCTGGAGGTCGTCCATGTCGATCGGCTTCGTGAGGAAGTCGAACGCGCCCTTATTCATGGCCGTCCGGATGTTCTCCATGTCGCCGTAGGCCGTCACCACGACGGCGCGCGTGCGGCGGCCGAGGTCGCCCAACTCGCCGAGCAGCGTCAGGCCATCCATCCGCGGCATGTTGATGTCGGTCACGATCACCTCGATGTCGTGGTCCTCGCGAAGGTGTTCGAGGGCCTCGACGCCGTCGGCGGCGAACACCAGCGCGACGGTCCCGGCGCGCACCTGCGACCTGAACTTCTGCCGGATGAGCGGCACGAGATCCGGCTCGTCGTCGACGAACAGGATCTTGATGGCCTCTGGGGGGGACGCCTCGGGCATGTGAGGGGCGGGGAGCGGGGCGGCGGGGGAAGGGCCGAAACTAGGGGACACCGGCGTCTACGCCCCACGTCCCGTCGGGTGTCCGGTAGTTTGAACAACGCTCGGCACGTGCCTTGCAGCGTGCCCCGGGCACGGAGTGACCCCTCAGCGGGGTTCTCTTCTTCGGATCCCACCACACGTCCCCCCATGCCGACGCTCCGCGCCGCGCTCGCCGTCCTGTTCGCCGTCGCCCTGGTCGGGCCGCTCGCGCCCGCCGCCCACGCGGCTCCCGCCGACTCGACCGACACCGCCGACGACCCGCTCGCCTGGGCCCGATCTGTCATCCGCGCGCGGCAGGCCGTCGTGGCGGCCGAGACCGAACCGGACCCCGACCGCCAGGAGGCGCAGGCGGTCGCCGCGCTCCAGGCCGTCCGTGCCCTCGGGTCGGAGGAGTCCCCATCGGTGCGGGAGCTGGCGCTGCGTGCGCAGGCCGTGTACGAGTCGCATCTCGGCCCCATCGCACCGTCGGCCCTGTCTCCTACCGAGTGGGCCGACCTCCGCGGCGACGCGCTCGCCTCGCTCGGCGCCACCTTCGCGCCCGACCTCGTGGACCCGGCCGTGCTCGCCGCTCAGCGCGCCGAGGCGGAGCGGAAGGACGGCCCGGCGTGGTTGTTCTACCCGGCCGACGCCGTGGACGCCGTCGACCGCCAGCGGGGCGCCGCGCGGGGGCTCTCGCGTACGGGCCGCCGTCACCGCACGCTGCTGCGGTCCATCGATCGCACCTTTCGCCGCCGCGGCATTCCGACCGACCTCAAGTACGTCGCCGTGATCGAGAGCGCGCTCGACGCGCGGGCCGAGAGTTGGGCGGGCGCGCAGGGCTTGTGGCAGTTCATGCCCGAGACGGCCGCCGAGTACGGCCTCGACTCGCTGACGGTCTTCGAGACGGGCCCGTCCACCGACGCCGCGGCGCGCTACCTGCGCTGGCTCGGCCGCCGCTTCGACGGCGACTGGCACCTCGCGCTGGCAGCCTACAACTGCGGGGTCGGCCGGGTGGAGCGGATCGTCCGCGAGACGCGCGCCGAGCTGGGCCGCACGCCCACGTTCTGGGACATCCAGGACCGGTTGCCGCGCGAGACGCAGCATTACGTGCCCCGGTTCATCGCGGTCGCTGAGGCGATGGGCGCGCGCGACGGCTGATCTATCCCGCCTCGGCACCGAGGGGAGCGGCTGTTAACGAGCACCCCCGGCCGACGCCTACGCGACAGCGGGCCCGAGGTACTCCAGCGTCCCCGCGTCGGCGTCGAGGCGGGCGCGGAGGCCGATCGGGAGCGTGTAGACCGGCGACACGTGGCCGACCGGCGCGCCCAGCACCGACGGGCAGGCATAGCCTTCCAGGTGACGGCGGATCGTCTCCTCGGCCGTCCAGGACGAACCACCGGACGTGCAACTGGAACACTGCCCGAACGCGATGCCCGCCGGGTCGCGGAGGAACCCCGCCAGCTGCAACTGGGCCAGCATCCGGTCGACCCGGTAGGCGTCCTCGCCGACCTCCTCGAAAAAGACGAGGTGGCCGTCGGCGTCGGGCAGGAAGCCGGTCCCGGCAAGCGCCGAGATGACCGTCAGGTTGCCGCCCACGACCGGTCCTTCGGCGACGCCGGGGCGGACGGTCCGCGTGCGGTCACGGTTGGAGCGCGTCTCGGGGCCGATTACGGGGGCGATGCCGTGGATCAGGGTCTGTACGAAGCTCTGCGCCGTCTGAGAGCTCCACGTCGACACGCCGACCGGGCCGTGGAACGTCACCATGCCAGTGCGGGCGTAGATGGCCAGCAGGAGCGCCGTAATGTCGGAGTAGCCGACGAGCGGCTTGGGGTGGGCGGCGATCTCGTCGAAGTCGAGGAACGGCAGGATGCGAGCGCAGCCCCAGCCCCCCCGCATGGCCACGATGGCGTCCACGTCAGGGTCGCGGAAGGCGTCCATCACGTCGCGGGCGCGGGCGGCGTCGGAGCCCGCGAGGAAGCCGAACCGGTCGAGCACGTGGCGACCGACGGTGGTCCGCAGGCCGAGGCCTTCGAGCGCCTCGGTGGCCTCGTCGACCTGGCCGCGGTTGCGGAGGACGCCCGCGGGGGCGATCAGGGCGACGGTTCCGCCCGCCCGGAGGCGCGGCGGCAGCACGACGGGCCGCTCGACGACGATCGGCTCGATGGGGCTCGGCTCGGGCACGGCCATCACCTCGGCCGCCTCGACCGGCAGCGGGGCGACCGGCGGCGGGGCAGACGGCGGGACGGGCGGCGTCGTGCGGGAGCCGCCGGGCCAGAGCGACGTGCCGCACCCAGCCACGGGCAACGCGAGCGCGCCGAGGCCGAGCGCGCGCAGCACGTCGCGGCGGGAGGGCGGGGGAGAGGCCATCGGAGGGGGGACGAGGCGGACCCGGAACGTACGGACGGCCGTCGGGTCGTCTGACCGCTTTCCTACGCCTCGGTGCCGAGGGGGCGCAGGCCGGGGACGGGTCCTGCCGCGCCGGCTCACCCCTACCTTTCGGCGTCTCCCCCCGACTCCCGTGGCCCGAATCATCCACGCCGGCGACACGCCCGCCAAGCGCCGCCGCGCGCACACCCGCGCCTCCGCCGAGGCCATCCGCCAGCTCGCGCAGCGCCCCAGCCTCGCGAGCGGCGCCTTCGACGCCGAGGCGAAGGACCTCGTCGCCTACCTCGTGCTCCATCTTCGCGGCATCGGCGACACCATCGAGTCTGCCGCGCAGGCCTGGGACGACCGCAACTACTGGCGGAAGTCCGAGAAGCTGCGCGCCGACTACCGCTGGGCGCCCCAGACCGCCGACCAGCTGGAGGAGCTCATCGTCGCCGACGACTGGCCGGCCGTCGTGCCGGTCCTCGTGTCGCTCATCCCGCGCTTCGCCGACGTGACCATCGCCAAGCTGACACGCGACGCGGACCACTGGGTGGGCGCGCACCGAGCGCTGCTCCGGCGAGCCGCGAAGGCCACCGCGTGAGCGAGCCCTTCCGCACGCGTACCGACGGCGGGCGGACGCTCGTCCACGACCCCGTTCGCCGCAAGTGGGTCGCACTGACGCCCGAGGAGGGCGTCCGCCAGCGACTCCTCGCCGACCTGCTCCGCCTCGGCTACCCGGTGGGCCTGCTGGCCGTCGAGCGCGGTGTCGTGTTCGGCGGCAGGACGTGGCGGGCCGATGTGGTGGCCTACGGCCGAGACCAGCGCCCGCTGCTCCTCGCCGAGTGCAAGGCGCCCGGCGTGCCCATCGACCAGACCACGTTCGACCAACTCGCACGCTACAACGCCGTCCTCGACGCGCCCGTCCTGGTGGTCGACAACGGGGCTGCGCGCTACTGCTGCGTCCGCACGGCGTCGGGCTGGGACTTCGTGGACGCCGTGCCGCGGTTCGGGGCCGGATGAGTGGGCCGACCGCTTACCCGAGGCGGTCCCAGATCTCGGCGATGCCGGTCCGAAAAAGCGTCGCGCCGCCCTGCGACGGGTGGCGCACGTAGGTGGGCTCGGCGCCGATGGCCTGGAGCGCGCCCTCAGCCTTGCGCCCGACTGCGACGACCGCCCGGGGCTGGAGGACGTCGACGGTCTCCCGCAGCAGCCCGTGCCACCGCCGCACCTCGCGGACGCCCGGCGTGCGGATCGTCAGCGGTTGGTCGGCCTTGTGGGGGTGGAGCGGGACCGCGTTCCACGTCCAGAAGCGGCCCCAGTGCGGCAGCATGGCGTCCCAGTAGATGCCGCCGCTCATCTCGCGCATCGGCGTGCCCGTCTCCGCGAACTGCCGCGAGGTCGGCGTGCCGGTGACCGGGAACTCCGGGTCGAGGAGTTGGCGCTCGTTGGTGAACGGGATTCCCGAAAAGTGACAGCCCCAGGGGCCCGGCGCCTCGGCGAGTACCAGCACATCCGGCGTGCCCGCCTCGGCGACGGCGTCTAGGGCCGCCGCGAGGTTGGCCTGTCGGAGGGCGGGCGCGTCCGGCCCGTCGTGCGCGTCGGTGTCGCGGTATGGGTTGAACATTCGGTCGCCCGCCTCAGCATCGAACAGGTCGCGGCGGTACAGGTCGAGGAGGCGGTCGCGCCAGGGCATGGGTCGGGTCGCTCGGGGAGCGGGCAAACGGGACGCGGCGGGCCGGGGTCCCGCAGACGCACCGAGGCGGGCGCCCTCGCCGCGGCTCAGTCCAGCCGCGGGTTCACGACCTGGTTGAAGATGCTCCCGAACGAATACGACAGCCCGACCGAGGCGTAGTACGAGTAGCCCGTCGCCAGCTCGAACTGGCGGGTCAGGATCTCGCCGTCGGTCGCGTCCGACGCCCGCAGGCCGATCTGGTCGCGCACGAAGCTGTACCGGCCGTCCAGGCGCACGCTCAGTCCGCGGACCACGCGCAGGTCCACCCCGCCGCCGAGCGTGAGCCGGTACTTGTCGAAGCGATCCGCCGCGAGGTACTGGAACGCCGACGCGTTGACGTCCACCGAGCCCCAGGGCTGGGCGAACTCGGCGGCCACGGCCAGCTGGTGCTGGCCCAGCACCTCCTGCGTCTTCAGGAAGAGGGTCGTGTCCTGGTACGCCACCACCCGCACGCCGGGCGAGTAGCTGAATCGGAGCTGACGCTGCGTGGACTCCGCGAACGAGTAGAGGTTGTACTCGAGCGCGGGCCCCACTGAGGCGCTGGCGTCGATGTTGGAGAAGGTGTTCCGGTACAGGCTCGCCCGGGCGCCCGCTGACCAGTGGGCGTCGAGGCTCTTGACCGCGTCGAACCCGATCCCGTAGCTCCCGTTGTCACTCACGATGGTGCTGTCGGTGCCGTCCTCGCGGGGAAGCTCGAAGGAGGTGCGGTTGTAGTTGGCGTACGGCGTGATGGACACCTTGAACGCCTCCGTCACGCGCGACGCCGAGAACGACCCGTACATGCTGCTGGACGCGATCTGCGACTGGCCGTCGAAGAAGCCCTGAGCGCTCGTTTGGAAGACCCAGCTGTTCCACGGATCCGACGCCGGCGCGGCTTCTTCCGTCTCGGCGGACGGTGCGTCGTAGGCTACCGAGAGGCGGTCGGCGAGGCCGGTGCGCCCGGCGAAGCCGACCAGGCCGAGGCCGAGGCGGGACAGGAGCGCCCGCCGTTGGGCATCCTGAGAGGCCCCGGCTGGGGTGGACGTGACGAGCGTGTCGCGCCGCCCTCGCAGCGAGCCCCGGCGGCCCTCGAAGAGGAGCGTGACGCGCTCGCCGCCCCCGCCCGTGTCCTCGCTCACGAGACGCACGGTGACCGCGGCGTCGGAGGGGTCCCGGACGAAGCGGGCGAAGTCGAGCTCGGTCTGGAAAAAATCTTCGTCGCAACCTGCGATGTAGCCCTGGCAGTCGACGTGCGTGACGAGGTGGTCGGCGGGTTGGGCGAAGGCCGATGTGCCGAGGAGTGCGAGTGTGAGAAGCAGAAGTCGAGTCACGGATTCGAGGGGGAACCTCCAAGGCTACGGTGTCTGAACTCGTGCGTCGCTGCGTTCGCTCTGAAGGCGCGTGCCGCGCCTCGCGGGATGGCGCGGGGATCCGGCCCGGAGGCCCCGCGTCCTAGCCGCCCCTCTCCCGCGTTTCCCGCATGTCCCTCTCGTTCGCAACGCAGATCTCCGAGCTCCTCGCCCAGACGGAGCCTTTCGACAGCCTCTCTGAAGAGGACCGCCTCGTCCTCCGCCAGAAGATCACGCTAGAGATCTACGCGCCCGGGGAGGTCATCCTCAACCAGGGCGACGACATCCACCGGGCGTTGTACGTGGTGGTCGAGGGGCTCGTCCGCCTCTCGGAGGCGGGCTCGGGACGGACGGTCGACATGGTGGGCGCGGGCTCGCAGTTCGGCTCGTACGGGCTGCTGCAGGGCGGGGCGCTGCCGTACGAGGCCCAGGCCGTCGAGGAGTCCTCGTGCGCGCTGATCGCCGCGGAGAGCTTCCAGCGCCTCCTCGACTCGAACGAGGTGTTCCGGGCGTACTTCGAGGCCGAGACCAAGCGCTACGTCCGCACGCTCAACGAGGACATCGACGCGAGCGGGGCCTTCCTGCTCTTCGACACGACCCTCGGCAGCGTCCTCCGCGCCGAGGCGCCCACCGTGGCGGCGGACGCGACGGCCCGCGAGGCCGCCCAGACGATGTCTACCTCGGACGCCGACGCGGTGGTCATCGTGCAGGACGGCGTCCCGGTCGGCCTCGTCACCGAGGGGGACCTGGTCGAGCGCATCCTCGCCGCCGGTGCCAGCCCCGACGGGCCGGTGATGGCCCTCGTCGAGCGCCCCCCGGTCGCGCTCCGTACCGACGAGCGCCTCTACGACGCCATGCGGACCATGATGCGGGAGCGGATCCGCCGCATCGTCGTCGTGGACGCCGAGGGCGGAGCGCTGCGCGGGCTGCTCACGGCCGAGGACATGAGCCACTTCCGCGGCCTCGACCCGGTGGCCACCACCGAGCGCCTGGAGCGCGCCCGCTCGGTCCCTGAACTGGCCCGCCTCCGCGCCGACTCCAACCGCCGTCTCTACCGCCTCTACCACCAGGGCGTCCACTCGGAGGACCTGCTCGACCTCGTGACCGAGATCGACGACCAACTCAAGCGGCGGGTTCTGGCGACCGTCGAGCGGACGCTCCGGGAGGACCTGGGCGACGACGCCTACGACGGACCGTGGGCCTGGCTCACGTTCGGCGCCGCCGGCCGCCGCGAGTCGGTGCTGCGCGCCTGGCAAGACAACGGCCTCGTCTACGCCGACCCCGACCCGGCCGACGCCGAGCGCGCGGCGGCGTACTACGAGCAGTTCGCCACGCGCGTCGTGGACGCGCTCCGGGAGTGCGGCTACAGCGATCCCGAGAACGGCATCGACGCGAGCCACGAGGCGTTCCGCCAGCCGCTCTCGGCATGGCAGGCCGCCTTCGACACCTGGGCCTCCGGGGCGGACGCCGAGGCGTCGGCGCGGGCGGCGCTCTGCTTCGACCTCCGCGCCCTGGCGGGCGACGTGGAACTCGGTGAGGCCCTCCGGCAGACCATCGCGGCGCACCTCCCGAACGACCGCCTGACGCGCATCTTCGCCCGCGAGGGGACCCGCATCGACATCCCGCTCTCGACGTTCGGCCGGATCGAGGTCGAGGAAGTGGACGGGGTCACGGGCGTCAACCTCCGCACGCGCGCCATCCAGCCGGTCGTCCGCCTCGCGCGGGCGCTGGCGGTCGACATCGGCGCGCTGGACTCGTCCAACACGTTCGACCGGCTCCGCGCCGTCGGCGCGAGTGACCACCCGCTGGCGGCCCAGGCCAAGGGCCTCGTGCCGTCGTTCACCACGCTCGTGGACGTGCACCTGCGGGAGCAGATGCAGGCCGCCGAGCGCGGTGAGCAGCCGACCGACCTCGTGGACCCGGACGCGATGCACCGCAGCCAGCAGAACCTCCTCAAGGAGACGCTCAAGGACGTTCAGTCGGCCCGGGCGGCTATCGCGAAGCACTACAAGCTGTAGCCCCGGCGGCGCCCGCCTCGGTGCCGAGGCGGGCGGACGCATGGCCAAGCCGCCTACGGGATCCGGTCGCTGAGGCAGCGCTGGACGCGGCTCGCGACGACGCTCGCGAGGCGGTCGCGGAGCTCCGCCAGGGCCTCGTCACGGGCGCGGTCGTCGGCGTCGTCGGCGAAGGCGGCGCGCTGCGACCGGGACAGGTCCAGTCGGCGCCAGTCGCCCGCCGTGCTGGCTCGTGTGTAGCGCGCCGTCCCGCGGGCCTCGACCGACACGTCGCAGACGGTCCGTCCGGCGTCGTCGCCCGTGACCACGTCGGCGCGGGCGGTCAGCTCCAGGTCGAGATCGCGGGTGGTGATGGTGGCGCGCTCCTGCGAGTCGCGCACGCGGACGGTCTCCGTCTCGCTGTCGCGCGCGGTCTCCCGCTCGGACAGGTCGGTCACGACGACCACGACGCCCAGGTCGGCGCGGAGGTCGTCGGTAGCCTCGCCGAGGCGGCGGGGGCTGTCGCTGAGGTCGGGCCCGCGCCGCCGCCGCCGGTCCCATGACCGGACGTTGGCCTGGGGCACGAGCACGAGGAACGGGTCGGCGCCGTCGAGGTGCTCGTCCACCAGCACATCGGTCACGTCGCGGAGGAAGAGCGACGGGATGTCCTCGTCGCCCTCGGTGGGGAAGACGGCCACCACGACTCGCCCGGCGGCGAAGATGTCGGCGCGGAGTGCGTCCAGGTTGGCGAGCGCGACGCCGGAGGCGCCCAGTCCGGCGGCGGCCTCGGCGTGGCTCAGGGCGGACCGGTAGCGGCCCGCGGCGAGGTCGTCCTCGCTCCAGGCCGTCTCGATGTCGATGGCCAGCCCGTCGAAGTCGGCGACCTGCTGCGGCGACGGTCCGAACGTCCGGGCGCGTGCGAGATGGCCGAGCGCGTCGGAAAAGCGGCCCGTCTGGTAGTCGGCCTCGGCGCGGTCGTAGAGGGCCTCCACGGCACGGGCGTAGAGCGCGTCGCGCGTGGACTCGAACGACGCCGGCCGCTCCAGATCGACGCCCACAGAGGCGGCGCGTCGGACAAGCGCGTCGGCGCTGCGGTACTGGAGGGCGGCGTCCTCGGGGCCGAGCGCGGTCGCCCTCTCGATGGACTGCCGGACGGCCTGCCGCCCGGCCACCTGGAGCCGTCCGGCGACGTTCGGCAGTGAGCGGTCGCGTTCGAGGGCGACGATGTAGGCGTTGGCGGCCCCGGCGTAGTCGCCGGCGGTCTCGAGGTCCATGCCATCGACGTACGCGTCGCGTGCGGACGCGCAGCCCCAGGCGACGGCGGCGATCAGGGCGAGGAGGGAGGCGCGAAGGAGCATCGGTCCGGGGGGAAGGAGGGACGGGTGACCGTTCATCCGTCAAGCCGCAGCATGCCGGCTCGGGGTCTCACCCGGCGCGGCGGGAATGTTCGGCCAGGAGCGCCGCGGCCAGCGGAACGGCGCGGGCGGTGTAGTGCGCCAGCAGGAGGCGCTGGCGGTCGGCGTCGAGGTCGGCGTGCTGGCCGGTCCGGCGGAGGCGGTCCTCGCGGGCGTGGTAGAGCGACAGCGCGGCGGCGACCGACACGTTGTAGCTCTGCACGAAGCCGTCGAGCGGGAGCAGCAGCGCCGCGTCGGCGGCCTCCAGCATGGCGTCGCTGGCGCCCGCGTGCTCGTTGCCGACGACCAGCGCGGTCGGCTGCGAGAAGTCCCACTCGGCGATGGGCAGCGCGTCGTCGCGAAGGGCGGTGACGGCCACCTTGCCCCCACACGCGTGGACGTGGCGGACGTAGTCGGCCGGGTCGGTCCAGGCGCGAAGCTCGACCCACTTGTGGGCGCCCTGGCTGGCCCGGCGCGTGGCGCGGCGATCCGAGAGGGTCGGCTCCTCGTCGCCGTCGAGGACCTGGGCCACCATCTCGGCCGCCTCGGCCTCCAGCCCGACCACGTGGGCAGCGCCGAAGCCGAGCCCCTCGGCGCTCCGCAGGACCGCGTTCACGTTGCCGGGGTCCACCAGCCCCTCCAGCACGGGCACCACGCCGAAGGCACGCCGCGCGACGACGGCCGAGAGCCGCTGGCGCCGCTCGTCGGTCAGGTAGGGATCGAGGAGGGAGAGGACCGTCTCGGGGGGGTAGACGGCGTCGCCGACACGCACGGTGTCGGGAAGGTCGAAGAACGGAGGAACAGGCAGCATGGCAGGTGGGGGACCAGGGAAGCTAGCCCGGAGGCGGCCGTAGCTTCCGGGCCGCGCTTCACCCCCCGCTATGCCTCGCCTCGCTCTTCTCGCGTTCCTCCCTGCCTTCCTCTTCGTCGCCGCCTGTGGCGACGGCGGCGGCGAGGCAGCCCTGCCCACCGGCGACCTCACCTCCGGCAGCGACGTGGCCGACGCGATGCTGCTCCGCTACCAGAATAACCTCGGCGGGGTGGAGACCTTCACGGTCACCGGCGCAGGCGCGACGGCCACGTATCGGACCTCCGGCGACACCACTGGCCTCGACCGCTTCGCCACGCCCGAACTGGCTGCCGCCGAGGACGGGGTGACGCCGCGCACCGCCGCCCAGCTACTGTTCGACCAGGTCCCGAACGTGCCGCGCCTGGCGCGGGGCCTTCGCGCGGCAGCCTTCCGCGGCCCGATCTCGCGCGACGGACGCCGCGCCTACGTCTTCACGACCTCCGACCCTGGCTCCCTGTTCGGCGAGCCCGGCCTCGCCACCAACCAGGACTCCACGACGTCCATCGAGTTCAGCGTCTACGTCGACGCCGACGCCTTCGACGTGATCGAGATTTCGCAGGTCGTCACGGCGGATTCGCTCGCGCGGCCCATCACCAGCCGCACCATCTACAGCGACTTCCAGGAGACCAACGGCGTGACGCTGGCGCACACCGTCTCGCGCATCGAGACGGGCGTCAACCAGCTCATGGACGACACCGACCGGATGCTCATGGGCGGGCAGGTCGGCATCCAGATCGAGCGCTTGAAGATGGAGCCGCCCTCGCCGGCGCGCGACGCGCAGATCGCAGAGCTCGAAGCGCAGCAGCGGCTCGTCGCGGAGGGCATCTCGGAGATGACGCTGGAGGTCGAGTCGGTGAGTGTGGGAGGGGGAACGGAGTAAGGCCGCCCGACGGGAGGGAGGCGACCCGGTCCGGCAGGCGAAGGCGGAGCCAGGAGAACGGGACGGGCGGATCCCGCTCGCCGGGGTCGCGTCCCACCGGCCCTTCCCCTGACCCCTCCATGGACCTCCACAACGCCGTCGTCGTCGTCACCGGCGCGAGCCGAGGCATCGGCCTCGCCACTGCCCGTCGCTTCCTCGATGCCGGGGCTCGGGTGGCTGGCCTCGCCCGCTCCGCCGACGCCCTCGACCAGCTCGCCGATGCCTTCGGCGACGCCTTTACGCCCGTCGTCTGCGACGTGACCGACGCCGACGCCACGCGCGCGGCCATCGACCAGATCGCCGCCGACCTCGGCCAGATCGACGTGCTCGTCAACAACGCCGGGCTGGGCCGCTTCGACCCGGTCGACGAGCAGACCGAGGCCGACTGGGGCCTCCAGGTGGACACCAACCTGTCGGGCGTCTTCCACTGCACGCGCGCCGCCGTGCCCCACATGAAGGCGCAGGGCGAGGCCCGCGGCGCCGACGCCACGGCGGGCTTCATCGTCAACGTGGCGAGCATCGCCGGGCTCGTCGGCAACCCCAACCTGAGCGGCTACAACGCGACCAAGTTCGGTCTGCGGGGCTTCTCGGATGCCATCATGAAGGAGCTTCGGCCGTTCGGCATCAAGGTGAGCTGCCTCTACCCTGGCTCCGTCGACACGGACTTCGGCGCGGGGGCGGGCACGAAGCCCAACCCCAATGCGATGTCGGCCGAGTCGATCGCCGAGACCGTCCACCACGTCGTCGCGGCGCCGCACGGGACGCTGATCTCGGAGGTCGTCCTGCGGCCGATGGTCGGGCGGAAGGGCTGAGTGCCTGTCCGCCTCGGTGCCGAGGCGGGGGCGCCGGGGGAGGGCACGGCACGCCGTGCCCCAACGGATGCGATCTGGTGGCATCTTGCCCATACCCTGCACCCCCGACCCTTGATGCGTCTCACCCTTCTCGTCTCTGCCCTGGCCGTCGCCCTCTCCGCCTGTGGCGGAGCAGCCGGGACCAGTTCGTCCGTCCTTCCGCCGCGTCTAACGGAGCAGGCGTCCGGCTCCGACCAACTCCTGATCGCGGCGCACGCCGTCGACGACGCCGTCGTGTGGGCGTCCGGCGCGGGCGGCACGGTGGTCCGGACGACCGACGGCGGGGCGACGTGGACCGCCGTCCCGGTGACCGTGGCGGGGGCCGACACGCTCCAGTTCCGCGAGGTGGTCGCGCTCGACGCGCGGACGGCGTGGGCGCTCTCCATCGGCACCGGCGCCTCCTCCACCATCGCCAAGACGACCGACGGCGGGGCCTCCTGGCGGACGGTGTTCGTCAACGACGAGCCGGACGGCTTCTACGACTGCCTCTCGATGTGGGACGCCCGCCGCGGCGTGCTCTACGGCGACTCGGTCGACGGCGAACTGCGCGTGCGGCGGACGACCGACGGCGGGGCGACATGGCCGCGCGTTCCGTCGGCGTCCCTCCCTGCGGCGGGCGAGGGCGAGGGCGGCTTCGCGGCGTCCGGCACCTGCGTCGCCACGCGCAGCGACAGCCTCGCCTGGATCGCGACCGGCAACGCCGACCCCGCGCGCGTCCTCCGCACCTCGGACGGCGGGGCCACGTGGGAGGCCGCCGACCTGCCGCTCGTGGCGGGCGAGGCGGCCGGGGCCGCCTCGGTGGCGTTCCGGGGCGACCGCCATGGCGTCGCGGTCGGCGGCGACATCGCCGACGCGGACGCATACACCGACGCCGTCGCCATCACGGCCGACGGTGGTCGGACGTGGCGCAAGGGCGGGCAACTGCCGTTCCCCGGCGCGGCCTACGGCGCCGCCTACGTGCCCGGCACCGACGCGCTGGTGGTCGTCGGGCCGGGCGGCGTCGGCGTGTCCGAGGACGACGGGCTCACGTGGCGTCTGGTCGCCAGCGAGACGTTCTGGGGCGTCGCCGCGGCCGGGCAGGACGCGATCTGGCTGACCGGCCCCGCGGGTCGCATCGTTCGACTGCGGCTCTGAGTCGGCCCACCGAGCCGTCCAGGCAGGCTACAACTCGACGCGGAGCGCGAGGCCCGGAGCGACGCCTGCCCCGCTCGAGACGACGGTCGGCGCCGCGGCGAGCCGCCGGTCCTGCACGCGCCGGACCGCGTTGTCGGCGTCGACCATGCCGTAGATCCAGGCGCCGAGCCCGACCGTCGCCGCGGTGAGAAATAGCGCCGTGTTGCTGTCGAGGTCGTCGCAGCCCGCGCCCGAGCTGCACTGGAACGAGCTGACGCCGGTCGCGAGCGCCGTCCCGACGGGCAGCGCCACGCCGAGGCCCAGCAGCGCCACGCCCGGCCCGGTGTCGCCCGCCTGGAGATGCCCCAGGCCAGGCACGAACACGTTCAGGATCAGCGCCCGCGTCTCGGCATCGCTGTCGCGCATCGGCGCCCGGCTCTCGGCCGGAGCGGGCGGTGCGACTGTCGGCGTAGCTGCGGAGTCGGCCGGGGCCGCGTCGGTCTGGGCGAAGGCGGTCGGGGTGAGGACGAAGGCGAGGACGAGAACGGCGGCGCGCATGACGACGAATTGAGGGGGAGGAAGTCGGGAGGATACCTCCTGCCAGATCGCAGATCGCCGCCCCCGGCCGGGAGATCGTAGCCGTGACCGACATCGACGGCGGACCTGACCGCACTGTTTACCGGCCGATAGCCGCGCCTCGGGGATTCGGTGGACTGCCTCGCGCCTCGGCCGAGGCGGACAGACTCAGGCCTTGCGGACGAACTCCGACTTGAGTCCCATCGACCCGATGCCGGGGATTCGGCAGTCGATGTCGTGGTCTCCGTCTACGAGGCGGATGTTCTTGACGCGGGTGCCGACTTTCACCACCGACGACGAGCCGCGCACCTTGAGGTCCTTGATGACCGTGACGGAGTCCCCATCGGCGAGGGGCGCCCCGTTGGCGTCGGTCACGACGCGCTGGCCTGCGGCTTCGGCCACCTCCGCCTCGGTCAGGTCCGCCGACCACTCATGCGCGCACTCTGGGCAGACGAGCATGTTCGAGTACTCGTAGATGAATGCGGAGGCGCAGACGGGGCAGGCAGGGAGGTCGGGCACGAGAGAGTCGGGAAGGACGAGAGAGGACGGTCAGGCGTGGCGCTCGCGATGCGGGGGGCGGCACCGCTTCCCCTGGCTGACGCTCACGCCAGCGCCTCGACTTCGGCCGCCAGCTTCTCCCAGCGCTGCATGAGGTCCTTCAGGTCGGTCTGGGCCGCGTTGAGCGCCTCCATCGTCTGCTGGAACTCCTTGGGCTTCGCGTAAAGGTCCGGATCCGCCATCTTGGCTTCGAGCGTGACCTTCTCGGCCTCCTTCTCCTCGATCGACTGCTCCAGCAACTCCAGGGCGCGGGCGGCGAGGTCGAGGCCGAGCTCCTTCGCGGGCGGTACCGTTCCGTCTTTCATCATGCGGTAGAGCGCGTTGCGGGCCTCGGCCTCGCGGCGCTTCTCCTCCTTGGACTTCTTGCCGCCGCCGCCGCTCGACTTGGCCGCGGGCTTCGACGGCAGGGGGGAGGGTGTCGGCGTCTGCTTGCCGGTGGCCTGGCCGTCCCCCGAGGCGGCGAGCTTCGACGCCGTGCCGTGCTCGCGCTGCCACTGGGCCTCCGTGTAGGTGCCGCGGTAGGTCTGGACCGACCCGCCCTCGACGTACCACACCGACTCGGCGACGGCGTCGATGAAGGCGCGGTCGTGCGACACGAGCACGAACGTGCCCGAGTACTGCCGCAGCGCCTCGGCGAGGACGTTCTTCGAGACGATGTCGAGGTGGTTGGTCGGCTCGTCGAGGACCAGGACGTTGGCGGGCGACAGGAGCGTCCGCGCCAGCGCGAGGCGGGAGCGCTCGCCGCCGGAGAGCACCGAGACGGACTTCTCGACCGCGTCGCCGGTGAAGAGGAACGCGCCGAGGAGGCTACGGAGCTGCGTGTCGGAGTGGCCGCGCGACTTCTCCTGGAGCGACTGGAAGACGGTGTGGCTCGGCTCCAGCGACTCGGCCTGGTGCTGGGCGAAGTGCGCCATCTCGGCGCGGCGGTCCTGCTGGATGTCGCCCTCGATGGACTCGGTGCCGAGCAGGATGCGCGCGAGCGTCGACTTGCCGGCGCCGTTCTTGCCGACGAGCGCCACCTTGTCGCCCTTCTCCAGCGTCAGCGGGCCGGCGCGGTCGAACACCTTCGTCTCGCCGCCCTCCGGCGCCGGGTAGCTCTTCGAGAACGTCCCGATCTCGACCACCTGGCGGCCCGACGGTGGCGGGTCGGGGAAGCGGAACCGCATCGTGTTGGCCTCCGGCGGCGGCGGCGGGATGCGCTCCATCTTTTCGAGCGCCTTGATGCGGCTCTGCGCCTGCTTCGCCTTGGTGGCCTTGGCGCGGAAGCGCGCGATGAAGCGCTCGGCCTCGGCGATCTCCTTCTGCTGGTTGTCGTAGCGCGCCTGCCAGTGGAGCCGCCGCTCCTGCCGCGCCTCCAGGTAGTGCGCGTAGTTGCCCGGATAGTTGTCGATCTGGCCGCGGATGAGGTCGGCCGTCGAGGTCGTCATGCGGTCGAGGAAGTACTGGTCGTGGGAGACCAGCACGACGGCGCCGGGGTAGGTGGTGAGGTACTGCTCCAGCCAGTCGATCGACTCGATGTCGAGGTGGTTGGTCGGCTCGTCGAGCAGCAGCACGTCGGGGGCGCCGAGGAGGAGGCGGGCCAGGGCCACGCGCATCCGCCAGCCGCCGGAGAACGTGCTCAGCGGGCGCCGCATCTCGTCGTCCGAGAAGCCGAGGCCGGACAGGATCGACGCGGCCCGCGACTCGGCCGTGTGCGACTCGCGCGTCAGCAGCCGGTCGTGGACCTTCGAGAACTGCTCGACGAGCTTGAAGTAGTCGTCGGTGGTGTGGTCGGGGTGAGCCTCCATCTCCTTCGTCAGCCGCTCCGCCTCGGCCTCCAGGCGGAGGACATCGTCGAAGGCGTGCAGGGCCTCCTCCAGCGGAGAGATCGACAGGTCCTCCTCCTGGGTGTCCTGCCGCAGGAAGCCGACCGACGCGCCGCCCTCATAGATCACGTCGCCCTGGTCCACCGACTGCTCGCCCGCGATCACGCGCAGCAGCGTCGACTTGCCCGCGCCGTTGGGGCCGACGAGCCCGACGCGCTCGCCCGCGCGGACGGTCCAGCCGAGCCCGTCGAACAGGACGCGCCCGCCGAAGGCGAGGTGGAGATCGCGGAGGATGAGCATGGGCCGGGGGGGATCGGCCCGAAAGCTAGCCCGCTGCTACCGCCAGACGGGCGAAGAACGGGGGGAAGCGGCCAGGTGCATCGCTCGGGGATGGGGCCCGTCGCAGGCGCGGAGGCTCATCCGCGCGAGGGCCGCTCTCCTCAGCATGCCGGACGGACGCCACCTCCCGCGTGTCGGGGATACCGATGCGGCCGGGGGAGTCGGTAGACTCAGCATCCTGTTCCTCTCCTCCTCCCACCATGTCTCTCGCCGCTTCCACTCCGGTCCGGGTCGTCTTTTTCCTGCTGGCCGTCGCTGTGCTGCCCGCGTGCGCGTCCTCCGGGCCAGCCGCGCCGGATCTCGACCCGCGTCTCCTCGGCGTCTGGGCCGACCTCGACGGGGCGACCCACACGATCTCGCTCGCCGATGAGGGCTACGCGGTCGGCGTCGTCGACTCCGACGGCGAGGTGTTCGACGTGGTGTCGGTGATCTACGCGGACAGCACCCTCACGTGGACCTACGACGTGCCGAGCACCGGCTACACGGTCACCTACGTGACGACGAGCATCCGCCAGGACGAGATCACCGCGCGCTGGGAGAACCAGACGGGGGCCTCCGGCGACGAGGTGCTCACGCGCCAGGAGTAGGCGCCATGCCGTCTGCCCGCTTCGGCGCCGAGGCGGGTGGGGTCAGTGCGCGTTCTCGTGGACGAACCCCTTCCAGACCGTCAGCAGGACGATCTTGAAGTCGAGCCAGAGCGACCAGTTCTGGATGTAGAACAGGTCGTACTCGATGCGCTTGGTCAGGCTCGTGTCGCCGCGCCAGCCGTTGACCTGCGCCCAGCCCGTGATGCCCGCCTTCGTCTTGTGGCGCAGCATGTAGCCGGGGATCTGCTGGCGGAAGCCCTCGATCAACGTCGGCCGCTCCGGGCGCGGCCCGACGACCGACATGTCGCCGCGGAGGACGTTCCAGAACTGCGGCAGTTCGTCCAGCGAGGTCCGCCGCAGGAAGGCGCCGACGGGCGTGGCGCGGCTCTCGCCCTTCGTGGACCAGACCGCGCCCGTGCCCGCCTCGGCGTCGACGGGCATGGAGCGGAACTTGAGGATGTCGAACGTCTGGCCGTTGAGGCTCATCCGCTCCTGTCGGTACAGCACCGGCCCCGGCGACGACCCCTTGACGGCGAGCGCGATGGCGGCCAGCAGCGGTGAGAGCAGGATCAGGACGGCGATGGAGAACGCCACGTCGGCCGCGCGCTTGATGACCTGCCGGAAGTCGAACGGCGCCTCGTCGAGGAGGTGGATCACCGGGAGGCCATCCACGTCGGAGACGCGGCTGTTCATCAGCAGGTCGAGGCCGAACAGGTCGGGCACGAGGCAGAGGTGCGCCGTGTGGCGCGCGCAGGCCTCTGCCACGATCTGGATCTTGTTGGCCGCGGCCAGCGGCAGGGCCGCGTATACGAGGTCCACGCTGCCGCGCGCCTCCAGGACCTCCTCGATGGCGTCCACCGGGCCGAGCACGGTCGGCCGCTCGACGGACTCCGGGTAGAGCGGGTCCGGCGGCTCGGCCTCGACGGCCCCCTCGCGGTCGTCTAGGAAGCCGATCACTTCGAAGCCCATCCACGGGTAGTGGCGGAACGCCCGCGCCAGCCGCTGCCCGGCCTTGCCCGCACCCACGATCAGCACCCGGCGGACGTTTCGCCCGCTCTCGCGGCCCCGCCGCAACACCGTGTAGATGGCCAGCCGCAACCCGACCAGGAAGACGGACGCGAACCCGGCGAACAGGAGCACGTGCAGCCGCGAAAACGAGAACTCGCGGTAGAAGAACAGCGCCCCCAGCGACACCACGAGGCCCAGCACCACCGCCCGGGCAACGGCGTAGACGACCAGCGTCAGGCGCTGCGCGCGGCGCGTCCGGTAGAGGCCCGACACCAGCAGCACGCCGCCCCACACGGCCAGCACGAACGGCAGGAAGCCGAGATACGTCTCGATCGGGATCCAGCCGGGCGGCGAGAGCACCTCGAACCGCACGATCCACGCCAGCACCCAGGCCAGCGCGATCAACGTCAGGTCGGCGCCGAAGAGGAGGCGCTGGAGAAACAGGCTGCGTTCGCGAAGCATCGGACCCGTGAGAACCGGGGCAGGAGAGCGAGAGAGCGTCTCAAACGATCAGATGCGACGGGGTGTGTGCGGCCGAATGATACGGCCGCGACCCTCTGTCGAGACAGGGCACGCTCCGGTGCCCCACCTCGCGTGTCAGCGGGTTGCCCACGTGCGGATCGCGTCCGGCTCGTAGGTGTGAACCCCCGTCGGCCGCGCCGCGGCGAGGGCGACCATCGCTGCCGCGACGTCCTCGGCCTCGGTGGGGCGGAGGGCGGAGAGGGGGCCTTGCAACAGAGGGGAGAGCGGTTTCAGCACGGCCAGGCCGATCCGCTCGCCGAGGCGGGACTCCCGGCGGTCGCCCGCCAGCAGAGACGGCCGGACGATCTGGACGGCTTCGAACCCGACCTCGGAGATCGCGCGCTCGGCCTCGCCCTTGGTCCGGTTGTAGAAGAGACGGGAGTCCGGGTCGGCGCCGAGGGCGCTCACGAGCAGCATCTGGCTCGCGCCCGCCGAGTGCGCCAGCTGGGCCGCCTCGAACGGGATCTCCAGGTCGACCCGCCGGAACGCCTCCTTGGAGCCGGCCTGCTTCATCGTCGTGCCGAGCGCGCAGAAGAGGTCATCGCAAGCGAAGTGAGCGGCGTAGGTCGCCAACTCGTCGAAGTGGACGATGTGGTGCTCGTGCGTGTCGAACGCAGTCGGCATCGGTCGGCGACCGAGCGTGACGACGCGGCGCCAGCGAGCGTCGGAGACGAGGCGCCGGAGCACGTGACGCCCGACGAGGCCCGAGGCGCCGAGCAGGAGGGCGGTGCGGTCAGCCATGAGAGAGCGGGAAGACGGAAACGAAAAAGCGGGGGCGACCCGGAGGCCGCCCCCGCTCCGAAACGTCGGGACGGTCAGGAGGTGCCGCTCGACCGATTCGGCCGAGCGGGTCTACGGGAGCAGGACCGCGTCAATGACGTGGGCAACGCCGTTGGAGGCGTACACGTTGGCCTGCGTGACCGTCGCCATGCCGTTGGCGTTGCCGACCATCACCTGGCCGTTGGCCTTGGTCACCATCAGCGTCTCGCCGTTGACGGTCGTGAGGGTCTGGCCGTCGCGGAGGTCAGCGGCCGAGAGGCGACCGGGGACGACGTGGAACGTCAGCACGCCCTGGAGCTGCGCCTGGTTGGCGGGCATCATGAGCGAGTTGAGGGTGGCCTCGGGGACGGCCGAGAAGGCGGCGTTCGTGGGCGCGAAGACCGTGAACGGGCCGGGGCCGCTCAGCGTCTCGACGAGCTCGGCGGCCTGGACGGCGGAGACGAGCGTGGTCAGGGTGGAGGCACCGGAGGCGTTCTCGACGAGCGTCTGCGTGGGCAGCATCATCGAGCCACCGACCATCACGCCCGCGGAGGCGCCGGACGTACCAGCGTTGCCGTTCATCGAGGCGGAGGACATGCAGCCAGTCGCGATGAAGGCGAGGGCGAGCGCGGAAAGGAGAAGACGGGACATCGGGGGGGAGGGGAATGAGATAAGGAGCGCGTCACACTCCCCCTCCCCCGGTAGGGGTTCGCCTGTACCTCGCCCGTGCGGCCCGGACCGACGCCTGCGTCGTCGTTCCGCCTACAGCGCCCCGCCGACTTCACCGGCCCCTCACGGCTGACGCGGGGACGGCCTCAAAACGGCACGTCGTCTTCCACCTCGGAGGGGTCGCGCTCGCGCACCACGAGGCGGACCGCCTCGGCGTCGAAGCCGAACAGGTCCTCTTCGGAGAACACGAGCCGGAACTGGGCGGGCGTCTCGAAGAACGGCTCGAAGCGGGTCGCGAGCTGGTCGAGGCGGTCGAGGTAGAACGCGGTGCTCTCGTCCGGCGCGTCGGGGTCCCACGCGCTCGCCGGGGCCGCAGTCTCGAACACCCGCCCCGGACCGCTCGCGGTCCGGTTCCCCTCGGCGATGTAGTACGCGACGCGGTCCCCGATGCCCGGAGCGCGGCCCGTCCGCGCGGTGTTCGCCCGGGCGACCTCGTAGGCCGCCGCTCGCGTCCGCTCGCCCGCCTCGACGGCGCGGTCGTAGGCCGCCAGCGACGTTTTCAGCGTCTCGACGCGCTGGAAGCTCTCGACGCCCGCCCAGTCGTGGGCCTCGATCTGGCGTCGGTGAGCGAGGTAGAGGTCGTGGAGGCCCTGCACGTCCTCCTCCAGCAGCCGGCGGATGCCCTCGCGCACGAACGCGCGGCCGAACCGCTCCGACGACCGCGACACGAGGCTCGACCCCTTGAACTTCAGGTGGCCGTCGTAGCCCAGCAGGGCGTAGTTCTTCTTCTTGTAGGACAGCATCCGGCGGAAGCGCCCGTCGAATCCGATGCGAATGCCGTCGGGCATCTGCTCGCTGAGGGCCCGCACGAACGCGCGCTCGGCCTCCTCGCCCTCGACCCCCTCCGGTGGCACGAACAGCACGCCGTCGGTGTCGACCTCGACCACCTGCGCCCCCGCCTCGCGCGCCAGCCGCATGATCTGGCGCAGCAACTCCTGTCCCGTCGCCGCGACCCGGTCCGCCTCGGCGAAGTCGTTGAACAGGGCGAAGCCGAAGCCCATGTTTCCGTAGAAGCTGTTGATGACGATCTTGTAGGCACTCTGCCGGGCGTCGAGTTCGTCCCGCTCGCCCGGCTCCGCGTCGCGCATGGCGTGCTTCGTCTCGAAGCGAAGGTCTGTCAGCCGCCGGAGGAGCGTCGGGAAGAGGCCCAGCACGTCGCCCTTCGGCTGGACGCCGTAGTTCAGCATGACCGACGGGTAGAGGCTCTCCACGTCCGCGTAGACGACAGGCCCGACGACGCCGGTGACGAACACGTCCGTGTAGCCGCCGACCATCTGGCTCCCTACCTCGGGGCGGGGGAGGGCGTGGCGGGCGTGGAGGTAGCCGCGCACGAAGAGGCTCTCGATCTTGGCCGCCGGCCCGGTTCGCGCCGCTTGGCCGTAGGGCATCGGCACCATCTGGGTCAGGTAGAAGGTGCTGCCGGAGAGGTGCCGGGCCAGCCGCTCGGTCTCGGTGGCGTCGTCGAGGGCGTAAGCCATCAGACGCTCCGGGTCGGTGTCCCAGACGTGCGCGATCTCGTCGCCCGGCACGTACGTCCGTCCCTCGGGCGCGAAGCCGAAGTACCTGGCGGCGCCCTTGAGCGTGTAGTTGGGCAGGTCCCTGCGGACCACGTCGAAGGCCATCACCTGATGGAGCGTGTCGATGACGTGCCGCCCGGCGATCTCGACCGCGTCGAACTCCAGCGCCCGCTCGGCGAACCGCATCGTGGACGGAAAGCTGCGTGGCGTGCTGCCGTCGCGGCCGAGCGTGAGCGGAATGCCGTGGCGTCGGCACCGCTCGGTGAGGTAGGGCCAGTCGAAGCCCAGGATGTTGTGCCCTTCGATCACGTCCGGGTCGCGTTCGCGCACCAGATCCAGCGTCTCGCGGATCACGTCGGCCTCGTCCATGCCCGGGGCGCCCACGAGGCGGGACCAGCCGGTCGAGTCGGAGAGGGCGACCAGGATGATCCGGTGCTCGGGCTCGGCCGCCTGGGGGAAGCCGGACGGCGAGTAGACCTCCAGATCGAGTTGGAGGCGGACGATCTCGTCGAAGGCCATGCCCTTGAAGAGCGTCCGCCCGGTCTGCATCAGGTACTGCTGCTCAGGGCCGCCGGGCAGGTAGACCTCGTCGGGCCGCGTCTTGACGGTCTCAGCCGCGCGCTGGACGCTGCGGAGGGCGTCGAAGTAGCTCCCGCGATCGGGGAAGGCGACGAGGTGTCGGTAGAAGCCAGGCCCGGCGAGCTCCTGGAACTGGAACCGGTCACGCGAGACGCCGCGCAGGAGATCGATGTCGGACAGGAAAAAAAACGGGTGGACGGGCACGTCCTCCGTCGTCACCTCGGTCGGCGAGCGGCGGCGGTAGAGCCGCATCCGGCTCGGGCCGACGGGGTGGAGCGCGACAATGCGCTCGGCCGGGTCGTGGCCGTAGAGCAGCGCGGTGTCCTCGCCGTCGGCGAGCGGGTCGGGGGTCTCGGGAGCAGACATCTCGGCCAGTCTACCCGCCAGCCGCGCCAACGCTCCGTCACCCCACCTACCTCGGGCGAGCCCCGAGCCGAGTCAGAGCCGAAACGTCACCGGAACGGCGAAGCGGACCACGACGGGGCGACCCCGCTGCTCGCCCGGCGTGAACGTCATCTGGCGGACGGCGTGCAGGGCAGCGGCCGAGAGCCGCTCGTCGGGCGAGCGCAGGACGCTGGCCTCCGTGATGGAGCCGTCGGGCTCGACGAGAAACTGGACGATGACCTGCCCCTCGACGCCTTCGGCCCGCGCGTCCTCGGGGTAGGCGACGGCTGCCTGGAGTGCGGCCAGCCCGCCGACGAGATCGGGTTGGACTTCGTGGTAGCACCAGAAATCGTCTTCGACATCCGCTTGAGGCGGCGGATCAGAAGGCGTCTGGGCAGCGACGATGGGGACGAAGAGCAGGGCCAGTAGAACGGGACGCATCGGTACAGCAGTAGGACCCTCCCCAGACACGCTCGCCCCGCCGACGTTGCCGGCCTCGGCGCCGAGGCGGACCGGGGCGGGCTACTGCGCGACGGCGGCCGTCCGTCGGGCGACTGTGACGTGGTACACCGGCTGCCGCTCCTCGCGGACGACCGCGATCACGCCCGCGTCCTCCAGGTCGATCAGCGCGCGGCCGAGGGCCGCCGTCAGGCGCGACGGGTAGGTCTCGGCGAGGCGGTCGAGCGCGCGTCTCTGCCGCTGATCGAGGCGCTCGCGGAGCATCGGCTCGATGGGGCCGGGCACGCGCGGGTCGAGGCGCGGCGGCGGCGGGAGCGCGTCCGGCGCGGGCGAGTAGCGCGTCGGGTTGTAGGTCAGGTCGTAGGTCGTGCCGTACTCGTGGCTGGAGCGCCCCGCGGCGGCGTTGACGTTGGTCCCCCGGAGCGCGGCCTGGTCGGCGCCCGTCCGCCAGAGCGACGACACGGCGAAGCGGAACGGCGGGAGTCCACGTTGAGCGAGGTAGCTCCGGAAGCGGACCGCGATGGAGTCCAGCGCCGCCGCCGCGCTGGGCGTCAGCAGGGGCAGCGACGAGGTGGTCGGGAGGACGGTGTAGAGCGAGTCCGTGGCGACGCGCACGAAGTCGTAGCGGACCGCGAGGCTCTCCGCCTCGGCGCGCGTGTCGGGCGGGCCGACGCCGAGCGACTCCGCCAGGGCGACGTGGCGCGCGTTGCGCGAGCGCTTCAAGAGTGCGATCTCGTCGTCTGTCAGCAGCGGGATGGCCTCGAACGCCGCCTCCGCCTCGGCGAGCCAGCGGTCCTGAGCGTCCATGGTGGCGCGAACGCCCGCGTTGGTCCGCATGCCCACCACCGCGAGCCCGATCACGATGGCCAGTGCGAGGAAGGCCGCCCACCGGGCTCGGCCTCGCCTCGGCCGGGCGGCCGGGGGCTCCGGGGGCTCCGGGGTCGGCACGATCAGCGGAGCCGATGCGATCGAGGGCGCATCCTCGAAGACGGCGTCGGCGGGCGTGAGGCCCTCGTGGGATGGGTCGCCAGGGCTCACTCGCCGTCGAGGGTGAGGTGGAAGACAGGCTGCTCGTCCTCCAGCAGGACCAGCAGCAGGCCCTCGTCCTGCATCTCACCGAGGACGCGCGCGAGGGCACCGAAGAGGCGGTCGTCGTAGGTCCCCGCGAGGTCGTCCGCCCACCGGGAGGCGAGGCGCTGCGCCTTGGGGATGGCCGGGTCGGTGAAAGGCACCTGGAGCGTATCGGATGCCGTGGGCCAGAGCGCGTAGCGGGTGTAGACGAGGTCTACGGAGGCGCCGTACTCGTGGCTGGAGCGGCCCGAGGTGGCGTTGCGGTTGGTGCGCGCGAGGTCGCGCTGCAGGTCGGCCGTGCGCAGGGCCGAGGAGACCGTGACGCGGAACGGCGGCAACCCGGCGTCGGCGAGGGCCGTCTGGAAGCGGCGGCCGACCTCGTCGAGGCGCTCCCGGAGGACCGGCCGTACGAACGGCTTCGAATGTTCGAGGATGCGGACGACGTAGAACTCGTTGTCGACCAGCGGCACGAGGCGGCCCGTCCGCAGGTGAGTCGCCAGTTCGGCCTCGGTGTCGAGCGGAGGCACGCCGAGCGAGTCGGCGCGGTCGAGGTGCTCGGTGTAGGACGGCGTGGCGGGACGGCGGAGCCGGTTCTCCTCGCCGGAGGTCGGCTCGCGGAGCTGCTCGAACCGACTGCGCAGCCGGGTCACGTACGACGCCAGCGAGTCGACGGCGGGCGTCATGCCGGCCGAGGGCGGCGGCGGGGGAGGAGGCGGCTGCAACTGCCGGTGCAGCGACCACCCGAGGCCCAGGCCCAGCACGAGGGCGGCGAGTGTAAAGGCGGCCTGCTTCATCGGACCCTCTCGATCACGCCACATCCGATCACCTCGCCCGCCGCGCCGTCGGGGCTGGCCGCGTCGTCGCGGAGGGCCCGGATCACGAGCGCACGGCCCACGGGTGAGGTCGTGCCGTCGAGCGACAGGACCGCGTCGATGCGGTCGTAGCGGCCCGCACCATCGCCTTCGCCGCGGATGCTGCCGAGGTCGCCCGCGTGGCGCAGGCCGGGCAGGGAGTAGGGGCCGCCGTGCGAGGTGTCGGCCGCCGCGCGGAGGTGCTCGGCGGGGTCGGCCTGGCAGTCGCGCCCGCTCAAGATCTGGAGCGCGTGGAACGCCTCCGGGGTGAGGCCCTGCACCTCGGCCAGCACACGGACGCCACCCGACACGCGCGACAGCGTCACCACGCCTGTCGCCGTGCCCTCGGCGGCAGCCTGCACCCGCGCTCGTGCCACCGAGACGCCCTGCACGTCGACCGTGTCCAGGGGGACCGCCGACTCGGCGAGAGCGTCCGCGCGGAGGGTGTCCGCCTCGGCCGCGTCGCCCTCGGTCGGCGCCGGCGCGGTGCCCTCGCAGGCCGCCAGCGCGAGGGCGAGGGGAGCGATCAGGAGCAGGGGACGGGCGGAGCGCATGGGCCGGTGCAACGGGCGGGCGGGAGGTGTGTTCTGCCCGGGGCTAGCTTCACAGGTGTCTCAGTCAACATCCGTGCCCGCTCGCCTCATCGCCGATCATCTCTCGATGCGGTACGGCCGCCGCCGTCTGTTCGACGGGCTTTCGGTGACGGTCGAGCCGGGCGCACCGCTGGCGGTGGTCGGTGCGAACGGCTCCGGCAAGTCCACGCTGCTGCTGCTGTTCGCGGGCCTGCTGGCCCCCACGGGCGGCGAGACTCGGCTGGAGGTCGACGGCGCGACGGTGCCCCCCCGCGACGTGCCGATGCGGATCGGCTACGTGGCGCCCGCGCTCGACCTCTACGACATGCTGACGGCGCGTGAGACGCTGGCCTTCCTCGCGCGCGCCCGGTCCTTGCCCGGCGCTGCCGCACGCGTGGAGTCCACGCTGGACCGCGTCGGCCTCGGGGAGCGGATGGACGACCCGGTGTCGGCGTTCTCGACCGGCATGCGCCAGCGGCTCCGGATCGCGACGGCGCTCGTCCACGACCCCGCGGTGCTGCTGCTCGATGAGCCCGGCGCCACGCTCGACGCCGCCGGACGCGACCTCACGGCTTCCCTCGTCGCCGACGAGGCGCGGGTCGTGGTGCTGGCGACCAACGACCCGGCCGAGGCGAGCCTCTGTCCGAGGCGGGTGGCACTCGCTCCGCTCGCGTAAACAGGGGACACGGTTGCGGGAGGCCGGAGAGGCGAAGGAACGTCGGCAGCACGAGCGACACGCCGTCCTCCCGCCCGCTCGCTGTTACGCCCCCGCCAGCGCGAGGGCGCCCACGTCGACCCGCGCCCCGGCGTCGAGGAGTGGGAGGGCCGCGGCGGCGAGGGTCGCGCCGGTCGTCAGCACGTCGTCCACGAGGAGGACGCGGCGTCCGGCCACGTCGGCGCCGGGAGCGAGGGCGAAGGCTCCGGCGACGTTGCGGATGCGTTCGGCCGCCGAGAGCCGCGCCTGCGCCAGCGTCGGCCTGGTGCGGACGAGCAGGTCGGCGACGGGGGCGGCCAGGACCTCGGCCGCCCCCTCGGCCAGCGCGGCCGACTGGTTGTAGCCGCGCTCCAGCATGCGGAGGCGCGAGAGCGGGATGGCGCTGACGAGGTCGGGGGACGCCCCGGCCTCACGGACGGCCTCGCCGAGGATCCGCCCGATCCCAGCGCCCAGGGTCGGGCGTCCGCCATACTTCAGCGCGTGCTGCACGCGGCGGACCGTCCCGCCGGGGTCGAAGGCCCACAGCACCACGGCGTGGTCGATGCGGGTGTGGGCGAGCATCGCGGCGGCGGCCTGGGCGTCGGCGCGCGGGAGGCCGCGGAGGCAGGACGGGCAGAGGGCCTCGTGGGGCGTCGGCAGACGGGCCTCGCAGCCGAGGCAGAGCGTGGGGTAGGCCAGCCCGGCGAGGCCGCTCAGCAGGCCCCCTGCCCAGCCGCCGAGGCGGGCGATCGTGGAGCGAACAGCGGACGAACCGGACACGCGGGCGGGGGAAGCCACAAGCAATATCTTGGTCCTTCCCTTCTCCTCCAACTCCGCCCGATGCCCGAACGCCGTGGGATGATCATCAAGAACGTGTCCGAGCGCCCGCTCGACCTCCGCCTCGACACGCGGACGCTCCACCTCGAAGCGGGCGAGGAGCGCCCGGTGTCGCCCGTGGAGGTCAAGGACACGCGCCTCCGGCAGGCCCTCCAGGTGCGCTCCATCGCCATCGTCCGCCCGACCACGCCGGAGGAATCGGAGGCGCTGGCGGAGGAATTGAGCAACGAGTAACGGGCGAGGAGAGAGGGGCGTCCCCGTCCTCCACGGCTCAGTTCCCTCGCTTTATGAACGTCCTCGCCCTGGAGCCCTGGTTCGGCGGGTCGCACCGCGTCTTTCTGGACGGGCTGGCGGCGCACAGCATGCACGACGTCCGCGTGGTGTCGATGGCCGCGCGGTACTGGAAGTGGAGAATGCAGGGCGGCGCGGTGACGCTCGCCGAGAAGGCCCGTGAGGCGTGCGCCGACGGCTGGCGGCCCGACCTCGTGCTGGCGTCCGACATGGTCAACCTGCCCGCCATGCTGGCGCTCAGCCGCGACTGGCTGGCCGACGTGCCGGTGGTGCTCTACCTCCACGAGAACCAGCTCACGTACCCGCTGCGCCCCGCGCCGTCCGGCGAGGCGGCTCTGGAGCGGGACTACACCTACGCGACGGTCAACTACCTCTCCGCGCTGACCGCCGACCGGGTGGTGTTCAACAGCCAGTTCCACCTCGACGAGTTCTTCGGCGCGCTGCCCGACCTGCTGCGGCGCTTCCCCGACTACACGCATGTCGGCGAGCTGCCCGGCCTCCGCGCCAAGAGCCAGGTGCTCGGCCTCGGGCTCGACCTCGCCGGGCTCGACGCCGCCCGCCCGGCCGCCGAGGCGCGCAAGGCCCGGGAGCCGGGGCCGCCGGTCATCCTCTGGAACCACCGCTGGGAGTACGACAAGGACCCCGAGGCTTTCTTCCGGGTCATGAACCGGCTGGACGACGCGGGCGAGCGCTTCCGCCTCATCCTCGCGGGCAAGACGTTCGCCGAGCAGCCGCCCGCCTTCGAGGCGGGCTTCCGGCGCTACGCCGAGCGCGTCCTCCACTACGGCTACGCCGAGTCGTTCGCCGACTACGCGGCGCTCCTGTGGCGCTCCGACCTCGTGGTCTCGACCTCCATCCACGAGTTTTTCGGCATCTCGATGCTGGAGGCCATCCACTGCGGCTGCCACCCGCTGCTGCCCGACCGGCTGACGTACCCGGAGCTGATTCCGGAGCGGCTCCACCATCCGTTGCTTCACGCACCGGTGCTCTACGACTCCGAGGACCAGCTCTTCGAGACGCTCCGGGCCATCCTCCGCGGTGACGCACACCCACTCCCGGTCGACGTCCTCCGCGAGGTCCCCGCCGACCTCGCCTGGCCCATCAAGGCGTCCAGGTTCGACGCGCTCTTCGAGGAGGTGGAGGAGGCGGGTCGGTAGCGAGCGGCCAGGGGCAAAGCAGGACGGACGCGCCCGCCATTCGCCATCAGTTGTCTTCGCCCAGCAGCCCACCGAGGAGGCCGCCCGCGGCCAGCCCACCGATGGCGCCGAGCGCGCCGGAGCCCCCGCGGTTGGTCTCGCCCTGCCGCGCGTAGCCCCGGCTGGCCGCCACGATGCGATCCGCGAGGCGCGAGAAGGGGAGGCTCTGGAGAAACACCTTGCCCGGTCCTTCGACCTTCGCCAGGAACAGCCCCTCACCACCGAAGAGCGCGTTCTTGAAGCCTCCCTGGAACTGGATGTCGTAGTCGACCGACTCCGAGAAGGCCACGAGGCAGCCGGTGTCGACGCGCAGCACCTCGCCCGCGGCGAGGTCGCGCTCGATGATGGTGCCGCCCGCGTGGCAGAACGCCAGCCCGTCGCCGGTCAGCTTCTGGAGGATGAAGCCCTCGCCGCCGAACAGACCCGCGCCCATCTTCTTGGTGAAGGCGACTTCGATCTCGATGCCGTCGGCGGCGCACAGGAACGTGTCCTTCTGGCACAGGAAGCGTCCACCGTGGGCGCCGAGGTCGAGCGGGATCACCTTGCCGGGGTAGGGCGCGCTGAAGGCCGCCCGCGCCTTGCCTCGGCCCTCGTTCATGAACGACGTGATGAAGAAGCTCTCGCCCGCGATCCGTCGTTTGAGGCCGCGCATGAAGCCGCCGCCGGTCCCCGTGTCCATGCGGATGCCCGCATCCATGTAGAGCATGGCGCCGGCCTCCGCACGGACGGCCTCGCCGGGGTCGAGCTCTACTTCGACGATCTGGAGGTCGTCACCGATGAGGCGGTAGTCGATGTCGTGAACGGGCATGGGGGTCGGAGGTGGAGAGACTCTCCATGCTACGGGAAACAGGCATCCGAGCGGTCAGCACCTGCTCAGGCGGCGTGCAGGGAGCGTCGCCCGGCCAGCTTCATCCAGTCAGCGAGGGGCGAGCGACTGGAGGAGGTCTTGCGCCGTGTCCTCGCGGGCGCGGGAGCCGCGTGAGGGATCGCCGCCGGACTCGGCATGGGAGTCAGACCCAGCACACGGTCCGGGTGCGGATGCCACTCGATCAGAGCCGGGGGGGAGGGGGGCACAGCCGGAGCCTGGGAACGAGGACGCGTCCTGGCGACCCAGGCGACTTCGGGGGGGGCTACGAGGGTCGGGGCAAGACCCGCGTCGACCAGCGCCGCTTCGACTCCTTCCAGGGTGGGCAAGGGAGGCAGGCCGTCGTCGTCTCCGGCGAGTACGCACCCGCCGCTCCCCTGGGCCGTCGCGCCCGCGAGCACTACCTCCGGGGCTTCCGCCGTCGCCATGCCGTCGCCCGCCTCTGAGGCGACCGCCGTGACGAGGTGGAGGCAGGCGAGGTAGCGGTTCCAGGCGTCGGGGGCGCCGTGGAGCCAGTCGGCTCGGGCGCAACCGAGGCGGGACAGCAGAGTCGGGTTCATTTCATCCGTGGTGGGGATGCCGACCCGGATCCAAGAATGTTGCCAACGCGGCTCTCGTGCTGGCTCCTTCCGCCCTTCGGCCGTTCCTGGCCGGCCTCGGCGCGCGCGGCCGACGCGTCTCTCTGTCCGGGATATGGTGATGAGGTCGGGATCTGTTTCTGTACGCAATACGAGTCGAGGTGCACAGTCGCGTCTTCGCGGGATAGGGGATTCCCCGGCTTGTGGGCGGACCGTTATGTTCAGGGGCCGCGATCCGGAGAGTCATCAGGGCACGCTCGCCTGTTCGGACTTCGTGTCTCATATGGCATCGATGTGCCTGCATGTGCCGCCGAAGCGGTGGCCGAAGCGGGAATGGAGTACAGGACCGGGAGACCTCGCAGGGCCACGACTTAGGTCCGGTAAAAACGGAATGTGAAGCCTCAATGCGCCCCGCGGTCGCCGTGCGCAGTCGGATCCCGTCGGTCGACGGTGGGTACGCATCCCATGTCCACATCGCCGACACCCGACCCTGCTCTGACCTCGACCATCGCCGACCGTGCGGCCCGTGTCCGCGACCGGATCGCCGAGGCGGCCCATCGCGGGGGACGCGACCCCGGCGCGGTCACGCTCGTCGCGGTCACGAAGACGCGTCCGCTGGAGACCGTTCGCGCGGCGGTGGCGGCCGGGCTCCGCGACCTCGGCGAGAACCGCGTCCAGGAGCTCGTCGAGAAGTCGGACGCGATGCCGGGCGAGAGCGCAGGCGGTGCGGTGCGGTGGCACCTCATCGGCTCGTTGCAACGCAACAAGGCGCGAGACGCCGCGGCCCGCGCCGACCTGTTCCACGCCCTCGACTCGCTCCGGCTGGCCAACGCGCTCGACAAGTGGGCGGCCGAGGCGGGGCGTGTGCTGCCCGTGCTCGTGCAGGTCAACATCTCCGATGAGGACGCCAAGCACGGCCTCGCGCCCGACGCCGCGCCGGATCTGCTGGCCGCCGTCGGTGAGCGCCCCAACCTCCGCCTCGTGGGCCTGATGGGCATGGCCGCCATCGCGGAGGACGAAGGCGACCTCGACCGCGTCGTCCGCCCCGCGTTCCAGCGGTTGCGGCGTCTCTACGACGACGCACCGGCCCCTCTGTCCATCCTGTCGATGGGCATGAGTGGCGACTTCGGCGTGGCGGTGGAAGAGGGCGCGACCCACGTCCGCGTGGGGACGGCGCTCTTCGGGCCTCGCTGAGCGCCTCCTGGGGCCACGGCTCCGATTTCGTATCTTTGCACCTATGTTCGTCCCCCTCCTCGTCCTCGACGGCCTGCTGGCCGCGGCGCTGATCGTGCTGCTGGTGCGGCGGGGTCGGTTGCGGGCCGAGGCCGAGCGCCTGCCGGAGCGCCTCCGGGAGGCCGAAGCGCGCACGGAGCGCGTGATCGCCCTTCTCCGTCGGCCGAGTGAGGCCGCCGAGGAGGTGGGCACGGCGGAGGCTCGGACGGACGTTCCCGCCGACCGTCGACCCCGCCGCCGCGTCCGCCGCGTCGGCCCGCCCGCCACCCCCGACCGGCCATGAACCTCTCTCCCAACGACATCCGACGGAAGCAGTTCGACAAGGGCTTCCGTGGCTACGACCCGACCGAGGTCGACCTGTTTCTGAAGCAAGCCGCCGACCGTCTCGCGGAGGCGAACGAGGAGAAGGATCGGGCCGAGGCACGCACGCGCGAGATCGAGGCGAAGCTGGTCCACTACGAGCGCGTGGAACTGGCACTCCAGGAGGCACTGGAGTCGGCGCGGGAGACCGCCCGGAGCACAGCGGCGTCGGCCGAGGAGAAGGCCCGCCTGATCATTCAAGAGGCTGAGCTTCGGGCCGAGACGATTCTGCGTGACGCCGAGCGCGAGCGCCACGGCCTCCGACAGGACATCGTCCGGTTGTCGTCGCGGCAGGCGGAGGCGGCCGCCCGCCTGCGTGGCTTCCTCATGTCGGAGTTGGAGGTGCTGGCCCAGTTCCAGGGCGACGACCCGGTCGGCTTCATTCGCCTCCAGCCCGCCAACCCCGGCTCCTTCCCATCGCAGCCGGCGCGTCTCGAAGCCCCCATGTCCGAGGATCCCAAGCCGTGGGCGGCACCGGGGGAGACGGACACCGAGAGCGCACCGCCGGAGCCGTCCGCGCCTGACTCGTGGGCGGGTACGTCGGAGCCCTCGGGGGATGCATGGTCGGACCCGGCAGCGTCCAGCGATCCCGAGCCCTACACACCCGCGCGGATGCCCTTCGCGCCCGCCGACCCGCCCCCGTCCGACGGACTGGCCGACGCCCAAGAGCCGTCCGCGACCGAGTCGCCCCTGACCGGTGCGTATGCGTCCGCTCCCGAGTCCCCCGCGCCGGAGTCCTCCGAGGACGGGCCCCCCACGCCCCCGGCCGTAACGGGCGGCTGGGACCTCCGCTCGCTCGTGACCGGCGAGGAACGCAGCGTCGTCGCCTCCGACGAGGAGCGCGACCGGATCCGCCGGATCCTCGACGACCTCGACTAGTGCGTAGGGCGTCGCGCGTGGCATCTTCCATCGACATCCACGCCCCCCGATCCACGCCCCACGTTTCATGACCCCCGACATCGACACCGCCCGCGCCCAGGTCCAGGAGGCCGCCGACGCCCTCCGTGACCGCATCGGCGACGCCGCCCGTGTCGGCATCATCCTGGGTACCGGCCTGGGCAAGCTGGCCGACGAGGTCGAGATCCGTGAGGCAGTCCCGTACAGCGAGATCCCCCACTTCCCGCTCTCGACCGTCGAGAGCCACGAGGGGCGCCTGATCGCCGGGACGTTGCGCGGCGTCGAGGTGCTGGCCATGCAGGGCCGCTTCCACATCTACGAGGGCTACTCGGCGTGGCAGGCCACGCTGCCCGTCCGCGTGATGGCGGCGCTGGGCGTCGAGACGTTGCTGATCTCGAACGCGGCGGGCGGCATGAACCCGCTCTACCGGCGCGGCGACCTGATGCTGACGACTGACCACATCAACCTGCAGGGCGTCAACCCGCTCACCGGTCCGAACGTGGCCGACTGGGGCCCGCGCTTCCCCGACATGTCGGAGCCCTACGACCGGGCCTTGCGCGATGCCGCCGAGGCGGCCGCGCTGGAGCGGGGCATACGTCTTCAGCAGGGCGTCTACGTCGCCGTCGTCGGGCCCAACCTGGAGACGCGCGCCGAGTACCGCTTCCTGCGCGCCATCGGCGCCGACGTGGTGGGCATGAGCACGGTCCCCGAGGTCATCGTCGCCCGGCACCAGGGGATGCGGTGCATGGCCATCTCGGTGGTCACGGACGAGTGCTTTCCAGACGCCCTGGAGCCGGTCTCCATCGAGGACGTCATCGCGGCCGCTGCAGAGGCCGAGCCCAGCCTCGCGACCCTCATGGGCGACGTGGTGGAGACGCTGGCGTAGAGCCTCACGCGACCCAGTCACCCTCGAACCGGTCCGCCCACCCGCCGTCGCGGTGGAGGGCGGTCGGCTTGACGTCGCCCAGCCGCTGACCGAGGGCGACGCACCCGGCGAGGTAGCCCGCCTCGGCGTCGCCGCGGACCCGGAACGCCGCGACGGGGCCGAGTTGGCCGAGGCGCCGGGCGAGCGCGTAGTGGACGTTGGTCTGGAGCGCCTCGTCCAGCCGCCGCGCTGCCGTGGGTAGGCCCGAGGCGTCGGAGAACAGGACGTAGCGGATGGGGGCCGAGGTGTCGTCTGGGGCCACCATCGAGAACCCGTCGAGGTCGAGCGCGGCGAGTGCCTGGGCGACATGGCCCTCGTGCAGCTTCTCGCCGACGCGGTCCGACACGGCCCGCTCGCGCCCGACGAACCGCAGCAGCGGTGACGCGGCGACCTGGCCGACCGCCTCGACGGTGTCGCCCAGGCGGTAGCGCGTCAGCCCGCCCCCGGTCGTGAGGAGGACGCCGTAGCGCGCGCCGGTCTCGACCTCGTGGGCGAACCGCGGCCGCCCACCGCCCTCGGGCACGAACTCGAGGACATGACTCGTCAGCGCGGGCGCGCCGCCGCCGTGGCCCCACAATGGAATCGTGACGATGCCCTCAGTGGCGATCAGTCCCTTCGGTTGAAAGGCCGCCTGAGGCACGAGCGCCTGAAGCGAGCGAGCTGGCCCCGCGGCATGCCCGTCGGCCCACGCGCTGACCAGGGCGAGGCGCGGCCAGAGCGCGGCGACGAGGTCCGCCTCGGTGGTCGTCTGGGCGATGAGACGGCGCACCTCGGCGGCGCGGGTCGGGTCGGGGCGGAGGCCCGCAGCGACGGCGTCGGGCACGTCGGCCGAGAGCGTACCCCGGTCGAGGTCGCGCGCGAGTCGGTCGGCCCAGGCGCGGAGCGGGCGCAGGAGGAGCGTGAGAAACGTCGGGTTCCAGACCGACACGACCGCGAGGTCGCGCCGGGCGACGAGATGGCGGAGCGTCGCGTAGCGGAACGCCTCGGGATCGGCCACGTGGCGCAGGGCGCCGGGGACGGCCAGGGTGGCGCGGGCCAGCGTCCGATGCAGAGGCGACAGGTACGCGCCGTCGTCCTCGAAACCGACGGGGAGGCCGCCCGCCGTCCGCTCCTGAGCGACGGCGGGGGAGACCGACCAATAGGCTGGCCCGTGCGCCGAGGCGGGCACGCTCCGGAACAGGTCGGCGATCCACGGGGCGACGGCGGCGCGGATCTGGGTTTGGAGCGTCCGGGTGTAGGGAATCCACTTCGTCCCGCCCGACGAGCCGCCGGTCGGCTCCAGCAGGCGGACCGGCTCGGCGGTCAGCACGTTCGCCTCGCCCGACGCGATGCGGTCGACGTACGGCGCGACCTCGTCCCAGCCGACGACCGGCACGGCGTCCTGGAACTGGCGGAGCGACTGGACGCGGCCGAACCCGTACGCCCGTCCGTAGGCCGTGTTCGCGTTCGCTCGGAGCGTCGCCAGCAAGAGCGCCGTCTGCGCGCGTTCGGGGTCGGCCAGGGCGCGGTGGAACGCGGTGGCGGCGGGGCGGGACGCGAGCGCCCAGGCCGCGTTCGCGAGCCGTGCCCTCACGCTGGCTCGGCCGCGCCGAGGCGGGACGCAGGCACGTCGCGGTGGACCACCCCGACCGGCGTCTCGTCGAGCGCCCACGACTGCTGCACGAAGCGCCCGAGGAAGCCCAGGTACGACGTGTCCTCGCACGTCCGCGGCAGGTGATCCCAGGCCGCCCGGTGGAGCGCCGGCAGGTGGTAGCTCGGCACCTCCGGGTACAGGTGGTGCTCCAGGTGGTAGTTCTCGTTGAGCAGGAAGAAGGCGACCACCGGGTGCGGGCGGACCGTCCGGCTCGACAGCAACGCGTCGTGGCGCTCCGTCAGCCCGTGCTGGGTGAGCCCGCGGATCTGAACCATCAGCGCGACGACGGGCAGCGCGGCGAGCCAGCCCCAGATCAGGATGGAAGAGGGCACGAGCAGCGCGGCGGCCGTCCAGAGGAGCGCCAGGACCACGTACTCCTGCGCGATCCGCACGCGGTCGGTCGCCGTCCCGCGCCGCGACGCGACGATGGGGATCGCGACGAGGTAGATGAACGCGCCGACGCTCAGGCGCAGGCCCTGCATCAGCCAGAAGACGACCGGCCGGTCGGTGTAGGCCGCGTAGTCGTCCGGATCGTCGTCGCTCCCGAGGTGGTCGTGGTGCATCGTGTGGAGCACCCGGTACGCCGAGAACGACATGCCGACCGTCGCCCCGAGCGCGACGGACACCCAGCGGTTGAGGACGGGCGACCGGAACAGGACGCCGTGCATTCCCTCGTGCAGCAGCAGCACGAACGCGTTCAGCGCCAGCGCCGACGCGAGGACGGCCCCGCCGCGCAGCGCCCACTGCGCCGCGCCCTCGGCCTGCCCGCTCCCCCAGGCCAGCGCCAGCCCGACGCCCCACAACCCGCCGAACACGGCGATCTCCTCCAGCCGCCGCCCCAGGCGGAGCTCGCGGAGGGGTGGCAGGGCGTCGCCCAGGATCTCGGTCAGGGCCGCGCGGGCTTGGCGCGTCGTGAGGGGCTCGGACGGAAGCATGGCAGGGAGGGGTGTGGGTAAGCAGGTCAGCCGTATACCATCCGCCGTCCCGCCTCGGTGAGGTTGTCGGGGTGGATGCGGGTGAGGCAGGCCAGCTCGTCGCCCTGCGTCCAGCCGGGGTTGGAATGGGCGAAGAAGGCGACGTGCGGGTCGGAGAGGCGGCGGCTCAGCGTGGGGTCGTCGCGGAGCGGCGTCGGGTGCGCGAGGCGGACGACCCCGGCGTCGGCGTCGTAGCGGTCGGCGTAGCGGGCGCGGGCGAGCGCGGCCAGGAGGGCGCGGTCGGACTCGGGCGAGCGGTCGTCGTGCGAGGGCGTGAACCGGGCGAAGAACGTCGGCAGGAAACGGTACGTCCGGAAGCCGGACGAGAGGAGGAACCAGACCGTGTCGCGCTCGGGCTGGCGGGCCGCCTCCGCGAACACGTGCTGGCTCCACAGCCGGGGCAGCAGCGCCGCGCCGCGTGCGTCGGTGCGCACGACGGTGTCGCCGCTGAAGAACGCCGTCACCGGCCGACCGCCGTGCGTGGCGTCGATGCGCAGGAGCGTCGAGAAGCCCGCGAGCCGGCCCGTGGGGTCGTAGAGCAGGACCGCCGCGTCCTTCTCGTCGAGGTCGGCCCCGAAGGCCTCGGGCGTGACGTCCGCGAAGGGGCCGTCGAGGAGGGCCCGCATCGCGTCCCGCTCCGCCTCGGTGAGGTCGCGGACCGGGCGGACCTCGCCCGTGCTGGTGGGGGCGGTCGGCGCAGGCGCGCTAGTAGCTGGCGATCTCGACATGGACCGGGGAGCGAAAGGAGGGAGGGGCGTCGCCGGGCCACGTCGCCGCGAGCAGCGTGCTCCGGTACGCGACGTGGAGGCGACGCTGGAGAAGCGGCAGCGCCGGATCGCGGGCGTCGAGCCCCAGGAGAAGAAAGGCCAGCCCCTGCGCCCGCGCCTCGCCCAGCGCCGCGCCGACGACCGCGTCCAGCGCCTCGGCGTCGCGCCAGACCGGCCGCACTGCGAAGGCCGACCGAAGCGGTCGGCCGATGGCGGGCAGCGGCGACGCGCCCAACATCCGCAACGCACCGTTCGCGAGCGGGCGGACGCGGCCCAGCACGCCGTCGTACCCGCGCACGACCGTCTGGCGGACGGGCGAGGCGTCCCACAGCGTCAGCGCGGCACCATCCACAGCCACCTCGGTCGTCTCGCCGAGGCGAGGGAGGGGACCGGCGGGGAAGAGGTCGCGGGCCGGGCCGAGGGCGGCTCGCAGCGTATCGGCGTCGGCGGGATCAACCGGAGCATGGGTGCGGTGGCGACGGTGGACGACGAGGGCCAGCGTCACCACGTCGGCGACGGGCGTGACCGTGGGCGCGTCGCCGCGCTGGACGGCAAGCAGGCGGCGGATGCGGTCGTTCTCGGCGGTGACGGCGAGGAACGTGACTGGCACCGGGTCGGCGTCGTGCACGGCGCGGAGCTGCGTCCACCCCTGGCCGACGAGCGTCCGCACCGTCCGGTCGGGTCGCGCCCGGAGGCCGCCGATGTAGCCGACGCGGGTCGGTCGGCCGTCCACGAACACGGTCCGGCTCGCGCGCTGGACGACGGCGACGGGCGGGCCGTCCGGGGCGAGCCGCCCGGCCAGGGTGTCCACGCGGTCCCCGAGGCAGGCGTCGGCGGCGTGGAAAGCAGGTTCGCGTTGGTAGCTCAGGCGGACCGCGCCGGGCACGGTGACCTCGCGCAAGAGCGCCCGGAGGCCCGGTTCGTCCGCCTCGGTGGCGCGCTCGACGAGGCCCGTCGCCACGGTACGTGCGGGGCGACCCGACGGATCGCTCCTCTGGCGGGAGATCGGGGGAGCCAAGCGGGTCACGCCGCCCACGCCTCCAGCGCGCCGCGTGGCCGGGTCGTCATCGAGAACGGCTCGGAATGGCTCGCCTCGATGATCTCGCCGGTGTAGCCGAGGTCGCCCAGCGGGTAGCCGTCGCGCTGGTCGACCTCCGCCCGCAGCATCGCGTTGATGGTCCAGAAGGCCGACCACATCATCGCGTTGCCCGCATTCACCCGGTCGACGCTCCGTCGCGCGATCGAGCGCCAGCGGTAGAACCGGGCGCGCGCCTCGACGCACGACGCGCGGACCTGCTCGGGCGTCATCTTGGCGGGCCAGAACGGGACCTCGTTGTAGCGGTAGGCCGGGTCCAGCCACCACGCGTCGTAGCGGAGCCGCCCCTCGTCCTTGAGCCGGTCGTAGAGGGCCGTCCCGGGGAACGGCGTCAGGTGGTTGAAGGCGGCGATGTAGAACTTGTGGTCGAGCGCGAACCGCAGCGCTTGATCCACGCTCGCCTCGGTGTCCTCGTCGTAGCCGACCACGAACGTCGCGTACAGCCGCACGCCGTGGCGCCGCAGGTTCTCGAGCGCCTTTGCGTAGCCGCCGCGCATCGTATTGAAGCGCTTGCGCATCTGCCTCAGGTTGGCCTCGTTGAGCGTCTCGAAGCCGATCAGCACGCCCTGGCAGCCGCTCTCGCCCAGCAGCGTCAGGTATTCCTCGTCGTGCGCCGCGTTGATGCTCGCCTGGCTCACCCAGCGGATCTTCTCGTGCTTGAGCGCGCGGAACAGCTCCTTGGCCTCGTCCATGTTGGACGTGATGTTGTCGTCCACGAAGAAGAGCAGCTTCCGGCCCGCCTCGGTCACCTCGCGGACCTCCCGGAGCACGTCCTCCACCGGCCGCCGGGTCTGCGTCGCGCCGAAGTACGACGTGACGGCGCAGAACTCGCACTTGAAGTGGCACCCGCGCCCGGCCTCCACCAGTCCGATGGGGAGGTACTGCTTGCCCGCGAAGATGGAGCGGTCGGGGCGGAGCCCCGCCAGCCCGGGCCGGCCCTCGCCGCGGTAGACGCGCTGGAGCCGCCCGGCCGCCGCGTCCGCCAGCACCGTCGCCCAGACGCCCTCCACCTCGCCGATGACCAACGCCTCGCAGTAGCGCGACACCTCCTCCGGGACGAGCGTCGCGTGGAAGCCGCCCATCACGACCGGCACGCCGCGCCGCCGGTACTCGGACGCGATCTGGTACGCCCGTCGCGCGGTGTACGTCTCGACCGAGATCGCCACCAAGTCGGTCGGCTCGTCGAACGGGATGGCCTCCATCCGGTCGTCGTGGAAGCGGACCTCCCAGTCGGGAGGCGTGAGCCCGGCGAGCGTGGCGGGCGGCAGCGGCTCCATCTGCCACGCCTTGATGTACGGCTCCCCAGGCCGACGGCCGATGCAGGGGTGGACGAGGGTCAGGCGCATGGGAGGGGTGGAAGGTGCGGCGTGGAACGTGAAACGTGGGGCGGTCAGGCCGGCACGGTGATGAGTCGGGAGTCTGCCATTTCCCCGTTCCCATTTCCCATTTCCCTCTTCCCGAGGGGCTTGCCCAGCTTGGCTTTCAGCGCCCGCCTCGCCATGACGTTGGCGCCGAGGTAGATGGCCAGGCGTCGCGGTGAGCGGGCGTGCGGGCGGGTCCAGGTGCGTCGCCAGATCGACCGAGGCCGAAAGAACTGCTGGCGGGCGCGGCGGCAGCCCTCGGTGAGCTCGTCTGGGCTGAGGCGGGCGGGCTGGAAGGCGGCGTCGCCGTAGCGGTACGTCGGGTCGGTCCACCACGCGTCGTGGAGGAGACGGCCCTCGCTCTCCAGGCGGGCGTAGAGGCGCGTCGCGGGCGTCGGCTGGAGGGCGCTGAAGTTGACGAGGAAGAGGCGATGGTCGAGCGCGAACTGGACCGTTCGCTCGAAGCAGTCGGGGCCATCGTGGTCGTAGCCGAACACGAACGAGCCGTAGACCATGATGCCGCGGTCGTGGAAGCGGCCGATGGCCTCGGCATAGGGCCCGCCGACCGTGTTGAACCGCTTGCGCATCTGGCCCAGGTTGCCGTCGTCCAGCGACTCGAAGCCGACGAGCGCGGCGATGCAGCCGCTCCGCGCCATCAGGTCGAGGAGTTCCAGGTCGTGCGTCACGTCGAGCGTCACCTGACAGCCCCACGTGATGCCGATCGGGATCAGCGCCTCGAACAGCGCGGCGGCCTGCTCGCGGTCGACCAGCAGGTTGTCGTCCACCAGCAGCACGTGGCGCGCGCCGGACCGGCGGATCTCGTCGGCGACGGCCTGGGGCGGACGCTGGCGCAGGGACCGGCCGTAGAAGGCGTGGATCGAGCAGAAGTCGCACGCGAACCGGCAGCCGCGCCCGACCTGCACCGGCATCACCTTCTGGTAGTCCATCCCGTGGAAGAGCGACCGGTCGAACCGGAGCGTCGCGAGGTCGGGGAAGCCGTCCGCTTCGTAGCGGGGTCGGAGGCGACCGGCGGCGGCATCGGCCACGACCTGGGGCCAGACGGGCTCGCCATCGCCCAGAACGACCGCGTCGGCGTGCTGCGCCGCCTCGTCGGGCAGGAACGTCGGGTGGTAGCCGCCCATCACGACGGGCACGCCCTGTGCGCGGAGGCTGTCGGCGATCTGGTAGGCGCGGCGGGCGGTGTAGGTCTCGACCGTAATCGCGGCGAGGTCCGTGTTCAGGCGGGTAGGAATCGGCGCCAGCCGCTCGTCGTGGAGCGTGTGCGTGGTCCCCTCGGGCGACACCGCGGCGAGCGCGGCGAAGGCCAGCGGCTCCATCGCGTCGTGCGCGCGGCCGCCGTCGAGGCTGGGACGGAGGAAGGCGACCCTCATGACCGACCTCTGGGCAAGCCGTCCACCACCTCGGCGAAGGCCTGGAGCGGCCCGTCGGCGGGGGTGAAGGCGCGCCGGAAGCGCACGCGTTCCAGGATGCGGGCGTCGTCGTGCAAGAGCGCGTAGAGGCCGACGGCGGCGCGGAGCGTCCGGACAGGCCCGCGCGGGAGGAAGAGGACCACCTGGGTCCGGCTGCCCTCGGGCACGGGCGTCGCCGTAAACAGCGCTCGGAAGCGGACCGGCGCCTCGACGTCCGCCGTGGCGATGTGGCCGCCGTGCGTCGTGAACCGGAGCCAGACGTCGCCGCCCAGCAGCCGACGCAGCGCCCGGCTCTTCGCTCTGCCCCGCATCTCCAGCGTCACGCGCGGCGGGTCGACGCTCAGGACCGGCTCGGCCGTCGGCTCCAGGCCGTGCAGCGTGTCGAAGTGCGCCGCGTCGAGTCCGTTGCCGATGACGAGGTGCGGGTGAGCGGCGATCGTCTGCGACGGCGGGCGGACGATCCGCCAGTCGCCCGGCGACGGGTCGGGGAGGTCGACCGGGTCGGGCCCGGTCGCGATCCACACCAGCCCCCAGCGTTCCTGCACCGGGACCGAGCGGGTGCGTCGCGTCGGTGCCTCGTTCCAGCCCGGCGCCCCGAGGCAGGTCCCGTCGCCGCCGAAGGCCCAGCCGTGGAACGGGCACACGAGCGCGTCCGCTTCGACGCTGCCCTGGCCCAGGTCGGCGCCGAGGTGGGGGCACCGGGCGTCGACGGCGTGGAGCGTGCCGCGCGCGTCCCGCCACAGCGCGACCGGCCCGCCGGGCGCGTCGACCCCGAGCACGCGGCCCGAGCGGATCGCGCGGCTCCGGGCGACCGGCAGCCAGGCGCTCGTCGCCACGCCTGGTTGAGCGAAGGCACGGCCTCGGGCGACGGCGGGGGCGTCGACCTGCATCAGGCCGCCCTCCGCTCCGGCGTCAGCCCGAGCTGCCAGTCGCAGGTATAGTACTCGTTCAGCCGGTGCGCGTAGTAGCGGTAGCCGACGTTCGTCGCCAGCGCGAGCGCCGTCTGCGTCCGCGAACTCGCCAGCCGCTTCACGATGGAAGTCCAGCGGTAGGTCCGGAGCCACGCGCGCTCGGTCCCGCGCAACAGCTGGTCGGCCGACATCTGGGCGGGCTCGAAGACGACGTGCTGGCCGTCGTAGAGGCCCCAGTCGTCGGTGAGGATGCGGCCCTCGGCGGACAGCTTGCGGTAGAGCGGCGTGCCGGGGAACGGCGTCAGGACCGCATAGCGGGGGAGGTCGACGTTCGCGTCGTGGACGAAGGCGGCGGTGCGGTCGAACACGTCGGGCGCGTCGGTGTCGAAGCCGAACACGAAGCAGCCCATCACCGCGATGCCGTGGTCGTGGAGGGCCCCGAGCACGTGCCGGTAGCTCGCCTCGGGCGTCTCGCGGACGGCGTTGAACCGCTTGTGGCTCTCGGCCAGGGTGTCGTCCGACAGCGACTCGAAGCCGATGAGTAGCGCCCGGCAGCCGCTCCGCGCGGCGAGCGCCAGCAACTCCGGGTCGTCGGCGATGCGGGTCGTCGCCAGCCCCCCCCAGGTGACGCCGAGCGGGACGAGCGCCTCGAACAACGCCTTCGCGTACCCCACGTCGCCGATCAGGTTGAGGTCGAGGAACAGGAGCCGCTTCGCCCCGCCTCGCACGATGTCGTCCACCACCTCGCCGACGGGCCGCTGCATCGGCCCGCCCCAGGCCGTCGGGACGACGCAGAAGTCGCAGCGGTGCTGGCAGCCGCGCGTGGCCTCTAGGGTGAACGACTGCGCCACGCGCCCGGTCGGCAAGAGGTCGCGGCGCGGGTGCGGACGCCCGGCCAGACTCAGGCCCGGCGCCTGGGCGTAGCGCTCGCGCATCCGGCCGGCGCGGACGTCGCGCAGCAACTCCGGCCACGCGTCCTCGGCGTAGCCCGTCACGACGGCGTCCGCGTGCCGCTGGGCCTCGTCGGGCACCAGCGTCGGGTGGACGCCGCCGAGCACGACCGGCACGCCGCGCGCCCGGAGCGCGTCGGCGATCTCGTACGAGCGCGGCGCGGTCCCCGTGATCGCGCTGATGCCGACCAGGTCGGCGTCGAGGTCGTCCGGCACGTCGCCCAGGCCCTCGTCGTAGAGCGCGACCTCGGCGGGCACGTCGTCCGGGACGAGCGCCGCGAGGGTCGTCAGCGTGAGGGGCGCGTAGCGCATCTGCCGCCGCCACGCCCCGCCTCGGTGGCGGTACAGGGGGCCTCGCGGCGAGACGAGCGCGATGCGGAGCGGGGCGGCCATGGCGACGTGTGGAGATGTCGCGAAGGTAGAGGGGCGGCTCTGCACGCACCCAGTCCGATTGCACTACGCGCGGGCGCCACCTGGGAGAAACGTCGAGCGACTCGGGGTCGCCGTCTCTCGGAGAGTCGCCTCGCGTCAAGAGATCGAGCCAACCGGCCCGCGGCGCCGGCCGACCGGAAACGAGAGCGAGTCTGGGTCGTACGGCTCTGCCTTCCGCGACCGCCCCTCAACCGCTCGTGCCTCCCGTCCCCCCGCCGTCCGCCGAGGACGCCCCCGTGTCGGACGCCGGCCCCGAGATCGACGCGGCCGACGTGCTGGCGTCGATCTCGGACGCCTTCTTCGCGCTCGACGTCGAGTGGCGGTTCACCTACGTCAACGACCAGGCGGTGTCCCTGCTGGATCGTGCGCGGGCCGACCTGCTGGGCAAGGTCGTATGGCACGAGTTCCCCGAGGCCGTCGGGAGCCCTTTCTGGGACGCCTACCACCGAGCCGTCGAGACCCGGGAGGCCGTCCAGTTCGACGCGCCCTACGACCCGCTCGGCCGGTACTTCTCCGTCCGCGCGTTCCCGTTCGACGGTGGCCTCACGGTCTACTTCACCGACGTCAGTGAGGCTCGCCAGACCGAGGCCGCGCTCCGTGAGAGTGAGCGCCAGCTCCGTCAGCTCACCGAGTCGCTCCCTCAACTCGTCTGGACGACGACGCCCGAGGGGTACCACGATTACTTCAACGAGCGATGGTACGCCTACACCGGGATGCCCCGACCCGATGAACCCGGCGGCGAGAACCGGGGCGGCAGTCAGGGCTTCCGCTGGGCCGACTACATCCACCCCGACGACCTCGACGCGGCGGCGGCGCGGTGGGCCCACTCGCTGGCGACCGGCGAGCCGTACGAGGTCGAGTATCGGATCCGTCGGAAGACCGACGGCGCCCATCGCTGGTTCATCGGCCGGGCCGACCCGCTCCGCGCGCCTGACGGCCAACTCCTGCGCTGGTTCGGGACGTGCACGGACATCGACGACCAGAAGCGCGCCGAGCTCGCGCTGCGCCAGAGCGAGGTCCGGCTTCAACTCGCGCTCGAAGGGGGCGGCATCGGGTCGTGGGAGTGGGACGTGGGCTCTGACATGCTCGTCCACGATGACCTGGCGGCTCACCTCTGGGGCGTGGGAGCCGAGGGAATGCCCTCCGCCGAGGCGTTCTTCGAAATCGTCCACCCGGACGACCTCCCGGGACTCAAGGAATCGATCGTAGAGGCGATCGAAGGAGGGGACCGGTACGACGCCGAGTTCCGGATCTTCCTCCCAGGCGGCCGGGTCCGCTGGCTCGCTGCCCGTGGGCGAGTGATCGCCGACGGCCGGGGCGGCGGGCGCCTCTACGGGTTCAACTTCGACGTCACCGAGCGGCGGCAGCAGGAGGAGGTGCTCCGGCAGAAAAACGCCGAGATGGAGCGGTTCGCCTACACCGTCTCGCACGACCTCAAGTCGCCGCTCGTCACCATCACCGGGTTCCTGGGCCTCCTCAAGGGGTACATCGCCGCCGGGCGGACCGAGAAGGCCGACCAGGCCCTCGACCGGGTCCTGAACGCAGCCGACCGGATGGGACGGCTCATCGAGGACCTGCTGGTCCTGAGCCGGTCGGGACGGACATCCGGGGACCCCCGGCCGGTCGACCTCGACGCGATTGCCAACCGTCTGGTAAACGAGCTCGCGGTCCGCGCGCGGGCGGTGGGCGGGACCCTTGAGGTGCGCGACGCGCTGGGCGCCCTCCTGGCCGACCCCCAGCGCATCGAGGAGGCGCTCGAGAACCTGCTCGCGAATGCGGTCCACTACGGGCTGGGGGGCGGGGGCTCACGCGTCGTCGTGCGGTCCGAGCCGGCTCCCAGTGGCGGCCTCCGCGTGATCGTGGAGGACGACGGGCCCGGCGTGCCCGAGGCGTACCGCGACCGCGTCTTCGACCTCTTCCAGCGGCTCGACACCGGGGGCGACGGGACCGGCGTCGGGCTCGCGGTCGTCTCCCGGGTGATGGAGGTGCTGGGAGGTGAGGCGCGGGTCGAGGGGGCCGACGGGCCGCCGGGCCAGGAGGGCGCCCGGTTCGTTTTGGAAGTTCCGCCCCACGCCGTTCTCTCCGCCCCGCCTCGGCACAATGGGGCCTCTGGTACATAGTTTGCACACTCATTCCGCGATGGCTTCCGATCTTCCTATTCGACCCCTCTGCATCCTCCTGGTTGAGGACGACGACGACCATGCTGAACTCACGGCGGTCGCGCTCGAGAGCCATGATCCCCGCCACCAGACGATCCGGGCTCGGGACGGCGCCGAGGCGCTGGACATCCTGTACCGACGCGAGAGCCACGGCGAGGCGCCTCGCCCCGATCTCATCCTGCTCGACCTCAACCTGCCCCGCGTGGGCGGCCTCGACGTGCTCGCGGAGGTCAAGGGCGACGAGGGGTTGCGCGAGATCCCGGTCGTGGTGCTCACCACGAGCGACGCCGAGTCCGACCGAGCCCGCGCCTACCGGACGCACGCCAACAGCTACCTCGTCAAACCCGTCGACTTCGCCAAGTTCGAGGCCATGATCCACGAGCTCGGCGACTACTGGGCCCGCTGGAATCGACTCCCCTAACCGTATGTCCCTGCCCCCCTCGCCCGGTTCCCTGCCGACGCCCACGACCCAGGACGGCCTGACCGATCCTGAGGGCGCCGACGGCGTCGTCGTGGAGGTCGTCGAGCAGACGCCGGACCCGCTTCGGGTGCTCTTGATTGAGGACAACCCGGACCACGCGGCCCTCGTCGAGGCCTACCTCGCCGATGTCCACGACCCGGTGATTCGGCTCGACCATGTCACGACGGTCGAGGCGGGGACAGCCGCACTGGACGCCGCCGGCGCGGACGCTGACCCCTTCCACGTCGTCCTGGCCGACCAGCAACTCCCGGACTCTCAGTACTGGGAGACCGTGGCACGCGTCGTGGCCGTCGCCGACGCCGTGCCCGTCGTCGCGCTGACGTCGCTGGGCGACCTCGAGGTGGCGCTCGACGCAGTCCGCTCCGGGGCGTCGGACTATCTCGTCAAGGCCGAGCTAACGCCCGAGGTGCTTCGCCGGACGCTGCGCTACGCTGTCGAGCGCGCACGGCGGGACCGCGCGCTCCGTGACTCGAACGAGGCGCTCCGCCAGACCCTCCGGCACGTCCGCCAGATGCAGGCCCAGATCGTCGAGCAGGAGAAGCTGGCCGGGCTCGGGCGACTGCTGGCAGGCGTGGCCCACGAACTCCGCAACCCGCTCGGGCTCGCGGTCGGGTTCGCCGAGGCCGCCGTGGTCGAAGCCGCCGCGCTTGCCGAAACGGCTGAACTGACGGGCGAGGCGGCAGCCCACCTCCGCGCCCTCTCGGAGGCTGCCGACGGGGCGGCCCGCCAGGGCCGACGCGCCGACGAGGTCGTGCGCTCGATGTACGAGCACGCCCGCGGCGTCGATGGCGTGCTCCGGCCGGTCGCCCTGGCCGAGGTCGTCCGCTCGGCGGTCGCGCAGGCGTCGGCCGGCGACGTCGAGGTGTCGGTCGATGTCGTCCCGGGCGTCGAGGTCGTGGGCGTCGGCTCGGCGCTGGCCCGGATGCTGAGCAACCTCATCGGCAACGCCGTGCTCGCGGCGCGGTCGGGGGGCGGGCACGTGGCCGTGACCGCCGAAGCGGGCGGCGGCGACGTCGTGTTGACGGTCGCCGACGACGGTCCGGGAATCGACCCGGCGACGCTGGCGACGGCGTTCGAGCCGTTTACTTCCGGGTGGGCCTCCGGCCGGCGCGTCGGGCTTGGGCTGTCGCTGGCCAGGGCGATCGCCGTCAGCCACGGCGGGCGGATCGAACTCGGCCCTGGCTCGCTCGGCGGCGCCGCGGTCCGGGTGACGCTGCCGGGCGACGTCGCGGCGAAGCCGGCCGGATAGCGTCGGGGGCGTGTGCTCGGCGCCGGGGTCGGGCCGCGGCCCCGGAATCGCCCTCGGCTTCACGTCGGGCCGGGACGGCGGACGGTAGCTTCACGGCTCCTGAATCCGCCCGTCACCATGTCGTATCCCGAGGTCGATCGCTTCGACCCTGTCGCCGTCGAAGAGGCCGTGCTCGCCCGCTGGGAGGCCGAGGACACGTTCCAGCAGTCGCTCGACATTCGCGAGGGCGCGCCGCACTTCGTGTTCTACGAGGGCCCACCGACGGCCAACGGCAAGCCGGGCATCCACCACGTGATGGCGCGGACCATCAAGGACCTCTTCTGCCGCTACAAGACGATGCGGGGCTTCCGCGTCGACCGCAAGGCGGGCTGGGACACGCACGGGCTGCCGGTCGAGATCGAGGTCGAGAAGGAGCTCGGGCTGGAGGGCCGCCACCAGGTCGAGGCGTACGGCATCGCGAAGTACAACGCCGCCTGCCGCGCGTCCGTCCTCAAGTACAAGGACCTCTGGGACGACCTGACGGTCCGCATGGGCTACTGGGTGGACCTCGGCGAGCCCTACATCACGTTCGAGACGAACTACATCGAGTCGGTCTGGAACCTGCTCCAGCGAATCTGGGAGAAGGGGTTGCTCTCGAAGGGCCACAAGATCCAGTGGTACAGCCCGGCCAACGGGACGGTGCTCTCGTCGCACGAGGTCTCGCTGGGCTACAAAGAGGTTCAGGACGTGTCGGTCGTCGTCCGCGCCCGGCTGGTGCAGGAGCCGCGCACGTCGCTGCTCGCCTGGACGACGACGCCGTGGACCGTCCCGTCCAACGTGGCGATGGTCGTCGGGTCGAAGATCCACTACGTCAAGGCCCGCCAGGAGGTGGACGGCGAGGAGGAGTTCCTGATCGTCGCCAAGAGCCAGGCCGGGGCCATCCTCAAGGGTGACTACGAGGTGGTGCAGGAGATGACCGGCGCCGACCTCGTCGGCCTCCGCTACGAGCCGATGTGGCCCGACGCCGTCGATCACGCCGACGGGGCCGACGCGTGGCGCGTCGTCTCGGCCGACTACGTGACGACGGAGGACGGCACGGGCATCGTACACACGGCGCCCGCCTTCGGCATGGACGACTTCGCGACGGGCCAGAAGTACGACCTGCCCGTGCTCAACCCGGTCACCGCTGAGGGACGCTTTATCGACGACTTCGGCGACCTGAGCGGCCTCTGGTTCAAGGATGCCGACCGGCCGATCATCCGCGACCTGACCGCGCGCGGGCTGCTGTACCGCGAGGACAGCTACGTCCACAACTACCCGCACGACTGGCGCAAGGGCACGCCGCTGATGCAGTACCCGGTCGAGAGCTGGTTCATCCGGACGACCGAGGTCAAGGACCGGATGGTCGACCTGAACCGCACCATCAACTGGCAGCCCGAGGGCATCGGGACGGGCCGGTTCGGGCAGTGGCTGGAGAACAACGTCGACTGGGCGCTGTCGCGCTCCCGCTTCTGGGGCACGCCGCTGCCCATCTGGGTCGAGACGTTCGACGACGGCCGCGAGGTGGAGGAGCCGCACCGCGAGTGCATTGGCTCGATCGCCGAGCTGGAGGCGAAGGTCGGCGGGGTCTTCCCGGAGGCCGCCATCAACCCGGACCTGGGGACGGTGGACCTCCACCGCCCCTACGTGGACGCGCTGACGTGGCCCGGCCCCAACGGCGGCACCATGCGCCGCGTGGAGGACCTGATCGACGTGTGGTTCGACTCGGGCGCCATGCCGTTCGCGCAGTGGCACTACCCGTTCGAGAACGTCGAGCGCTTCCAGGCCAACGCCCCGGCCGACTTCATCGCGGAGGGCGTCGACCAGACGCGCGGGTGGTTCTACACGCTCCACGCCATCGCGGCGCTCGTCGACGACCGGGTGGCGTACAAGAACGTGGTCGTGAACGGCCTCGTGCTGGACGCCGAGGGCAACAAGATGTCCAAGTCGAAGGGCAACGCGGTCGAGCCGTTCGCGGCCATCGCGCGCCACGGGGCCGACCCGATCCGCTGGTCGATGATGGCGGCCAGCCCGCCCTGGGAGGACCTCCGCTACTCGGACGCGGCGGTCGAGGAGACGACGCGCAAGTTCTTCGGCACGCTTGTCAACACGTACCGCTTCTTCGCGACCTACGCGGCGCTCGACGGGTACGTCCGCACCGACGCTGAGGCGGTGCCGCTGGGCGGGCGGACCGAGCTGGACCGCTGGATCCTGTCGCGCCTCCAGTCGACCATCGCCGAGGCGACCGACGCGCTCGACGGCTACCACCCGACGCGTGCCGCCCGCGCCGTCGAGGCGTTCACGGACGACCTCTCGAACTGGTGGCTCCGCCGGTCCCGCCGCCGCTTCTGGAAGGGCGCCGACGACACCGACAAGCGCGCGGCCTACGACACGCTGTGGGAGAGCCTGGAGGCGATCTCGCGGCTGATGGCGCCCATCGCGCCGTTCGTCGGCGAGTGGCTGTACGGGCTGCTCGGCCACACCGCCTCGGTACACCTCCAGAGCTACCCCGAGGCCGACCCGCTCCGCCTCGACGTGGACCTGGAGGGCCGCATGGCGCTCGCCCGCGCCGTCACCACGGCCACGCTCGCGCTCCGCAACGAGGCGTCCATCAACGTCCGCCAGCCGCTCGGGTCGCTCCTCGTGGTGACGGGCGTCGGCGGCGTCGACGAGGCCGTGCTGCGGTCGGTCGAGGACGTGATCCTGGACGAGGTCAACGTCAAGGCGCTGGAGACGGCGTCGGGCGACTCGGGCGCGGTCGTGAAGTCCGCCAAGCCCAACTTCAAGGCGCTCGGTCGCAAGCTGGGCAAGCAGATGAAGGAGGCCAACGCGGCCATCCGGCTGCTCGACTCGGCGTCGGTGGCGCGCTACGAGGCCGAGGGCACGCTCGAACTGCTCATGCCGAGCGGCTCGGTCGTCCTCGAAGCCGGCGACCTGGACGTGGTCTCCGAAGGTGTCGCAGGCCGCGTCGTCCGCCAGGAGTCGCTCGTCGCCGCCGACGGGTCGACGCAGACGGTCACGGTGGCGCTCGACACTACACTCGACGAGGCCCTCCGCGCGGAGGGCTTCGTGCGCGAGTTCGTCAACCGGGTCCAGGCGCTCCGCAAGGAGGCGGGCTTCGAGGTCTCCGACCGGATCGCGGTCGAGTTCGCCGGGTCCCCGGCGTTGCTCGCGCGTCTCCTCGACGGCGCCGTCCTCACGCCCGCCTTCGCGACGCCCGTTCGGACGGAGACGCTGGCCGACACGTTGGTCGTGGCGGAGGCACCCACGGGCGACTTCACCCGGGACGACATCGTGATCGGCGACGAAACCCTGATCATCGGCGTCCGTCGCCTGTAGCGATCCCAGTTCGGAGTTCAGGGTTGGACTCCGAGCAACGGCAGCACCGAACGCCCAGCCTGGAACCCCCGACCCTGAACCCCGAACCCTGAGCCGGTAGGCCGGCGAAGCCAACTCCGAACTCTATGCGCGTCCTCTGGGTCACGTTCTTCCTCGTCGTCGCCGACCAGGCCACCAAGCTGGTGGTCAAGTACAACATGGCCCTCGGCGAGTCGATCCCGGTGGTCGGGCGGCTGTTCCGGTTCACGTTCACCGAGAACCCCGGCATGGCGTTCGGGCTGACGGTCGGCAGCAAGCTGTTCCTGACGCTGTTCTCGATCGCGGCGACGATCCTGATCCTGGTATACCTGTACCGCGTGCGCTGGGCGCCGAGGGGGTACCGGCTCGCGCTGGCGCTCGTGCTGGGCGGGGCGCTGGGCAACGTCATCGACCGCGTGTTCTACGGCGTCGCCTTCAGCGAGTGCTATCCGTCGCCGCCGGACTCGTACCGCCTGTTCTACGGTTGTGTGGTGGATTTCCTCCACCTCGACGTGTACCAGGGCACGGTTTTCGGCAAACCCATCGCGCTGTTCCCCATCGGCAACATCGCGGACGTGGCGATCATCGCGGGGGTGGTGCTGATCCTGATCACACAGGGCCGCTTCCACGAGGCGGTCCTGGCCCGGGAGGCGCCTGCTACCGCCCCCGAGTCGGTCCCCGTTGCGGACCCGGCCGACCCAACTCCCGAGGTGGGGTGACGGGGACGGACGGAGGAGGAGCGGGCCGACCAGAAGACCGCCAGAGGGAGGCGCTGCGCCTCCGGGCGTCGACCTCTCAGCGGGCTTTCGCGCGGCGGACGACCAGCAGCACGCTCGACACGACCAGCGCCGCTCCGGCGAGGCTCCACCCGTCGACGGCGTCGCCGAGGAACAGCGCGCCCCAGGCGAACGCCAGCACGACCTGTAGGTAGCCGATCGACGCCGCCGTCCCGGCCTCCAGCCGCGCCATGCCCTTCGTGAGGCCCACCTGCCCGGCGTGCGTCGCCAACCCGATGGCCAGCAGCAGCGGCCACTCCCAGCCGGTCGGCCAGACCCACGCGCCGGTGAGCGCGAACGGCAGCGACCCGACCGCGCCGATCCACGAGAGGTAGAAGATGATGGTCATGGGCCGGTCCGTCGCCCGCAGCTTGCGGACGAACGTGTAGGCCAGCCCGGACAGCACGGCGGCCGTCGCGACAGCCGCGGCGCCCCAGCCGTCCAGCGCGACGCCCGCACCGAACAGGAAGCTCGGTCGGGCCACGAGCATCACGCCGAGCATCGACAGCGCGGCGCCGGCCAGGACGCGGCCGCGGAGGCGCTCGCCGATGAGCAGCGCAGCGGTCAGCGCCGTCCACACGGGCGCCGTGTACTGGATGGTGACGGCGTCGCCCAGGGGAAGCCGCCCGATGCCGAGGTAGAACAGGCTCAGCGCCGTCGCGCCGACGGCCCCGCGCAGCGCCAGCGTCCGCCGATCGTTTCCTGTGGCAGGCACGCCGTCGTGACGCAGGACGGCGTAGGTCAGCGCTGCCATGAAGGCCGACCGCAGGAAGACGATCTGCATGGTCGGGAACGTCGCCGAGGCCACCTTCACGAGCAGGCTCATGAGGCTGAAGCCGAGCGCGGCGCCGAGCATGTAGAGCACCCCGTGAAACGCGTCACGGCGGAGGTCCGCGGCGGTGGCGGTCGGCGAGTCGGCGGCGAGGGGGAGGGGGGCCATGCCGCCGCAACGACCCGTCCGTCGCTCCGTTCTCCCGGCACCCTCGATCCATGCGACCCTCATCCGAGCGTCACGCCGCCTCCGCGAGTCCGGCGGTCGGTCAGCCGAGGCGGCCCGCCTCGGGCGTGTGGGGGGCGGACTCGCCGGACCCGTCGTCGATCACCTCGGCGTCCTCGATGGTCGGCGCCGGAGCCCCGAACGGTCCGAACCCGGGCCTGCTGCCGACGGTCGGCCCCGCGCCGAACGGCGATCCGCCCGAGACGATGTGGATGTTGCCGCGTGCCGCGGATTGCTCGAAGCGGGAGCGGAGTGCGCGACGAGCCAGCGCCCGTGTCGGCGGGAAGAGGCCCAGAAGCCCCGCGGCGTCGGTGAGGAAGCCAGGCGTGAGGAGGAGCGTGCCCGCGACCAGGATCACGAGCCCATCGACCAGTTCCGGTCCCGGTACGCCGCCGGTCGAGAGCTTGGCCTGGACGCGTCGCCACGCGGCCGAGCCCTCACGGCGCGCGAGCCACGACCCGACGGCCGCCGTCAGCACGACGATGGCGAGCGTCGGCCCGAGCCCGATCCGCGACCCGACGCTGACGAGCAGCGCGAGGTCCAGCATCGGGACGATCAGGAACAGCAGGAAGAGGCGACCGAACACGGGCGGGGAGGTGGGGGTAGAGGCCAACGCGCTCTCCCTGAACCTCCGTGTCCTCGTCCCGGGTCCCCCTCGTCCTCGCCGTCGCGATCCTCGGCCTCGCCACCTCCGTCTCTGCGCAGACGGCACTCTCTGGCCCAGAGGTGGAGGCGCTGTCGGAAGCGCTCCGGGCCGATCAGCGCGCCCACCTGATGCGCGTCGGGGCGTGGGGGCTGGCCAATGCGCTCGGCGGTACTGCGCTCGTGCTCGCGTCCGACCGAGACGCGCAACCAGGGCGCTGGGCGTTCGGCCTCCAGTCGGGTGCGTGGGGCGCCGTTAACATCGGCATCGCTGCCGTCGGGCTGGCGACCGGGCCGGGCGAGGTGACGAGTGACTGGGCGACGGCGCTCGCCGCAGAGAATGGCTACGCCGATGTGTTGCTGGTGAACCTCGGGCTCAACGTCGGCTACGTGGCGGTCGGGGGGACGCTACTCGCTGTCGCCGGACGCGGCGTCCCGAACCCCGATGCGTGGCGCGGTCACGGGGCCGCCCTGATCCTGCAGGGGGCCGGGCTGTTGGTGCTCGATGGTATGGCCTACCTCGCCTCGCGTGGTCGCTTCGAGGCTCTCACCGAGGTGGCCGCCCAGGCGACCCTGTCGGCCTCGGCATCCGGCTTGACCCTGCTGGTCCCGCTGTGAGGCCGGTGCACCTCGGCCGATGGGTGTTGGCGCTGGGCTTCGTCGCTGCGGGGGCGCTTCACGTCATTGCACCATCCGTGTACGATCCGGCGATGCCGCCGTGGGTGCCGCTCCCGCGCGTGATGATCCTGATCAGCGGGGTCGCCGAGGTCGCCGGGGGGGTGGGGCTGATGCAGCGGAGCCCCCACCTCCGCCGCTGGGCAGGATGGGGGCTCGTGGCGTTGCTGGTCGCCGTCTATCCGGCCAATGTCTGGATGGCGATGGCGGAAATCGGCGGGCCGGCGTGGCTGCTCTGGGGACGGCTCCCGCTCCAGGGCGCCCTCATCGCAGCCGTCCTCGTGACTACTGGAACGAAGCGGACGTAAGCCGGAAATCGCTCGGCGACTCGAAGCGGACCTGGGTCGGCGGCGCGGCATCAAGCCCGGCCGGGTAGAAGGCGACGTGGGTGACCCAGAGGACCTCCCCGTCCGGTGTGCGGAAGCGGGTGCCGCCGCCCGCGCCGGTCAGGTTCTGCTTGTAGTCCTTCGTCCATCCACATACGGAGCCGGTGCAGTCGTAGTGCCACGAGTCCGGCCCCCCTTCGCCGTACCCGGCGAGGACCGGCTCGCCAGCCGCGATGGTGCGTCGCGGGGCGACCTCGCGCCCGTCTGCGAGGTAGCGGATCTCGACTGACTTCGGGGCGAGAACTCCCGCGTCGAAGGAGAGTGCGTACCCATTCGGCGTCCGGGTCGACTGGAGCTGAATGGTTCCGCCGGTGACATCGGCAGCGATCGAGAAGGTCTCCCCGATGGCCAGCGGAGCGAGGTTGTAGAGAACGTCACCCGTGGACTCGGCCTGGGTGGAGAGCGAGGCGGCCGGGGCGGCCGAGGACTGCGTCATGTCCGTCGTGTCGCAGGCGACCAGGGTGAGGCCGAGGGCGAAGACGAGGGCGGGGCGAAGGTGAGCGCGTGTGAGCATTCGAGGGGCTAGGCGTGAGGGACTACAGGCTACCCGCCTGGAGATCCTTTGCCATGGAGCACCAGTCGTGTTTCGGTTAGTACCCGCTCACCAAATGCGGATTCGAACGCCTATTTGGCGATCTGACTCATACGAGGCCTTGCTCCCAGGCCCACGCAACCGCCTGGCGCCATGAGGACACACCGAGCTTCTCGTAGGCGGCCGAGACGTGGTTGCGGACCGTGTTGGGCGAGATACCCAGCTCGTCGGCGATCTCGTTGTTGTCATGGCCGCGCGCCATCAGACGGACCACGTCGAGTTCGCGCTCTGAGATGGGGATCTCGACCGGATTCGGCGGGGTGATGCTGACGAACCACCGGCCTTCGCCTCGGGCGACGGCCTCGACGGCTTCGGCCACCAGCGCCATCGGCTTGTCCTTCGTGACGTACCCCGCAGCCCCGGCCTGGAGCATGGCCGTCACGTAGGCGGCATCGTCGTAGGCCGAGTACGCCAGGACCCGCGTCGGGACCGACAGTTCTCGGAGCCGCTCGGCGACCGCGATGCCATCCATGCCCGGCATCTCCATGTCCAGCAGCACCACGTTGGGCTCCAGGCGCACGCAGAGCTCGACGCCCTCTTCACCGTCTGAGGCCTCGCCGACGACATCGATCCGGCCCGACTGCTCCAACACCCCGCGGACACCCGCGCGAAGGGCGGGGTGGTCGTCGATCAAGACGGTGCGGACAGGGGGCAGCGCGCTCATGTGGAGGGGGGGCTAGGCAGTGTGGGAACGTCGGAGCGAGAGCGTACGACGGGAGGGGAGGGGGGCACGGCGGTCGTCGGGCATGGATACGTGGACGCGGGCTCCTGCGTCGCCGATGCCTCCTTGCGCGAGCGTCAACGTGCCGCCGATGGCCGCCACGCGTTCATACATGCCGACGAGCCCAAAGTGGCCCTCGTCGGCCAGGGTCGAGAAGTCGGGCTGGCGGCTGTCCCAGGGGAGCCCGGATCCGTTGTCTCGGATCTCCAACTCGATGGGACGCTCGTCGGTCGCCAGGGCCAACCGCACGTCGACCCGTGACGCGTGGCCGTGTTCGATTGCGTTGGTGATGGCTTCCTGAGCGATTCGGAAGAGTGCAGAGCGAACCACGTCGGGAAGGGCATCGGGACCTGTTCCGTCCTCCTCCAGGTCCAGCCCGACGGTAACGCCGGGGTGGCGTTCTTTGACACGGTTTGCGTGGGCGGAGAGTGCCGCTGCGAGGCCGAACCGGCCGAGTGCGGGAGGACGGAGCCCTTCTGCTATCGCGCGCAACTCCCGAGCGATCCGGCTCGCCTCTTCGCTCAGGTGCTCGGGGATCTGACCTCCCGAGAGCAGTCGCAGCGCGTGCACATCTTGGAGCGGGCCATCGTGAATCTCTCGGGCGAGTCGAGACCGCTCGGCCTCCCGGGCGTGAAGCGCGCGTTGACGTGCGGCAGCCTCGCGTTCCCGACGGCTCCTCTCGCGTCTGGTGAGGGTAACGCCGACGGCCCCACCCCCGGTCATGAGGAGGAGTAGGGCCGTGCAAACAGCAACCCAAATTGGTAGCCCCTGGTCGAATAGAATCCGTAGCCGGTCGCTCTCTATATGGAATCCAAAACGACGGACAGGATTGTCATCGGTGTAGAAGTTTTCTGCCAGTCCATTCAGGTGGTAGATGACATCTCGGGAAACAACTATGTCACTGACGGTTGAGTCGATGGCGGCCAAGTCTTCTGGAGTCGAGCCAGCGGACGGCCCCAGGTCGCTGAGAAGCACCTTGCCCTGACTGTAGAGGACGTATCGATATGCTCGGAGACCCTCTGCGTCTGTCGCGAACCCGTCAGCCAGCACAGAGTCTGGCTCCTGGGCGCTCGTCGGCATGACGGTCGCGAGCAGCCCGAGGATCAGGACCGCGCGAGCGAGCACAGAGGGAGCCAGGGTCACAAAAGGAGAGAGGAAGGACGACCAAGGTAGTCGGTCCCGCTTCACCGGATATCGTCCGCGCGGCAGGGCGCGCTAGTGCAGAACGGCCAGTCAGGATCGCAGGCCAGGGCCATCATCCGTTGCAGCGGGTGGGCTACCCTGTCTCGCGACACGGACCGGCTCACCAGCACCTATGACACGACTCATCCGCGTGGTTCTCGCCGAGGACCATGCCCTGCTCCGCGCCCTGCTTCGGAAGGCGCTCGCTGCGATGCCCGACATCGAGATTGTCGGCGAGGCCGCGACCGGCGGAGAAGCGCTCCGCCTCGTGCGAGCGGTTCAGCCAGACGTGCTCGTGCTGGACATCCAGCTAGCAGGCGACCTCGACGGGATCCAGGTCGCCCAGCGTCTGAAGGGCAGTGCGTCCCGCGTCCTGGCGTACTCGGCGCACGGCGACCCGGTCCATGTGGCCCACCTGCTGCAGGCGGGCGCCTCAGGATATCTCTCGAAAGAGGCGCCCACCCACCGAGTCGGAGCGGCAGTTCGGGCGGTGGCGGCAGGCGAGAGCCGCTGGTTCGAGGCCGACCCATTCGGTCCCGTCGTCCTCGCGCCCGACGAACTGGTCGCGCTCCGCCACCTCGCCGAAGGCGGTCGTCCGGACACCCTCGCGGAGGCCCTCGGAGGGACGACAGAGGCCGCCCTCGACGTGCTTTCGCGCCTCTACACCACGATGGACGCCAGCTCCTGGTACGAGGCCGTCGCGCGTGGGTGGGGGCTCGGCCTCATCGGGTCGGGGCGTGTAGAGGAGCCGCAGGACCCGCGCTCGGTCTACTCGATCCGAGTGAACGTGCCGGGACAAGCGAGCGCCGCCAGCGCCGGGTCGTACGGCGCGTAGTACGTGTAGACGATCTCCCGGCCGGGTGTCGACTCGCGCTCGAAGGTGCAGGTCGCGATGCGGCCCTCGACCGGGCAGGTCCCGGGCGAGAACGTGGCATCTGGAGCGGCATCGCACTGCGCCCGCGCCGACTCCGGGGTCCAGCCCTCGCCGGTGTATGCGAAGCAGTAGCTCTCCGTCCCACGCACGTCGCAGCGGCCGGAGGTCCCGCGTGGAGGCTGCGGGGAAGGTGGCGGCGTGGGGCGAGGCCGTGGCGGTCGAGGCGGCGGCAGTGGCCGAGGCGGAATCTGTACCACCTGCTCCGGTGGTTCGGTGGTGTCGAAGACGGCTTGGGCCGCGTCGAATGGCGTGTACGGCGCATCGACCGGCTCCGGAACCGCAGGTCGGGACGGGGCGGTCGGCTCCGCCGGCCTCGGGTCCGACCGGGAAGGGGCGGACTCGCAGGCGCCCAGCACGAGCGCGAGGAGAAGGAGACGGCGGGCCATGCTGGAGTCTAGCCCCGCGCCGCAGCGTGCCGCGCGTCCCAGCGGGACCCGGCGGTGTCGGCCGACCGATACCGCTCGATCCAGCGCCGGTCGACGGCATGCTTGAGGCGGAGCAGGAGGCGACTCTTCAGCGCAACCGGGCCTGCGATCCACCACGCCGACGGCTCGCCGGTCGAGAGCAGAAGCGGTGCGACCGGGTACGGCCGGAACGGACGGAGGGGGATGCGGGCCGGATCCTGCCCCGCGCCCAGTGCGCGGAGCGCCTGTGCGACGTTCTCGCGCAAGACCGGCCCCTGCTTGACGGCGTGGACGCCGATGCGTGGCAAGGCTTCACGCCCCGCGACCGACGCGCTGTCGCCCGCCACGAACACGCGGCCATCGTCTACCGACCGGAGGCCCACATCGACGCGGGCGAGGCCCCGTTCGGTGACGGACAGCCCCGCGTCGCCAAACAACGGTGGACCGACCGAGCCGGTCGCCCACAGCACCGCGTCGGCGGGGAGCACCTCGCCGGGCAGGTGGACGCCCCCGGCATCGGCGCCCTCGGCGCGGGTCCCGAGGCGGACCGTCGCGCCGCGTCGGCGGAGCGTCTCTGCGGCCCAGGCGCCGACCCGGGTGGGCAACTCGGGACAGAGCCGCTGGCCGGGTTCGAGGACGGTGACCGAGAGGCGGTGCAGGTCGGGCCGAGCGGTCACGTTGAGGGCCGTCTCCGTACCCGCCGCGCCGCCCCCGACGATCACGAGATGGCGCCGCGCTCCTCCCGCCTCGTCCAAGAACCGGCCCAGCGCCTCGATCCGCCAGAGCGGCTTCGTCCACACCGCTGCCTCGGCGTCCGCCCGGCCCGGATTGACGGCGCCGATGTCGAACGCCACCACGTCGTAGGGCTCGCGGCGCCCGTCGGCGAGGACGACCTCGCGAGCATCCCGGTCGAGCCCGACCGCGCGGGCCTGCACGAAGCGGACGCCCTCGCGCTCGCAGATCGGCGCCAGCGGAATCGTCACATCCGTCTGGGTATAGACCCCGCCGAGCCACTCGGGCGTCATCCCCGAGTACCACAACTCCGACCGATCCGAGACCAGGGTGACCGTCGCCCCCTCCGCCTCGGCGAGGCGACGAGCGTGGCCGAGGAGAGGGAGACTCGCGTGCCCGCCGCCGACGATCAGAAGACGCAGCGGACTCATCCCGTCAGCGCCGCCTCGAACATGGCGTACTCCTTGTCCCGGACGCAGCCCAGCTTCTCCAGCGCGTTGACGAGCGGTGTGTTGGAGTCCAGCACCCACGACAGCTCGGCTGCCTGGTAGCCGTCCCGCTGTCCGTTGACGATGGTCTGGTGGATGAGGAGCGCGTCCAGTCCCAGGTTGCGGTGCTGCGGCAGGACGCCCATCAGAGCCATCCGGATCTCGTAGACGCCGCCCAGCTTCCACGTGCCGAGCACCTTCGGGAGGCCGAGCGAGGCGAGTCGGCCCTTCGGCAGGTGCTTGAGCGCCTGGTTGAGGTTCGGCAGCGACGCCGCGAACGCGATCGGCTCGCCGTCCAACTCGGCGAACAGGAAGAGGTCCTTCTCGATGATCGGCTTCATCTCGCTCGCGAGGTGGAGCGCCTCGTGCTCGGTGTAGGGCACGTGGCCCCAGTTCTCGGCCCAGGCCTCGTTGTAGATCCGCATGGCCGCCGCGATGTCGGCGTCGAACCGCTTCGGGTCCAGCGAGCGGACCGTGATGCCGGGGTTGCGTCGCGTCACGATCTGCGCGCCGCGCTCCATCCGGCCCTTGTTGATGTACGCCTCGTGGACGTAGAACGCCCACATCGTCATGGCCCGCTCGAAGCCCCAGCGCTCCAGGTACTCGGCGTAGAACGGGTGGTTGTACGGCAGCAGGATCGACGGCGGCCGGTCGTAGCCGTCCACCAGCAGCCCGGCCACGTCGTTCATGGACGGGTTCGTCGGGCCGCGGACGCCTGTCAGGCCGCGGGCGCGGAGCCAGTCTGCGGCGGCGTCCAGCAGCGCCTCGGCGACGGCGTAGTCCTCGATGGTCTCGAAGAAGCCGAAGAAGCCGTTGCCGTCGGCGTACTTCTCCAGGTGCTGGCCGTTCTCGATGGCCGCGATCCGCCCGACGAGCGTGCTGCCGCGCTCGGCCAGGAAGAGCTCCGCGGTGCCGTGCTCGAAGAAGGGGTTCTTCTTCTCGTTGAGCACGCCCGCCTGGTCCATCCGCAGCGGCGGGACGAAGTGCCGGTTGCCCTCGTAGTGGCCGTAGGGGAAGTCGAGAAACGCCTTCCGGTCGGCGGAGGAGCGGACGGGGCGGACGGTGAGCGCGGACATGGAACGGGGGAGGAGCGGCCCGAAGCTACCGCCCCCGTCCCGCCTGCCACGAGACGCCGCCGAGGTGGCCTACCGCGTGCCGTTCGTCGGGAGCTCGTCCATCGCCGGGCCGCGCGTGCCGCCGGGCGCGATGATGCCGTGCCGCAGCCCGACCGTCTCGAAGGCGCTCAGGACGCGGTCGAGTTCCTCGTCGGTGTGGGTGGCCATGTAGCTCGTCCGCATCAGCGACTGGCCGGGGGGGACGGCGGGCGGGATGACCGCGTTCGTAAACACGCCTTCCTCCAGCAGGTCCTTCCAGAACCGGAAGCAGCGGTACATCTCCCCGATCACGACCGGGATGATGGGCGTCTCGGAGGCCCACACGTCGAAGCCCAGGTTGCGGAACCCCTCGCGCATGTAGTTCGAGATCTCCGCCAGGCGGTCGAGCCGCTCGGGCTCGGCCTCGAGGATGTCGAGGCACGCCAAGACGGTCGCCACGGCAGACGGCGGCATCGACGCCGAGAAGATGTGCGTCGAGGCCGTGTGGCGGACGTACTCCATCACCGTCTCGTCGCCCACAGCGAAGCCGCCCAGGCTGGAGAAGCTCTTCGAGAACGTGCCCGTGGTGATGTCGACGCGGGACTCCAAGCCGAACGCCGAGGCCGAGCCGCGCCCGCCGTCGCCGATCACGCCGACGGCGTGAGCGTCGTCGAGGTAGAGCGCCGCGCCGAACTCCTCGGCCAGGGCCACCAGCTCGGGCACCTTGGCCAGCGTGCCCGACATCGAGAACACGCCGTCCGTGGCGATGATCTTGCCCGCCTCGGGCCGGTCGTTGGAGATGCGCTCCAGGAACGTGCGCAGGTGCGCCATGTCGCTGTGGCGGTAGCGGACCGTCTCGGCGGCCGACACCTGCTGCCCGGCCAGGATGCAGGCGTGGTTGTCCTTGTCCGAGAAGATGACGTCGCCACGGCCGGCCAGGCTCTGCAGGATGCCCTGGTTGGTCATGTAGCCGGTCGAGAACAGCACGCAGGCCTCCTTGCGGAGGAACGTCGCCAGCCGGGCCTCCAGTTCGAGATGGAGGTCGAGGGTGCCGTTCAGGAAGCGGCTCCCCGTGCAGCCGGTGCCGTACTTGTCGACCGCCGCCTTGGCCGCCTCGCGGACACGCGGGTCGCTCGTCAGGCCGAGGTAGTTGTTCGACCCCGCCATGATGGTCTCCCGACCGTTGATGACGGCCGTCGTGCCCTCGTTGACCTCGATCGCCCGGAAGTACGGGTACAGATCGGCGTCATGGACCTTCTGGTAGTCCCCGTCGGGGCCGAAGAAGGCCGTGGCCTTGTCGAAGATGGAGGCCGCAGGCCGCGCGCCGGGGTCCGGCGTGGCGCCGAACGGCTGCTGTCCTTGGAAGTCGGGGAGGGTCATGGGCGCGAGCCGGTGCGGCGACCGACAAAGATACCCGCAGGCGGAGGGAGCGTCCGCAATACCCCGTGAAGGGGGAGAGGGTGTGCCAGCGCCACACCGCGTTTCAACCTGGGCCGAGTGGAACGCTGTGGTCCCCGAGTCTCCCGGATCCACCCGGCCGGCCGGGACTGGCTCGATGTGTGCCGATCCCGGAGTCCTCCTCTCCAACCGACCCATGGCCTCCGTCCCCATCCTCGGCGTCCGCTTTGACGCTCGCACGACCTCGCAGACCGCCGACGATGTGCTGCGCTGGGCCCAGGCGGGGGAGGCGCGCTACGCGTGCTTCTCGAACGCCCACGGCGTCATCGAAGCGCAGGACGACCCGTCCTTCGAGCGCGTCCTCAACGGGTCTGACCTGAACGTGCCGGACGGCATGAGCATCGTCCGCGAGATGCGTGCGCGCGGGGTCGACCAGCCCGACCGGGCCTACGGGCCGGACGTGATGCTGGCAGTCGCCCAGCGCGCCGCCGAGGCGGGCGTGTCGGTGGCCCTCTACGGGTCCTCGCCCCAGGTCATCGCCTTGCTCCAGGAGCGGCTGCCCGCGCTCGCGCCGGGTCTGCAACTGGTCGAGGCCATCTCGCCGCCCTTCCGCGCGCTCTCGGACGAGGAGGACGAGGCGGACGTGCAGCGGCTCCGCGCGTCGGGCGCCCGGATCGTGTTCGTAGGGCTGGGGTGCCCGCGGCAGGAGCGCTGGTGCGCGGAGCACGCCGAGCGCGTGGGGGCCGTGTGTCTCGCAGTGGGGGCCGCCTTCGATTTCCACGCAGGCTTGCTCCGGCAGGCGCCAGCGGTGTTGCAGCAGGCGGGGCTGGAATGGGCGTTCCGGCTCGCCATGGAGCCCCGGCGCTTGTGGAAACGCTACAGCCGCGTCGTGCCGCGCTTCCTCCTCGGCACGGCTCGTGAGCGGAGCCGCTCGCCCGCCGTGACCCCATTCGTCAGTTGATGGGAGCGGAGCGTGCTCACATGTGCATGGATGTGGAGAGACGATTTCGAGGCCCCGGGGTTGGTTTAGGACACGAGATAGTGCGGGAATACTACCGAAGGAGGGATCGGTGAACCGAACGGAGGGTGCGTGAGTATTATCAGAGAGCGGGGGCGACACGGACCCCCGCACTCACCATCATCTTCTACGACCATGGCGAAAGCCCGCACCCCTCGCAAGAACACCCCGTTCGAATTCGAGACCCTCTCCGAGACGGAGGCCGTCGAGCGCCGCAGCGCCCGAGGCACGCGTCGAAGCAAGTATTCTCCCATCGGGGACCAGTTCAGGGACCTCGACAAAGGGACCGTCCTCGCGTTCACCGCGAGCAAGAACGAGGTCCAGGGCGTCCGCAACTACATGCGGCGCAACTTCGAGGGCGAGCACCAGGTCAACAGCCGCCGCACCGAGGGCGACATGTACGAGGTCCACATCTCGCGCGCCTCGTAGCGACTTTCCGCTGGCACCACCCAGCCTGACGGGGCGGTTCGGAGCGATCCGGGCGGCCCCGTTCCCTTTGGTACTGTCGCGTACCGCTCGGGCGGGGTAAACGGCCGCTCGGGGCAGTGGTATGGAATTGGCCTCGGGACTGCAGGTCTCCCTCTCGATCCCATGCGCCTCCTGCTCACCGGCCACGACGGCTACATCGGCACCGTTCTCGCTCCGATCCTCACCGCCGCGGGCCACGAGGTCGTCGGCCTGGACACCGGGTGGTTCGCGACCTGCGGGTTCGGCGATCAGCCCTCGCCCCCGCCGTCGGTCCGCCGGGACGTGCGCGACCTGACCGCGGCCGACCTCGACGGCTTCGACGCGGTCATCCACCTCGCGAACCTGTCGAACGACCCGCTGGGCAACCTCGACCCCGGCCTGACGGGCCGGGTCAACGCCGACGCTTCGGTCCGCCTCGGCGCGCTCGCCCGCGAGGCGGCCGTGGGGCGGTTCGTGTTCGCCAGCTCGTGCAGCCTGTACGGCGCCGCCGGCCAGGACGCCGTCACGGAGGAGGCCGCCTTCCACCCGCAGACGCCTTATGGCCAGGCCAAGGTGGACGCCGAGGCGGGCCTCCGGGCGCTCGCCACCGACACCTTCTCGCCGGTCTACCTCCGCAACGCGACCGTCTACGGCGCCTCGCCCAAGCTGCGGTTTGACCTCGTGGTGAACAACCTGACTGCATGGGCCGTCGCGACCGGCGCCATCCGGATGCTCTCCGACGGGACGCCCTGGCGCCCGCTCGTCCACGTCCAGGACGTGAGCCGCGCCGTGCTGGCCGCGCTGGAGGCGCCGCGGGAGGCCGTCCACGACCAGGCCTTCAACGTGGGACGTGAGGGGGAGAACTACCAGATCCGCGACGTCGCGACCATCGTCGGCGAGGAGGTCCCCGATTGCCGCGTCACCTTCGCCGACGGCGCCTCGCCGGACACCCGGTCCTACCGCGTCAGCTTCGCGAAGATCGCCGAGCGCCTGCCTGGCTGGCAGCCCACCTGGACCGTCCGCGACGGGGTCCGGGAGGTGCGCGACGCGCTCTCGGGGTTGGACCTCCAGCCCGAGGTGTTCGAGGGGCCGCGCTACTCGCGCATCGCCCGCCTCAAGACGCTCCTGGAGTCCGGGGCCCTCTCGACCGACCTCCGATGGATCGGTGGCGACGGGGCGACCGCGATCGACGCTGAGCTTCCTCTCCTGCAGGTCGCCCGGTAGCCCGCCTCACGCACTCCGCCTTTCGCACCCCGCGCCCATGCAAGTTCTCGATACCCCCGCCGCGCTTCCCGCCGAGGTCCCCGACCAAGGCTTCCCGTGCCGCTCGTGCGGGACGCCGCTCCGGTACTCCATGGTCGACCTCGGGTCGAGCCCGCCGTGCCAGAACGTCGTCCGGCCGGACCAACTGGGGGAGGGGGAGACCTACTACCCGCTCCACGCCTTCGTCTGCCACACGTGCTCGCTGGTGCAGATCGACGCCGTCGTGCCACCAGAGGCCATCTTCGAAGGCGAGTACGCCTACTTCTCGTCCTACTCGGACTCGTGGGTGGATCACGCCCGCCGCTATGTCGACGAGGTGGCCGACCGCTTCGGCCTTGGGGAGGACTCGCTGATGGTTGAGATCGCCTCCAACGACGGGTACCTGCTCCAGCACGCGGTGGCGAAGGGCATCCCATGCCTGGGCGTCGAGCCTGCCGCCAACGTCGCCGAGGCGGCCGTGGCGCGCGGCGTGCCGACGCGCGTGGCCTTCTTCGGGGAGGACGAGGCCCGCGCCATGCGCGCCGAGGGCCTCCGCGCCGACCAGATCGCGGCCAACAACGTGCTCGCGCACACGCCGCACCTCAACAGCTTCGTCGCCGGGCTGGCCGTGCTGCTCGCCGACGACGGCGTGGCGACGGTCGAATTCCCGCACCTGCTGGAACTGGTCGACAACAACCAGTTCGACACCATCTACCACGAGCACTTCTCGTACTTCTCGTTCACCGCCGTCGAACGCGTCTTCGCGCGGCACGGCCTCGTGCTGTTCGACGTCGAGACGCTGCCCACGCACGGCGGCTCGCTCCGCATCTACGCCCGGCACGCCGCCGACGCCACGAAGCCCGTCACCGCCCGCGCCGTCGAGATGAAGGCCCGTGAGCAGGCCTGGGGCGTCGACGACCTCGCCACCTACGCCGCCTTCGCCGAGCAGGTCCGCGAGACCAAGCGTGGCCTCCTCGACTTTCTGATCCAGGCCCGCCGCGACGGGAAAACGGTCGTCGGCTACGGCGCCCCCGGCAAGGGCAACACGCTCCTCAACTACTGCGGCATCCGGACCGACCTGCTTGACTACACCGTCGACCGCAATCCCTACAAGCAGGGCACCTACACGCCCGGAGCTCGCATCCCGGTCTACGACCCGGCCGTCATCAGCGAGACGCGGCCGGACTACGTCCTCATCCTCCCCTGGAACCTGCGCGACGAGATCGCGGCTCAGATGAGCCACGTCCGCGAGTGGGGGGGGCAGTTCGTGGTGCCCATCCCGCGCGTCGAGGTGTTTTGACGGGAGAGGTGCGGGGTGGAACGGTCAGCCGATTCCCCAACCAAACGTTCCCCCTTCCACGTCATGACGTTCCAACCCACCGAGATCCCCGGCTGCGTCGTCGTCCGTCCGCAGCGGCATGCCGACGCCCGCGGCCACTTCGCACGCACCTGGGACGGCGCCGCCTTCGCCCGTCTCGGCCTCACCGCCGAGGTGGACCAGTGCTCCGTCTCGTTCAACGAGCGCGCGGGCACGCTCCGGGGCATGCACTTCCAGATCGCGCCCCATGAGGAGGCCAAGCTGGTCCGCTGCACGCGCGGCGCGCTGTTCGACGTCTGTCTCGACCTCCGGCCCGACTCGCCGACCTACCGCCAGTGGCACGGCGAGGCGCTCACCGCCGACAACGGCGTCGCCCTGTTCGTGCCGGAGGGCTGTGCACACGGCTTCCTGACGCTGGAAGATGCCACCGAGGCGTTCTACATGATCTCGGCGCCCTACGCCCCCGACGCTGGCCGCGGCGTCCGCTACGACGACCCAGCCTTCGGCATCGACTGGCCCGCCAAGGTTGCCGTGATTCATCCCCGCGACGCGAGCTATCCGCTGGTGAGTGAGTGAGTGGAGGGCTACCGGTAGACGGTGCAGGATTGCAGGGCGTATCATCGGACGCCCTCGGGCCCGCATCCGGCGGACCCTGGTTCCTCACCCCTCATCGTCTCATGCGATTCGCAACCCTCGTACTCGTCGCGTTCATGGCCTCCGGCTGCGGCACCATCATCAACGGAAGCAACCAGGACGTGGCTTTCAACTCGTCTCCCACCGGCGCCCGCGTCACGGTCGACGGCCTGCAGATGGGCACCACCCCCACAGTCATCGGGCTCTCGCGGAAGGACTCGCACACGGTCGAGTTCTCCCTCGACGGGTACGAGAACCAGTCGATGATCATCAACCGGTCCGTCAGCGGCTGGGTCTGGGGCAACCTCGTCTTCGGCGGGCTCGTCGGCCTCGTCGTCGATCTCTCGACGGGCGGCATGTACAAGCTGACCCCGGAGCAGGTCCAGATGAGCATGGGCGACATGGCCGCCAACTCGGACGGCGACACGCTCATGATCGCGGTCGTGCTGAAGCCCCAGGCCGACTGGGAGAAGGTGGGCCAGCTCACGCCCGCGCCGTAGTCCTCCGACGTCTCCCGCCTCGGCACCGAGGCGGGCACGCTCCCGGCCCGCAGGTCGCCGATGCTCCGGCGGTCTGCGGGCCGTTTCGGTGTCAGTAGAGCACCGCGGCGTCCTTCGGGTCGCCGAACCACACCAGCCACAGCCGCTGGTTGGCCGGGAGGCCGAGCGCCGGGTCGAGCGCGACCGACGTGCTCCCCCGACATCCGAAGCACTGGTCGGCCGGGTCGGTCTCGGCCGTCTGGCAGGTCACCCCGTAGCGCCAGCCCGACTTCAGGTCCAGGTTCAGGGTCGCCACGGTCGACGCCCCTCCGCCGCCCGCCGCGCGCACCGTGCACCCGATCGTCGCGGCACCGGCGGAGACCTCCCCGGGCTCGGCGTAGAGAAGCCGCCCCGCGGTCGTGGGTTGATCGCCGGACAGCGTCACCGCACGCCCACGGAAGGTGAGGTCGGCTTCCAGAGCTGTGGGGACCTCTGCCCCGAAGCCGATCTCGGCCGGGTCGGAGCTGACGAGGGAGCAGCCGCCCAGGAGGACGGCGAGGAGCCAGAGGGCGCGCATCGAGAGGGAGGGGAGGCCGCCGAAAGATCCGTCGCTCATCCACCGCCGCCCATCCCATTCACACGCCCCACCTCGGCCCCGAGGCGGGCCTACTTGTACCCCGCCTCCGTCAGCATCTGGGTCGCCACCTCCTCGCTCCAGCCCTGGATCGTGTTCTCCCCGACCGCCACCAGCGGGATCCCGCCCGTGCCGCCGCGCGCCGCGTACTCCGCCGCCCCCGCCGGGTCCTTCTCGATGTCCACGACCCGGTGCGGAACGTCCTCCGCGTCCATGAACTCGCGCGCCTGCGCGCAGTACGGGCACCACTCCGTCACGTAGAGCACGACGGCAGGCTTGCCGTCCGGCGTCGTCGTCTCGACCAGCGAGTCCGAGAACTCTCCCGGAGCAGCGGCAGCGGAGGCCGGCGCCGGATCCTCGGCCGCAGGGCGGGCCTCGAAGCGGCAGCCGGTGACGGCGACGAGCAGAAGGGCGAGGAAGGCGAAGCGCATGGCAGAACCAGAAGAAGAGGATGTCGGACGCACGGGCCGAACGAAGACTTACTCGGAGCGGACGGCCGACCAGACGACCAGCGTCCCGTCCGGACCGACCGACGTGGCCTCCAAACGCCCGCCGCGGACCGCGCCGTGTGTCTGGACCGAGTCATCGGCCGTCTCCACCGAGAACGTAAACCGGAGCGCGTCCCACGTCGCATCCACGCTCCCCGACGAGATCACCGTGTCGCCCAGCGTCCCCGTCACCCTTCCCAGGGCGTCGACAGACAGCGTCAGCGGAACGAGGTCCGGGGCCGCCTCGGGCGACGTGCGGAGGTCGGCCACCCACGCCCCGCTCAGCGACTGGCGGGCGCCGCGGGCGACGGCGTCGCGGATGTCGGGGAAGCGCGCCACGAGCGAGTCGCCGGGGCAGACCGTCTGGCCGGGAGCCCGGTCGCGGTGCCCCGCCACCGTCGCCGGGCCGAAGCCCCACTGCCGGGCCAGCGCCTCCGAGAGCGCCAGCAGGCTCGCCATCTGCGCCTCCGTCGGCGACTCGATCTCGAAGTTGCCGTCCAACTCCACCAGGATCTGGTCGCTGAGGTCGTAGACGGTGTTGGTCGCGCCCTGGAACTGCACGTCCCGCGCCTCCAGGATGGTGCCGTCCGCCGTGATGGCGAAGTGGTAGGGGATGTCCGCCCAGGCCCGTTTCACGGAACCATCGGCCAGCGTGTCCTGGCTCGTCGAGAAGGCGAGGAGCGCCCGGAGGATGTCCTCCGGCGACCGGTCCGGCCGCATCGGCGTGCCCGCATGGTGGATCGTCAGCGCGGCCGGCGTCTGCGGCACCATCGGCCCGGTCGGGGGCGTCCCGCCCCACGCCTCACGCGACATCACGTCCACGCCGGGCGGCAGCGGCGTCCGGTCCTGGGCGGTCGCGGGAAGCGCGACGGCGAGCACGGCGAGACAGACGAGGAGGCGCATTCAGACGGTCGGGATGAGCCCCCAGAATACGGCCGCCGGATCCCCACACCCGCGGCGACGTAGCCCGCGCCGCCCCCTGAAGCCCATGCCTGATCCGTCTGCCGCCTTCGAGTCCGTCCGCGAGTCCGGAGGAGTCGAGGAACTCCGCCACGCCACGAACGGCCTCACGGTCCTCCTCGCCCCCGAGGCCGCCGTGCCCGTCGTCGCCTTCCAGGTGACCTACCGCGTCGGCAGCCGCAACGAGGGCGCCGGGCTCACCGGCGCGACGCACCTCCTGGAGCACCTCATGTTCAAGGGTTCCGAGCGCTTCAACAAGGACCTCGGCACGAGCGTCTTCCAGACCCTCCAGTCGCTCGGAGGCCAGATCAACGCCACCACGTGGTACGACCGGACCAACTACTACGCGCTGCTTCCCAGCGAGCACCTGGAGAAGGCCGTCGAGATCGAGGCCGACCGGATGCGCGGCGCCCGGGTCCGTGACGAGGACCTCGCCTCGGAGCGCACCGTCGTGCTCAACGAACTGGACCGGGGCGAGAACGAGCCGCTGCGGAAGCTGCTCCACGCCACCTTCGCGACGGCCTACCAGGCCCACCCGTACGGCCACCCCGTCATCGGCTGGCGGAGCGACGTGGAGACGGTCTCCGCCGAGGGCCTCCGGCACTTCTACGACACCTACTACTGGCCCCGCAACGCGACCGTGACCGTCGCCGGCGCCTTCGACCGCGACGACGCACTGGTGCTCATCGACCGGCACTTCGGCCCGATCCCGGCGGGACCCGAGGCCTCGCCCGACGCCGAGCCGCTCGCGCTCCGCGACGCGCCGGTCACGCGCGAGCCCGAGCAGCGCGGCGAGCGCCGCGTCACCATCCGTCAGGCGGGCGAACTCGGCGCCGTCCTGCTCGCCTACAAGGCCCCCGCCGGCCTCGACGACACCGCCGACGCCCTCGACGTGCTCACGCAGGTGCTCGCCGCAGGCAAGTCGGCACGGCTCTATCGCGCCCTCACCGACCCCGGCCTCTCCACGAGCGCCGCGGCCTATTTCCCGCGCCTCCGCGACCCCGGCCTCTTTATCGCCTACGCGACGCTCGCGCCCGACGTGGCCCACGAGACCGCCGAGGCGGCCCTCAAGGACGCCCTCCAGGCCATCGCCACGGAGGGCATCTCGGACGGCGAGCTCGCCCGCGCCCGTCGCCAGGTCGTCGCCGACGAGGCCTTCGGGCGCGACGGCCCCTATGCTGTCGTCTCCCAACTCAACGAGGCGATCGCGGTGGGCGACTGGACCCTGTTCGCCGACTACCGCGACCGGATCGAAGCCGTCACCGCCGCCGACGTGCAGGCCGCCGCGACCGCCATCCTGGACGACGACCGCCTCACCGTCGCCTGGTACGTCCCCGACGAGGGCTAGCCTGCGGCGACGGTCCCACCTGGCCTTGCGGGTGCGTGCCTCCGGTACGCGTGTGGCGACGATTGATTCCTGACTCCTGACCCTGACCCCTCCCCATGCTCGCCTCCCGCATCCACGACGCCACCGTCGGCCCGGCCCGGTTGCTGATGCTGCCCGTCGGCGTCCCCGACGTGGTCAGCTTCCGCGGGTCGTTCGAGTCCGCCCCGGACCTCGGCGCCGACGACGACATCGTCCTGTCGGTCATCGCGAACCTGCTCGACAAGGGGACCGCCCACCGCGACCGCTTCGCACTCGCCGAGGCCCTCGACGACCGCGGCGCCCAGATCTCGTTCTACGCCGACGGCCTGCGGATGGGCTTCTCGGGCCGCGCCCTCCGCGCCGACCTCGCCGACGTGATCGCGCTCGCAGCCGAGCAACTCCGCGAGCCGGCCTTCGACCCGGACGAAGTCGAGAAGGCGCTCGTGCGCGCCGTCGCCGGGGTGCGGCGCTCCCTGGAGTCGACCGGCGGGCAGGCGTCGGGGGCGCTCTCGCGGCGCCTCTACGGGCCGGCCCATCCCAACTACGCCCTCGTCCCGGCCGAGGAGATCGCGGCCCTGGAAGCCCTCACGCCGGATGTCGTCCGCGATCACCACGCCGCCCACGTCGGCTCCGACGACCTGACGATCACCTTCGCGGGCGACGTGGACGCGTCCGCGGTGGAGAGCGCCGTGTCGGCCGCCTTCGGCGACTGGGCGCCCCACGGCCGGACGCCCGTGTTCGACACCCAGGCGAGCCCCGAGGCGCCCGGGCGCACGGTCGTGGAGATGGCCGACCGCCGCAACCTCGACGTCCGCCTCGGCCACGCCGTCGCCCTCCGGCGCGACGACCCCGACTTCCTGGCGACCTACGCGGGCATCTTCGCCCTCGGCGGCAACTTTTCGAGCCGCCTCATGCAGACCGTCCGCGACGAGCAGGGCCTCACGTACGGCATCGGCGCGTCGCTGGGCAGCGCGAGCGTCCGCCACGACGCGCACCTGCGGGTGAGCGTGACGCTGAGCCAGGAGAACGTCCTCCGTGGCATCGCTGCCACGCGCGCCGAGGTGGACGCCTTCGTCGAGGAGGGGGTCTCGGAGGCCACGCTGGCGGCGGTCCGGACCACGCTGGCCGGGACGCACGTCGTCGGCATGGCGACGACCTCCGGAGTCGCGGCCCGCCTGCTCGTCAACGCCGAGCGCGGCTTCGACGTGGGCTACCTTGACCGCTACCCCGAGCTCATCCACGCCCTCACCCCCGAGGCCGTCACCGAGGCCGTCCGCCGTCACGTCCGCCCGGACGACCTGCACGAGGCCATCGCCGGGACGATGCCGACGGACGCGACGGCGAGCTGACCGGCCGCGCTTCTCGGATTTTCAACGCGCCCCGCGGAGCGCCCGGCCGCGTCACGTGTAGATTGGGCGACCGTGCCTCGCACGAGACATGGTGGCTGTAGCTCAGTTGGTTAGAGCGTCCGGTTGTGGTCCGGAAGGTCGCGGGTTCAAACCCCGTCAGCCACCCTTCCCCCTAGAGGGGACCCTGCCGCGTTCATCTAGGGGTCTAGGATGCCACCCTTTCACGGTGGTCACACGGGTTCAAATCCCGTACGCGGTACTGACGCAGGGCGACGAGGCGCTACGCCGCCTCCAGTCGGTGCTCCATGTCGCGGACGAATGACAGGAAGCCCTGGGGCGTCGCGGGAAGTTCGGAGAGCCGGACGAGCCGCATGGACCAGGCCGGGAAGAGACGGCCACCGGAGACGCGGCACCCCGATCCCGCAGCGATGTCGGCGACCGGTCCACGCGCGATCACGTCGGGGTCGAAGTGGCGGGCATCGGTCCGGATGTCTGCGTACAGGGCCTCGACCGCGTCCTCGGGCCCTTCGATCCACTGGACGAACTCACCGGGCGCACCTGCGACGATGGCCAGCTGGCCGTACAGCAGAATCCCGGTGATGTCGAGGGCGCGGTTCCTGGATTCTGCCGTCTCGATGATGGCGTTGAGGTCTCCGGCGAGGAGGCCAGGGCGGGCGCGGGAGCGGTACAGGAGTGCGTGCATGGAGGGACAACGCCACGACGGCTGGGGAAGTCCGCCCCCAGGTGCGGTTCAGGGGTTCCCCCGTGCCCGGGCGGCGGCGCGGACCGCCAGCAGGACGGCCACCGGGAGGACCTCCAGCGGCAGGCGTTGGGGCAACACCGCCCAGGCGAGCACGGCGAGTCCCGTGATTCCGGCCGTCGCCCAGAGGTACGCCCGCCACCGCGGCCCGACGCGGTCCCGTCCGATGGCGACGGCCAGCGCGAGATGCGTCGGCCACGCCCAGATTAGGTTCCAGTTCGGCCCCATCACGTCGTGCGTCGTCGCGACCCAGAGCAGGAACAGGATTACGCCCATCCCGCCGACGACCCCGAACAGCGCAGCGTCCGCCAGCCGGCCGAGGCGGGTGAGGGGGCGGCGCAGCGCCGTCAGCCCGATGCCGACGACGGCGAGCGCGATCGTCGCCCAGAGCGGCCACCTCGGCGCGGGCGCGGGCATCCCGGCGCCCTCGATCCAGAACAGCGTGTCGCGCGACGCCACCAGCGGGCGCCCGCCGACCGTCGCCCGGTCCAACTGATCCGCCAGTTCGATGGGCAGGAAGCCCTCCTCACGCGCCGTGGCGTCGCGGTCGCCCGGCGCACCCAGCGCGAGGTTGAGCCCCGTTTCGACGGCGCGCTGGCCCACGAGGTAGGGCGCGAGCAACTGCCGGTACGTCCGTGGGGCCTCGACCGGCGGCAGGGCCAGCCCCGGCCGCCCCGACGCCACCAGGGCCGAGTCGATGCCATCCAGAAGGCGCGTCGAGCAGTTGTCCCAGAAGAAGTCGTACCGGTAGGCGCGGTTCTCGGGGAGTGCGTTGCGCTCCAGCCGGTCGTAGAAGGTGCGAACGGTCTCGGGGTCCAGGTCGAGGGTCTGCTCGATGATGGGCCGCTGCAGGTAGGCGTACTTGTCCAACTCCAACTCGAACGGCGCCGTGTCGAGCATGTAATCCAGCGACCCGCGCAGGAAGCGGACCACGAAGAACGGCTGGTCGAAGGAGAACGTCCCGAAGTTGTACGTCCGGTCCATCCCCGCTGCGTCGTCGCGGATGCGGATGGCGCTGTGGCCGAAGAGGCTGTAGACCTCGTCGCCGGGCAGCATGGTGAGGAGGGACACGCGCGCCGAGTCGGACAGCCCCACGGGGGGCTCGGTGAACGGCTGGAGGGTGTCGACGGGGCCTGTGGTCGGCGCGGTCGGGTCTTGGGCCGAGGCGAGGAGGCCGAGGGCGACGGTCAGCAGCAGGAGGAGCACGCGCATCATGGCGCCAAACTACCCGACGGCTGAGTCCGGGCCGTAGCCTGGGGCATGTCCCCGTTCTCCGCCGTCCGCTTTCGCGGGACGTGGCGCCCGCGTGCGGGTCGATGTGGCGTCGCCCGTGGTCGAGCGGGTGCGCCGGTGGGGCACACCGCGAGGCGGGTAGCTTGGCGAGCGAACCCCGCCCCGGACCCTGTGACCCGCAAGGAGAAAGCCGCCCTCGTCCTCGACCGCCTCCGCGTCGCAATCCCCGCTCCGGAGACTGAACTCCAGTACCGGACCGAGTTCGAACTGCTGATCGCCGTCATCCTGTCGGCTCAGTGCACCGACGAGCGGGTCAACCTGGTCACCCCCGCGCTCTTCGAGGCTTACCCGGACGCCCGCGCGATGGCCGAGGCCGAGGCCGACGAGATCTTTCCGTTCATCCGCTCGGTCACGTATCCCAACAACAAGGCCACGGCGCTCGCCAAAACGGCGCGGATGCTACGCGACGACTTCGGCGGCGAGGTGCCGCGCGCGCATGCCGACCTCGTCAAGCTGGCTGGCGTCGGGCGGAAGACGGCCAACGTGGTGGTCTCGGTCGCCTTCGGAGACGCCGCCATCGCGGTCGATACGCACGTCTTCCGCGTCGCCAACCGGATCGGCATCGTGCGCGACAAGAAGACGCCGGACGGGGTCGAGAAGGCCCTCCACCGGGTCATCCCCAGGGACGAGTGGGCGGAGGCGCATCACCTGTTCATCCTGCACGGGCGGTACACCTGCCTCGCTCGCGCGCCGAAGTGCGAGGTGTGCCCGCTCACCGACCTGTGCGACTACTTCGCGTCGCTCCAGGCCCTCCCCGAACCGCTGAAGGGCCTCGACCCGAAGCAGGGGCGCTATTACTCGAAGACGGCCAAGCGCTACTTCGACACGCCCGCTACGAAGGTGGACCGCCACGGCACCGAGCAGATCGCCGACCCGTGGTCGGGCTCGATGAACGTCTTCGACGCCCGCACGGGCCAGACGACCAAGAAGGTCAAGGACTATCGGGTGTAGCCCGCTTCGCGCGCGGGCAAGGGGAGAATGAAAAGGGGCCGCGGCCCCCCACCTCGGCGCCGAGGTGGGCACACCTTCCCCTCGTCCCCTCGTCCCCTCGTCCCCTCGTCCCCTCGTCCCCTCGTCCACCGTGTCTCTGCTTTCTGACTTCAAGTCCTTCGCGTTGCGGGGCAACCTGATCGACCTCGCCATCGGCTTCACCGTCGGCGCGGCGTTCACGACGGTCGCCCAGTCGCTCGTCAACGACCTCATCATGCCGCCCATCGGGCTGCTCCTCGGCAGCACCGACTTTTCAGACTACTACCTCCTGTTGAAGTCGGGTGACGCGGCGACGGGGCCGTACCCGACGCTGGAGGCCGCCCAGGCGGCGGGCGCGGTGACGCTCAACTACGGTGCGTTCCTGACCCACCTGCTGACGTTTCTCGTCGTGGCTCTGGCCGTCTTCGTCCTCGTGCGGGCGGTGAAGCGCGCCTCGGAGCAGATCCAGGACGAGTTCGGCGCGGCCGAGGCCGACACCCCGGATCAGCCGGACACCAAGAAGTGCGCCTACTGCCGGGAGGCCGTGCCCTTCAAGGCCAGCCGCTGCTCGCACTGCACGTCGTTCCTCGGCACCGACGGCGGTCCGCTCACGCCGGACGGGACCATCACGCCTGGGGGACCTGCGGACTGAGGCGCGGCCTCAAATACTTCTGGGCCCCCTCTCCCGCGCTGTCTGCGCGGACCCATCTTTCCGAACTCCGAACTCCGAACTCGTGACCCACAAGCACCTCCTTCTCATCCTCGACGGCTACGGCATCGCCGAGGACCCGTCGGTCTCCGCCATCGCCGCAGCGAGGACGCCGTTCCTCGACGATCTGTTCGGCTCCAATCCCACCTCGACGCTGGAGGCGTCCGGCCGGGCGGTCGGGTTGCCGGCGGGACAGATGGGCAACTCGGAGGTCGGGCACCTCAACCTGGGCGCCGGGCGCGTGGTGTACCAGGACATCACGCGGATCGACAAGGCCATCGAGGAAGGCTCGCTGGCCGAGAACGCGGTGCTGCTCGGTGCCATCCAGCACGCGCAGGCCACCGGCGGGCGGCTCCACCTGATGGGCCTCGTGTCCGACGGCGGTGTCCACTCCCACCTCAACCACGTCGCGGCGCTCCTCAAGATGGCGGCGCATGAGGGGCTGCTGGGGGATCGCGTCGTGATCCACGCGTTCACGGACGGGCGCGACACGGGGCCGCAGGCGGGCGCCGGGTACGTCCGCCTCCTCCAGGCGGCGGCCGAAGCGGCCGGGGCCGGGGTGATCGGGTCCGTCGTCGGGCGCTACTTCGCGATGGACCGCGACCAGCGCTGGGAGCGCACGGAGACGGCGTACCGGCTCCTGACCGACGGGGTGGGGGAGAGCTACGCCGACCCGGCGGCGTTTCTGGAGGCGAGCTACGCCGACGGCACGACGGACGAGTTCGTCCAGCCGGGCGTCCTGGGCGACGGCGCGGGCACGCGCATCGAGGACGGCGACGCGGTCGTCTTCTTCAACTTCCGCTCCGACCGCGGGCGCCAGCTCACGCGCGCCTTCCGCGAGGTCGGCTTCTCAGGCTTCGAGCGGACGCCGCCGGACGTAGCATACGTCACCATGACGCGCTACAGCGCCGAGTTCGACGTGCCGGTCGCGTTCGACAAGGACAACCTCCCGGCCACGCTGGGCGAGGTCATCTCGAACGCAGGCCTGACGCAACTCCGGGCGGCCGAGACCGAGAAGTACCCCCACGTCACGTTCTTCTTCAACGGCGGGCGAGAGGTCCAGTACCCCGGCGAGTCGCGCGTTCTGGCCCAGAGCCCGAAGGTGGCGACGTACGACCTCCAGCCGGAGATGAGCGCGCCGGAGCTGGCGTCGCGCGTCGCCGAAGCGATCCAGACGGAGGCGCCGGACCTGATCGTGCTCAACTTCGCCAACCCCGACATGGTGGGCCACACGGGCGTGTTCGACGCCGCCGTGGCCGCCGTCGAGGCCGTGGATGCGGCGGCCAGGGTCGTCGTCGAGGCGGCGCGCGGGGCGGGCTACACGGTGGAGGTCCTGGCCGATCACGGCAACGCGGACAAGATGCGCAACCCGGATGGCTCGCCGCACACGGCCCACACGACCGCGCTCGTGCCGCACGCGATCGTGCGCGACGGCTTCGACGGCCCCATCCGTCCCGGCGCGTTGGGCGACGTGGCGCCCACCATCCTCGCCCTGATGGGCGTCCCCCAGCCGCCCGAGATGACGGGCACGTCGCTGGTCGATGTCACCTCGTAGCGAGTCGGGCGTAGGACCCGCTCTCGCTCGCTAACCCACGCCATGGACCTCATCACGCAGTACGACATCCCCTTCCTGCACCCGCTGGCGGTGCACTTCCCGTTGGTGTTGCTGCTGCTCGCGGCGGCGTCGGCCGGGTTGTACCTGCTGCTGGGGCGCGCCGTCTGGCGGCAGGCTGGGCTCGTGCTGTTCCTCCTGGGGACGCTCGGCGCGTGGGCGGCCGCGGAGACGGGGCACGATCTGAAGAACGCCGTCGAAGGCGACCCGATGGTCGAACTGGTCGTGGAGCGCCACGAGAGCGGGGCGGAGTGGACGCTCTGGATGAGCGCGCTGGCGACCTTCCTCTTCGCGCTCGTGTCGGCTGCACAGCTCCGCCTGCCACGTCGGGTGCCGACCGCGGACGCGGCCGATGCGGCTGCACCCGCGCCGACGCCGAGGCGGACGCGCGAGCCACTCTGGGGGCGCCTGCTGGTGCTGCTGCCCGCCCTCGCCGCGGCGGCGCTGGTCGCCTGGACCGCCCACCTCGGCGGCCTCATGGTCTGGGGCGTGCCGCGGTAGGGGGAGGACGAGGGGCGGATCGCACACCGTGCGACGGCGGACGTCCGCCGTCTGCTCCGTGAAGCCTCCGGGCAGGAGCCCACGCCGACGAACGACCGCTCGGGTACATTCGTTGACCGACCTGCTATGGCGTTCCCCGACTCTGACCCGCTCACCACCCGCCAGGAGGACGTGCTCCGTCGCGTCGTCCAGCACTTCATCGACACGGCCTCGCCGGTCGGGTCGAAGGCACTCGCCGAGGCGGTGGAGCTGTCGAGTGCGTCCGTCCGCTCCACGATGCGCGATCTGGAGGACGCGGGCTACCTTGGCCACCCTCACACGTCCGCCGGGCGCGTGCCCACCGAGCGGGGCTACCGCACGTACGTGGACTCGCTGATGGACGTGACGGGGCTCTCGGACCGCGAGGCGTCGTTGCTGCGAGAGAGCATCCGCCGCCGACTCGGAGACCTGGAGGCCGTCGCCCGCGAGACGAGCCGCCTGCTCGGCCGCCTCAGTCAACTGCTCGGCGTCGTGCTGACGCCGAGTCTGTCGACCGGCGTGCTGGAGCGCATCGAGGTCGTCCCGCTCGGTGCCACCCGCGTGCTGTTCGTGCTCGCCCTGCGCGGCGGGCTCGCGCGGACGGTCGCGGCCGAGGTCGATGTGGTCATCGACGAGCGCGCCCTCGACGGCATCGTGCGGCGCCTCAATGAGCGCCTCGCGGGCCACTCGCTGGAGGAGATCCGCCGAACCGGCCGCGAGCGCGTCCGTGACCTCGCCGAGGAGGACGGGACGGGCATCGTGCGCGTGGTCCTCCGCGACGGCAAGGCGCTCTTCCGCGAGGTCGCCCCCGAGCGCCGGGCCGCCATCGGAGGGGCCCAGCACCTCGTCGCCCAGCCCGAGTTCTCCAGCCCCGAGTGGGTCCGCGACGTGGTCGAGCTGGCCGAGAGCGAGGACGTGGTGGTCCACCTGCTGGAGACGCCGCGCCTCGTCGACCCCACTGACCCCGACCGGGCGGTCGTGCTGATCGGCCGCGAGGTCGGCCGCGGGCGCCCTGGCGACGGGCCCTCGTACTCCGTCGTGACCGCTCCCTACCGCCTCGGCGACGGCGTCGGCGCGGTGGCCGTGCTCGGGCCGACGCGCATGGACTACAGCCGCGCGGTTGGCCTCGTCGAGTACGTCGCCTCGCTGCTCGGCGACGAGGCCTCCGACTAGACCTCGTCTCCTTTTCCCACTCGTTTCGTTCCCCTCCGGCGCCGCGGGTCCGATTTTACCGAGCCCGGTCCTTCCTTCTGCACATGGCCGACCGCCCCGTTTCCCCTTCCGACGCCCACTTCTCCGACGAAGCCGTCGCCGAGCCCGACGCCACCTCCGAGGAGACGACCGCACCTGACGCCACGGCCGAGGCCGCTGCGGCGGCCGAGGAGATCCAGCGCCTCGAAGACCGCCTGCTTCGCGTCACCGCCGAGTACGACAACTACCGCCGCCGGTCCGTGACCGACCGCGAGGAGGCCGTCCGCCAGGGCCGCCGGGCCGTCCTGGTCCCCATTCTGGACGTGTACGACGACCTTGCCCGGTCGCTCGACGCCGCCGAGCGTGCCGCCCAGCAGGACGCCGGCTCGGGGTCCTTCGACGTGCTCCGCCAGGGCATCGACTTGGTGTTCCAGAAGTTCGGCGACGCGCTGAAGAAGGTCGGCGTGGTGCCCATCGAGGCGGTCGGACAGCCGTTCGACGAGGCGGAGCACGAGGCCATGATGCAGCAGCCCGCGCCTGACGGCACCGAGTCCGGCACGGTCTTGGCCGAGATCCAGCCCGGTTACCGGCTCGGCGACCGCGTCCTGCGCCACGCCCGCGTCATCGTCGCCGAGTAGCGGCAACCCCTCGCGCTCGCGTCCGTAGCGCTCCCCGCCCCCCCACCGACCGCCCCGATGCCCGCTGACACCGCCGAGCGCGACTTCTACGACGTCCTGGGTGTCGCCCGGACGGCGACGGCCGACGAGATCAAGAAGGCCTACCGCAAGCGGGCCATGGAGTCGCACCCGGACCGCAACCCGGGCGACGCCGAGGCGGAGGTCCGCTTCAAGGAGGCCGCCGAGGCCTATGAGGTGCTGTCGGATCCCGACAAGCGCGCGCGGTACGACCGGTTCGGCCGTGCCGGGCTGGGCGGCGCGGCAGGCGGTCCGCAGGGCGGGTTCACCGACATCTCGGACATCTTCTCGGCCTTCTCCGACATCTTCGGCGGCGAGAGCCGCTTCGAGGATGTGTTCGGGCGCCGGCCGGGCCAGCGACGCGGGCAGGGCCGCCCCGGCACCGACCTCCGCGTTCGCCTCGCGCTCACACTGGAGGAAGTGGCCGAGGGCGTCGAGCGGCAGCTCAAGCTCCGGAAGTACGTCGGCTGCGACCACTGCGCCGGTACGGGCGCCGAGGACAAGCAGAACGGGTTTTCCACCTGCCCGACGTGTCAGGGCTCCGGCGAGGTCCGCCAGGTGTCGAGTTCGTTCTTCGGCCAGTTCGTCAACGTGCAGCCGTGCCCGACCTGCGAGGGCGAGGGGCGGACGATCGACGAGCGCTGCACCGTCTGCTCGGGCGAGGGCCGGGTGAAGGGCGAGGAGACCGTCACCGTCGAAGTGCCTGCGGGGGTCTCGGGCGGCCACTACCTCCAGATCCGCGGCGCGGGCAACGCGGGCGTTCGCGGCGGCGCGGCGGGTGCGCTGCGCGTCGAGATCGACGAACGCGCCCACGAGCACTTCCAGCGCGAAGGGCTCGACGTGGTGTACGACCTCTTCCTCTCGTTCCCGGACGCCGCGCTCGGCACCGAGGCGACCGTCCCCACGCTGAAGGGCCGCGCCAAGCTCCAGATCGACAGCGGCATCCAGAGCGGACGCGTCCTGCGGATGCGGGGTCGCGGTCTGCCGGAGGTCGGTGGAGGGCGCCGCGGCGACCAACTCGTGCGCGTTCACGTCTGGACGCCCGAGCAGGTGTCGCCGGCGCTCCGCGAGGCCCTCGAACAACTGCGCCTGGAGCCCGACCTCAAGCCGTCGCCCGGCTCGAAGGACCGCAAGGGCTTCTTCAGCCGCGTCAAGGACGCGTTCACGAGCTAGGCGGGACCCGTCTGGGGCCTGTCGGAAGGAGTCTGAGGCAGGGGAGAGGGAGGCGACGGCGGTGGCTCCGAGTCCTCTCGCCTCGACACCGAAGTGGGGCGGGTGAGATCGTCGCGGCGAGCCGTCCCGTCGGGACCTCCGCCCGTTCAGGCACGTCCCACAGGCCAACGCTCTCGCCTTCCGTGCCTACCCCGCCGCCGACCGACCTCGCGCCTGAGCGCCCCGCTGCCGTCCCAGCGACGGGCGCTGCGCTCCGCCATGCGCTGCGCGACCTGCCCTCGCCCGTCGTGGTGGTTACCACCGAGACCGAGACCGGTCCGCGTGGCGCGACGATCGGGTCGTTCACCAGCGTCTCCCTCGACCCACCGCTCGTGTCGGTCAACGTGACGCACGGCACCCAACTCCACGACGCGCTCACCGAGGCGGACACCTGGGCCGTCCACCTGCTCGCCGCCGACCAGGCCGAGATCGCGTCGCACTTCGCCGTGCCGGATGTGAACGGGGAGGACCAGCTGGCGCCCTTCGGCCACGTCCGCGGGGGCGGGCCGCCGCTGCTGCGCGGGTCGCTTGGCGTGTTGCTCTGCCGGCCCCACGCGCACTTCGAGGCGGGCGACCACACCGTGTTCGTTGGCGCGGTGACGCACGTGATCGAGGGCGCTGGTCGGGACCCGCTCCTCTACTACCGCCAGTCGTACCGCGCGATCGGGAACGAGGTGTGAGTCAGCCCGCCCCGCGAGCGGGATCTGCGACCTCGGGCATCTCGTCGCCGCCGTAGGCGCCGAGGCCGAACAGCGCGAAGTCGTAGCGCGCTGGGTCCGCGGGGTCGAGCGCGCGGCACACGTCGGTGAGTTCCTGGACCGCCCGCCAGTCGTCATACCTGCGCGAGAGGAGGCCGAGCCGCCTCGCCTGAGTGCCCGTGTGGACGTCGAGCGGGATCACGAGCTGGCTCGGGCGTACGTTCGCCCACAGGCCGAGGTCGACCGGGCCGGGGCGCGTCATCCAGCGGGCGTACATCGCGAGTCGCTTGCACGCGCTCCCGGAAGAGGGACGCGCGAGATGCTTCGTCCGCATCCCGGCCTCTGGGACCGCGGTGAGTAGCGTGTCCGAGAACGTCTGGATGGCCGGTCCGATGTCGTCCTCGTCGGAGAGCCCGCTCGCGAAGAGAGCCCCGAGGGAGCCGTGCGCCTCCAGCACGGCCCGGAGGGAACGGGTCAGCGCGATGGCGTCGGCCGACGAGAACGTGCGGTGCTTGAAGCCGTCGAGGCGGTCGGCACGGGCCAGCGTGAAGTCGCGCACGAAGCGGTGCGGGCGCGCGTCCATCCGGTCGACCAGGTCGGCCAGCTTGTTCAGGATCGTCGCCCGGCGGCCCCAGGCCAGCACGGCGGCGAACAGGCCGATCACCTCCTGGTCCGCAGGGTCGTCGAAGGCGTGGACCACCGAGATGGGGTCCTCGTCGATGAACGCGGTCCGCTCGTACCGAGCGACCAGTGGGTCGAGAAGGGCGCGGGCGTCGGCGGGGGCCATCGGAAACGGCGCGCGGGCCGCTCCGTCGTGGAGCGGCCCGCGCGGCAGGGGAGGGGAGAGGCTACTCGGCAGGCGGCTTGCCGACGGTCTTGTCGGCGGCATCCTCGTCCTCGGCGCCCGCGTCGAGCGTGTTCACGTTGGCGACGGCCTCGTCCGAGGTGTCGTCGGCCGCCTCGTCCGAGTCTTCGCGCTCGATGACCAGCGTCACGTCGGACACGAGGGCGGCCAGCGCGCCGACGGCCGAGAGGACCGGGTTGAGCAGAAGGGCCGCAGCCCCGGCCCCGACGCCGACCGTCAGGGGGATCTCGAGGAGCACCTTCTCGCCGCGCTTGATGGCGACGCGCTTCACGTTGGCGTCCTCGATCAGGTCGCGGACCTTGTCGACGAGCTGGTTGGAGGCCACCTTGAGTTCCTCGGCGGCCTCGGAGGCGCGGGACTTGGCGGCGTCGGCGAGGCGCTGGGCCTCTGACTGGAGGGTGGGCTCGGGCTTCGGATCGGGCATGGGCGGGAGGGGAAGGGAGGGAATCGTGGTGCACGGTACGCCGTTCCGGTTGTTTCGTTCGCCCTCGTGCAGAGTGGGATTCTCTCCTCGGCGGACGGATCTCCACGGTCGGCGGGTGAGGCGGAAGACCGAGCACTCCGGGCCGATGCTGATAGTCGGCGCCTCCCTCTGCGATACGTGACAGGTTGCCTCGGCAAACGGTCCAGCGCCCCGGTGCCCCCGGACCGGTACGTGACCTGCACCATCCAGGGGTCTCCCGGTCGGCCGCCACGGCTGCCGAGGCTCACTCGGTCGCTCCTCGCAGCGGCGTTCCCTCTTCTTCTCGCTCACACACATGGGACAGCAGCAACTCCTCCTCCTCGTTCTCGGCATCGTGATCGTCGGCCTCGCGGTCGTCGTCGGCATCCAGGCCTTCGGTGAGAACCAGCGCAAGTCCAGCGCGGACGCGATGATCAACGACGGCGTCCGGATCGCCTCCGACACGCAGGCCTGGTCGCTCAAGCCGACAGCGTTCGGCGGCCCCGGCGAACTGGGCCTCGCCGAGCTGTCCTTCCCGCGCCTGGGCTACACGCTTGGTGGCAACGGCTGCGAGGCGAACGAGTACGGCACCCTCAACGGCTGCTTCGCACTCGCTGTCTCCACGACCGGCGGGGCGACGACGGTCACCATCACCGGCACGGCCGACAACGGCAACGTAGTCACCGTGACGGTGACTGGTCCCAACCCGGAGGACATCTCGGCTACGATCACGACCTCATAGTGCATCGGGTCGGGTCTCGCTTGCCGCCCCCGCTGGACATCGGTCCGGCGGGGGCTTCTCGTTTGGTCCGCTACGGTCGGGCTCGCGCCTCCGATGGCTCGACAGGGACCTTCGTCGACGCCGAGTGCCCCGTGCCTCTCACCGATACAAGAGGTAGAGGGCACGGCCTTGCGAGGGGCGCCGGGGGCCGGACAGACGAGGAACCGGGAGGCGCGCGCAGGCGGTGGACGAAACGCCGACTCGGGCGGCGCCATGGGTACCGCCCGTGGCGATCGGCCGGGGCGTCTGCGGGTCCGGGAGGAGAGTGCCGGCGCGAGAGCATCGCTGGGGTGATGCGATTGCGTGCATCTCCCATCTATCCAAGGAGGAGGGCGTTCTGGGAGATTCTCCCCCGGTCGTTTCGAATCGTACCCGGGCTCCTCGGGGAGGGGAGCCAGGGGAAAGGCGCCCCGACGGGCGACACGGACGAGCCAAGGGGCCCAGACGGCTCAAAATCGCGACACGGACGGTGTGCTGAACGCCTGGGAGAGGGTGCGCGGCGGATTGGGCACAGCGATGGCATCAGGAGCCCCCGTACCCCGGCGGCCGACTGGCTGCCACCGCCCCGGCGCACCTGCGAGGGGGCACTCTCACACCCGGAGCGCCCCGCTCCAACACCAACCACAACCCACCATGGGACAGCAGCAGCTCCTCCTCCTCGTTCTCGGCATCGTGATCGTCGGCCTCGCGGTCGTCGTCGGCATCCAGGCCTTCGGTGAGAACCAGACCAAGGCCAACGCGGACGCGATGGTCAACGACGGCGTCCGCATCGCCTCCGACGCCCAGGCGTGGAAGCTCAAGCCGCAGGCCTTCGGCGGCGGTGGCGCCCTCGTCGGCGAAGAGAACTTCACCGGCCTCTCCTTCGCGCAGCTCGGCTACGCTGAGGGCACGCAGACCGGCTGCGACACCTACGGCAACCTGAACGGCTGCTACACGCTCGTCGCTACGGGCACCGAGGTCACCATCACCGGCACCTCCGCGCAGGGCAACATCGTGACCGTCATCGTCGACGGCACGGACCCCGACGACATCGCGACGACCGTCACCAACTCGTAACGAGTCGGATCGAGTCATCGTCGGCGCCCCCGCTGGACTCCGGTCTGGCGGGGGCGCTCTCTGTTCGCCCCGCTCGCCCGCCATGCGCGCTCCATCTCCCGCTTTGCTCTCCCGGCCTTCCGCCTCGGTCGACGCGACGGACATCCTGACCGCTACGGCCCTCGCCGTGGCCGTCCTGGCGCCCCTCGCACCCTCGCTGCTCGCGGCCCAGCCCCACGACGGGCAGCGGCTCGCGCAGCTGGCGGTTCTCCTCGGCACGGGCGTCTCCGTGGCCGTGGTGCCCGCCATCCGGGCGAGCCTGCTCCGGGCCTGGGCGGCCCTGCCCCCGGTCCTGCGCGTCGCCTTCGGCGGTGTGGTGGGCCTGGGCGTGGCCTCGTCGGCGACCGCGGCGCTGCCGGGCTACGCACTCGTCGAGGTGGGCGTGCTCGTGCTGTCGGCCACGCTGTCGCTGATCGTCGCGGACCGCGTGTCCCAGGGACCGCAGGAGGCGCTCCGGCTGCTCTCGCGCGCGGTCGTCGTGATGGTGGGATTCTACGCGCTCCTGTTCGCGGTCTCCCAGGTCGCGTCCATCGCCGCGGGGACGCGGTTGTGGCCGCATGCCTACACGGGCTTCTCGAACATCCGTCACCTGAACCAGCTCCAGACGTGGACCTACGGTCTCCTGCTCTTGCCTGCGCTGACCGCGGAGTCCCGCGGATGGCGCCGGGCGTCGCTCGGGCTGAGCGCATTCTGGATCGCCCTGGCCATCGGGTCGGGCGGACGCGGGACGCTGCTCGCGCTGGCGGCCTCGCTGGTCGTGGCATGGCTGCTGTTCGGACCTGCGGTGAGACGCCACCTCTGGACGGTGGTCGGGGTGGCCGTCGCGGGAATCGGCCTGTACCTGCTCCTCGTCTGGTTGCCCGCGGTCCTGTTCGAGCAGGAGGCGTACCGGCTGGCCCGTCCGATGGGGGAGGCGCGGCTGCTCGTGTGGGGGCTGGCCCTGGAGCGGTTCGCCGCCTCCCCCTGGCTCGGCGTCGGGCCGATGCAACTGGCCGCCGACGCGGCCTTCCTGGCAGACGGGCGCGTCGCCCATCCCCACAACGCGGTCGTCCAGGTGCTCGCCGAGTGGGGGGGCGGTGCGGCGCTGCTCGTGGTGACAGCGGTGGGCTGGGGCCTGTGGCGCTGGGGGCTCGCGGCGCGGCGTGAGCGCCAGGATCGTGCGCTCGGCAGCTTCGTGCTGACGCTCGCCCTGCTCGGTGCCGCCCTCCACGCGATGGTCTCTGGCGTGGTCGTGATGCCAGTCAGCCAGCTCTGGGGGGGGCTCGTGGTCGGCGCCGCGCTCGGGTGGTACCTGTCCGCGCGCCGCGCACCGTCCGCCGCCGCCCCTGGAGCCGGCCGCGCGTGGATCGCCTCCGCGCTGGTGCTGGCAGCCGGAGCGGCCGTGGTCCTCGGTGCGGGCCCCGACGCGATGCGAGTCGACGAGCGGGACCTGGCCAATGTCCGCGACACGACGGTTCTGACGTTGATGCCGCGCTTTTGGCGGGCAGGGTCGCTGCTGGGCGTTGCCCCCGACCCGATCCCCGAGGCGGAGGCTCACGCCGCCACGGCGTCGCCTGGTCGGTAAGCCCTGTCTGGTTCGGCCGTTCCGTCACTGGCTGTCCCGCGTCGGCGACGTTTTCTCGCGCCGAAGGCGGGTCGTCGGGACTGGCATGTGGTTTGGTCTATGCCCCGTACATCCATCCTGATGCGCGAAACGCCCGTTAGGGCCCTCGTTTGAGGGGGCCGCCGGTAATTCTCGCACACCGTCCTCCCATTTCTTCTCATGGGTCAGCAGCAGCTCCTCCTCCTCATCATCTGTGTGGTCCTCGTGGGCCTTGCGGTGGTGGCAGCGTTCACCGTTCTGGAGACCAACTACCGCAAAGACGAAGCCGACGGACTCCTGGAGCGGAGCCTCGCCATCGCCACCCAGGCGGTCTACTGGAAGGCCAAGAACGACCCCTTCGCTGGCGGCGCCCAGTCGTACCTGGCCCTGACCGAGGGGGGGATGCAGCGTCTCGCGCTCGACTCGATCAACGTGCGCGGACGGTTCTCGATCACCGGGGCGACCGACAACACGCTGGAGGTCACGGGCATCAGCGACCGCATCGCTGGCGTCGGGGTCCGGGTCTACGTCCGGGACTACTCCGTGGACTCCAGCGTGACCGCCTTCGACGGCTCGATCGCCTTCGACTAGGGGCCGTTCCATCGCTTTGCGATGCCCCGTGCCACGACTCCTCCTCCCGTCCGGGCGGTCTCTCCAAGAGGCCGCCCGGTCTCGTTAAGGTGACCCGATAGTCCGTCGATACTAGCCTCCCTCCCGATCCCCTCCATGCCAGAGTTCCGATTTAGCGGCGTCGCCCAAGGCGGACAATCCGTCCAGGGGACGGTCTACGCGCCCAACAAGAAGGCCGCCCAGAAGAAGGTCACGGCGCTGTCCGAGCGCCACACGTTTACGCTGCGCGACCTCGAGCAGCGGATGATCTTCAAGTACAAGATCAAGCACCCCTCTGGCAAGATCGTCGAGGGCGAGCAGAAGGCGTACGCCGAGGAAGAGATCCGGAGCGCGCTGGAGCGGATGGGCATGGAGGTCGTCTCTATCCAGAAGAACCTGTTCGCCTTCAACCGGAAGCCCCCGACGGGCGACGTCATCATGTTCGTGCGCCTGGCGTCGAACCTGCTGATGGAGAAGATGGCCTTCACGGAGGTGATGAACCTCCTGATGACCGACATCTCGTCGAAGCCTCTGAAGCAGGTCCTGCGCGACATCTCGTCCGACCTGAAGGGGGGCATGGAGGCCAAGCAGGCCTTTATGAAGCACCAGGAGGCGCTCGGCAAGTTCACCTCCTACATGCTCGGCGTGGCCAGCCAGTCGGGCAACATGGCGGAGATCTACGAGGCCACCGCCCGCTTCCTGGAGCGCCGCGACGAGTTCAAGAAGAGCGTCAAGAGCGCGCTCATCATGCCGGCCGTCACCATCCTGGCGACCATCGGCGTGTTCATCTGGTACGTCTGGTACATCGTCCCGGAGACGGCGGGCCTCTTCGCGACGTTCGAGGGCATCGAACTGCCGCCGCTGACGACGTTCTCGCTGGCGATGAGCGCCTTCCTGGACAAGTGGATGGGCGTCATGGGCGTCATCTTCGTGCTCGCTGCCGCAGGCGGCGTCGCCTGGGCCCGGACCCCGAAGGGCCAGTTCCTGATCTCGAAGCACATGATCCGGATTCCGGTCATCGGGGGGCTGCTCCACAAGCTCAACATCGAGGTGTTCTGCCGCGTGTTCGCGATCCTGTACTCGGGTTCGGGCGAGAACCTGGAGGTCATCAAGGTGGCCGCCGAGGCGTCGGGCAACCGGTACATGGAGCACCAGATCAAGACGATCACCATCCCGGCCATGATGGGCCAGGGCGCCGGCCTCGTCGAGTCGATGGAGGCCTCCGGCGTGTTCACCTCGATGACGCTGTCGCGCTTCAAGACGGGCGCCGAGACGGGCGCCGTGCGCAAGAGCGCCCAGCAGATGGCCGACTACTACGAGCGCGAGACGTCGCTCAAGCTGAAGACCGCCGTCGAGACCATCCAGACCTTCGTGGGCCTGTTCATCGGTGTGATGGTCGGCTTCCTGACGGTCCTCTCGGCCGAGACCGCCCTCATCCGTCCGTCCTCGACCGACATCATGGGCGTCTAGCCCAGGGACTGCCCCCACTGATCCATGCCACCACTTTCTCCTCCGTACGGGTCCTCTGCCGTCATGCCCTCCGCCCCTCGGGGAGGAGGCGAGCGGCGGCCGGAGCCGGGCGCCAGCAGCGCGGTCGCGCGCACGGTCAGCCCGTCGCAGGGCCCGGCCGGCGCGGTCCCGCCGCCGCCCGTCGCCCAGGCTCAGGCGTACTCCCACGTCCAGGACCGCGTCGTGCAGGCGCTGCTCCGGCGCGGGCTCGTCACCGCCGAACAGGTCACGGCGGCGGAGGTGGCGCGCAAGAACGCCAGCAGCCGTGACCCGCTCTGGCGGAGCCTGGTCGGCCAGAAGGGCGTCGACCGGAACCACGTCTTCGAGCAGGCCGCGGCGACGTATGCCTTCCGGCTCGCGCCGGTCAAGGACCGCGAGCCCGAGGCGGAGTTCGCCAAGACCGTCATCGAGTCGTTCGAGGAAGTGCTCGGCGACAAGCTGATCGAACTCAAGGCCGTCCCGTACGCTTACGCTCAGGACCAGCCCTCCGGCATCCTGAAGCTCGTCTTCATCACGGAGGACCCGATGCGGCCGGAGCTGCAGAAGGTCATCAACGGGCTGGAGCTGGAGCGCTTCGAGCTGTGCTACGCGCCCGGCGACGTCGTCGACCGCGTCATCGCGGAGGCCTTCCCGCGCAAGAACGAGTTCCTGGAGCGACTCGCCGAGACGGACTCGCCGGATCTCGACTTCGGCATGTCGTTCGAGAGCGGCGAGAAGGGCCTCGTCGACGAGGACGCGCTCGAGGCCGAGATCTCGCAGTCGGCGCTGCTCAACCTGACCGAGGCCATCCTGGTGGAGGGCGTCCGGATGGGCGCCTCCGATATCCACATCTGGCCGAACGCCAACCGGCAGACCGAGGTCCACTTCCGCGTGGACGGCCGCCTGGCGCACTGGCACACCGAGACGCGCGGCCACCCGGAGGCGCTGCTGGCCGTGTTCAAGGACGCCGCCCTCAACGTGGACCGCTTCGAGCGCGACATGGCGCAGGACGGCTTCATCCAGCGCAAGATCGACGGCACGCTCATCCGGTACCGAGTGAGCATCCTGCCGATCGCGAACGCCAACCCGGAGGTCCGCGCCGAGTCCATCGTCATCCGAATCCTGGACGACCGGAAGGTGATCACGGACCTCTCCAAGCTGGGCCTGCTGGAGGGCGCGCTGGAGCAGTTCAACAAGGCCATCCGCCGCCCGCACGGCATGGTGATCCTGACCGGCCCGACGGGCTCGGGCAAGTCCACCACGCTCGTCGCGGCGCTGTCCAACGTCGTCACGCCGGAGGTGAACGTGCTCACGGTTGAGGACCCGGTGGAGTACATCATCCCCGGCGTCCGCCAGATCAAGCTGTCCCACAAGCTGTCGCTGGAGGGCGCCCTGCGCGCCATCCTCCGCCACGACCCCGACGTGGTCATGGTGGGCGAGATGCGTGACAAGGACACCGCCGAGCTGGCCATCAAGCTGGCCAACACGGGCCACCTGACCTTCTCGACGCTCCACACCAACGACGCCCCGAGCGCGGTCTCGCGACTTTACAAGATGGGCCTGGAGCCCTTCCTGATCGCGTACGCCATCAACCTGGTCGTGGCCCAGCGCCTGATCCGGACGCTCTGCTCCGACTGCAAGCGCCCACAGACGCAGTTCGACCCGATCCTGATGACGGAGCTCGGCTTCAAGCCCGAGGACATCCGCGAGGTGACGGTCTACGAGGCCGCCACGGGGACGTCGTGCCCGTCGTGCAAGGGCAAGGGCTACAAGGGCCGCCGGGCGTGTGCCGAGGCGCTCTACTTCACGCCCGCCATCCAGGCCGCCATCGTCGGCGCGGGCGGCAAGATCAACGAGGAGGAGATCCGCCAGATCGGCGAGAGCGAGGGCATGCTGACCCTGGCCGCCTCGGCACGCGTGCTGGTCCTGCGCGGCGAGGTCTCCGTCGAAGAGATGCTCCGCGTGACGGCAGGCGAGCACTGACCGGAGGCCGCCCGCGCCCGGCCGGGCGCGGGCCCGGAGGCGGCCGGGCGCAGGCCACGGGAGGGGGCGTCGGTGAAGCCCGGATGCACGATCCGGCAGGCCACGCGGGCCAAACGCTGTAAGGAACAGGGGGATGGAACCGCGACGCGTCAATAGGGGCGAGGTGGTTCACAGGTGGGACACCCCCGGCGATATGTCGAGGACCTTTGTCCCGGCTCTCACCGGTAGGCTCACATGCCCCAAACCCTGCTCGCGCTCCTGGCGCTCGTCCTCGCCTCGTTCCTGACGTTCAACCAGCAGCGGTTGACGATGCGCTCGCATCAAAACCTCGTCTCGGACGAGGTCGAGCTGGCGGCGGCCGGGCTGGCGTCTGAGATCGTGGCCTTCATCGACGGGCGCTCGTTCGACGAGAACACCACCCCCTCGGCGATCCGCGATCGAAACGGCTCCATCCCGGACGACCCGTCGCAGTTCTCCGACGGGACCACCGCGGGCGGGACCGACCGGGGCGACGACGACTGCAACCTGCTCTTCCCCGCCCTCACGCCGGACTGCGACGACGTCGACGACGTCTCCTGGGACGCGGACGAGGAGGACAGCATCGAGTGGCGCGCGGTCCAGGTGGACCTCTCCCACGGCCGCTCGCTCCCCTTCGAGGTGCGCACGCAGGTCTACTACGTGGACAACCCGAACAGCATGGTCGAGGCCGACGACCCGACCCGCCACAAGCGCATCCTGATCGACATTCGCTCGCCCTACGCGGGCACCGACGAGGGCCTCTACCGCGCCACGCGCGTGGTCTCCTACGACCCCGTCAAGGCGGAGATGGACTACGAGAACTCCGAGTACTACGACCCCACCTATGGCGGTGGCGACGGAGAAGGCGGCGGGACCACCTCGGAAGAGCCGTCCCCCTGAGGCTGAGCCTCCGCTGGCCCACCACGACCCCACCTCCACCACACCCGGCTCCTCCTTCGCATGCAGTTCCTCCTCGACAACCTCATCGCTGTCATCGTCGCCGGCGTGCTCATCCTCGGCCTCCAGGTCACGCAGGTCCGCTCTCAGCACGCCAACATCGAGCAGGTCGCGTCCCACTCGGTCAAGGCGAAGACGCTCATCTTCGGCCAGTGGGTCGAGGAGGACGTGATGAACATCGGCGCCAACTTCGGCGAGAACCTGTACCGGTTCGAGGAGCCGACCGTCGACGCGATCAACGGCAACGCCACCGAGTGGGTGTTCTACAGCGACACCACCGCGACCGACGGCACCGACAGCCGCATCTTCAAGCGCTACCGGCTCGTGGAGACCGGCATGGCGGAGTTCGCCGACACCACCTACCAGATGTACCGCGTCCTGCGCGACTCGGCGGTGGTGGACTTCGACTCGGACGGCGACCCGCCTGCGTTGGGCGACGTCTCCACGAGCGACTGGACGCTCAACACGCGCAGCATCGGGACGCTGTCCTTCTTCCAGGTCCACCTGCTCGACCGGTCCGGCGAGACGCCCCGGACGCCCACGGGCGAGGTGGACGTCTACAAGGTCGATTTCATCCGGGTCCGCTTCGGGGTCGTCCCGGAGTACGTCCTCAAGCCGGACAACTACATGCGCGAGCTCTACTGGGTCAAGACCATGAAGGTGCGGCCCTACTGGGTCCCGCCGCCGTCCACCCAGTCGTAGCCCACCACGCCGCCCCCGGCTCTTTCTGACACGCACACACCACCACTCCAATGGGAAAGGCTTTACTCGTCCTCGTGCTCGGTTCAGGGTTGATCCTGACCAAGCAACTCGTCTCCACGCAAGAAAGCGAAGCGCGCACCTCCAAGGACCAGCGCGCCTACCAGGAGGAAGTCATCGCGCGTGAGATCGCGGCCTCGGCGTTCAACGTCGGCATGGGCGAGCTCCGCGCCTTCGGCGAGGAGGTCCACGCCGGGACCATCGCCCTCAACGGCCCCAACAACCGGGGCCGGAGCGGCACCTACTCGACGGGCCGCTTCACGGGCGGGTCCTACACCGTCAAGGCCCAGCTGACCTCCGGCCACAGCGTCCGCGTGGTGGCGACCGGGACCTTCGGCGAGGCAAGCTACACCATGCACGACGAGTACCGCGTGCACGTCCTGACGGCCCGCGAGGGCGGCATCGTGGACGTGTCGTTCATCGAGTCGATGGCCGGGTACTGCTCGGCGGTGTACTACCAGGCCTACACCCTGGACATGGAGGAGGGCGAGGAGCCAGAGCCCATCATGCTCTTCGCGCCCGACAACCGGGACCGGAGCGTCGCCCGCCCGGCCCGCATGATCTGGGTCGAGCCCGGGACCCAGATGAACTTCTTCATCGGGGTCGACAAGAACTGCTCTACACGGCCTACGAAGGAGATGCCGACGTGCCAGGCGCGTGCGCACGCGCGGAACAACACGGTTCGCCTCTCGGACTTCGACTACATCCACAGCGCGTTGGTCGTCTCGGCGGGCAACCTCGGCGAAGTCGAGGAGGACATCTGGGCCTACGTCGAGCAGAAGCCGGGCGCCCGCGACACGTGGCGGATCGGCTGGGAGGACATCCACAACACGTCCTGGGACAACCCGACATCCACGGACCCGCGCAACAGCCTCCAGGGGCTCAAGATCTACGGCTACGACGGCACCGGCTGGCCGGACGCGAACGCCGACGGCTATCGCCTCCTCCGTGACTACGGGAGCCGCCCCGACCTCTCCGATCAGGTGATCGAGGTGCACGTCATCCGCCCGTCGGACGCCGAGTACCAGGAGACCGTGGACTCCTACCACGACCAGCAGGACGAGTGCGGAGAGGTCGAGGACGAGGTCCCGGACCTCCCCGACCCGACGACGGAGCCGGACCCGGACACCGATCCGGACCCGGACACCACCCCCGATCCGGATCCCAACCCCACCCCCGATCCGGACCCCGAGCCGGAGCCGGAGCCGGACACCGACCCGGACGACGACGACAACGACGCTTACAACGATTACGCGTGCAGCTGCACGAAGAACAACACCAAGAACAACAAGAACCCGGTCCTGCACCGGCCGCCGGGCAACGAGTCCAACGAGCAGCTCCTCTGCCTCCCGGACCCGGCCACGCGGACCCACCTCCGGCAGCACAATGACATCGTGCTGTCCTGCACGGTGAGGTAGCCAGGCCTGCCGATGCGCGCCCTCCGACGCGCGAGCGAGCCCTGCGGGGGCGGTCGATCTGCGGCCGCCCCCGCGTCTGTTTTGGCGCGTCTTGGGGAGGCGCGAATGGGCTTCGTCCGTGGAGCGCCAGGGTTACCAATCGTGCCCCCGATGGGTCGAAAGCGCGCCCGGACAGGGGCCAAGACGATACCGCACGGGCCAATTCCCGCCCTGGCCGGTCTGGCCCGGCCCTTGCCGAGATCCTGTCGACGCTCCCTCCCGCACTTGTGACTTCGCCCCCTTCCTTCCCGCAGGCCCCTGGCTTCGGCGGCCCGACGGCCCCCGGCACCCTGCCCGCCTGGTCCACTCCGATGGGGGCGCCCGGCGCACCCGAGCCGCAGGCCCAGGTGCCCGGCTTCGGCGACGTCGACAGCGACGGGTTCCACCGGATCCCGTCGTTCGTCCGCCCGCTGGCGCGGAGCGCGCCGAAGCTGCTCGTGGGGGAGGACCGGCTGAAGTTCTACGCCGAGCAGGTCGCCCGGCTCTCCATCGACCAGCGGGAGCAGCTGCGCAGCTTCGTCGAGCAGTACGTGGGGAAGATGCACACCATGGGCGCGAGTGACCTCGACATGGGCGGCCCGGCCACGCTCGGCCGCGTCTGGTACCGCGTCGACGGCGACAAGACGCCCCACTTCGAACTCGGCATCGCAAGCAACGACGAGGTCGACATCCTGATCCTCAACCTCCTCTCGGAACGCAACCAGGACGACCTCTGGGAGGTGCAGTCGGCCGACTTCTCGTACCAGCTCGACGGCGACAACGGCCTCCGCAAGCGATTCCGCTGCACGGCCTACTACGACAACCAGCACCTCGGCGTGTGTTTGCGCGCCATCAACGAGGAGGTCCGCCCGCTGGACGGGCTGGGCTTCCACCCGGTGATCCAGAAGGGCGTCCTGTTCTCGAACGTGCGGAGCGGGCTCGCGCTGGTGACCGGCGTGACCGGCTCCGGCAAGAGCACCACGCTGGACGCCATCATCGACGCCAACAACCGCGACTTCGACGGCCACATCGTCATCATCGCGAAGCCGCTCGAGTACGTCCACAACCCGCAGCGCTGCATCATCCGTCACCGCGAGGTGGGCCCGGACGTGCCGTCGTTCAAGATCGGCGTCAGCCAGGCGCTCCGCCAGGACCCCGACATCATCATGATCGGGGAGATGCGCGACCCCGAGACCATCGACTCGGCCATCGAGGCGGCCGACACCGGCCACAAGGTCTTCTCGACGCTCCACACCGCCAGCGCCGTCGAGTCCATCGACCGCATCGTGGCCGAGTACCCGCCCTTCGAGCAGGAGCGCGTCCGCTCCCGCCTGGCCGACGTGCTCAACTGCGTCGTCTCGCAGAAGCTGCCGCCGAAGGCGGGCGGCGGGCGCGTGCTCGCCAAGGAGGTCCTCTGGGTGACTGCCTCGGTGCGCGCGGCCATCAAGAACGACAACACCAACGAGATCTACCAGATGATGTGGGAAGGCACGCGCCAGGGCATGGTGACCCTGGAGCAGGACCTGTTTCGCCTCGTCCGTGAGCGCAAGATCACGCCCGAGACCGGCCTCCAGTACTCGAACAACAAGCGCCGCTTCCAGCAGCTGATGCAGACGGCCTAGCCGTCCCGCCCGCCCCGGACCGACCCCGCCCCCCATGAGCGACAACTTCATCTTCCCCGACGACCCCGACGGGTTCTCCTCTGAGTCCTTCGGGTCCGAGTCTTTCGGGCCCGAGTCCTTCGGGCCTGGCGATGGCGCCTCCGACCAGGCGGCCTCGCCGGCCTTCCCGGCCGGCGATCTCGCCGACGACGGCGTCTTCCTCGGCGGCGGCGCCTACGACGACATCCCGGTGGACCCCGACCTCGCCTTCGGCGCCGAGGCGGGCACCCTCACCGACGGCACCGGCGGCGACCCGCTCGCGGTCTCGTTCTCGGAGGCCGAGCCCGGCCCCGACGCCGCGCCCCCCAGCCGCCGCGGGCGCGAGAAGAAGTCCTCCCGGCGCGGGCGCGTCAAGGACGGCCTCGTGCTCGGCATCCACGTGACGCCGAAGCAGGTCTACGGCGTCCTCGTGCGGCCCTCCGCCGACGGCTACGAGCCGCTGCGGCAGTTCGTCCGCAACCGGGCCGAGAGCCAGTACGGCCAGAGCCCGCTCAGCCCCGACGACGTGGAGCTGGAGGAGGCCACGCTCGCCGTCGGCGCGGAGGACCCGTCCATCCAGTTCGGTGGCTCGGGCGAGATCGACTTCTCGGCCGAGTTCGCGGGCATGGGCGTGGTGACGGACGCGGCCTTCGACACGACGGCCACCGCGGGCGACATCAGCCAGGAGGCCCAACCGATCATCTTCGAGCTCCGGGACATCCTCGAAGAGTGCACCCAGGCGGGCTTCGCGCGCCCGACGCTCTCCTTCACGATCGATGCGCCCGACGTGGCGTACGCCGAGCTGTCGGTGCCCCCGGAGAAGAAGACCAAGGCCAAGAAGGCCAAGAAGAAGGGCAAGGGCGACGCCCCGGCCGCGCCCGGCGCCGACGGCCTCAAGGAGAGCGCCTCGACGCCCGTCAAGCGCGAGCGCCTCCTGGAGCTCCTGCCCGACTTCGGCACGCCGGTCAGCAAGGACCGCGTGGCGTTCTTCCCCATGTCGCCCCGTGATGGCCTGCGGCGCTACCTCGCCGTGGCTCCGACCGGCAGCGAGCCCGTGGCCGAGTCCGTGGGCATGCTCCGCGAGCAGTCCGCCCATCGCAAGACGGTCATCAAGACCCTCGAAGGCGAGGTCCCGCTGCTGATCGGCCTCGTGCGGATGACGCTCGTGCCGGACACGCACGAGAACACCGCCATCGTCCGGGTGGGTGCGGAGGACACGATCGTCCTCCTGCTGACCGGCAACCAGCTGCATCACTACGAGATGATGCAGTCCGTGACCGCCTTCGACGGGCCGGACACGATCTGCTCGCGCGTGCTGCTCCAGCAGGACGTCCAGGGCGTCGGCACGGTCCACAACGTCGTCGTGATCTCGGAGGAGCGGGAGAAGGAGCTCGTGCAGGGCTTCGCCGCGTTCTACCCCGAGGCGCGCGTCGAGACGCTCCGCGAGGGCCTCGCCCGACAGGGCTTGGTGGGCCCCTACGGTCCGCTGGCGCCGATGCTCGTCGGGGCTGCCGGTGCCGCGGTCGCGGGCCACCGGGTCCGCCAGAAGGACAGCCCCTTCGAGGACGCCAACCTGCTCCCCGCCGCGCTGCTGAAGCGCAAGCGGAAGCTGGACCTGTCGTTCGGCTGGCACACGCTGGTCGTGGCGATGCTGCTGTTCCTGAGCGTGATCTACTTCAGCTACCTCTACGTCTCGCAGGACGGCGAGATCGCGCAGGCGCAGCAGACGCTCGCCGAGTTCCCGCCCGAAGCGCAGCTCTCGGTGCCCCAGCTCCAGGCCCGCATCGACAGCCTACGGAACCGCCAGGTGGCGCTGACGGCCGCCCTCGGTGCTCTCGACTCGCTGCTCATCGACACCGACCGCTGGACGCAGACGATGCTCCGCACCACGCGGGCAGCGTCCCAGACCGGTGGCATCTGGATCGAGGAGTGGGCGCCGACCGGCTCCGAAATCGCCCTGTCGGGCTTCTCCACGACCCGCGCCAACGTGGTGGGCCTGGCCCAGCGCCTGGACGCCACCATCGAGGAGACCATCTTCGACGAGGTCCGCGAATACCCGGTCTACAAGTACCGCCTCCGGTTCACGCAGCCCCCGGAGCTGCCCCAGATCACCCGCGTGCTGCGCGAGCAGTCGGGCATGCCCGATGTGGGGGCGCCCCCGGCGCCGCTCGACGGCCTCGGCGACGGGTCGGCCGGTGCCGCGCCGCCGCCGCCGCCCGGCACTCCGGAGACCTAGGCCTCCCGCTCTCACTCCCTGACGGCTCCCCTCGACGGCCCCCGCGCCCCGACGACATGTCCAACGAAGTCCTCAACACCCTCATCCTGTCCGTCTTTCTGGCTGCGGCCGGCGGCGGCGGCTACTACGTGACCCAGCGGGTCCAGCCCGAAGAGCTCGACCGCATCGAGACGGAGATCGAGGCGCTCGAAAGCCGCGAGGCGGAGGTCGAGACGCTGATCGCCGAGGAGGCCGCGGCCAGCGAGGAGGCCTCGGCCACGCTCGCCCGCTGGAACACGCGCTACAAGGTGCTGCCCTCGCAGCTCTCCTCGGCCGACGTGGTGGCGTACCTGAACGCCCTCTCGGGCAGCGGCTTCCACCGCTTCGACCTGTCGCTGACGGGCGTGACGCCCGGCCAGACGGCGTCCTACTACACGTACCAGGTGACCGGCGAGGCCTACTTCGAGAGCCTCTTCGCCTTCCTCTGGAACGTGGAGAACAGCCGCGGCCTCTACCGCATCCGCGACCTGTCGGTCAAGAAGAACGTCTCCACGATCGGTGGCTCGGGCGAGGGCAACGGGCCCGGCCGGCAGGTCATCCTGGCCGAGTTCGCGTTCGCCGTGGATGCGTTCTACAGCACCAACCGCGACATCTCGGCGCCGGACAGCGCCATCACGCCGCCGCCGGAGGCGTTCCCGTCGCGCCGCGCCGCGGTCAACCCGTTCTTCCCGTTCATTCTGGAGACGCTGCCCAACAACGTCGACGACCTCGTCGACCCCGAGCAGAACCCGCTCGTGAGCGTCATCGGCGGTACGGCCGTTTTCGAGCGCGGCGGCGAGCTGCGCCAGCTCCGCTCCGGCGACCGCGTCTACCTCGGCCGCATCGCCAACGTCGACCCGACCCGAGCCCGCGTCGTGGTGGACTACAACCGCGGCGGCATCCGCGAGCGCGTCGAGATCGACCTGGAGACGGGCGAGCGCTACCGCCAGGCGCTCGGTCGGCAGACGCTCTCGCCGTCCCGCGGCTCGGTCCCGGCCGGCCCCACCCTCGACGCCCCGCCGCCCGCGCCCGGCACGCCCGAGGCGATCGAGGCCGGCACCTACCAGAGTGCCGAGATCACGCCTCGGACCCCCCAGAACTAGGCCTCCCACGCCGTCCCTCCCCGCGTCATTCCCCCCCTGACATGACCTCGACCTCTACTTCTCGCCGCGTCAGCCGCACCCGCCTCGGGCCGGTGCTGGCGCTCTTCGCCGCGCTGTTCGTCGCCATCCCGGCGCTGTCGCCCGTCGCGCTGGTCCACGGCCAGGTGGTCCGCGGCTACGTGCCGCCGGACGAGCTCGTCTCGTTCCCCTCGACGACGCCGATGAACCAGTTCTTCCGGCTCATCAACCCGACGTTCCAGCGCGTCACCGGCAAGCGCGTCGTGGATCCGCAGGACCGCACCGAGCCGATCGGGGTGGCGCTCAACGGCGTCCACTTCATCGACGCCTTCGAGCTGGTGCTCGACCGCCAGCAACTCGACTTCTCGGAGTCGGAGGGCTACTTCATCGTGACCGAGCCGCAGATCGTCGCCACGACGACCGACGGCGCCTCGGGCGCGGCCATCACGGCCGTCCAGCCGGTCGCTGGCGGCCCCGTCGGCGGCGCAGGCGTCGCCGAGCTGCCCGCCACCGCGGAGACGCGCGAGATCCGCATCGACGCGGTCATCTTCCAGCTCAACTCGCAGCGCGCCCGCGAGGTCGGCACCAACTGGGGCTCGCTCTTCGGCCAGGCGGCCGGGGCGTCCAGTGGGTCCGGGGGCAGCACCGGGAGTGGCTCCCAGAACGGCACCCAGTTCTTCGTCAACGCGGGCTCGTTCTTCGACGCGCTCGACGGCTTCCTGGAGGCCTCCTCGGACCGCGTCGAACTGTCGACCATCCTGAACCTCTTCCGCTACTTCGAGACCCAGGGCTACGGCCAGACCATCGCGACGCCGTTCACGGTCGTGCAGAGTGGGGAGCAGGGCCGGATGCAGAGCGGCCAGGACATCCCGGTCACCGTCCGCGACTTCCAGGGCAACGCCATCACGCAGTTCTTCTCGACGGGCACCATCATCGACGTCACGCCGACGCTGATCGTGGACGAGCGCGAGGGCGCCCCGGTGGAGTTCATCCACCTCAACGTCAAGGTCGAGAAGTCGACCGGCGTCCCGTCCGGGGATGGCATCGCGATCAACAAGGACGACATCTCGACGCAGCTGCCGCTGCTCTCGGGGGAGATGCGCGCCATCGGCGGCCTGACCTCGACCGACGAGTCTACCTCCCGCCGCGGCATCCCGATCCTGAAGGACCTCCCGCTGCTCAAGTACCTCTTCTCGTACGAGTCGACGACGGTCCAGCAGAATGAGATCATCATCGTGCTGCGCGCCCGCGTGGCGGACGACCTCCGCACGCGGATGGGCCGGGAGCTGCCGCGCGGCCTGATGGAGCAGGAGCGCCGCGACGCCGAGGAGCGCGTCCGGATCTTCGGCGCCGAGCCGGCCGAGGTGCTCCAGGACACGGACATCCAGGTGCGCGAGCGCTAGACCACACGTGACGCAGGGACGCCCGCCCCGGGGACCACACGGTCTCCGGGGCGGTCTGCGTTTGAGGCTTCGGCGGGGATCTTGTGAACCGCCCCGCACGTCCATCGGCGGTGTACCTTAGACGTAGTCCAGACAAGCCCCTCCCGGTGACCGACTCGTTCGACCATGCCGCCCCGGTTTCGTCCTTCCCCGCAGGGAAGACGGTCCGCCTGTGTTTCATGGGCCTCGACGAGCCGACGTGCGCGCGGCTGCGCGAGCTGGGCGTCCGCGAGGGCTGCGACGCCTGCGTGATGGCGACCGGAGACAAGTGCGTGCTCGGGCTGGGCGCCGCCCGCGTGGCGCTGCGCCGCGAGGTGGCGATGGGCCTCTTTGCGACCGACACCAGCCGGTAGAGCGCCGAGTCGCTGCCGTCGACCCTCGGACATGGAGACCCATGTCCCACCCCCCTGATTTCCCGATTCTGTGACGCTCGACGCACTCGCCCCCGGCGCCACCGGTACCGTGACCGGCTACACCGGCGACCTGCCGGCCCGCCTCCTCGAGATGGGACTCGTGCCCGGGACCGTGGTTGAGGTGGTCCGCCTCGCGCCCCTGGGCGACCCGATGGAGCTGAAGGTCCGCGGCTTTCTGCTGTCGGTGCGGAAGGCCGAGGCCGCCCACGTCGAGATCGAGGCGGCCTGATGGACACCGCCGCATCGCCCCCCGTCCGCTCCGTCGCGCTGGCGGGCAACCCGAACGTCGGCAAGACGACGCTCTTCAACGCGCTCACGGGCGCGCAGCAGAAGGTGGCCAACTACCCCGGCGTGACCGTCGAGCGGACGTCGGGCCGGATGCTGGACACGGCGGTCGAGGTGATCGACCTGCCGGGCACCTACAGCCTCAACCCCAAGTCGATCGACGAGCGGGTCGCGTTCGACGCCCTCGTCGGGCGCATCGCGGGCGAGCCCGCGCCCGACGTGGTGGTGTGCGTGATCGACGCGACCAACCTGGAGCGCAACCTCTACCTCGTCACCCAGGTCCTCGACCTCGGCCTGCCGACCGTCGTGGCGCTCAACATGACCGACGCGGCCACCGAGGCGGGCATCTCCGTCGACGCTGCGGCGCTCTCCGAGAAGCTGGGCGTGCCCGTGGTGCCGACGGCCGCCCGCGTGGGCGAGGGCATCGACCGGCTCACGGCGGCCGTGCTGGACCCGCCGCCGCCCGCCGACGGGGTCGGCTGGGAGGTGATGCCAGCGGTCGCCGCCGTGCTGGACCCGCTCGAAGACCTGCTGCCCGACCACCTCTCGCACGCGCGCCGTCGCGTCGAGGCGCTCGGGGCGCTCACCTCGGACCCACTCCTGGCCCCTTGGGCCGACCGCGATCCGGCGTTCCACCAGGCGGTGCTCGACGCTCGCGCCGACATGGACGCGCGGCCGGTGCCGTACAAGATGGCCGAGATGACCGGGCGCTACGGCTGGATCAGCCCGGTCGCCGCCGCGGTCGTCCGCCACACCGCCGAGGCGGGCGAGGAGACCCTCTCCGACCGCATCGACGCGGTCGTGACGCACCGCATCTGGGGGCCGCTCATCTTCGGCGCCGTCCTGCTGCTCATCTTCCAGGCCGTGTTCTCGTGGGCGACGCCCGCGATGGACCTCATCGAGTGGCTCGTGGGCGTGACGGGGGAGGGGCTCCGGGCGGTCCTGCCGGACGGCGTCCTGGAGGACGTGCTCGTGGAGGGCGCGCTCTCGGGCGTCGGCAACGTGCTGGTGTTCCTACCCCAGATCCTGCTGCTGTTCTTCTTCCTCGGGCTGATGGAGGACACCGGCTACATGGCGCGGACGGCGTTCATCATGGACCGCGCGATGCGGCGGGTGGGCCTCAGCGGCGCGTCCGTCGTGCCGATGCTCTCGGCCTACGCGTGCGCCATCCCCGGCATCATGGCCGCGCGCACGCTGGCCGACGAGCGCGACCGCATCATCACCATCATGGTGGTCCCGTTGCAGGGCTGCTCGGCGCGGCTGCCGGTGTACGTGCTGTTCATCGCCGCCTTCATTCCCTCAGGCGCCCTCTTCGGGGTCGTCGGGTATCAGGGGCTGGCGATGACCTCGCTCTATGTGCTGGGCACGCTGATGGCGTTCGTCTCGGCGTGGGTGCTGCGGCGGTTCGTGTTCAAGGGCGAGGGCTCGTCGTTCGTGATGGAACTGCCGCCGTACCGGCTCCCCCAGCCGATGTACCTGTGGCGGCGGATGCGCGACCGCGCGAAGGTGTTCGTCGTGCGGGCGGGCAAGATCATCTTCGGGCTCAGCATCGTGCTCTGGTTCATGGCGAGCTACCCGAAGGTGGACCTGCCCGCCGACCTCGCCGCTCGCTCGGCCGAGGCCGACGCAGCCGTGGAGCGGGCCACCGAAGCGCTCGTGCGCATCGACCCGAACGGCATCGAGGCGCAGTTGGAGGGCTCGCAAGCGCACCAGCTTCAGTCGGCCCTGGACGCCGCCGACGCCGAGCAGCTGGTGGCGGCCAACGCGGTCGCCAGCTACCAGGTGCAGAACAGCCTCATCGGCCGCTTCGGCCACGCCATCGAGCCGATCATGCGCCCGCTCGGGTTCGACTGGAAGATCTCGGCGGGCATCGTCGCCAGCTTCGCCGCGCGCGAGGTCATCGTGTCGGCGCTGGCCACCATCTACAGCGCCGGGGCGGACGCCAACGAGGAGAGCCTCGCTCTCCGCGACGCCATCAAGGCAGACACCTACGCGGACGGCACGAAGGTCTTCACGCCCCTCGTGGCGGTCAGCCTGATGGTGTTCTTCGTCTTCGCGCTCCAGTGCATGAGCACGCTCGCCATCGCGAAGCGGGAGCTCAACTCGTGGCTCTGGCCCGCCGTGATGTGGGGCTACATGTTCGGCCTCGCGTACGTGTTCTCGTTCGCGATCTACCAGGGCGGCAAGCTGCTGGGGCTGGGGTGATCGGCCGGAGGGAGGGTTCCATCCTGACCGATGGGGCGCGGCGGCGGGCTACTCCGCCGCGTCGATGCCGAGGTGCTGCGTGAATGCATCGCGGCGGGAGCGGCTCAGCCGCAGCCGTGTCCCGTCCGCCAGGCGCACCGAGTAGTCGCCGCCCGCAGCCGTCAGGATGGCCTCCACCCGGTCGATGCGGACGATGGTCGAGCGGTGGATGCGGAAGAAGCGCGCCGGGTCGAGGCGCTCCTCCAGCGTCTGCATCCGCTCGCGGACGACGTAGACGTCGCTCCCCGTGTGGACCTCGGCGTAGGGCCCGTCGGACGCGATGTAGTCGATGGCGTCGACCGGTACCAGGCGCGTCTGGCCGCGCATGTCGACGGCGATGCGCTCCAGGTAGGCCTGCGAGGGCGGAGGAGGGGGCACCGACCCGCCGAGCAGGCTCGCGAGGCGGTCGCGGAGCGTGTCGACCTCCCGGAGGCGGACGGCGTCGCGGGCGCGGGCCAGCGCCTGCGCGAACCGGTCGTCGTCGTAGGGCTTGAGGAGGTAGTCTACCGCTGCCACGTCGAAGGCCGCGAGCGCGTGCTGGTCGTACGCCGTCACGAACACGACGGCCGGCATCGCCTCGGGGCCGACCTCGCGGACCACGTCGAGGCCGCTCAGGCCGGGCATCTGCACGTCGAGGAAGACGAGGTCGGGCGCGTGCTGGGCGATCGCGGCGACCGCCTGCCGCCCCGTGCCCGCCGTGCCGACCACCTCCACCTCGGCGGCGCGTGCGAGCAGGTCGAGCACACGCTGGCGGGCCAGCGGCTCGTCGTCCACGACGAGGATGCGCAGGGGCTCAGGCATGGGAGACGCGGGGCACCGCGGTCATCACGCCGTCGCCCGACGTGGGCGCCTGGCGGTACGGCAACGCGACCTCCGCGATCACGCCCGAGCCGTCGGCGTCCCGGAGCGTCAGCACCCCGTCGGCCCCGTAGAGGGCGTCGAGGCGCGCGCGCGTGTTCTGCAAGCCGACCCCGCCCGAGCCGCCCTGCCCGTCCGCGACTCCGCCGAGGCCGGGGCCGTTGTCCTCGACCGTCAGCACGAGGCGGTCTCCGTCACGCCGGCCGGTCAGCCGGATGCGCCCGACGCCCTCCTCAATGCTCCGGATGCCGTGCCCGACGGCGTTCTCGACGAGTGGCTGGAGCAGCAGCGGCGGCACGAGCGCGTCCAGCAGGTCGGACGCGACGGCCTCCTCGACCTCCATCCGGCCTTGAAAGCGGACGCGCTGCACGTCGAGGTAGTCGCGCAGGAAGGCCATCTCGTCGCGGAGCGGCACCTCGGCCGCGCCGTCGTCGTCGAGCACGCGGCGCAGGAGCGACGACAGGCGCGCGATCATGGTCCGCACTCCGGCCGGGTCGCGCTCGACGAGCGCGCTGACCGCGTTGAGCGTGTTGAACAGGAAGTGCGGGTTGAGCTGCATGCGGAGGGCCGACAGCCGGGCCTCGGAGAGCTGGGCCTCCAGTCGCGCGCGGTCGGCGAGGAGGTGCTCGGCCTCGATCTGTCGCTCGCGCAGCCGGAGGAGCGCGTGCCGCGTGTACCCGACCGCCAGCACGGCGAGGTAGATGATGAACTCGTCCAGGAACCAGAGGCCCTGGAACGCGCCCCCCAGGGTCCACTCGAACCCCTCGGGCGGTCCGGCCGCGTCGGGGCTACTCAGGAGCGGGCGCAGCACGCCGCGGGTCACCCACTCGATGAGCAGCGCCAGCGCCACCCCCAGGAGCAGCTGCGCCGAGAGCCGCCGGAGCCAGGTGTCCCGCTCGGCGCCCCACCGCGCGGCGACCCAGAACACGACCGGCGTCAGCAGGGCCCAGAAGCCGTACTCCGCGAGCGTCTCGATGACGTCGCCGACGGGGATGCCCTCGGGGTGCCACGGCCCGACGGCCCGCCGGACCACCGACAGGACGCCGAGGATCAGCCAGAAGCCGACCGCCGCCAGCGCTTCGGCGCGGCGCGACCAGGGGCGGAGAGGGGTGGACGGGACCGTCATGCCTCAAGGTAGAGTCCCGACGGGCCGGGCCCCAGATCCTCTCCGACGCCGCCGTGCGATTCGTGACGCAGACGTGCGATTCGTGTTGCAACAAGAAACGGGGTGGCGTACGTGCCGATTCACCCCGCACATCCTCTCCAACCCCTCCGATGTTTCGTCTTTACGCCCTGCTCCTCACGACGCTGCTGGCGCCCGGCGCGCTCGCCCAGACCAGTACCCTGACGGGCCGCGTGGTCGACGGCGACTTCCCGATGCCGACCGCCTCGGTCGCCGTCTGGCAGATCGCTGGCACCGACTCGACGCTGGTCGGCGGCGCCACCACCAACATCGACGGCGTCTTCCGCATCGAGAGCCTGCCGACGGGGACCTACGACGTGGTGGCCAGCTTCGTCGGCTACGACCCCGGCCGCCTGGAGGGCGTGGTGGCTGAGGCGGGGGAGACCGACCTCGGGACGATCGCGCTCGTGCCCAGCGCCGAGGCGCTCTCGGAGGTCCGCGTGACCGCCGAGCGGACGCAGGTCCAGACCCGCATCGACCGGACCGTCTACGCCACCGCCGACGACCCCGTCGCTGACGGCGGCTCGGCGACCGACGTGCTCTCGACGCTCCCCTCGGTGGACGTCGACGTGGACGGCAACGTGTCGCTGCGGGGCGCGGGCAACGTGGCCGTGTTCATCAACGGCCGCCCGGCACCCGTCCAGGGCGACTTCCTCGCGTCCTACCTCCAGAGCCTGCCCGCGGGCTCCGTCGAGCGCGTCGAGATCATCCCCAATCCGTCCGCCGCGTTCGAGCCCGACGGCGTCGGCGGCGTCATCAACATCGTCCTGAAGCAGAACGCCGACCGCGGCCTGGGCGGGACCGTGACCGCCGGGACCGACTCGCAGGGGGGCTACGACGCCACCGGCGCGGTCACCTACGGCCGCGGCCCCTGGTCGCTCGCCGCCACCTACGGCTACCGCAACGACGCCCGCCCCGGCGGCGGCGACGGCTTCCGCATCAACCGCTTCGAGGACGACCCGACGCAGCGGCTCGAAGAGGAGACCGACGAGCGCGCGCGCATCTCGAACCTCCTCAACCTCTCTGCCGACTACGCCCTCAGCCGCGCGACCACGATCACGTCGCAGCTCCAGCTCGGCACCCGCAGCGGCGACGAGACCGAACTCGGAACCACCTTCGTCGAGTCGCTCGACGGCACGCCCGTGTTCGGGTACGGCCGCGAGGTCACCGAGGTGGAGGACGGCCAGTCGCTCGACGCGCGTCTCGGACTCGTCCAGCAGTTCGGCGAGGGCCACCGGCTCACCATCGAGGGGCGGGCCGACGTGTCGGATGAGACCGAGGCCAACACGTACCTCGAAACCCTTCTCAGCGGCCAGGGCGACCTGACGGCGGCCCGCCGGGCCGACCAGACCGAGCTCGAACGCGAGGGCTCGGTCCAACTCGACTACACCCGCCCGCTGGGCGCGCTTCGCATCGACGCGGGCTACAAGGGCGACTGGGAGCGGCTCGAGAGCGGTCTCGCCGCCGACTCGGCAGATGCCAGCGGGGGCTTCGTGCCCGACCTCGGGCAGACCAACACGTTCGACTTCGCCCAGACCGTCCAGGCGCTTTACGTCCAGGCGGGCGGCGAGTGGGGGCCGTTCGGCGCGCAGGCCGGGCTCCGGTTCGAGGACGCCCAGACCACCTTCGACCTGCTGACGACCGGCGAGACGTTCGACAACGACTACCGGAGCCTCTTCCCGAGTGCCTTCCTCTCGTTCGCGCCCTCCGACGCGACCACCTTCAAGGCCAGCTACAGCCGCCGCGTCAACCGGCCGCGCACGCGCGCTCTGAACCCGTTCCCGTCCTTCGACGACCCGCTCAACATCCGCCAGGGCAACCCGGCGCTGAAGCCCGAGTACGTCTCGGCCTTCGAGGCCGGCGTGACGCAGTTCGTGTCGTGGGGCTCGGTCTCGCTGACGCCCTACTACCGCCACACGACCGACGTCATCCGCCGCTTCCTGACCATCCGCGAGGACGGGGTGACGGTCCGCACGTTCGAGAACCTCGACACGTCCGACTCCTACGGCGTCGAGCTGGTCTCATCGTTCGAGGACATCGGCGGGCTGAGCGGGTACGCGAGCCTGGAGGGCTTCCGCCTCAAGACCGACGGCACCACGACCTCGACCGGCGACGTGGCGAGCGACGGCTTCAGCTGGGGTGGGCGGATGAACGCGACCTACCGCGTCGGCGACCGGCTCGGACTGGGCGGGCTCGACCTCCAGGCGACGGCCCGCTACAGCGCGCCCATCGAGACCGAGCAGGCGCGCATCGACTCGCGCATCTCGGTCGACCTCGCGCTCCGCCAGAAGCTTCTCGACGACCGCGCCTCGCTGACGGTCCAGATCCGCGACCCGTTCAACCAGAATGGCTTCGCCTACACGCTCGACCAGCCGGAGCTCTTCCAGGAGCTCTCCCGCACGTGGGGCGGCCGGCAGGTGGGCGTGACGTTCTCGTACGCCTTTGGCCAGCAGGAGCGCCGCGGCGACCGCGACGGCGACGAGCGGGGCCAGGGCGACGGCGGCGAGTTCCAGGGCGAGGGCTTCCAGCCGCAGCCGTAGTCGCGCTCGGCCCGCCTCGGCACCGAGGCGGGCCGGACGCGAGGCGACCTGATCGGCGCCGACGAGCCGAGAAGACGGCGACCCAGGATGAGGGATTCACCCGGCGGGGTTTCAACATTCGCCTCCCGCCCGGGCCTATATGGGGAGATCTTAGCCCCTTCGATCTCTTCGCCTCGATGGTTCGCCCGCTTGCTCGCTCCGTTCACGTTCCGGTCCGGAACCGTTGGTACTGGAGCCTGCTTGTGGTCCTCGGAGCACTGATTGCGCCCGCTGTCCTTGCACAGATGGCCCCCGAGGACTCCGTGTTCGAGCGGGTCGGCAGAGAGGCTGAGCTAGAGCCGGGGGCGGAGACCGCCCAGCTCGAAGCCCTCCTCCTGGGGCTGACAGACCTCGGGCGGGACCCCTCCTGGGTAGGGCTGCTCTATGACGAGACCCGCGACCCAGACGCCCTCCGCCCGACGTGGTACGTCATCCGGTCCGACTCGACCGTGTGGGTCCGGTCGCCGGAGGGCGAGTCGGCCGTGCTCGATCCCTACATCGTGACCAAACTCGGCGACTATGTAGGCGATGAGACGGGGTACAGCGAGGCCCAGGCCGAGGGGTTCGGCTGGGGCTCCTACGATGGCCGGTTCCACATCTACGCCGCCCGTGGCTTCAGGCCCTGGGTCGCGATCGCCCTGCTGGCGTACCTCGTGGTCGGTACCGTGAGCGTGCTCGCGTGGCTGGCGTGGGCGTTGCGCCGGTCTCAGGCCCGCGCGCGGGCACTCGCTGAGAGCCGACGGCGCCTCGCCGACGCGCGCGAGACGGAGCGCCTCCGGATCGCCCGCGAGATCCACGATGGTCCTGTCCAGGACCTCCACGCCCTCCGGCTCCACCTCGGCGCCGGAGCGCTCGCGGACTCGGTCGACCCCGACGTGATCGGGATCATCGACAGCCTCCGTGCCATCGGAGAAAACCTCCGCCCGCCCAGCCTCGACACGATGGGTCTCGACGTGGCTGTCCGCTCCTTCATCGGCCGCTTCGAGCGGACCTTCCCTTTCATCAAGACGGACCTCGTCATCGACGGCGAAAAGCCGGCGCTCGATCCGGCCGCAGCGCTGACCCTGTTCCGCGTCATCCAGGAGTCGATGAACAACGCGGCGCAGCACGGGGACCCCGAGTCCGTTTCCGTCCTGCTCGTTTACGGCGCCGAGGCGGTCCAGGTCGTCATCGAGGACGACGGCGCGGGGTTCGATGTCCCCGCCGACGTCGGGTCGCCCCAGGCATCGCCTGAGGGACACTACGGGCTGATCGGGATGGCGGAGCGCGCCGAGTCGGTCGGCGGCACGCTTCGGATCCTGCGCGGCGAACGTGGGGGGATCCGAGTCGCGTTCGAGATCCCAGGGGCCCGTGCCTTCGCCGACCCGGTACAAATCGACTAGGAGGTCGGTAGGTGTCGAGGGAGTACGAGGGGAGGAGGCCACCTATTTTTGGCGGCCTCCCTACCTATGTCGCCATGCGCTATCTCCCCGTCCTCCTCGTCGCATTCGCTGCCGCCGGTTGTGACACATCACCCACCTTCACCACGCTCCAAGACGCAAAAGCCAGCGAGCAGGGCGAAAGTGGACAGGGCGAGGAGGTCGTCCTCGCGACCTATGACTTGGTAGGTGTGGACTCCCTGGACACGTGGTATGACCTCTGGGACCCTGCAGGGGTGGGGGACCACACCGTTACGTTCTACCACAACGGCGCCGAACTCATTGCGTACCGCTACACTCAGGTCGGGTCGGAGACCTCGGGCGTCATGAAAATCGAGACTCGCTGGCCTGGCATCAATCGTGAGAAGGTGGAGTTCGTCTTCGAGAATGAGGGTGTCGAAATGCTCCGCAATGAGCTCGTCGCATCGGCGCCGCTTGATTTCGTGGCAGCCGGCCAGATGAAGTACAACGGTACGTCCATTCACAAGAAGCCCGGATCGATCCGCATGGATGTCGGCTATGGTGAGGCCGCCGCCGGATGGTGCCGGCCCCCGAGGGATCGGCGGCAAGTGGCCATCCCGACGGTGACCTGCACCCACATGGGTGTCGAGACCAACATGCCGATGCCGGATGCGGACTCGGTCCTGGTGACGAGCAAAGTCTCGGGCGCCCAACTCTACCCCGTCGAGGGCGGCAACACGACGAGCGAATAGCTCACCCCGTCTTCGGGGCGGTCACGGGTCCCCCTGTGTTCGCCTCAACCGCACCTCCGCCCCTCTATGTCTGATTCCTACCGCGTCGTCCTCGCGGACGACCACCCTGCCTTTCGGTCCGGTATCCGGGCGCTCCTAGAGAAGAGCGGTCGGCTGGCCGTGGTCGCCGAGGCCTCGGACGGCGTCGAGGCGCTGAGCACGGTCCGTCTCCTCAAGCCGGACGTGCTGCTGCTCGACATGGACATGCCCAAGATGTCCGGCGTCGAAGTGGCCCGTGCCATCCGTGCTGAGACTCTCCCTGTCCGGGTGCTCGCGCTCTCGGCCTATGACGACCCCGCCTACGTCCGCCAACTGCTCGACGAAGGCGCGGCGGGTTACATCACCAAGGAGAAGGCGCCGTCGCTCGTGGTCGAGGCCGTGATCGCCGTCGCCGAGGGCCAGGGGCGCTGGTTCGTGATGCCGAAGTCGGAGACGGGCCTGACGGCACTCACCGACCGCGAGCGCGCGGTGCTCCTCGAACTGGCCAAGGGCCAGACCAACGGCGGCATCGCCGAGGCGCTCTGCCTCTCCGAGTACACCGTGCGGAACCACCTCACGAACGTGTACGCCAAGCTGGGTCTGGAGGGCGCCCGCGACGCCGTCGCCTGGGCCTGGCGGACGGGCGTGGTTCGTACGTGAGAGGACGCGTCGATTCCTCCCGCCTCGGTCCCGAGGCGGGAAGGGTGGCGTAGTCTGGCGCGACGCCGCCGTCCGCCATGCTCCTCGCTCTCCTGCTCGCCGTGTTCGCCGCCGACTCTGTCCTCGTCATCGCCCACCGCGGCGCCAGCGGGCATCGCCCCGAGCACACCCTGGCGGCCTACACGCTGGCCGTCGAGCAAGGCGCCGACGTGATCGAGCCGGACCTCGTCATGACGCGCGACGGCGTCCTCGTCGCCCGTCACGAGAACGAGATCTCCGGGACGACCGATGTGGCCATGTACCCGGAGTTTGCGGAGCGCCGGACGACCCGGACCATCGACGGCGAGGCCGTGACCGGCTGGTTCACGGAGGACTTCACGCTGGCGGAGCTGAAGACGCTCCGCGCCGTTGAGCGGCTGCCCGAGCTGCGCCCGCAGAGCGCGGCGTTCGACGGCCAGTTCGAGATCCCGACGTTCGACGAGATCCTGGCGCTGGCCGACTCGCTGAGCCGGGCCCACGGGCGGCGCATCGGGCTGTACCCGGAGACCAAGCACCCGACCTACTTCCGACGGATCGGCCTGTCGCTGGAGGTCCCACTGGTCGGTGCCCTCCACGTCGCGGGCTACACGTCCGCCTCGGACCCCGTGTGGATCCAGTCGTTCGAGGTCGGCAACCTGGAACTGCTGCGCGGGCTGACACGCCTGCGCCTCGTCCAACTGGCGATGCCTGGCGCGGGGCCCGCCGACCGGCCCGAGATGCGCTACGACGCGATGATGTCGCCCGACGGCCTCGCCACCGTGGCGACCTACGCCGACGCCGTCGGTGTGGCGAAGGCGATGGTGCTGGACCCCGAGACGCTGGCTGCCTCGCCGCTCGTGGCCGACGCCCACGCGGCCGGGCTGGCCGTCCACGTCTGGACGCTGCGCCCCGAGAACGCCTTCCTGCCCGTCCCGCTCCGTTCTTCGGACGAGCCTGCCGCGCACGGCGATCTGGCCGCAGAGGTCCGCGCCCTCGCCGAGGCGGGGGTGGACGGGGTGTTCGCGGACGTGCCGGACGCGGTGATCGCAGCGCTCGGCCGCACGCCGTAGCGACAGGGGAATCCTCTGGTTGCAGGAGGAGGTGCACGCCCGCGGCCCGTAGCTTCCGGCGTGACGCTCCCGCCCAGTCCGCCCCGTCCGATGCGCCGTTTCGCGATCCGCCCTGCCTTGCGCCTCGGGGGCGTCGTGGGCGCGCTCGTGCTGCTGCTGGCGCCGGGCGTCGGCGCGCAGGAGGCGGCCCCCACGGTAGCCCGGCAGTGGAACGAGGCGCTGCTGGAGGGCATCCGCGGCGACCTCGCCCGGCCGACGGTCCACGCGCGCAACCTCTTCCACACGTCTGTCGCCCTCTACGACGCCTGGGCGGCCTACGACGACACCGCGACGCCGTACCTGCTGAACCGACCCCTCGGCGACGCGCCGTGTGCCATCCAGGTCGGTGCCGTGGCCGACCGCGAGGCGGCGCGTGAGGAGGCGATGAGCTACGCCGCCTACCGCGTGCTCCGCGCCCGCTTCCGCAACTCGCCCGGCGGCATCTTCACCCTGCCCGAGTTCGACGCGCTGATGGCCGCCCTCGGGTACGACCCCGAGGTGGAGACCACCACCGGTGGCAGCCCGGCGGCGGTCGGCAACGCGCTCGGGGCCTGCATCCTGGCCTACGGCCTGACCGACGGCTCCAACGAGGCCGAGGGCTATGCGGCGGAAGGCTACGCAGCCGTCAACCCCCCACTCGAACCGGCCGAGCCGGGCAACCCGGACATCGAGGACATGAACCGGTGGCAGCCGCTCCAGTTCGACGTGTTCATCGACCAGTCGGGCAACGAGGTGCCGGGCGGGGCGCCGCCGTTCGTCGGGCCCGAGTGGGGACAGGTGAAGGGCTTCGCGCTCGACCCCGCCGAGGCGACCGTGCAGACGCGCGACGGGCAGGACTACGTGCTCCACGCCGACCCCGGGCGGCCGCCGCTGTGGCAGGCGGACGGCGGCGGCGAGACGGAGGCCTACCAGTGGAATTTCGCCCTCGTCGCCGAGTGGTCTGCCCACCTCGACCCGGCCGACGGGGTGATGTGGGACATCTCTCCCGGCACGCTCGGCAACCTGAGCGCGTTTCCGACGACCGATGCCGAGGTCCGCCAGTTCTACACCGAGGCGGGCGAGGGCGTCAACGGCGCCGGCCGCGCCACCAACCCGACGACGGGCCAGCCCTACACGCCCAACGTGGTCCCCCGCGGCGACTACACGCGCGTGCTCGCCGAGTTCTGGGCCGACGGGCCGGACTCCGAGACGCCGCCCGGCCACTGGTTCACGCTGCTCAACGGCGTCAACAGTGACCCGAGGCTGGTCAAGCGCTGGGGCGGTGAGGGGCCGGTCCTGGGCGACCTGGAGTGGGACGTGAAGACCTACTTCGCCCTCGGCGGGGCCATGCACGACGCCGCCGTGACGGCGTGGGCGCTCAAGGGCTGGGTGGACTACATCCGCCCGATCTCCGCGATCCGCGCGATGGCGGCCCTCGGCCAGAGCACCGACGCGACCGTGGACTCGTACCACCCCGGCGGCATCCCGCTCGTGCCGGACCGCATCGAGGTCATCCGCGCCGACGACCCGCTGGCGGGCGACGCGGGCGAGCACGTCGGCGCGGTCAAGATCTTCGGCTGGCGCGGCCCGGACGTGATCGAGGACCCCGAGACCGACGAGGCGGGCGTCGGCTGGGTGCGCGCGGCCGAGTGGTGGCCGTACCAGCGGCCGACGTTCGTGACGCCGCCGTTCGCAGGCTTCGTCTCCGGCCACTCGACGTTCTCGCGCGCCGCTGCCGAGGTGCTGACGGTCGCCACCGGCGACCCGTTCTTCCCCGGCGGCCTCGGCGAGTTCGTGGCTCCGGCTGACAGCTTCCTCGTGTTCGAAGACGGCCCCAGCGTCGACGTGGTGCTCCAGTGGGCGACCTACCGCGACGCGGCGGACCAGTGCAGCCTCTCGCGGATCTGGGGCGGCATCCACCCGCCCGCCGACGACCTCCCGGGCCGCCGCCTCGGCGTGACGCTCGGCCAGGACGCGGTCGCCCTCGCGGAGCGCTTCTTCGCCGGTACGGCTCCCGTCGATGCCGAAGTGGGGCCGGTGGCGGACAACGAGATCCGCGCTTTTCCGTCGCCCGTCGTGGCAGGCCGGCACGTGACCGTCCGGTTGCCCGAGGGCGGGGGAGAGGTGGCGGTGTTCGACGTGCAGGGCCGCCGTGTGAGCGTCCAGTCCGCGACTGGCCCCACCGTCTCCCTGTCTACCTCGGGGCTGGCGCCGGGCGCCTACGTGGTCCGCCTGCGTGCCGACGGCCGGGTGGAGTCCGTCCCCTTCTTCGTGATCCGATGACGCTGCGCCTCCTCCTCGTCTCCCTGGGGGTCTGCGTCGCCGCGTCCGCGCAGGGGTTCGAGAACCGGACGTTCCTGGCGGGGCTCGGCGCCATCGACAACACCAACGGCGTCGCCGTGGCGGACTACGACCAGGACGGCGACCTCGACGTCTACATCGTCGCCCGGCGCGGCTACACGCCGACCGACGTGCGGACGTGGAGCCGCCTCTTCTCGAACAACGGCGACGGCACCTTCGACGACGTGACGCTGGCGGCGGGCATCCAGGTGGTCAACGGCGCGGCGTACGAGGACACGCGCAACTTCGGCATCCAGTACAGCGCCTCCTGGGGCGACTACGACAACGACGGCTGGCCGGACCTCTTCCTCGGCCACGTCGGTCCGGACCAGCTCTTCCGCAACAACGGCGACGGCACGTTCACCGACGTGACCGCCGAGGCAGGCGTCTCAGGGGGCGCGGCGGGCGGCGGCTACGTGACCGTGTCGGGGCTCTGGTTCGACCCCGACCATGACGGCGACCTCGACCTGTACGTCGGCTCGTGGTGGGACTACGGGCCGGCGCGCGACCTGAGCAACCGGCTCTACGTGAACAACGGCGACGGCAGCTTCGCCGACGTCTCCGAGGCGAGCGGGCTCGACGATCCCGGCGCGACCTGGATGGCGCTTCCCTTCGACGCCGACCGCGACGGCTGGACCGACCTCTACCTCTCGACCGACACCGACACCACCACGGGCGACGGGGTCAACAAGCTCTACCTCAACAACGGCGACCTCACGTTTCGCGACGCGACCGCCGCGTACGGGCTGGAGGACGACAACTACGGCATGGGGCTGGCGATGGCGGACCCCGACCGCAACGGGCTCCTCGATCTCTACCTGACCAACGTCGCCACGCCGAGCCGCGACCAGCGCAACCCGCTCTGGCTCCAGACCGCCCCCGGCGTCTTCGCCGACGCGGCGCCCGAGGCGGGCGTGGACATCGCCGACTGGGGCTGGGGCACCGAGTTCGTGGACGTGGAGAACGACGGCGACGACGACCTGATCGTGGTGACGGGACTGTTCGATCCAGACTACCCGAACTACCTGTTTCGCAACCAGATCGAGACGGGAACCTTCGTCTTCGCGCGAGACACCGGTGCGGGCTTCGCCGACTCCGAGGCGGCCCGGGGGCTCGTCGCCTTCGACTACGACGCCGACGGCGACCAGGACCTGCTGGTGTCCAACGTTTTCCGCCCGCCCTACCTCTACGAGAACACCGCCGACGGCGGCGCGTGGCTGGACGTGGAGTTGCAGGGCGTCGCCTCGACGCGCGACGGCTACGGCGCCACGGTCACGGCCTGGGTGGACGGCACGCCGCACCTCCGGCTGCACCACGGCGCGCAGTACCTCGCCCAGAACCTCGCGCCCGTCCACCTCGGGCTGGGCACGGCCGCGGTCGTCGACTCGCTCGTGGTCGCGTGGCCGAGCGGGCAGGTGGACCGGCTACCAAACCTCGCGACGAGCCGCCGGATCCGCGTCGTGGAGGGCGTCGGGCTGGGGGCGCCGACGGCGGGGGAGCGGCTCCCCACGGCCTCCGGTCTGGCGCTGACCGTGGGGCCGACGCCGTTCCGCGGCCGCGTCACGATCCGCGTCTCGGCCGACGGCACGGAGCCCGTCCGGCTGGCGGTGTTCGACGTGCTGGGGCGGCGCGTCCACACCGCCGAGGCGGTGGGCGGCGGGGTCTTCGAGTGGGCGCCGACGCGCGCGGCGGGGGCCTACCTCGTCCGCGTGACGCAGGGAGCGTCGGTGCGGACGGCGCAGGTCGTGGCAGTCGGCCGGTGAGCGGAGCGCGCGGGTAGCTTGCCGGCCCCCCTCTGTCTGCCCGTGGTCGCCCGTCTCCGTTACGTCTGGACGCTGTCGTGGTGCGCGATCGTGTCGGTGGTGATGTTTCCGCCCGGTGCGGTCCACTACCTGATGCGGCCGACGGCGGAGCGGTTCTGGCGCTGGATGCGGGTCTGGTCGCGCGTCGTGCTGGGCGGGTGCGGGTTCCGCGTCGAGGCGTCCGGGACGGCGTACGAGGGGGCTGCCGTGATCGTGGCCAACCACGAGGCGATGCTCGACATCCCGGCGTTGCTGCTCGGCATCGACCGGCCGTTCGTGTTCGTGGCGCGGTCTGAGCTGCGCCGCCTGCCCATCGTCGGCTGGGTGCTGGCGCTGACGCGGTGCGTGTTCATCGACCGGGGCGCGGGTGGGGCGGGGCTGGCGGAGGCCGCCCAGCGGGTCGCCGAGGGCGATGCGGTCGTGTTCTACCCGGAGGGGACGCGCAACTACGGCGAGACCGTCCGCCCCTTCCTGACGGGCGCCTTCCGCCTCGCGCTCGCCGCCGACGTGCCCGTGATCCCGGTCGCGGTCGACGGCGCGCCCACCATCCTGAACGAGCGCCAGAAGACGGCCCGCAGCGGCACTGTCCGTGTCCGGGTCGGCGCCCCTCTCCACGCCCTCCCCGGCGAGGACCCGCGCGCGTTCGCCGCCCGCGCCCGCTCCGCCGTCGTCGCCCTCCTCGCCTCCTGACCATGCGCATCGCCCTCGTCCAGCAGCCCGCCACCGCCGACCTCGCCGACAACCTCGCGCGCGGCCTCGCCGCCTTCGACCGCGCCGCCGACGCCGGGGCGGACCTCGTGGCCTATGCCGAGTTGGCCTTCCACCCGTTCTACCCCCAGCGCCACGCGACGCCCGACCTGCTGGCACACGCCGAGGCCATCCCCGGCCCGACCGTCGAGGCCTTCCAGGCGCGCTGCGCCGACCGCGGGGTGGTCTGCATCCTCAATCTGTTCGAGCGCGACGGCGACGCGACCTACGACACGTCGCCCGTCATCGACGCGGACGGGGCGCTCCTCGGACGGTCCCGTATGCTCCACATCACGGAGTACGAGGCGTTTCACGAGCAGGGCTACTACGCGCCCGGCGACACCGGCCTGCCGGTCTACGACACCGTCGCCGGGCGGATCGGCGTCGCCATTTGCTACGACCGACACTACCCGGAGGTGATGCGGGGCCTCGCGCTCGCAGGCGCCGAGGTGGTCGTGGTGCCCCAGGCGGGCGCGGTGGGCGAGTGGCCCGACGGGCTCTACGAGGCCGAGATGCAAGTGGCGGCCTTCCAGAACGGCTACGTGACGGCGCTCGCGAACCGGGTCGGGCAGGAGGAGCGGCTGACGTTCGCAGGCGAGAGCTTCGTCTGCGGTCCCGACGGCCGCGTCGTGGCGCGGGCAGGAGCCGGCACCGAGGAGATCCTGCTCGCCGACGTGGACCTGACCGCCCTCGCGGACTCCCACGCGCGGCGCCTCTTCCTCCGCCACCGCCGCCCGGAGCTGTACGCCGACTGGCTGGCGCGCTGACCCGGCCCGCCTCGGCGCCGAGGCGGGCTACCAGCCCCACGTCCCCGGCTCGCCCTTGAACGGGCCGACGACGGCCGACGTGATCCAGCCCCCGTAGAACCCGCCCGGCTGGGGCGTCACCCGCTCGTCGCCGACCCAGCAGGCGTCCATCGGCCCGGCGTACACGGCGACGTGGTCTTTCAGGGCCGCGAAGCGGGGCGTCGGGTCGGGGTAGGCCCAGGCCACCTTCTCGGCGCGAGCGTCGCCCGAGACTACGTCGAAGTAGACGGCCCGCCCCTTCCACTCGCAGCCCGAGGTCCCCGGCCTTGGGACGAGCACGCCCGGGGCGAACGCGTCCGGCGGCAGGTAGACCGTCGGCGGGTGGCTCGTCTCCAGGACCTGGAGCGCGTCCTCGGTCCGCGCGATCTCCCGCCCCCCGAAGTCGATGCGGACCGTCTGGCCGACGCGTTCGAGCGCGGGCGGGCGGGGGAACGACCAGACGGAGCGCTGTCCGGGGCCGGGCGGGGTCGGGGGGACGGGCGGCATCGGATCAGGTGTAGGGAACGCCTTCGGCGCGCTTGGCCCGGAGGGCTTCCGCGACCCAGGTCAACTCCGTCTCGAACCGGCCGAAGCGTGTTGCCAGTCCCTCCGCCTCGGTCGGCACGGGGGCGCCCTCGGCGTCGAAGAGCGCGTCGACGCGCGGGTAGGCGAGGGCAGTCGGGGTCGTCATCATGCCCAGTTCTGCCAGCATGTCGCGCAGGTGGACGCCCGCGCGGACGCCGCCGAAGCTGCCCCGCGAGTACGTCACGATGCCGGCCGGACGCCAGTAGTAGGCGTTCAGGAAATGGTCGAGGAGGTTGACCAGCGCAGGCGGCGGCAGGTGGTTGTACTCACCCGAGACGATCACGAAGGCGTCGGCCTCGCGGTAGAGCCCGGCCAGCCGCTCCATCGGGTCGGGCGCCTCGCCCGGTGCGTACTCCTTGTGCATCCGGTCGAGTAGCGGAAGGTCCACCTCGACGGGGTCGACGAGCGTCGGCGTGTGCCCGGCGTCGCGGAGGCGGTCGCAGACGTAGCGCGCGGCCCGGATGCCGACCCGGTCGGTGCGGACGGAGCCGTAGAGGACGGGGATGGCGAGCGACATGCCGAGGCGGGGAGGGGCGGAAGTGTACGTGCCGGGGGGGCTCGGGCGACGGGGGAGACGCCTGAACCAGAGCCCCGAAGCCGCCCGTCGGCATGTGGCGGGTCGGATGTAGGTTCAGATCTCCTGGCTCACCCCTCCATGCCCGCCCCGCCCCCGCTGACCGTCGAACTGGCCATGCGGCGTCTGCAGGAGATGCCCGAGGCCGAGCGCCCGCGCGCGTTGGACATCCTCAAGCAGCGCGACCCGGCCATCCACGCGAAGGTGATGGACGCGCTCTGGGGCGCGACCGTCAACCGGCCCGCGTCGGGGCCGCCGTCGTTCGGGTCGGGGGCGCTGATTGGAGGCAAGTTCGAAGTCGTCCAGACGCTGGGCGAGGGGGCCTCGGGGAGCGTCTTTCGGGCGCGGGACACGACCCACATCGGGGACGACGACTTCGGTGCTCGCGAGGTGGCGCTCAAGGTCAGCCGCATCGACACGGGGCACGATGGTCTCCATCGGGACCTGCTCCAGAAGGAGGCCCGCCTGCTGAGCCGCCTGCGGCACCCGCGCCTCCCCGTCGTGGAGGCCCTCTTCGAGGACCGCGGCCGTTGGGTCCTGGTGATGGAGTACATCGCGGGTGACTCGCTCCAGCAGCGCCGCCGCGCCCGCGCGGAGCCGTTCCCGGTCGCCGAGGTGCTGCCCTGGCTCCGCGACACGCTCCGCGTGCTCGACTACCTGCACACCATCCACACCCGCCGGGCCGACGGCGGGGCGCCGGTCAGCGACACGCCCATCTTCCACCGCGACATCAAGCCCGCCAACCTGATCCTCGACCCGCACGACAACCTGTATGTCGTGGACCTGGGGATCGCGCGGAGCGGCATCTCGGAGCTGACCTCGGTGGTGCCATCGGCGGTGGGGGCCGGGTCGCCGGGCTACGCGGCGCCCGAGGTGGACCGCGGCGAGGACACGCTCCCGCAGAGCGACCTCTACAGCGTCGGCATGACCGCGCTGACGCTGCTCACCCGGGACGACGCGCGCGAGTTCTCGACCCGCCGCCGCTCGGACGCGCTCCACTCGGGCGCGCCGGACCCGCTCCACGAGGCGCTCGACCGGGCCGACCTCCCGGCTTCGCTCCGCGAGTGGATCCGCACCGCGACCATGCTGGCCCCGGACAAGCGGTTCGCCACCGCGTCAGACATGATCGAGGCGCTCGGTCGCGCGCCCGCCCCGCCGGCCTCGGTCTCCTCGTCGCCCTCCCCGTCGCGGCGGTCGCTCGTGCTCGCCCTGCTCGCCGCCGTGGTGTTCGCCGCCACCGCCGTCGGCGCCTGGGCCGTCTGGCCCGACGCCACCGCCGACGGCACCACCGAGGCCCAGCAGGCCGACGTTCTGGACGACGACCCGCTCCTTGTGGCCGAGGCCGACCCCGTCGAGGCCGATCCCATCGAGACGCCCCCCGTGCTGACGGCGCCCCCTCCGCAGGCAGCGGCTCCAGCGCCTGTACCGACCGGTCCGCCCGCGTCGGCGTCCGGGCCTGTGGCGGCGCCGGAGCGCCGTCCCGAGCCTCCACCCGTCCAGACCGGTGCGGTCCGCGCGACCGTGCTCGGCGAGGATGGGGGGCCGCTGGCAGGCGCCCGCGTCACAGTCGTGGGACAGGCCGCCTCGGCGGCGAGCGACGGCGTGGGCGACGTGCGGCTCGCCGGGTTGCCAGCGGGCGTCCACATGCTGGAGGTGCGGGCCGATGGCTACGTCGCGCGCCAGTTTCGGGTCGAGGTGGCGCCGGGCGAGACGACCACGCGAACACTCCAATTCGACATCGAGGACCTCGCGCTGGACGCGTACTGAGGCGGGGCGCGCCGGACGAGAGGGGGGACGCCGTCGCGGGGGCTCTACTCGCGGCCGAGCGCTGCCGCGGCGTCGATGAGTCCGCCCGAGGCCACGTCGAGGTCGGGGATCTGGCGGACGGTTTCCAGGATCGCCGCGCGGACCTGCGCGGGCGTCCACGTCGGGTGCTGGGCGATCAGCATGGCGGCGAGGCCAGAGACGAAGGGCGCCGCCATCGAGGTGCCGTCGAACGCGCCGACGCCGGACCCGCGGCCGGGGTGGCTGATGATGGCCTGCCCCGGCGCCACCACGTCGACGTCGGGGCCGCGGTTCGAGAAGTCGGCCAGCTCGCCGGTCATGGTGAGGGCGCCCGTCGTGATCGTGTTGGTCGTGCGGACATGCGCGGGGTACGTCACCGAGGTCCGCGCGTCGGCGCCGTGGTTGCCCGCAGCGATGACGAGCAGCGCGCCCCGGCTCTCGGCCTCCGCGAACAGGGCCTCCAGCACCTGCTCCAGGCGCGGGTTCGGCGTGTCCATCGGTGGCATCCCGAACGACAGGTTGATGACCCGCGCCCCGTTCTGCGCTGCGTAGCGGACGCCCTCGATGAGCTGACGGAGCGACCCGCGCCCTTCGGCGTCCAGCACGCGAACCGGCAGGATCTGCACGTCCGGCGCCATCGCCTGGATCGCGCCGCCGACGCCGCCGATCTGCGACGCCACGAACGTCCCGTGGCTCTCCTCCGCCGACGGGTCCGTGGGGTCGCCGTCGCCGTCGATGGCATCCCAGCCCCGGACGTCGTCCACGAAGCCGTTGCCGTCGTCGTCGATGCCGTTCTCGGCGATCTCGCGCGGGTTGCGCCAGAGGATGGGCCCGAGGTGGGGGTTGTCGAACCGGATGCCGGTGTCGAGCACCGCGACCACGACGGGCCGGTCGGGGGCGCGGTAGCGCTCCAGCGCGCCGCGCCACGCGATGTCGAGGCGCTCGGCCTCGGAGCGGAAGAACGGGTTGTGGAGCGCCCACTGCGCCTCCCAGTAGTCGGCCACGGCCGCCGCAGGCTGGGGCACGGGCTGGAGGGCCGAGCGCCAGCCAAGGGAGGTGAACTGGTAGTTGGGGACTGCGGCGAGCACGTCCGGGTCGGCGTTGAGGCCCTCCAGCACGTCGTCGAAGGAGGCGCCGAAGCTGCGGTGGAGCGACCGCGTGCCCGAGGCGTCCGGCGCGTCCGCTGCCGGCGCGACGTAGCGGACGCGGCTGAACAGCCCGCCGCCGCCCGCCGGGCGCCCGAAGCTCCGCCAGCCGGTCGACGGGCGCTGCACCACCACCAGCGTGCTGTCGTGGGTGGGCGCGGCCCGGAACTGGCTCCACGTCTTAACCTCTGCCGGGGCGCCCGCGAGGTCCTCGTAGCGCTCCTCCCAGGCCGACAGCGGCGCCTGCGGACGGTACGCGCTCGGTGGCGGCGGGGGCAGCACCGGAGGGGCACCGACCGCGCGCGTCTGGACCGTCTCGATGGCCAGCGACGCCGTGCCCCATGCCCCGGGATCGAGGCCACCCAGCGCCGTCCCGGCGTCGGTCGGTGGCGGGCCCTCGACGCGGATCACGCGCGAGGAGAGGAACACGCGCGCCGCCGCCGCGGGGTCGATCAGCGGCATCGGCGTGACGAGCGCCTTCATCACCTCCCGCCCGAACGGCGCGCGGGCCACCATCCGGAACTCGGACGCGGCGGGGAAGAAGGTGGGCTCGGCGGCGGTCAGTCGCGCGCTGGGCGCGAAGCGGTTCGGGTAGAGGACCGTCACCGCGCCCTCTTCGTCCATGGCGACGAGCGTCAGGAAGCCCGCTCGCTCCGAGGTCACGCGGACCCGGATTTCGGTCCCCTCGGGCACGAGCGTCGACCCGTCGGCCGACTCCAGCGTCACCTCGAACGCCTGCTCGGGGTTCTCGGCGCGGAGCAGGTCCACCGGGTCCAGGGCGACGCCCGCGACGGGGACCACGAGGCCCGCCCGGTCCGCGCCGGACTGCGCCGAGGCGGGCAGGGTGGCCACGGCGAGCAGCAGCAGGCAGAAGCGGAAGCGGTCGGGCCGGAGCATGCGAGTCGGGGAAGCCAGGGGCGCCAAGGTAGGGGCGAGCGCCCGTTCTTCCGCATCGAGATCTGCTGACAGGGGCGGGAGCGAAAAAACGAGGGGATGCACGAGGCGCTGATTCGACGCGCGGCTCTAGATTGCACGGCTCACCTCCCTAACCCCTGCGCCGATTGGGATTGGCGCGGGGTGCTGGAGACTTCGGTTTCGACGACGGCTCACTCATGGACAGACTTCGCCTCGCCCTCCGCCTCCTCGCGGTGGCGTCTCTACCTCTCGTGGCCGTCAGCGGTGCGGCGCAGGACGCCCCCGGCCAGACCTGGACAGTGTCGGAGGCTTTCCCGCCCGGCGCTGTGCTCTACACCGCCGACGACGTGGGCGATGTCGAGGTCGCCACGACGCTCTTTCGCGTCGGGGACGACGGGGCGACGGCGGAGGCGCTGCCCGGAAACTCCTGCGAGGCGCAGTGCATGGTGTTCGCCGTCCGCGTGCTCGCCGAGGAAGGGCGGCTGACGCCGACGACGGTCGACCGGCAGCCGGGGAGCTGGCTCGTGGTCTTCACCCGTGCAGGCACGCGCGTGGAACTCGACGGGAGGCTCGTCGCCCAGTCGAAGGTGCGCCTTCGGGTCCCGCCCGGCGACTACGCGTTGACGTTCCGCTTCGAGAACGGGGAGGTGAAGACGCAGTCCCACTCGGTCCCGGTCGCGACCGAGGTGTTCACCAGCGAGTTGCCCTCGCGGAACGCGCCGCCGTCCGTGGCCCCGGCGCTCGTGGCCGCGGCGACCATCTCCCCCGACCTCGTCGCCGGACTGCTCGGCCGCGTGTCGTCCCGCCCCGACGCCCCCACGACGGGCTGGAGGATGCCCGAGCCCGAGCCGGTGGTCGTGGCCCCGCCCGTCCGCCTGCCGCCTCCGCGCCCGGCCCCGCCGCCGCCGGAGCCCGAGCCGGAGCCTGCGCCCCCGGAGCCCGAGCCCGAGGTGGCCGAGCGATCGATCGACCCGGAAGCCCCGACCTGCGAGGTCGACACGGCGGCGCTCTCGGAGGAGGCGCTCGGCCGGATCCGACGCGCCGAGTACGAGCCCGCCCGCGCCTGCCTCGTCCGCCTGCGCGCCGAAGGCCAGAACCCGGCCGCGGCCCAGGCCCTGCTGACCTCGCTCGACCTCGCCATCGCCGAGGAGGCGAGTGCGGGCGAGGCCTCGCGCGCCTACCTGCCCGTGCTCCGCCTCCAGGCCGCCTCGGCGGCCGAGCGGGGCGACACCGAGTCGCTCGTGGACGCCGCGGGCGAGATCCTGGAGATCCTGCCCGCCGACCCGTCCGCGGTCGCCCTGCTCCGCGACCTCTCTCACGCGGCCTCGGGGGGCGTGGAGGACGTGACGCTGGCGTTCGCGTTCATCCCCGGCACCTCGGCGACGCGGACGACCTCCCGGCTCGTGTCCGACGACGTCTCGGCTCTGGGCTTCCTGCTTTCGACCACCGAGGTCACCAACGCGCAGTTCGCGGACTTCCTGAACCAGATGGACGAGGTGCCGCGGACGTTCCTGATCCGCCGCCCGGCGTACCTGGAAGAGACCCGCCGCGACGGCTGGCAGCCCAAGGAGGGCGTCGCCGATCAGCCCGTCGTGGACGCTACCTGGCTGGGCGCGAGCGCCTACGCCTCCTGGGTGGGCGGTCGCCTCCCGACGGCCGGGGAGTGGACCTGGGCCTACCGCGTCGGCGCGTCGGCCGAGGCGAGCGCGCCCAACCTGCGCCCGGCGTCCGGGCGTGCGGGCCTCGTCGCGTCGACCGACGGCCAACCCGACGGCCTCGGCCTGCTCCACATGGTCGGCAACGTGTGGGAGTGGCTCGCGTCGCGTCACGCCCAGCCGAGCAGCGTCCAGGCCGCGGGCGGATCCTACACGACCTCGCCCAGCACGCTGGTCTCCCAACTCACGCAGGTCGCCGACCCGAACGACCCGAGAGGCCACATCGGCATCCGCGTCCTCCGCCCGCTCGTCCCGACTTCGAACTGATGCGCTCCCTGACTCACCGACTCCGCCCGGCGGGCCTCCTGCTCGCGCTCCTGCTCGCCGCTCCCTCCGTCGCTGCACAGGAGGTCATGCGCGGTCTCGACATCGAGGCGGGCGCCCGTGTGGCCCTCGTCATCGGCAACGCCGACTACCAGCACGCCACGGCGCTCCAGAACGCGACCAACGACGCGCGGGACATCGCCGACGCCTTGAACGCGGTCGGCTTCTCGGTCTCCGGCTACACCGACCTCACCGACGAGGAGATGGGCCAGGCCGTGCGGTCCTTCGCCCAGGACGCTGCCGGAGCGGATGTGGCGCTGTTCTACTACGCCGGCCACGGCGTCCAGGTGAACGGCGAGAACTACCTGCTGCCCGTCGACGCGGACATCGCCACCGAGTCGCAGATGCGCTACAACTCGCTCCCCCTCGGGGAGGTGATGGGGATCCTGGAGGACGCCAACCCGCGGTTCAAGATGATCTTCCTGGACGCCTGCCGCGACAACCCCTTCCAGACGTGGCGGTCCTCGGCGGGCGGCTGGGCGACGCCCCAGGGGCCGACGGGGTCGCTGATCTCGTTCGCGACCTCGCCGGGGGACCGCGCCAGCGACAACGTCTCCGGCCGGAACGGGCTGTTCACACAAGCCTTCCTGGAGAACGTCTACACGCCGGGTCTGGAGGTGACGGCCATGATGCGCCGCATCTACAGCCGCGTGATGGAGATGAGCGACCGCACGCAGGAGCCGTGGATCAACAGCTCGTACGGGGATGAGTTCTACTTCGTCCCGGCGGAGGGCGACGGGCTGGTCGTGGATCCGGCCCCGCAGTCCGGCGTCTCGGCCGTCGTGCTCAATGCGCGGGTCGACACCGCCCTCCGGCGCATCGAGGCGGGCGACAGCGCGGGTGTGGTGACGGTGCTCCGCACCGCTGCCGAGGCGGGCCACGCGGAGGCCCAGTCGGTCCTCGGCTGGCTCCTGCTCCGCGGCGACGGCGTCCCCGCCGATCCCGCCTCGGGCCTGTCGTGGCTGCGCGCGGCGGCCGACCTGGGCCACGCGGGCGCTCAGACCAACCTGGGCTACGCCTACGAGACCGGGCTCGGCGTCGCGGCGGACCCGGCCGAAGCGGCGCGGCTCTACCGCCTCGCAGCGGCACAGGGGCGGCCGATGGCTCAGCACAACCTCGCGACGCTCCTCCAGTACGGCACCGGCGTCCCGGCCGACGTGTCCGAGGCGGCCCGCCTGTACGGCCTCGCGGCGGCGCAGGGCCTCCCAGCTGCCCAGAGCGCCCTCGGCGCGCTCTACGAGACGGGCACTGGCGTCTCGGCAGACCTCGAGCGAGCGGCAGATCTCTACCAGCAGGCGGCCCTCCAGGGCGACGCGCTCGCCATGACGCGCCTCGGGGTGCTGCTCCACGAGGGCCGCGGCGTCGCGGCCGACGCGGTCCGCGCCCGCGACTGGCTCCAGCGCGCGGCAGGTCTCGGCGAGACGCACGCGCAGGCCATCCTCGCCTCCTGGGCCGAGCAGGTGCCCGCCGAGGAGTGACGCGACGGGAGGGGGCGCCGTAGACTCCCGGCTCCTCCGCCCCCGTCGATGCCCCACGCCCTTCCGTTCCGCGTCGAGTCCAGCACCGATGTCTGAGCCCGTCCGCGTCGCCATGTGGAGCGGGCCGCGCAACCTCTCGACGGCCCTGATGCGGTCGTGGGGCAGCCGCGCCGACACCACCGTCGTCGACGAGCCGCTGTACGCGGCCTACCTCGCCTCGACCGGCCTCCAGCACCCCGGCCGGGACGCCGTCCTCGCCTCGCAGCCGACCGACTGGCGGACGGTCGCCGAGACGCTGTCGGGTCCGGCACCGGGGGGAGCGGCCGTGTGGTACCAGAAGCAGATGGCCCACCACCTGCTGCCGCACGTCGGGCGGGAGTGGCTCGACCATCCCTCGTTCCGCCACGCGTTTCTGATCCGCGACCCGGCGGCCGTCCTCGTCTCACTCGATCGCGTCACCCCGGACCCGACGCTCGCGGACACGGGCTTCCCGCAGCAGGTCGAACTCTTCGACCGCATGGCCGACCGGGATGGAACCGCCCCTCCCGTTCTGGATACGGCCGACCTGCTGGCGGATCCCGCAGGCGTTCTGCGGACGCTCTGCACCCGCCTCGGACTCGCCTTCGACCCGGCCATGCTGACGTGGGCGCCCGGTCCGCGCGCCACCGACGGCGCGTGGGCACCGCACTGGTACGCCTCCGTCGAGGCGTCGACGGGCTTCGGCGCCCCGCGTGACGACGCCCCCGAGGTGCCCGACCGGCTGCGGCCGGTGCTCGACGCATGCCTTCCCCTCTTCGACCACCTCTCCTCCTTCCGACTCCCCGATGCTCCAGCAGTTTGACCCTCGCAACGCCGACCTGATGGTCCACATCGGCGGGCGCCTCGTGCACCGCGACGAGGCGGGCGTGTCGCCGTTCGACTCGCTCGTCCAGGGCGGCGACGGCGTCTGGGAAGGCCTCCGCCTGTACGACGGCAAGATCTTCCGCCTGACCGAACACCTCGACCGGATGGTCGACTCGGCGAAGGCTATCGCCATCGCAGGCGTGCCGCCGCGGGAGGAGATCGTGGCGGCCCTTCGCGAGACGCTGGAGGCGAATGGGATGCGCGACGGCGTCCACATCCGGCTGACGCTGTCGCGCGGCACCAAAATCACGTCCGGCATGGACCCACGGCTCAACCAGTCGGGCCCGACGCTCATCGTGCTCGCCGAGTGGAAAGCACCCGTCTATGGCCGGGACGGACTGACGCTCCAGACCTCGTCGGTTCGCCGCTTTCCGCCCGACTGCCTCGACCCGAAGATCCACTCCAACAACCTGCTCCAGTCGATCCTCGCCAAGATCGAGGCGAACGCCGCCGGGGCCGACGCCGCTCTGCTCCTCGACCGCGACGGCTTCCTCGCCGAGTGCAACGGCACACACGTCTTCCTGGTCCGCAACGGGGAGGTGCTCACCAGCCACACCGACGCCTGCCCCGAGGGGATCACGCGGCAGACGGTCCTCGACCTGTGCGCGGCGAACGGCATCCCCGCGCGGACCGCTCGCCTCTCGCTCCCCGAGGCCTACCGCGCCGACGAGATGTTCTGCACCGGCACGATGGGCGAGCTGGCTGCCGTCACCCGCCTCGACGGGCGCACGATCGGCGACGGCGAGGTGGGGGAGATGACGCGCCGCCTGACGGACCTGTTCACGGCCGAGGTCCAGCGCACGGGCGAGCGGGTGGTGGAGTAGGCCGCCTCACTTGACCTCCCACTCCCGCATCGCGACCCGCTCCAGGTCGTAGACCGGCACCGCGTCCGGGAGGTGCGTCGTGAGGGCGGGGGAGGGCGGGAGGAAGCGGATCGTCGGGGCGACGAGGAAGTTCACCGACCCGCCCGCGGCGACGTTGCCGTAGAGCGTCGCCGCCCCGCTGAACGTGATCGACTCGTTGCTGACGAACTGGCCCTGCACGTCGCCGAGGCCGTTGAAGAGGATCGGGCCGTCCACGTAGAAGGCGACGCGGCTCTCGGGGCGACCCAGAAGGTCGTTGAGGACGCCCCGCAGCGTCGCGTCCACGATCAGGGCCCCGTCTACGAGAAACACGCCGTAGCCGTCGAACTGGACATCGGCCAGCACGAGATCACCCTCGACGTGGATGATCTCGGGCGACTCGCGCGTGCCGAGCGCCATCGTCCCGAGCAGTTCGAGGCCTCCGGGCCGGGTGTCGGTGGCGAATCGGGCGAGGCTGTCCACGTCGATCTCCGGCATCTCGACCACGTCGGACGGGCGGAGGGTGTCCAGCAGGTCCGGGTTGCTCGCAGGGCGGAACGCGTTCTCGGGGTCGCTGAGGAGCGGGACGCTGTATAGGTCGCCCGCGTACGTTCCGAACCCGCGGACGGCCTGGAGGCCAAGGATTGCGCCGAGCGACAGCGCGAGGTCCAGGTCGTCGTTGGTGTGGACGCTGGCGTTGACCTGGTGCGTGGCGCCGAGGATGCGCGGCATCAGGGTCAGACGGAGGGGGCCGTCGCTGAGCGCCGCGTACCGGAGGTACGGCGGGACGCGCGCCAGCAGCGTGTCCGGGTGGGTCGGCACCTCGACGCCGTCGAGGTCGTGGAACTGCGCCTCGATGACGTACTGCGTGGCGTCCCCGCCCGCCTCGGCGGCGCCTTCAACCCGTACGTAGACCTCCGTCGGGGCGCCGAGCGTGACGTCGAACGTCGTGTGGTAGCGCCCCGCGGCCAGCGTGCCGGAGCGGCTGGAGAGGGAGGCCAGCGGCTCCGTCTCGATCAGGTAGAGGGCCTCCGCATACCCCGACAGGGCCGCCTCACGTGCGAGAAGGTCCAGTTGGTGAGCCCTGCGCTCCGAGGTCTCGCCCTGATGGGCCTCGGTCAGGTTGAGCTGGGTGAAGGCGCCGGACGCCGACAGGATGGTCGTGAGGAGGAGTGCGTATTTGCCCACGGCAGCGAAGGTCGAAGAGTGAAGCGGCGGTCAGTCGTTCTGAGCGAGGCCGAGAGGGAAGAAGCGCCGCGACCAGTCCACCGCACCGTCGGTGGCGCCCAGGGGAGGGTCCAGCGAGAGGTGGACCGCGACCGACCGGGCGCGGCCGAGGTCGTCGCTCGGGACGGGCTGCCCGGCCGCGTCGAGGAGCGTCAGCGTGGCGAGGCGCAGCGTCGCCGGAGTCCGTGCCGTCAGGGTGGTATCGGCCCCGTCCACGACGAAGCGCCGCAGCTCCCGGTGCTCAGGGGTCGCCCCCGGCGCGAGGTCGTAGAGGACGAGCGTGGCGGCCGCGGCCAGGGTGGTGTCGTTGCCCGTCCGAAACGTGAACCGGGGGGTGTCGCCGTCCCAGGCGAAGTCCACGATCGCCGGGTCGGCCTCGGCCACGCCGTCGCCGAGGTTGGCGAGGTCGCGCTCGATCCAGTCCGCCGCCTCGTACAGGCCTGTGCCCGAGGCACGGATGGTCGACGCGATCTGGGCCTCCTGCCCGCCCATCTGCGTGGCGAGGAACAGCAGCACCACGGCCGACAGCAGAATCGAGGCGTTGAGGTGGTCGAGGAGAGCCCACATACTGGCGAGGGGGAGAGGAGCGCTCAGCGGCTAGCGTAGATCCGTTCGAGGCGCACCGTCGCGCCCATCACGCTCTGCAACTCCACCTGAACCCGGCGGAACGGGCTCGCATTCGCCGTCGGGACGAAGGCGTCCCCCTGCTTGCGGACCGTCTCCACGCCCACGCGCACCTGGACAGGCAGGGTGGCACGGTCGGCCGGGAGGTCGACGCGCTCGTCGATTCCATGCCACTCCTCCAGCGAGGTCGCGGTCCAGAGGGTGGCGCCGTCGGCGGACAGCGGCGCATCCGCCGCGACGGGGAGCGTGGCGCCGAAGTCGAGCAAGTCGCCGCCGAGTTGCCCGAGGCGGACCTCGACCTCGCCTCGCTCGGACTCCGCCGTGCGGTGGTGCGTGGCCTGTCGCGCGCTGAGGGAGAGGACCAGCGCACTTGCGAGTGCACAGGTGGTGAGCAGGGTTTGGATCACGGAGCCAGGGAGAAGACGAGCCCTAGCATCGGTCGGTCCAGGCGTTCCTGAATCCTCTTTCGAGACGCTCGTTACAATTCGGAACGTCGGCGTTCCTTTTCGAACCGCCCAAATCGTCGGCTTCTGGCGCGCGGAGTCGTGGGGGTTCGTGGCTGCCGGCGAGGACGGGAATGCGAGGGAGGCATTCGGCTGCGACGCGCGGCCAGCCAGGATGGGGAGATTCAGCCCCGAGAGGGCTACTCTGCGAACGTCGCGCGCTGGAGCCCGCCGTCGGCTTGCCAGGGCCACGCGCCCTGCGAGCGGTCCGCCCCGACGGAGAGAGGAATCGGTCATCGGCAGGGGCGGGTAGAAATGACCTCGATGAGTGATCGTTTCCGATCTGTGTCGCGTCTGCCTCGTCGGGAGTGCGGAGCGTCGAGCGGAGGACGATGAGGAGTGGCTCCTGAAGGAGGCCCCTGGAGTCCGGTCGGCGAGAGCGAAGGTTTCCGTGGGTGCCGGTTCCCTTCACCGTCTTCTATGCCTCGTGCCGTGCACCTCCGCCCGCCAGGCTGATCCCCACCGCCCGTCGAGGCTGGGAGGACGTCACTCCGCAGACGGCGAGGAGGCGCGCTGGATCTACGCCGTCCGCACTGGACACGCGGCGCCTATGTTCGGTTGTCCATCCCGCTCTGCTATGCGCGCTGCCGTCCTCGCCCTCGTCGCCCTGCTGTTGACCCTTTCCGCCTCGGCGCAGCGGTCGACCGAGGTGGAGGCCGTCGAGTCCGTCGTGGCCGAGTGGTGGGCGTGGCGCCTCGCCGACGACCCGCTGTTCGCCAGCTACGTCGGTGTGAGGGACCACGACGACCGGCTCCAGGACGTGACGGCGGAGGCGCGGGCCGCCCGCGCCGCACAGGCCGCGCGCTTCCTCGACCGACTCGACGCGATCGACGCCGACGCGCTGGAAGGCGAGGCACGCATCACGGCGGGCATCCTCCGCACGATGCTGGACGACGTGATCGACGCGGACCGCTTCGGCGCGGAGCTGATGCCGGTGACCGCGTCGGACGGCTTCCACGTCGCGTTCACCCGCCTGCCCAGCCAGATGCCGATGACGACGGTCGCGGAGGTCGAGAACTACCTCGCCCGCCTCCGCGCGTGGCCCGCGCACGTGGAGGCCCAGATCGCCAACATGCGCGAGGGGCTCCGCACCGGGCGAACGCTGCCCGCCGTCGCCATCCAGGGCCTGCCCGCCACCATCGCCGCACACGTCGTGGCCGACCCCGAGGCGAGCGTCTTCTGGGCTCCCCTCGCCGAGCTGCCCTCGACCCTTCCCGAGGCGGACCGGGCGCGCCTGATGGAGGAGGGGAGAGCCGTGATTGAAACGGCGGTCGTTCCCGGCTACGCCGCCTTTCTGGCGTTCATGGAGGGCGAGTACCTGCCCGGTGCGCGCGCCACGATCGGCCTCGGCGACCTGCCGGGGGGCGAGGCAGCCTATGCGTGGCGCGTCCGCCAGTTCACCACGCTCGACGTGACGCCGCGCGCTGTCCACGACATCGGGCTGGCCGAGGTGGACCGCATCCGTGGCGAGATGGAGGCCGTGATCGCGGAGGTCGGCTTCGAGGGGTCGTTCGACGACTTCCTGACGTTCCTCCGCACCGACCCGCAGTTCGTGGCCGACTCGCCGGAGGCGCTGCTCCGGGAGGGCGCGTGGATCGCGATGCAGATGAACGCGAAGCTGCCGCAGCTCTTCGGCCGCCTCCCACGCCTGCCGTACACCGTCCAGCCCGTGCCGGACTTCCTCGCGCCGACGTTCACGGCCGGCTTCTACGTCGAGCCGCCCGCCGGGGGGCGCGTGCCGGGCGTCTACTGGCTCAACACGTACGACCTGCCCAGCCGCCCGACGTGGGCGCTGGAGGCGCTGACGTTCCACGAGGCCGTGCCGGGCCACCACCTCCAGATCGCGCTGGCGCAGGAGTTGGACCACCTGCCCGCCTTCCGCCGCGCCCTCGTGCTGACGGCCTACGAGGAGGGTTGGGGTCTGTACGCCGAGTCGCTCGGGACGGAGGCGGGCTTCTACACCGACCCGTACCGCCGCTTCGGCCGCCTGACCTACGAGATGTGGCGCGCGTGCCGCCTGGTCGTCGACACCGGGATGCACGCGCTCGGCTGGAGCCGACAGGACGCCATCGATTACCTGGGTGCCAACACGGCGCTGTCGGAGCTGGAGGTCCGCACCGAGGTGGACCGCTACATCGGGTGGCCGGGGCAGGCGCTGGGCTACAAAATGGGCGAGCTCACGATCCGCCGCCTGCGCACCGAGGCCGAGGACGCGCTGGGCGAGCGCTTCGACGTGCGGGCGTTCCACGACGAGGTGCTCGGCCACGGCGAGTTGCCGATGGGCGTATTGGAGACGGTCGTCCGTGACTGGATCGCGCGGCAGTGACCTTCCCGCCTCGGTGAGGCCGCAGAGGGAGCCTGTGTCGAGGTGAGTCCGCGTATCCTGCCTGCAGATCCCTCCGCCCCGACACCGATGTCCCGATCTGCGACCATCGCCGCGTACATCGACGCCGCCCCCGAGGCGGGGCGCCCGCACCTGCGGCGCCTGTACGCGATCCTGAAGGACGCCGCGCCGGACGCCCAGGAGGCGATCAAGTGGGGTGCGCCCTTCTTCGTCGAGCCCCGGTTCCTGTTCTCGTTCTCCGCCCATAAGGCCCACGTCAGCCTGGCGGCGACGCCGGAGGCGCTGGAGCGCTTCCGGGAGGAGATCGGGGACTACAAGACGACCACCAACTTCCTCAAGGTGGGCTACGACGAGCCGATGCCCGAGGACCTGATTCGGCGGATCGCCGAGCACCGCGTCCAGGTCGTGGCGCAGCGGGAAGACGACGGGTTCTGGTAGCGTCCGCGTCGTGCGGGCAGGCCGAGGCTAGCCGCCGCCGAGCAACTCCCGGATCTTCTGCTGCCGGTACCCGAAGATGCGCGCGAGCTGGAGGCGGACGAGCGGATAGGCCGCCTCCCCGAACGGCGCCAGCGGCAGCTCCCACCGGACCAGGTCGTCCATCTGCGTGCCCGGGTGCCCGTCGGGCCCGACCCGCTCGACGAAGGTGTGGGTGTGATGCCAGCGCCGGTACGGGCCGTTCAACTGCTGGTCCACGAACCGGTACGGCGGTTCCCAGTGGATGATCTCGGTCCGCCACCCGAAGCGGACGCCGAACAGGCCCAGCCGGTAATCGATCAGCGCGCCCTCGCGGATGTCGATGGGCGTCGGCGTGACGATCTCGAAGGCCAGCTCGGGCGGCGTGATGCGGGCGAGGTTCTCGGCGTCGGCGAAGAAGGCGAACACCTCGGCGCGCGGCAGCGGGAGCCAGGTGGTCGTATGCAGGTGGTGGGTCAGGGCCACGGGAGCGTCGGCGGGGAAAAGAGCCTCACGCTACCCTGCCGATACGGATCCCGAGGCGGGCCTGCCGTCAGTACACCGAGGTCCGCGGCAGTCGGTCGTCCGGCAGCAACTCGCCAGCGAGGAGACGCAACTCGGCCTCGGCGAGGCGGGCCTGATACACGGCTTCGACGCGGCGCACGCGCACGTCGACCAGCGCGAGCTGGATCAGGCGGAGGTCGACCGGGGAGATGAACCCGAGCCGGAGCTGGGCCAGCGCCACGCGCACGTTCTCGCGGGCGATCCGCTCGTTGAGCGTCTCCAGCTCGACGAGGCCGCGGAAGCCGCGCGCCGTCGCGGCGAGCTGGGCGGCCCGGGCGCGGGACGAGAGCCGGAGCGCGTCGGTGGCCAGCTCGGACTGGCGGAGCGCGATCTCGGCGTTCTGGAGCCGTCGCCGCCGCTCGCCGCCGTCGAGGATCGGGATCGACGCCGTGATGCCGTAGCGGAGGTCCGGCCCGATGATCGGCTCGGCGTTGGGCGGGAGGAAGCCGCTGTCGAGCGCCGCCAGCCCCACGCCCGCCGTCGCGCGGACGGTCGGGCGGTACTCGGAGCGGACCTGGTCGATGCCGAGCGCGGCGACCTCCTCGGCCACCTGTGACGAGCGAACGCGCCGGTTGCCCTCGGCCGCCTCGGTGACCAACCGCGCGAGGTCGGGCGGAGCATCGAGGGAGAGCGAGTCGGTGACGACGATCGCCTCGGGGTCGGGCAGCGCCAGCAGGCCGCCGAGGGCCGCGCGGGAGCCCGCGAGCTGGACCTGCTGGCGGAGCAGCGCCGCCCGGTCGGCGGTGAAGTCGGCCAGCGCGAGCGCCGCCTCGATCTCGGCCGCCGTCCCGATGCGGACCTCCGCCTGGGCGATCCGCAGCCGATCCTCCGACACCACGACCGCCTCGGCGAAGGCGTCGGCGAGGTCGGCCTGACGGGCGACGTCGAGGTAGGCCGTCGACACGTCGAGGGCGAGTGCCTCGGCGTCGGCGTCGGCGAGGAGCGCGAGGCGGCGGGCGTCGGCCTGGAGGCGGCGGTAGGTGGCCTCGCGCAGGCCGCCGTCGGACAGCGTCACGCCCAGCCCGAGGGCCGCGTCGAGCACGGTGGACGACCGGACGCTGCCGGTGCTGGCGCCCGTGCTGTCGGAACGGCTGAAGAAGGCGCCGCTGCGCGAGCCCGCGAGCCCCGCGCTGGCGTCGAGCGTCGGCAGGAAGCCCGCGTTGCCGCGCGTGACGTCGTTGCGGGCGCGGTCCGCTTCGAGTGCCGAGATGGCCTGCCCGGGGTTGCGTGCGACCGCGACGGCGATGGCCTCGTCGAGCGTCAGCCGGAGCGCCCCGTCGGGCACCGAGAACGTGGGGAGCGGGGGGCGCGTCGCGAGCGTGCCGCCGTAGAGGCGCAGCGAGTCGGGGAGGGGCGGGATCGAGTCCTGCCGCAGCGAGGTCGGCTGGGCGTGGGCGCCGACGGCCAGCCCGAGTGCCAGGAGGCCCCGCATCACCGCCCGCAGGGAGGCAACGCGTCGCGTCCCCCCGCGACGGGTCGAAGCCGAGAACGTCGTCCGGTCGGTCACGAGGCGTCCCGGTCGGGTTCGATGAGCGCGGCGGGCGCCTCCGCCTCGCTCCCGTCTCCGCCCGTCTCGGGACCGAGGCGGACGGGCCGCTCGGGGATGGCCGTCGTCGCGCCGTCGCCGGCGACGGACAGCGGGACCACCCCGACCTCCTTGCTCGCGATGAACGTGTACAGCGCCGGGATGACGTAGAGCGTCAGGAACGTGCCCACCACGAGGCCGCCGATTACCGCCAGCCCCATCGGGACGCGGCTCTCGGCGCCCGCGCCCAGCGCCAGCGCGATAGGGAGCGTGCCGAGGACGGTCGAGAAGGCCGTCATCAGGATCGGGCGGAAGCGCGCCGCCGATGCCTCCTCGGCGGCCTGCTGGCGGCCCATGCCCTCCTCTCGCTTCTGCTTGGCGAACTCGACGATCAGGATGCCGTTTTTAGTCACGAGCCCGATCAGCATCACGAGCCCGATCTGGCTGAACACGTTGAGCGTGCTCCCGAACACCCACAGCGCGCCGAGCGCACCGAGCAGTGCCAGCGGGACCGTCAGCAGGATCGTGATCGGGTCGCGGAAGCTCTCGAACTGGGCCGCCAGCACGAGGTAGATCAGCACGAGCGCCAGCCCGAAGACGACCAGGATGGAGCCCCCTGACTCCCGGAAGTCGCGGCTCTGCCCGTCCAGCGCGGTCGAGAAGCCGACCGGCAGCGTCTCGCGTGCGACGGCCTCCATCGCGTCGATGGCGTCGCCCAGCGAGACGCCCTCGGCGGGCTCGGCCGAGACCGTCGCGGCCGTGAACCGGTTGAAGCGGTAGAGCTGCGGCGGCGCGGCCGACTCGGTCAGCGTGACGAGGTTGGACAGAGGGATCGGCTGCCCGGCGGCGCTGCGGACGTACAGCCCCTGCAGCGCGTTCGGCGTGTCGCGCGCCTCGCGCTCCAGCTGGCCGATGATCTCGTACTGCTCGCCGTTGCGGTTGAAGTAGCCATAGCGGCCCTCGCTGAGGGCGACGGAGAGGGCCTGCGCCACGTCGAGCGGCGCGATCCCGAGCGCCTGCGCCCGGTCGCGGTCGACCTCGATCTGCAACTCGGGCAGCGTGAACTCCAGGTCGGCGCGGACGAACTGGAAGGCGGGGTCCTGGCCCGCGGCCTCCAGGAAGGCCGGGAGCGCGTCCTGCAGAGCGACCAGGTTGGGCGCCTGAATCACGAGCTGCACCGGCGAGCCCCGGCCGGACGAGGTCGAGATGGTCGCCGGCTGGCTCGCATTGACGCGCGCGCCGGGCAGCGAGCCGAGGGCGCGCTGGAGGCCGTTGGCGATGTCGTCCTGGCTTCGCTCCCGCTCGTCCGGCGGCACCAGGATGAGGTTGGCGAACGCCGAGTTGACCGAGCCCGACGACCCGAAGCCCGGCGACGTGACCGAGATGAGCGCCTCCACCTCGGGCACCTCGCGCTGGATCAGCGCGATCAGCTCGTCGGTGTAGGCGTCCATGTAGGCGTAGCCGCGGCCCTGGGGCGCGTTGGCGAACAGGCGGATCTGCGACCGGTCCTCGGCGGGCGCCAGCTCGCTCTCCAGGTTCGAGAACAGCCACCACACGCCGACGCTCGCCACCGCCATCACCACGAATGCCATCCAGCGGACGCGCAGAAAGGCGCTCAGCGTCCGGCGGTAGGCGTCGTTGGTCCGCTCGAAGAAGGGCTCCGTCTTGCGGTAGAGCCACGGCTTCGTCTCGCGCCGCTTGAGCAGCTTCGACGAGAGCATCGGCGTGAGCGTGAGCGCGGCGAACGACGAGATCACGACCGCCGCCGCGATGGTCAGCCCGAACTCGCGGAAGAGCGCCCCGATCACGCCGCTCTGGAAGATGATGGGCAGGAAGACGGCCACCAGCGCGAGCGTCGTCGCGATGACGGCGATGTAGATCTCCTTGGTGCCCACCACGGCCGCCTGGAGCGGGTCCATGCCGTCCTCGATCTTGGCGTAGATGTTCTCCAGCACCACGATCGCGTCGTCCACGACGAGGCCGATGGCGAGCACGAGCGCCAGCAGCGTCAGCACGTTGATCGAGAAGCCGGCCAGCGCCATCACGCCGAAGGCGCCCACGAGCGACACCGGAATGACGACCACCGGCACGAGGGTCGTCCGCCAGTCGCGCAGGAAGCCGAAGATGACGAGGATGACCAGGGCGAGCGCGATCAGGATCGTCTCGCGGACCTCCTCGATGGATGCTCGGATGGGTTCGGTGTTGTCGAACCCGATGCCCATCTCGATGCCCGGCGGCAGGTCCTCCTTGATGTCGTCCACGCGCCGGTAGAACTCGTCGACAATGTCGATGGCGTTGGCGTCGGCGAGGGGACGGAGGACGACGCCCACCATCGCGACGCCGTCGCGCTTGAGGACCGTCCGCTGGTTCTGCGCGGCCAACTCGACGCGCCCCACGTCGGAGAACCGCACGAGCGACGTGCCGTCGTTCTTCAAGATCAGGTTTTCGAACTCCTCGACGGTCGAGAGCCGCGTGAGCGGGCGGATGGTCAGCTCCACCTGGTCTCCCTCAATGCGCCCGCCGGGCAGCTCGACGTTCTGCTCCTGGACGGCCCGCTGCACGTCGCCCGGCGTGAGTCCGTAAGCCGCCAGCGCCGCCGGGTCGATCCACATCCGCATCGCGTAGCGCTTGTCGCCCCAGATGTCGACCGAGGCGACGCCGTCGATCGTCTGGAGGCGCTCGGCGAAGAAGTTGTCCGCGATCTCCGACAGCTCCAGCAGGTCGTACTGCTCGGACGACAGGTTGAGGAAGACGACCGGCTGGCCGTCCGAGTTGGACTTCGAGATGACGGGCTCCTCGGCCTCGTCCGGGATCCGGCCGCGGGCGCGGGACACGCGGTCGCGCACGTCGGCCGCGGCCCGGTCCAGGTCGGCGCCGAGGTCGAACTCGACGCGCACCGTGCTCCGGCCCTCGTTGCTCGTGCTCGTGATCGACCGGATGCCGTCGATGGCGTTGACCGACTCCTCGATGGGCTCGGTCACCTGGCTCTCGATGACGGCCGCGTTGGCACCGCGCAGGCTCGTCGACACCGAGATCACCGGCGTCTCGACGATCGGGTACTCGCGCACGCCCAGCCGCTGGTACCCGATCACCCCGCCGATCAGGATCGTCAGCGACATCACCGTCGCGAAGACGGGGCGGCGGACCGAGACGTCGTAGAGCGAGGCCATCTAGTCGGCCGTCTGGTAGGCGCGGCCCTCGGGCGCCGTGCTCGCGGGGCGCACCTGCGTCGGGTCGAAGGCGCCGCCGGTGCGGATGGCCTGGCCGGGGCGGACCTGGTTGAGGCCCGACGTGAGCACCACGTCGTCCGGGGTGAGGCCGCTCGTGACCTGGATCCGGTCGGCCGTGCGGACGCCGGTCGTCACGGCGCGCGGAACGGCGGTGCCGTCGCGGACGACGAAGACGGTCGTGCTGTCCGCCCCCGTGATGAGGGCGGCGGTCGGGACGAGCAGCGCCTCGAGGATCTCGTCCAGCACGAGGGCCACCTCGGCGAAGGCGCCCGGCACCAGGACCCCGCCGGGGTTGCGGACCCGCGCTCGGACGGTGAAGGCCCGCGTGGCGGCGTCCACGTTGGGCTCGGTGGCATAGACCGTGGCCACGAAGTCGTCCTCCTGGCCGGGGACGCGGAAGCGGACCGGCGAGCCGGTGCGGATCTGACCGAGGTAGCGCTCCGGGACGGTGAACTCCAGCCGGAGCTGGCCGGTCACGCGGAGCGTCGCGATGGGGTCGCCGGGGGCGACGTACGCGCCGACGCTGACCTGCCGGAGCCCGATCTGGCCCGCAAAGGGCGCCACCACCTGCCGACGGCGCACCTCGGCGGCCAGTTGGGCCAGCTCGGCGTCCAGCACGCGCGCCTCGCTCTCGGCCTGGTCCAGCTCCTGTCGGCTCAGCCCGCCGATCTCGAACAGCTCCCGGTAGCGCCGGGCCTGCACGCCCGCGAGGTCACGCCGCGCCCGAGCGCCCTCGATCTGCGCCCGCAGCACCTCCGCGTCGAGCGAGACGAGCGTCTGGCCCTGGCCCACCGCCGAGCCTTCCGAGAAGTTGATCGCGGTCACGCGGCCCGCCACCTCGGCACGCACCTCGACGGCCTCCCAGGGCAGCAGCGTGCCGGTCGTCGTGACGCGGTCCTCCAGCAACTCCATCGACACCGGGGCGACGGTCACCGTCAGCGTGTCGGCGCCGCGCGGCGCGTCCGCGGTCGGCTCCGCCTCGGCGTCGCCGCCGACGAAGCGGGGCAAAAGGAGCAGGGCGACGGCCAGCAGGCCGACGCCGGTCCAGAGGGCGGTTTTCTGAGGGCGAGTGAGCGCCACGCGAGAGGGGGGACGAGGGCGGCTGGTACCGGGGCGATGGTCCCAAGTTCGTCCCGGACGCCTCCGCAGGGCCTTTCCTGACGGATCGTGTCATGGATGGCACGCCCCCGCTCACCAACCGCACTTTCGGCGCCCGGTGAACGCGTCGAGGCGGACGCGGGCGAACGCTGGGTACGCATCTGCCAGTCCTCTCCCGACGACGCCCGAGGTTGAGCAGGGGCTAGTCCTCAGCCTGGGGGCCGCCGTGGGCAAGGAGCACTCGGATGGGAGCCAGCCCGAGAGCGAAGGGGGCAGGGCATCGGTGACGGGCGGTGGACAAGGCGAGGACGAGCGCGCCCGAAGGGAGCCGAACCGCGCAGGGCTGGCAAAAGGGGGGTGGAGGTTGGGAGAAATGGAAAGGTGTGGCTGGGAATGCATCTGTATAGATGGTGGAAGTGATGGCGCCGAGGACTCGATTTCTGCCCTCCATGACGGTTCTGGTCGCCCGGTGGCGTATTCGGAGACCTGGCCGTCAGCCTGCTCGGGGTCACCCCTGCGGAGAGGAACGGGTAGCTTGGCCTTTCCCCCTGGCACCCCCCTCATGTTCTCTCCCGACACCTTCTCCGCTCGCCGAGCTGCGCTCGCGCAGGCGGTCGGCTCCGGCCTCATCGTCCTCCTCGGCAACGAGGCGATGCCGATGAACTACGCCGCCAACCTGTACGACTTCAGGCAGGACGGCTCATTCCGGTACTACGGCCGGGCCGACGCGCCCGGCCTCGCGCTCACCCTGGACGCGGAGACCGGCGAGACGACCCTGTACGGCCGCGAGGCGACCATGGAGGACCGGGTGTGGGACGGCGAGCGTCCGAGCGTGGTCGAGCGCGCGCAGGCCGCCGGCATCTCCCACACGGCGCCTCCGGAGGCGCTGGCTGCTGCCGTCGCCACGGCCCAGCGTTCGGGCCGCACGATCCACACGCTCCCTCCGTACCGGGCGGCCCAGCGTGTCCGGCTGGCGGGCCTGCTCGGCGTCGCGCCCGAGGCGGTCACGCCGTCGGAGGCGCTGATGGACGCCGTGATCGCGCAGCGGCTCGTCAAGACGGCCGAGGAGGTATCCGAGATCGAGTACGCCCTCACCCTCGCCGACGAGGTCCACCGCACGGCCATGTGGATGGCACAGCCGGGGCGGACGGAGTTCGAGGTCGCCGCGGCGGTGCAGGCCGCGGCGGCCTCGCGCGGCGCCGTGCTCTCGTTCCCGGCCATCATTACGACGCGCGGCGAAGTCCCGCACCACCACGCCGGACCGCACACCCTGGAGGCGGGCGAGCTGCTCCTCCACGATGTCGGCTGCGTGGCGCCGGAGTCGGGCTACTGCTCGGACATCACCCGGTGCTCGCCGGTGGGAGGGACCTTCTCGGACCGCCAGCGGGCCATCTACGAGCTGGTGCTCGAGGCACAGGAGGCGTGCATCGCGGGCTGCGCCCCTGGCGTCCCGTTCCGCGACCTCCACGACCTCGCCAGCCGGACCCTCGCGACCGGCCTCGTCGGCCTCGGTCTGCTCCGCGGCGACGTCGACGAGATCGTCGCGCAGGGCGCGCACGCGCTCTTCTTCCATCACGGACTCGGCCACCCGATGGGCCTGGACGTGCACGACCTCGAAGGGCTCGGCGAGGACCGCGTCGGCTACGGGAACGGGTTCACCCGCAGCACTCAGTTCGGGACGCAGTACCTCCGCTTCGCGCGCGAGCTGCGGCCCGGCCACGTGATGACGGTGGAGCCAGGCCTGTATTTCAACGGTGTCCTGATCGAGCTCTGGCGCTCCGAGAACCGCTTCGCGGAGTTCGTCGACTACGACGAGGCGGCCTCGTGGGTCGGCTTCGGCGGCGTCCGCATCGAAGACGACGTGCTGATCACGGACGACGGGCACCGGGTGCTCGGGCCGGGCATCCCCAAGTCGATTGTGGACGTGGAGGCGGTCGTCCAGAGCGGCACGGCGTGAGGCCCGTGGTCTCCGTGGGGCTCCGCCCGGGCGCGCTCGACGCGGCCGAGCGGCTGGGGCGCCCGGTGATCGCGGTGGTCGACACCCCGCCGGGGCGGACGACGGCGGCGCGGCTCGCGGCGGTCGTGGAGGCCCCCTTCGAAGAAGTGCTCGACCACGTCGACGCCATCGCGGCGCTGGACCCCGCCGCGGTGGTCGGGCTGGCAGAGCGCGCGGTCGTTCCCGCGGCCCATCTTCGGGAGGCGCTGGGGCATCCCGGGTGCGCGCTGGACACGGCCGTCCGGTGCAGCGACAAGCGGGCCATGAAGCGGGCCGTTCGCGCCGCCGGCCTGCGCTGCGCCGACGTGGTCGAGGCGGAGGAGGGACTCTCAGGCGCCGACCTGGCCGACCGCCTCGGCCTGCCGATGGTGCTCAAGGCCGCCGTCGGCTCCGGCGGACGGGGGACGCGCGTCGTCCGCGACGCCGCCGACGTACCGGACCGCCTGCCGGGCGGCTGGATGGCCGAATCGTTCGTGGAGGGCGTCGAGATGAGCGTCGAGACGCTGGTGGTGGACGGCCGCACGGTGTTCGTCAACCCGACGGCGTACCTCGAACCGGCCTGGGCGAGCCTAGCCCCAGCGCCGCTCTCGGCGGCCGACCTCGACGCCGTCCGCGTTCACGCCGAGGCGGCCCGCGTCGCGCTCGGCGTGACGACCGGCATGACGCACCTCGAACTGTTCCTCACGCCCGACGGCCCGGTGTTCGGCGAGCTGGCCATCCGTCCGCCCGGTGGTCACCTGATGCGGCTGATCGAGCAGGCCTACGCGTTCGACCCGTGGGAGGCGGTGCTGCGCGTCGCGCTCGGCGAGCCGGTCGATGTGCCCACCCAGGCGGGTCGAGTCGCGGCCGTCCAGATCCTCCACCCCGGCGAAGGGACGGTCCTCGCCGCCGACGGCCTGGAGGAGGCGCGGTCGCTTCCTGGCGTCGAAGCGGTGTCGCTCCGCGTCCGCCCGGGGGACGCCGTGGGGCCGCGGGTCGGGACGGGCCAGGAGATCGGCCACGTGATCGTGACGGGCGCGACGGCAGAGGAGGCGCAGGCCCGCCTCGCCGAGGCGACGGCGGCGATCCGGGTGGAGGTGGCCGCGTGACGGAGACGGGTGGTCTCTCACCCCGACGCCCTCACCCGGTCAGCAGCACCTTGCCCCAGCGGCCGTGCGCCAGGGCGGCGCCGACCGCCTCGGTGGCGTCGCCGAGGTCGTAGGTCGCGTCCACCGGGAGCGTGTAGGCGCCCGCGACGGCGAAGGCGGTGAGGACCCGGAGGGTGTCGTGGATCGTGTCGGAGGGAGCGCGAGAGGCCCACTGGGTGCGCCAGACGCCGCGGACCGTCACGTCCCGGTAGATGAGCGCGGCCGGGGAGACGGGCAGCGGCTCGCCGCTCAGCGCGCCGTAGACGATGTGCGTGCCGCCGTCTCGCAGGGCCGACAGGGCCAGCGCGCCGACCTCGCCCGCGACGGGGTCGAACACCGCCGCCGCGCCGTCCGCGCCGACGGCCTCGCGGAGTGCGGCCCGTGTCTCCGACGTGTTCGCGTCGGCCACGACGACATGGACGCCGAGGGCTTCGAGGCGGTCTCGGTGGTCGTCCCGGCGGACGATGGACACCGCGCGGGCGCCGGCGCGGACCGCCATCTGGGCCGCGATCCGGGCGACGGCGCTCGCGCCCGCGGTCTGCACCAGCACGTCGCCGAGGCGGGGCGGGGCGGCCCCGTGCAGCAGCCACGCCGTCAGCGGGTTGACGAAGAGCTGGGCCGCGTCGGTGTCCGAGAGCGCGTCCGGGACCGCGAACACGTCGGCCTCGGGGAGCACGACGGCCTCCTGCCACGTCGGCGCCTCGCCGAGCTTGATCGCGCGCTGCCCGACGGCGAGATCGGCCACGCCCTCGCCGACGGCGTCGATGACGCCGAACCCCTCGTTGCCGCCGACGGCGGGCAGGTCGCGCGAGCGGCCGTAGGTGCCGCGCACCATCGAGAGGTCGGCCGGGTGGAGGGGGCGGTGCGTGAGCCGGAGGCGGACCTCGCCGGGGCCGGGCTCGGGCGTCGGTACGTCGTCGAGGCGGAGGACCTCGGCGGGCGGGCCGTGGCGGTGAAAGCGGAGCGCGCGCATCGGCCTAGAGCGCCGCGACGACGCGCTGGAGCCGCTCGCGGACCTCGGTGGCGACGGTCCCCAGGTCGGCGTTGTCGATGGCGGCCATGCTGGCGACCGGGTCGATGGCCGAGACCTCCGTCTGCCCGTCGCCCACGTCGCGCAGGATGACGTTGCACGGCAGCATCGCGCCGATGCGCGGCTCGGCCTGCATCGCCTGGAACGCGAGCGGCGGGTTGCAGGCGCCCAGGATGGTGTAGCCCGTCACGTCGGCGTCCAGCTTGGCCTTCATGGTGGCCTGGATGTCGATCTCGGTGAGGACGCCGAAGCCCTCGTCGGAGAGCGCGGCGCGGGTGCGCGCCTCGGCGGTCGCGAGGTCGGCGTCGAGGGTGCGGGAGAAGGTGTAGTCGGCCATGAGGGAGGGAAGGAGAGGGGTGTCAGTTGCGGACGGCCTGGAGGTAGAGCGCGATCCCGACGACGGCGTCGAACGAGAGGCAGAGCCAGACGTAGAGCGGCGGCGCCTCCAGCGGCGGGTGGACGCCGAGGTCCCAGAGCGGGTGCAGCAGCCATCCGGCCGCGAGCCAGCGGAGGTCGCCGCGGAGCCCCATCCGCACCGCCACGCCCACCAGCGTCACGCCGATCATCTCCAGCGCGGCGCCGGCCACGTCGCCGCGAGCGAGCGCGAACACGACGTACAGGGCCGCCGCGGCCACGAGCCCGGCCGCCCACCACACCCGGGCGTTGCGCCCCCGCAGCCGCCGACCGAGGCGGACGTAGACGAGCGCGAGGACGACGCCGAGCAGGAAACTCAGCACGGGCCAGTTGGGAACGAGCAGACCCACGGCGAGCATGACGGGGAAGGCGGGGATCGGGTCTACGCCCGGTCCCCCGGTCGAGGATTCCTCTGCTACGGCGTCACCACAGCCGAGCGCACCGTCCCGGCGGCAGGATCGGTCCACGCCACGAGCGCCTGGTCGCCGAGGGCCACGATCTGCGGGACCCCGCTCGCCCGTCCGCTGTCGACCGTCGCCACGGTCACGGCGGGGCGCAGCGACCCGTCGCTGCCGACGCGGCGAACGCGAAGCTCGGCGGCCTCGCCGACGCCCTCCAGCCAGCTCACCGTCGCGCTGCCGTCCGCCAGCATCGACACGCCGACGCGGCCGATGGGTGCCCCGCCGTCGATGCGGACGCGCTCGCCCCAGGTCGCTCCGGCGTCTTCGGAGACGGCCAGCCAGACGCGCGTCGCGTCGCCGCCGGTGAACCACGCCAGCGCCACGCGGTCGCCCGAGGCGGCCAGTGCGGGGCCGTTGACGGGGCAGCCTTCGATGCGCCAGCCGTCGGCATGGGGGATGGTGGGCGCAGTCCACGCGCCATTGACCTGACGGACGACGGCGATGTCGCGGATCTCGTCCTCACTCCGGTCGCGGTAGGCGACGACGAGGCCAGATGGCGTGGCGACGGCGGTCGTCGGGCAGCAGTCGCAGGTGCGCTCGTCCAGGACGGCCTCGCCGCTCCGCGTGCCGTCGGCGGACAGGGTGGCCGTGCGGAGGGTCATCGCGCCCGCGTGGTGGCCGTGGCCTTCCCCCTGCTCGCGACCGTCGAGCCAGACAAGGGCCGTCCGCGCGTCGGCGAGCGGGACGCCGGACACGAACCCGTGCTCGGCCGCGACCCCATCCGTGTTGAGCAAGGCCCCAGTGCCGTTCGGCATCTCGACACCGATGTCATAGGCGTAGACGCCGCCGTCCGGGTGCATGACGAGCGTGTGGGCGAGCATCAGCCCGTCGCTGCGGGGCACCACCCCCGGCGTGTCGGCCCAGTTGACGAACCAGTCGGCGCCCTCGGCGCGGGTGTCGGCGGGGGACCACCCGTCGCCGGTCCACCGGGAGAGGCGGAGCGCGTGGCCGGTCGCGGTGGGCTCGACCCACGTGAGCACCGGGCGGCCCTCGGCGTCCGTGACGAGGCGGGGGGCGACGGCCCCGGTGTCGGCGGGGACGTCGACCGCACCGTCGACGAGTGGGATCGCCTTGGCGGGAGCGTCGGGGGGCGGAGCGTCGCCGCAGGCCGCGAGCGCGGTGGCGACCAGTAGGAGGAGGCGTCGGGGCATGGCGCAGTCTACGCCGTGCCCCGACGCACGCCTACGGCTGCGTGTTGCCTTCGATGTGTGTGTAGACCGCCGCCTCGCCCCCCGAGCCGACCACGAGCACGTCGTACGCGTCGCGGCGGTCGCCCTGTTCCATGCCCGGCGAGCCGATCGGCATGCCGGGGACGGCCAGGCCCAGCGCCTCGGGCTTCTCTTCGATCAGGCGCGCGACCTGCTCGGCGGGCACGTGGCCCTCGATCACGTAGCCGTCGATCACGCCCGTGTGGCACGACGAGAGGTCGGAGGGGAGGCCGAGGCTGTCCTTGACTGCAGCCATGTCGTCGCGGTCGACGGCCTCGACCTGGAAGCCCGCGGCCTCCATGTGCTCGACCCACATCGAGCAGCAGCCGCACGTGGGGCTCTTGTATACCGTCAGCGTCGGCGCGTCGGGGCCGACGAGCGCGGCGGTCTGGACGACCACGGGCTCCGCAGCGGGGGCGGCGGCAGGGTCCGACGGCGCGGCCGACGAGTCGGTCAGCTGGCAGGCGGTGAGGGCGAGCAGTGGGAGCAGGAGGAGGAAGCGCATGGGGATTACTGGTCGGTGGCGGTCTCGGGGGCGGCGTCCTCGGCGGGGGCCGTCATGGCGTCGGGCGTCTCGGTCACGGCGGGCGCGGGGAGCGGCTCGCCCAGCGGGACGACGACCTCGGCCTCGGTGCCCTGGAGGGGCGAGCCGAGCGCATCGTCGGAGTACCCGTCGCGGTTGGAGTGGTTGGCGGAGGCGCCATCGGGGCGGCCCGACCACTGGCAGCCGGCGAGGGCGACGAGGGCGAGCAGGGCGGTCGAGCGGAGAGACATCGGTGGGCGGGGAAGTGTCGTACGTGGGACGCGGGGCGCCTCGCAGGGTTCGAGAGGGCGTCGGCGAGGCGGGGCTCTTCGGGAAGATCGCATCGTGCCGCGCGCGGCGGCCTACCGCGCCTCCAGACTGTCGATGAGGGCTTCCATCTCGGCGATTTCGCGCCGCTGGGCCTCAATGATGCCATCGGCCAGCGCGCGGACACGCGGGTCGGAGATCTGGGCGCGCTCGCTCGTCAGGATCGCGATCGAATGGTGCGGGATCATCGCCTTCATCCACGCCACGTCGTCCACGGTCGTCTGGGCGCGGACGAGGTAGAAGCTGGCGGCGAACACAACCACGCTGCCGACAACGATGGCGAGGTTCTTCTTCGGGTCGGTGTACATGCCGAGCATGAAGGCCAGCATGACCACGGCCATCGCGGCGCCCATGTAGAGCGCCATCCAGGCCTTCGTCTGGCTCCACCAGATGTGGTCGAGGCTATAGACGGTCGAGTACATGAGCGCGAGCATCACCAGGGTCGAGGTGGCGATCATCGCAAAGAAGCGGAGATAGGAGGGCTTCATGGGAGCAGGGAGGTGAGGGGGAGCCTGCCGCCAGACGAGGCGCCGCGGGACACGTTCGAGTCCTCGCGGCGCCTCCAGCAGCCGCAGGAGGGCGAGATCAGGTGAGGCGGACGCCGTCGCGAGCGGCCTGCTCGGCGGAAACCGCGCGGGCGACGGTGCCCGCAGGGTGGTCGTACCAGCCAGGGTCGGCGGTCACGTCCACGGGCTTCGGGCGAACCTTGACGTTGGTGTACATGCCGCCCATGGTGATGTAGCCGAACGGTCCGGCGGCGCCGACCATCGGGATCGAGTTCTCGGGGACCGGCATGTGGCCCTGCTCGACGTGCGAGCCGTGCTCGTCCATGCCGTTCTCGCCCATCGCCATGTACCCGGGCGCGAGCGGCTGGACCGACCGGTCGAGGGCGCGGGCGTCGACGCCGACCATGTTGGGGGTGCCGTGGCCCATCTGGTTCATGACGTGGTGCGTCATGTGGCAGTGCATGGCCCAGTCGCCGAGCGCGTCGGCGGTCCACTCGACGGTACGCGTGCTGCCGGTGGGGACGAGGACCGTCGTCTCGGGCCACCGCCCGGCCGCCGGGATCGCGCCGCCGTCGGTGCCGACGATCGTCCAGTAGTGCCCGTGGAGGTGGATCGGGTGGTGATCCATCGGCGAGAGGTTGCCGAAGCGAAACCGGACCCGGTCGTTGTGGCCGACGACGATGGGGTCGGTGCCGGGGAACGCGCGCGCGTTCATGGTGAGGACGTTGAAGTCCGACATCGCGTTCGGGTCCGGTCGGCTCGTGCCGGGTTCCACGAGCCACTCGTGGAGCATGAAGGCGACGTCGCGATCCACGTCGGCCCCCCGCCTCGGGTGGACGACGAACATGCCCGTCAGGCCCAGCGCGATCTGGGTCATCTCGTCGTGGTGCGAGTGGTACATGAACGTTCCGCTCTGCGTGATCGGGAACTCGTAGAGGAACGTCTCACCGGGTGCGATGGGCGCCTGGCTCAGCCCGCCGACGCCGTCCATGCCGCTCGGGAGGAAGACGCCGTGCCAGTGGACGGTCGTGGCGACGCCGAGGCGGTTGGTCACGTAGATGCGGACGCGGTCACCCTCGACGGCCTCCAAGGTCGGGCCGTGGACCTGGCCGTTGTAGCCCCAGCAGGTGGCGGTGAGGCCCGGCGCGAACGCGTGCTCGACCTCCTCGGCGGTGAGGTGGTAGACCCAGGCGCCGTCGTCCGCCTGGCGGCCGGTCAGCGCGGAGCCGTTGGGTGTATCAACGCGGTTGGGCCGGTCCCCGTCGACGGGCGTCGCCAGCGAGCGGCGCCGTGCCTGCCCCGGGGCCGAGGTCGGGGGAGCCAGGGCGGGGAGCGAGTCGGGGGTCGTCGCGGCCACGTTTGCGGCAGCGACGGAGTCGGCGGCGATCGAGTCGGCGGCAGCGACGGGGTCCCAGGTGACGGGCAGCGGGGTGGCGCGGGACGCGCGGCCGACTGCGGCGCCGCCCAGGGCGACGGCGCTGGCCTTCATCCAGTCGCGGCGAGTGTAGGTGGACATGGTCAGTGGGCGGCGGGGGGCACGGAAGAGGGCGCGTTGGCACGGGCGAGCGCGCCACCGTCGAGCGAGGGCATCCGGCCCTGGAGGAGCAGGTCGAGGTCAGTCCGGGCCACCCAATAGGCGGCGAGCGCGTCGAAGTAGCGGCGCGCGGCTTCGGCCTCGGCCTGCTGGGCCTGGAGCACGCCGAAGACGCCCGTCTGCATGGCGTTGTACTGGCGGAGAGTCTGGGCGGCGACCTCGGCGCGGAGCGGGAGGACCGTCGTCTGGTAGTGGAGCGCCGCGCGGCGCGCGGTCGCGAGGCGGGTCGCGAGGGTCCGCGCAGTGGAGCGGAGGTCGACAGCGTCGGCCTCGTAGAGGGCCTGGGCGCGCCGCAACTCGGCGTACCCGGCGGCGCGGCGAGCCTGCCCCTGATCGAAGAGCGGGAGCGCCACCTCGACGTCGGGCCCGGCCTCCCACTCGCCGTCGGTGCGTTCGAGTTCGGCGCCCGCGTGGAGCGTCGGGACGAGGGCCTCCACGTCGGTGAGGCCGAGGCGCCGGGCGGCGGCCTCGATGTCGGCTCGGCGCGCGTCCAGGTCCAGGCTGGCAGCCACGGCGGCACGCTCGATCGCCTCGGCGTCGACGGCGGCGCCGGGCACACCCGCCTCAGTGGAGGTACGGACGAACGGCAGCGGACTCTCGGCCGGGACCGCCGGGAGGGTCGCCCGGAGCGGGATCACGGCCTGGGGGCCGCTCAGGCCCATCCTGCGGATCAGCGCCTCGCGGCTCTCGGCCGCCGCGCCTTCGGCCACCAGAAGGTCGAGGCGGGCCTGCTCGTAGAGCGCCTGCTCGGCGAGGAGGTCCACCGCGGGCACGTTGCCGGCCTCCCGGAGGAGCCTCGCGGCGGTATACCCGGCCTCAGCGTTGGCGACCACCCGCACCTGCATGGCCAGCCGCGCGGCGTCTGCCTGGGCGCGGATCGCGGCTGTGCGCGTCTGTGCTGCGAGGTCCAGCACAGCCCCGGCGACGCGGGCCTGTGCGGCGGCGTACTCGCTCCGGGCGACCCGCTGCCGGAGCGGGCGTGCGAACACGTCGAGGAAGTCGAACGCGACCGACAGCCCCAGGTCGGGCGCGCCGCCCTCGGCAGGCCACAGACCGCGGGCCCCGAAGACGGGATTCGACAGCAGCCCGGCCTGGACGAGCATCGCCTGCGCCACGCCGAGATCCTCGTAGGTCGCCTGGAGGCGGCGGTTGTTGAGGAGCGCGACCTGGACGGCCACGTCGGCCGTGAGGCTGTCAGTGAGCAGCGAGTCGACGGCGGCGCGGGCCGCGGCGTCCTCGGCGGTGCCTGTCACCCAGACGGCTCGCAGGTCGGCCCGCTCGGCGACGGTCGCCTGCACGTCCCCGAACGCCGCTTGCGGACGGACGGCCGTGCAGCCGGACAGGCCGACGAGTACGAGGGCGAGAAGAGGGAGACGTCCAGTCATCGTGTCCCCCCGTGGTTCATCGATCGATGGTGCAGGGCGGGCTCCGTCGGCGCGTCTTCGCGTCCGCAGGTAGCCATCGAGGCTCCGAAGTACGGGTTGGCGGTGTCGCCTGCGGGCTGGAGCCACACCCCTCCTTCAGGCGCGTCAGCCATGCCGCAGGTAAACCGCGCGAGGTCGTAGCCCTCGGGGACGCCGTGGGCCTCGACGAGCGATGCGAACGGAACGCTGAGGGCACCGAACGCCGCGCGGGCCGCGTCGAGACCGGCCGCCTCGGCGAGGGCATCGGCCGCCCGACGGAGGGCACTCACGTCGGTGGCACGCAGGTGCCAGAAGTGCGCGTCGCCGGGAGGCGGCGTCTCGGTCCAGATGGCGAGCGCCGCAGCGAGAGCCTGGGCGGCATCCGGCGCGAGACGGTCCGCCACGAGCGCGTCGTGCAGGACGAGGTAGGCGTCGAGGACGGGCCGGATCGGCGCGTCGTCCACTTCGGAGTGGTCCCTCTCCATGCCGGAGTGGTTCATCTCCATGCTGGAGTGGTTCATCTCCATGCCGGCGTGATCCATCTCCATGCCGGAGTGGGTCGGGTCGGACGGGCGGAGCGCGGCGGGAAGATCGGGCGCCTCGACGGGCGCGAGGGGGGCGGCCGAGACCGCCAGGGGGGTGGTCGGCGCGGACGCCGAGGCGGGGCCGCCGGACACAGTGGCGACGGGGGCGACGCACCCGGCCAACAGGCCGAGCGCGGGCAGAAAGCGGAGCATCAGGGAGATCGGAGAGGCGCAGGCCCGGACCTCGGGCTCTGCATGTCGGTGGGCCGGACCGGCGGGTCCGGACGGCCATCGTCACACCGCACACGCGGCGCGAGCGGACGCACTCAGGCGCCCGCAGCCTCTCAGATCAGAAACCGTTGCAACTCCGCATGCAGACGGGTCGGGCGCGGTGGGGGAGACCACACGGTCTCGACCCGCTCCGCCGTCAGGTGGCGGACCGGCTCCGCGTCCACCGGTGTCGGGGCGGGGACAGCCACGGACGACCCCGCGAGCGCCGGGGGCGTGGTCTCGGGAGCGGGCGCCTGGGCCGTGCAGCACGGAGACGCGCAGTCGCCCTGCGGTGCGTCGTGGCTGGAGTGCGTCGGCGGCGGGGCCTCCGGTGTCTCGTGGCACGGCGGCGTCTCCGAGTCGCCCGCGTGCTCCATCGGCATCGCGGGAGCCGTCTCGCCGTGGTCCATCGTCCCCGCCATCGCATGCAGGCACACGGCCCCGGCAGTGGGCCCGGCGAGGATCGCGAGGGCCACCAGGGCGACGGGCAGACGGAGACGGCGGAAGAGGGGGAGCACGGGGACCCGGCTATCTTGCTTCCTCAACGCCCGCCTCCACGCATCATGTTCCGCACACTCGTTCTTCTCGCGGCTGCGGTCGCTCTGTCCCTCGGCGCCTCGGCCCAGTCCGCGAATGTGCTGCCGGACCTCGACGGGGACCCGGTCGTGCTGGTCGTCCATGGCGGGGCCGGGACCATCACGCGAGCCGCGATGACACCCGAGACCGACGCCGCCATCCGGGCGTCGCTCGCCGAGGCGCTCCGCGCCGGGCACGCCGTCGTGATGGCAGGAGGAGACGCGCTCGACGCTGTCGATGCGGCGATCACGATCATGGAGGACGATCCCAACTTCAACGCGGGCCGCGGCGGCGTCTTCGCGGCCGACCAGACCGTTCGCCACGACGCGTCCATCATGGACGGGGCGACCGGGCTGGCGGGCGCGTCGTCGGGCACGATGCACGTGCGCCACCCGATCCGGCTGGCGCGGCGCGTGATGGACGCCTCGCCCCACGTGCTCCTCTCGGGCGACGGCGCCGAGGAGTTCGCGATGCAGCAGGGGCTGGAGATGGTGCCCAACACCTACTTCCACACGCCGAGTCGGCTGGACGGGCTGCTGCGCGTGCAGGAGCGCGAGCGGTCGACGACGGGCCTGGCGGTGCCGTCGCCGGACGCGTGGCAGATGCACGGGACCGTCGGCGCGGTCGCGCTGTCGGCCGAAGGGACGCTGGCCGCAGGCACGTCCACGGGGGGCATGACCAACAAGCGCTGGGGCCGCATCGGCGACGCGCCCATCATCGGCGCGGGCACCTTCGCCGACGGCACCGTGGGCATCTCGGCGACCGGCCACGGGGAGTTCTTCATCCGCCTCGGCGTCGCCCGCGACGTGGCGGCGCGCATGGCCTACCTCGGCGAGGACGTGGACACGGCGGCCTCGACCGTCATCGGCACGACGCTCACCGAGGCGGGCGGTACCGGCGGCATCATCGTGCTCGACGCGCAGGGCAACGCCTCAATGCCGTTCAACACGGAGGGCATGTACCGCGGCGCCATCACGCGAAGCGGTGTGGTCACGACGCTGATCTACGGGGACGAGGAGTAGGCGCGCCGGTGCTGGAGGACGGAGGCACTGGCGCGGCGCGCGGCCTGCGCTGACCGCAGGACCGCCTGCGCTGACCGCAGGACCGCCTGCGCTCGCAGCCCCTGTCGCTCGGGTGACACCCCTCCGCCTCATCTTCCCGTCTCCCTGTCTCCCGTCTCCATGTCTCTCCCGTACGATGCCGTCGCCGCCAGCCACGTCCTCGCCGACGTGGACCCCCGCCTCGGGGCGGTGATCGCCCGCATCGGCCCGCCGCGCATCACACTCCGACCGGACGAGACGCTGTCGGCCTTGCTTCGTGCCATCGTCGGCCAGCAGATCTCCACCAAGGCCGCGGCCACCATCCACGGGCGCGTGCTGACGGCCTTCGGCGACGGGACTGCGTTGGAGGTCGACGCGATCGCCGAGGCGGACGACGACGCGCTCCGGGCGTGCGGCCTCTCGCGGTCGAAGGTCGCGGCTGTGCGTGACCTCGTCGGGCGACAGCGCGATGGGACGCTCCCGACACGCGACCGGCTGCTCCAGATGGCCGACGACGAGGTGGTGGCTGCACTCACGGCCGTCCGCGGCGTCGGACCGTGGACGGCGCAGATGGTGCTTCTCTTCAACCTCGGCCGCCCGGACATCTGGCCGGTCGCCGACCTGGGCGTGCAGGAAGGGTACCGCATCCTCGCCGGGTTGGACGCTCGGCCGACGGCCAGGGAGATGGTCGCCATCGGAGCGCCCTACGCGCCGTGGCGAAGCGTGGCCGCGTGGTACGGGTGGCGTGCGCTCCACGAGGCGCGAGGGGAGGAGTGAGGGGCCAAAAAAACGAAGCGAAGGGTTAGGTCTGAGGATGTCGTGAGTCTATGAGCGTGTCGTCCCCCACGACCTGCCATCGAACCCATGCGCCGATTCGCGCTCGCGGGCCTGCTGCTCGCCGCTGGGGTTTCCGCTCAGACCAACCCTACCTACGACGACACCATCTCCTGGCGGACCTACGCCGCCTCCCGGGAGGCTCGCGTCCGGGTTTACCTCTGCGACGACGAGGCCCGTCCCCGGACCGTCGTGATCGACGACCGCGCCTCCAACCGTGGCGTGCTCACCGACGAGGCACAGTACGTCGCCGATCTCGTCGGCCGCGAGAGGGGCTTCGACCCGACGGAGGCCACGTTCGTGTTCCGGTTTACGCCCGCCGCTTTCCACCCCGACGCGTCGGAGACCGGAAAGACCCTCCTGTTGCGCGCCACATTCAGACGCACCAACAGTGGGGCGCTCGGGGCGCCCGCGTGGCGCGTCATCACGTCGGACGCCCTCGCGGAGTTGACGGACCGGGCCTTGCGCTAACCGGCTGAATCCGCGGGGGATCAGGGAAGTCCGGATCGGCCCGAATTCGTTCGGGGTTGAAGAGATTCGGTGGGCCGGGCAGGGAGCAAACCGGGGGGTGGCGAGTAGAACGCCGTCCCAACAAGTGTTTCCCCCAGAGCCCTCGGTACGCGCCCCAATGACCACCCTCACCGACGACCGCAAGACCCTCCGCCTCGACGAACTCTCCGAGGCGCTCCGCATCTCCCGTCAGACGCTGGTCCGCTGGACCGACCGCGGCCTCATCAACGCCGACCTGGACTGGGGCGTCTCCGATGAGAACCAGGAGACGCGCCTCATCGAGGTCGACCAGTCGACGCTCGACTTCCTGGAGGGCTTCGCGGGCGAGTACCGCGAGGACACGGTCAGCCGCACCGAGGCGCGGCGGCTGCTCAAGCTGATCGACCGCAACCAGGTCCAGAAGCTGATCCGCCAGGGCTCGATCAAGGCGCGCAAGGTGAAGGGCGAAACGCGCGTGAGCGTTGGCAGCGTCGAGGACTACCTGATGACGCTTGAGGACACGGAGTAGCCGCGGCGTCTCGGTCGGGTCAACTCGGCGTGAAGGGGCACCCGGCGTGCCCGGCCCCCGTTGATCGGCCGAGCCCCCGATCCCGATGACCTTCCTCTCCAACCCCGTCGCCGCGCGCCTCCTCTGGGCGATCCCGCTCCTCCTGGTCGTCATCTTCGTGGCGACGGCCTGGGCGGGCATCCAGCAACGCGAGGTCTCCGAATCCGGGCAGACCGTCGACGCCGAGGTGATCGGGCTGAACCTCCGCGAGCGAAGTGAGATCACGACCGGGCAGGTCGGCCTCCGCTACACGCCGCCCGGTGCCGCGGCGCCCGTAGAGCGCGACGTGGAGCTTCCCATCATCCTGCTCAAGGAGATCGAGGTGGACTACCTCGCGACGCCGGAGGGGGAGACGATGCGGCTGCCCATCGTGGTCTCGGCGGACACCGACCAGATCGTGCTCGCTTCTCACCGGCGCGGCACGTGGCTGCTGACCTTCAGCCTCGCCGGGATGGCACTCATCGGTGCCGTCGGCTCGGCGCTCCTCGTCGGCGGGTGGAACCGGTTCCTCGCTCGCGAGGGGGACCCGGCGCTGCGGACCGGGACCGCGACCGTCTAGAACGGCGCCGCCCCTCCCGCCTCAAAGATCGGCAGGAGGGGCGGCGAGTCCGTGGGTGCGGCGGCTTAGAAGATCAGGCCGACGCGAATGAGGTGGGAGGTTTCGGCGCTGCGGAAGTTGGACCCGGTGAACGCGTTGAACACGCCCGCGCCGCTGTCGATGGCCTCGGTGTCGAGCTGGGCCGCGCGGAACGTGTAGCCCAGCGACGCGCCGACGCTGGAGCCGAACAGACCGCGCGCTTCCGACTGGAGCATCACGGTGGCCGTCCGCATGCCGTAGGCGCCGGGGTCGGGGGTGTCGCCGGGGAAGCTCATTGCGTAGTCGCCCGAGAAGCCCGCGCCGAGCACCACGGTGCCGTACGAGTGGAGCCGCTCGACCGCGCCGCCCTCGCGCAGCGGCACGTCCAGGACGGCGCCGAGGCCGGTGCCGAGGTCCGCACCGCCCAGCAGCACGGCCATGTCGTCGGTGGGGTCGCCGGGGGCTCCGTCGCCGCTGAGGTACCGCGAGCCGACCTGGAAGCGCAGCGGGACGTACAGCGAGCCTCGCGCGCCCAGCGGGACCACGTGCACGTTGCCACCAAGCGACACGTCGAAGCCGCCCACTGACACCCCGGTGGGGCTGGTCAGCGTCGTCTGGGAGCCGTAGAAGCCCGAGAAGGCGGCCGTCGAGCCGTAGAAGCCGACGCTGGTGACAGTGCCGTCGAAGGCGGCCAGCAGCGCGGCGGCGTCGCCCGGCTGGTAGCGGAGGTCGAGGGCCTGAGGCCCGACGTCCATCGACGAGTTCTGGGCGAGGGCGGGACCCGCCAGGGCGACGGACAGGGCGAGGGCGAGGAGACGCATGGGGCGACTGGTGGGTTGAAGGGCCCGCCGAGGCGGGACCTGGGGAATCGGCGGCGCGGCCTCGTTCTGAGATCGGACGGTGATTTGGGAATGTCCAGGCCTCGTCTCTCTCCGTCGTTGGCGCCGGAGTGTAGCGATGGCACGCCGACGTCCGCTGCGGAGAGGGATCGCTAACGTGAAGGAGCCTGTGCCGGAGGTCGCGCGTCCATCCAGTATGACGGACCGTGACGCTGCTCTCCTCGCCCTCCGCCCCCAGGTCGATGCCGCCCCCGAGGCGGCTGTGTCAGAGGTGGAGGCATTCCTCCACCGGACGCTCCGCCCGGTCCTCAAGCTCCAGAACGACCCGCTCCTCGCCCTGGTCGCGGCCGACCTCCGCAAGCGGGTGCCTGGTTTCGCAGCGTTCGCCCCCGACGACGCCCGCGAGCGCCTCGTCTCGACGCTCAAGGCGGACGCTCGCCTCAAGCGCGTCCTCCTCGGCCTCGTGCTGGGAATGCTCACCACCGACGAACTCGCGTTCGCGTTGGAGAACGACGCTGAGGTCCGTCGGCGGGTGATGTTGCTCGTCGTCGAGCGGGTCCGCAGCCAGGCCGATGCGGTGCAGGCGCGTGTGTAGCGGTCAGCCCAGCGCTTCGGGGTGGCGGGCGATGTAGGCGTCGAGCCCCCTCTGGGCCTCCGCGGCGACCTTCGCACGGAGGAACGGCGTCCACCCGAGCAGCAGGCCCGGCACGCCAAGCGCCTGACGGCTCCACGACCAGAAGTCGAACCGGTCGACGTGGGTGCGGATCAGCCCGTCCTCGAAGGTGAACACGGCGTCGATCACGTTGTGGACCGGGCGCTTCGTCTGCGAGAACGTGTAGTCGGCCTCCCAGTGAGCCTCGCCGGCCGAGTCGTCGGCCGTGATGCCAGAGGCGGCGACGCGCAGGCCCGTGCCGCGGTCGCAGAGCATCCGCCACATGGCACCCGCCTTCGGACCCTGGAGGTCGAACACCGGGTCGCGGAAGGTCACCGCGGGGTGGTAGCAGGCCGCCATGGCGTCGCCGTCGCGGCGGGAGAGCGCGTCGTAGAAGCGGGCGACGAGGTCGGCGTGGCGATGGGCCATGGGCGGGGCGGCGGGGGAGGGCAACGTACGTCGGTCCGCCTCGGTCGCCGCAGGGGGCGGGCGGGTGCGTGAACGTTCGGCGGCTCGGAACGGAATCGCTGGACGCCGACTCTGACCAGGAGGCCGCCCTTTCTCTCTGGCCCGACGCCCTGACTCTTTCTATCGATGCGGCCGACCGGGTGGCCGCCGACCTCGCCGACCGCGGCTGGTCCGTCGTCCCTGAGTTTCTCGCCGCCCCGACGGCCGCCGCCCTCCGCGCGGAGTCGCTGGCGCGGCGAGACCAGTTTCACCGCGCAGGCACGGGCCGAGGCGCGGGGCATCACCTCCAGCCGGGCGTCCGCGGCGACGACGTGCTGTGGCTCGGCGACACGCCGGACGCGCCGGGGGAGGGCGGGTACCTCGGCGCGCTGGAGACGCTGCGCGTCCACCTCAACCGGACGCTCTACCTGGGGCTGGACGGGTTCGAGGCGCACGTGGCGGTCTACCCGCCGGGTGCGGGCTACGCACGCCACCGCGACGCCTTCCACGGCGCGCGAAGCCGCGTCCTCTCGACCGTCCTCTACCTCAACCCCGGCTGGGAAGACGCCGACGGCGGCCACCTGCGCCTCTTCCTCGATGCCGACGGGTTCGAGTCGTTCGTCGACGTGATGCCCGAGGCGGGCACGCTGGCGGTCTTCTTCAGCGAGGACATCGAGCACGAGGTGCGCCCGGCGACGCGGGAGCGGGTGAGCGTGGCGGGATGGTTCTCTGTACGTCGGTAAACGACGAGGGAAAGCCGCTCTGGCACGGTGCAGTCACGAGAGGGCGGCGGGAAGAAATCCCGAGAGGGGGCCGCGGGGAGAGGTGCGCAGGTATCAGAGCACGACCGTGAGGTCGACCTGGGGCACACCTCTCCCGAGGGCGGGCTCGTGCTGGCTACGCGCGAGCGGCGATCGGCGCCTTCTTCGACCGGCCCCAGGCCACGAATGCGGCCAGCGCGCCGAGTACGAGGGGCGCCCCGAGCGCCGCCATCTCACCGCGGACGAGGTGGAAGCCGGCGGCGAGCCCCATCACCACCACCAGGCAGGCGGCGGCCAGCGGGGTCAGCGACGGACGGATCCGGAGCGCGGACGGCAGGATGAGGCCGAGCGCGCCGCACACCTCGGCCAGCCCGATGAAGCGGACGAGCAGGGCCGGCGACTCGCCCGGCCAACCCATCTGGGCGGCGAGGTCAGCGATGGGCGTAAACAGCTTCAAGGCCCCGGCCATGGCGAAGGCGAGGGCGAGGAGGATCTGGACGACCCAGAGGATCTTGTTCATGAGAGAGGGTGGGTGAGACAACACGTGTCGGATAGATTGCACGTGTCGGGTCGGCGGGGGCTCCTGCTTCGCGCCCGACACATCCGCCCATCTGTCGCTTATCCCTACACCGCCATGCCTTCGTCGCCTGTGGAGACCTCCGACCCGCGCGTCCTGCGGACCCGCCGTCTCCTCGAAGACGCCCTCCTGTCGTTCGCCAGCGAGCGGCCGTACGCCACGGTGACGGTCAAGGACATCGCGGCGCGGGCGACGGTCAACCGCGCCACGTTCTACGCCCACTTCGCCGACAAGGACGATCTGCTGCGGGGCCTCCTGCGCAGCCGGCTCGACCAGGCTCTCTCGGTCCGCCTGGAGGGCGACGACAGCGGCGACGGACCGGCCTCCTTCGAGGCCTACCTGGACGCGCTCTTGCCGGCCGCGCTGGAGTTCTCCGAGTGGGCGGCCGGCGGGTGTCGCAGCGCGCGGCAGCAGGGCCTGGACGCCGCCCTGCCGGAGGCGGAACTCCGGGCTCGCATCGAGACGCTCGTTGGGCAGTGGCTGGGCGTCGGTGAAGACGACGGGGCCGCGGAGATGACGGCCAGCGCGGTGGCCGCGATGGTCGCCCGCGTCTCGACGGACTGGAGCCGCCGGGCGGAACGCGTACCCGAGGGCACGGTCCTGGATCGGCTGCGGTCGCTGGTGCTCGGCGCCGTCGGCGCCCTCCCCGACGCCGTCGACGGCCCGGCCCGCGCCCGGGGCTAGATCCCGGCGACCTCCCCGGGCGGCGCTACTCGATGCGCGGGCCGACCAAGTCCTGCGCGCCGCCGTGGAGCGTGAGTGCGTGCGCGCGTCCGTCCTCGCCGACGGTGAACGTGACCTGGGCGCCGACGGCGGGGATCGAGAAGCGCATCGCCGTCACCGGGACCATCTCGAAGGCGGGCTGGCCGGTCGCCTCCGCGACGAGCGCACCGTCCTCCATCCGCACGTCCACCGTCATGCCGGGCTGCAGCGCGTACTGCCCGACGTAGCCCCACAGCACGGCGTCCGACACCTCGAACACCGCCGCTTGGGCGTCGACGCCGAGGCGGGCGAGGGCGTCGCGCGCGCTGTCGCTGCCGGGGTCGAGGTCGAGCGCCCGCTGGTAGTTCGCGATGGCGCGTTCGCGCTCTCCGGCGACGGCATAGGCCTCTCCCAGGCTGTCGTACGGGTTGGACGCCTCCGGGTACATCTCGACGTTGAGTTCGAAGAGCCGAATGGCGGCCGCCACGTCGCCCCGGCCGAGCGCGAGGTAGCCGAGCGTGTTGAGCTGGTCCTCGCCGAGGTCGTAGGCCTCGGCTTCGGTCTCGCGGATCTCCCGGTAGCGAGCGACCGCGACGTCGACGCCCTCGGCGTCCAGGACCGCCGCCAGCGCGGGGCCGATGGGTCGCCTCGGCGCCTCGACCGCCTGGCCGTAGAGGATCCGCGCGAGGGCGAACGCGACCGGCTGGGTGCTGTCCTCGGTGTTGGCGAGCACCGCGACCGTCCGGTCCGTGTCGGGGAAGTGGAGCAGGAACGTCGAGAAGCCGAAGATGCCGCCGCTGTGCCCGATGGCGCGCACCGGCGTCGGGCCGACGGGCAGCATGGAGACGCCCAGGCCGTAGGCGTAGTCGTCGTGGACCGGCGTCGTCATCCGCTCCAGCGTCTCGGGGCGCTCGAAGGGCTCGCCCCGGTGCAGGGCCTGGGTCCAGCGGACGAGGTCTCGTGCGGTCGAGTACATCATCCCGGCCGCGTACGGCACGCTCGGGTCGACGTACGTCGCGTGCTCGACGTCGAGGCCGACGCGGGTGTAGCCGCTCGCCATCCGGTCGATCACCGTCGCGCCGTCGTCGTAGCCGGTGTCGGTCAGGCCGAGGGGAACGAGGAGCCGCTCGCGCAAGACGTCGGCGTAGGGCTGCCCGGTGACGTGCTCGATCAGGACGCCGAGCAGGATGTAGTTGGAGTTGCTGTAGGCGAACCGGCTGCCGGGCTCGAAGTCGAGGGGAAGCCCGGAGAAGACGGCCAGGAAGGAGTCGGGCGCGACCGGATTCCGCTTCATCACGTCGAAGCCCGGGAGGCCGAGGTGCTCGGGGATGCCGGAGGTCTGCGACAGCAACTGGTGGACCGTCACGCGGCCCTGCGCGGCCGGGTAGTCGGGGAGCGTCTGGTAGATGGGCGCGTCGAGGTCCATCGCGCCCGCCTCGGCGAGCTGGAGCACCAGGGCGGCCGTGAACTGCTTCGTGAGCGACGCGATGCGGAAGCGCGTGTCCGGCGTGTTCGGGATGCCCCACGACCGGTTCGCCTCGCCGACGCCTCGCTCGTAGACCACCTCGCCCCCGTCGGTCACCACGACCGCACCGTCGAAGCGCCCGGCCTCGTGGGTCGCCATCAGAAAGGCGTCGAGCTGAGCGGGAAGGGGGAGGTCCTGGGCCGACGGGGCGATGCTGACGGCGAGCGCGAGTGCGAGGGTGAGCGTCCGGACGGGGGAAGCGAGGAGCATGAGTCGGAGGACGGGGAGAGGGAGGCGCGGTCGGGAACGTACTGTGCTCCTTGCCCGGGTCCGGGAGACCCGTGGCGCGCGCAATCGTTGCCCTCGGTCCCACGACCGCGTCGCCGAGGCGGGAGCCCTGGGCTAGCGGCCGCTCAGGTCCGGACCGGAGACCAGTCGGTCGCGCGTGGTCGCGGTCGGGCCGACCGTCCACGTGACCTCGGCGGTGCCGGCGCCGTCGCTGAAGCGGCCGGTGATCCGCCACGTGCCGGGCTCGTCGAGCGGCTGCGCCTGGAACGTGCCGATGGGCTCGTCGCGGGACTCCGGGCCGGGGTCGTACGAGCCCATGCATGACGTGTCGAGGTCGAGCCGCTCCCCTTGGCGGACGACCCATCCGGCCGTGACGACGATCGCGGGCACGCCCCCGTCGGAGCCGTGCCACGTGTCGCAGTCCGCGGTGCCGAGGACGAAGCCAGTCTCGTCGGTAACGACTTCGTACCGGGACGCGTCGAACCGCGCCGTCGTGAGGTGGAGCGTCAGGCCGGGCGCAAGCGTCTCGGCGACCGTCGTCGAGGAGTCCGAGGTGCGGGAGCCCGCGCAGCCGGCCAGCGGGAGCGCCAGCAGGGTCGTGAGGAGAAGGGCGGGGGGCAGGCACATCGGAGGGGTAAAGGGACGTGCTGAGCATACCGCGCCGCCCTGGAACGATACCCCCGACAGAAACACGCCTTTCCTGGCACGTGCCCACACTGTCCCGACGGCCGGTCCGCCCGCCTCGGCCTCCCCGCGGAGCGCCCGAGGCAGGAGGGCCAGGTCGCGGCCGACAGCGACTGGTGAGAGGTGTCGCCGCCTAGCGGCCTGTCCTGGCGCGACGTCTCGGGCGTCCCCGCGGACCCACCGAGGCGGGCCGTCTCACCGCGAAAGGACCTTGACGATCTGCCCGTTCGGGGTCTCCAGATCGGTGGCGTCGAGCAGGATCAGCAGCGCTCCGCTCGGGAGCTGCGTCACGTCCCGGATCCGACCGACATCGTCCAGCAGGATCGCGGTTCGGTCGGTGGTCGGGTCGTACGCGATGAGCCGCTGCTGGGCGAGCGAGCCCCACAGGAACGCACCGTCCCACGTGGGGAACGCGCTGGCCTCCAGGCGGACGAGGCCGGACGGCGCCATGTTGAACGTCCGGTCCCACGCTTTGAGAGGGAGCACGGTGGTTTGCGCCGCCTCCGCCTCGGTCATCCCGCCGACGGGCGTCTCGTCGTAGTTGAGGCCGAACGAGAACAGGGGCCAGCCGTAGTTCCCGCCCCGCTCGATCACGTTGAGTTCGTCCCCGCCGAGGGGACCGTGCTCGTTGGAATACAGGACGCCACCCTCGATCAGCAGGCCCTGGGTGTCGCGGTGCCCGTAGCTCCAAATGCTCGTGGGGCCTGCGGTGCCGTCGAACACGGGGTTGTCGGAGGGCACCGAGCCGTCCGCGTGGAGCCGGTGGATCTTGCCGCTGTGGTTGCCCAGGTCCTGCGCCCCCGGATCGGGGTGCGGGTACCCAGCCATCCCCTGGGTCACGAAGAAGTAGTCGTCCTGCCACGCGATGCGGGAGCCGATCGAGAACGCGTTGGACTGGAAGACGACCTCGAAGTCCCGCACGGTCCGGTCGGAGAAGTCGAACCGGCCGACGGCCATCCGGTAGTCCACACCCACGTAGGCGAGGTAGACGAGCCCGTTGGTCTCGAACTGGGGGTGCAGGCTGACGTCGTTGTACCCGCCGAGGTAGAGCGGGGGCGCGGGGAAGATCTGGGACGCCGGCAGGCCCCCGAGCTCGATCATCTCTCCGTCGCGAACGTGGACGAGCGAGCCGAACCGCTCGGAGACGAGGTACTCGTCCTCACCCAGCACCTCGACCGCCCAGGGGATGCCGAACCCGGAGGCGACGACCTCCAGCGTCGCGTCGAGCGGCGCGAACTCGACGCCGCCGGGGAGCAGCGTGCCGTCACTCCCGGGGATCGCGCCGCTCCCGGGGGCCTGCGCAGCGCCTGAGGAAGAGGCGGCGACGAACGTGGCGACGGCGAGGAGCAGGCCGAGGCGGCGGGACATGGAGCATGAGGAAGTGGGCCGCCCCCCTGACGAGGATCGCTGGGGGAGGTTGCGCGCTTCCTGTTGCGCCCGGCCCGCCTCGGTCTCCCCGTGGAGCCACCGAGGCGGGGTCGGCTCAGGCTTCGTCGGGCAGCGACTCGTGGTAGATCTGGCCGCCGAGCGCCTCGAACTGCCGCGACTTCTCGCGCATCCCCTCCGGAATCGCCGCCTCCACGTCCACGCCGTGCTCGGCGGCGTAGTCGCGGACGTCCTGGGTGATCTTCATCGAGCAGAACTTGGGCCCGCACATCGAGCAGAAGTGGGCCACCTTGGCGCTCTCCTTGGGCAGCGTCTCGTCGTGGAAGGCGCAGGCCTTCTCAGGGTCGAGGCCGAGGTTGAACTGGTCCTGCCAGCGGAACTCGAAGCGGGCCTTCGAGAGCGCGTTGTCGCGCGCCTGCGCGCCGGGGTGGCCCTTCGCGAGGTCGGCCGCGTGCGCCGCGATCTTGTACGTGATGACGCCCTCGCGGACGTCGTCGCGGTTGGGCAGGCCGAGGTGCTCCTTAGGCGTCACGTAGCACAGCATCGCGCAGCCGAACCACCCGATCATCGCCGCGCCGATGCCGCTCGTGATGTGGTCGTAGCCCGGCGCGATGTCGGTCGTGAGCGGCCCCAGGGTGTAGAACGGGGCCTCGCCGCACCAGTCGATCTGCTTCTGCATGTTCTCCTGGATCATGTGCATCGGCACGTGGCCCGGGCCCTCGTTCATCACCTGCACGTCGTGCTTCCAGGCGGTCTTCGTCAGCTCGCCCTGGACGTAGAGCTCGGCGAACTGGGCATCGTCGTTGGCGTCCTGGATGGAGCCCGGGCGGAGGCCGTCGCCGATCGAGAACGACACGTCGTAGGCGGCGCAGATCTCGCAGATCTCGTCCCAGTGCGTGTAGAGGAAGTTCTCACGGTGGTGCGCGAGGCACCACTTGGCCATGATCGAGCCGCCGCGCGAGACGATGCCCGTGCGCCGGCTGGCGGTCAGGGGGACGAAGCGGAGCAGCACGCCCGCGTGGATGGTGAAGTAGTCGACGCCCTGCTCGGCCTGCTCGACGAGGGTGTCCGCGAACAGCTCCCACGTCAGGTCCTCGGGCACGCCGCCGACCTTCTCGAGCGCCTGGTAGATCGGCACCGTGCCGATCGGGACGGGCGAGTTGCGCAGGATCCACTCGCGCGTCTCGTGGATGTGCTGGCCCGTGCTCAGGTCCATCACGGTGTCCGCGCCCCACCGCGTCGCCCACGTCAGCTTCTCGACCTCCTCGGCGATGCTCGACGTGACCGCCGAGTTGCCCATGTTGGCGTTGATCTTGACCAGGAAGTTGCGGCCGATGGCCATCGGCTCCAACTCCGGGTGGTTGATGTTGGCCGGGATGATGGCGCGGCCTCTCGCGACCTCGCTCCGCACCCACTCGGGCGTGATGACGGACGGGATGGAGGCGCCGAAGCTGTTGCCCGCGTGCTGCTCGAACAGGCCCGGGTCGGTCTCGCGCAGCGCCTCCAGGTTCTGCGCCTCCCGGATGGCGACGTACTCCATCTCGGGCGTCACGATGCCCTTGCGCGCGTAGTGGAGTTGGGTCACCGTCTGCCCGCTCTTCGCCCGGCGCGGCCGGTGGACGTGCTCGAAGCGCAGGTGCTCGGTCTTGGCATCCAGGGCGCGCTCGCGGCCAAAGGTGCTCGTCAGATCGCTCAGTTGCTCCGTGTCGCCGCGCTCCTCGATCCACGCCCCGCGGACGCTCGGCAGGCCCGCCCGGAGGTCGATGGTCGCGTCGGGGTCGGTGTAGGGGCCCGAGCAGTCGTAGATCGGGATGTCCGGGTTGGCCTCGTCACCGAACGAGCCGGTCGTCGGGCTCTGCGAGACGACGCGCATCGGGACCTTCAGGTCAGGACGCGAGCCGGTGACGTAGACCTTGCGGGAGCCGGGCAGGGGGCGGCGGACCTCATCCGACAGCTCTTCGATGCGGGCGTGGGTGGCGTCGTTGGCAGCGCGCTTGGCGGCGGCAGTCGTGGGCATTTCCATCGGTCGGTACGGGGTACGGGATGCAGGAAGACGGTGGCGGTACCGGGTATCCTGTACCCCGTACCGCCCCGGAGGGGCTTACAGGGCGAGGTCGTTGGTCCAGTACACGTCGGCGCCGGGCGTGGCGTCAATCAGGCCGCGCTCGGCCATCCAGCCTTCGAGCTGGCGGTAGTAGTCGGCCGACATCGAGAAGTCGTGCGTGAAGCAGGGGACGGTGGCGTCGTAGATGGCGCGCGTGAGGGCGTCCTCGGGGTCGGACCCGGTGAGGCGGAAGTAGGCCTCGCGGGCGGCGTCGGGCTCCTGCTTGACCGCGTCGACGCCGCGGCGGAGCACCCGCACCAGCTTCTGGAACGTCTCGCGCTCGGCGGCCAGCTTGTCGGGGTGTGTGATGAGCACGAGCTGGCAGAAGTCGGGCACGCCCCAGTCCTTGAGCGCGAACATCCGTACGTCGAGGCCGCGATGCGTGGCCTCGACGATCTCGAAGTTGTGGAACACCAGCGTCGCCACGTCCGCCTTGTCCTCGGCGAGCGCGTCGGTGTGGTAGAACGAGTTGTTGACGCGGCCGTAGCCGTCCTCCGTCCCCGTCGGCCCGCCGTCCGCCTCGACCATCGTGGCGACGATCGCGGGTCCGCCCTTGCCCGGCGCGCCCGGATACTGGATCCGCGTTCCGGCCATGTCCCGCGGGCGCTCGATGGACGCCTTCGCCATCACGCCGCCGTTCGTGTGGAGGAAGCGCGCGAAGCCGACGCACATCTCGCCCTTGGCGCGGTCCTCGACGAGGTGTAGCGGCTCGGTCACCGCGCAGTCCATCTCCCCGCGTTCGATGGCCTCGACGGCGTCGAGGTGCTCCTCGGGCTCGATCAGTGCGACCTCCAGGCCTTCGTCGGCGAACCAGCCGCGGTCGCGGGCGAGGAGGAGGGGGGCGTGGTCCGGGTTGAGGAACCACTCGAGGCCGAGTCGAAGGCGCGTCATCGTGCTGTCCAGAAGTGAAGGGTCTGGAAGCCGGGAGCGCCCGCCTCGGTGCGTCCGTGGGGGACCGAGGCCGACGTGCCGGAAGCTCTCCCTACGCCGGTGCGAGCCGGATCAGGTGCGGAGGGTCTGTCTCAGCCGCGATCTCCGAGAGGAGGGCGGCACCCCTGGCTTCCGCAGGCAAGGTAAACCGGTCGCGGCCTCGGCAGGAGCCTCCAGCAAACTCCGTCGTCACCGAGGTCAGTCGCCTGCTCGGGGCGTCCAGGTTCACGGCCTTCGCCCCGGCCGCTGACGCCCGGGACAGGCCCCGCCTCCCCGGTGTGCCGGAGGGCTGTGCCGTGACGACGGACAGTATCGAGAGCGAGAAGGGAGGGGGCGACTCCGTCGCCCCCTGAGCGGCAGATGGGGAAATGTTGGATGCAGGCTCAGCGTACGTTCCTGTCCCCTTCTGCTCCTTCTACCGCTCCCATGACCCCTCCCAACGACACCCCCGCCGACCGCCCTGATCCCGACGACGTCGACGACACCATCGATCCGACCAGCGAGGTAGACGAGGCGCTCTACGAGACCTTCCCCGCCAGCGACGCCCCCGGCTACACCGAAGGCAGCGTGGGCGCCGAGGCCTACGAGGCCGACGACGAGGACGCCTGACCGAGACGAACGGCCAGGTCGCACGGTCGGCGAGGCGCCGTAGACCCTCGCCCGCCGAAACGAGACCGCCCGCCTCGGACGCAATGCCGAGGCGGGCGGAATCAGAAACGCGGAGCGAGCGCTACTCCTCCGTAGCCGGGGCCTCTGCCTCGGGCTCCTCGTCGGGGGCCGTCTCCTTCTTCTTGCGAGCCTTCTTCGTCTTGAACGACAGTTCCTCATCGCCCGCCTTGTGATCGACGGAGATCTTTGCGCCCTCCTGGAGGTCGCTGGTGAGGATGGCCTCTGCCATCGGGTCCTCGACGTACTTCTGGATCGCGCGCCGTAGCGGACGCGCGCCGAACTGCGGGTCGAAGCCCTTGTCCACGAGGAACTCCTTGGCCGCCTGCGACAGCTCGATGTCGATGCCGAGCTCGTTGACCCGTGCGAAGAGGTCCTCCTGCATCACGTCGATGATCTGCAGGATGTGGGCCTTCTCCAGAGAGTGGAAGACGATCACGTCGTCGATCCGGTTGAGGAACTCCGGGTTGAAGACCTTCTTGAGTGCGTCCTCGACGGTCGACTTCATCTTCGAGTAGTCGAACGTCTCCTCGGAGAGCGAGAAGCCGATGCCCTTGCCGAGGTTCTTGATGTCGCGCGCCCCGATGTTCGAGGTCATGATGATGATCGTGTTCCGGAAGTCCACGCGGCGGCCGAGGCCGTCGGTCAGGATGCCGTCGTCCAGCACCTGGAGCAGGATGTTGAACACGTCCGGGTGCGCCTTCTCGATCTCGTCGAGCAGGATCACCGAGTAGGGCTTGCGGCGGACCTTCTCGGTCAACTGCCCGCCCTCCTCGTAGCCGACGTAGCCGGGAGGCGCACCGACCAGCCGCGACACGGAGAACTTCTCCATGTACTCCGACATGTCGATCCGGATGAGCGCGTCCTGGCTGTCGAAGAGGTACTCGGTCAGCCGCTTGGCCAGCTCCGTCTTGCCGACGCCGGTCGGCCCGAGGAAGATGAACGAGCCGATGGGCCGCTTCGGGTCCTTGAGCCCGGCGCGGGTCCGGCGGATCGAGCGCGAGAGCTTGACCAGCGCCTCGTCCTGCCCGATCACCTTGCCCTTGAGCTCCTCCTCCATGTTGAGCAGCTTGGCGCCCTCGGTCGTCTGGACGCGGTCGACCGGCACGCCGGTCATCATCGCGACGACGGCCGAAATGTCGGTCTCGGTGACGGGGTAGGTCTCGTCCTCCGCCTGGCGCTCCCACTCCTCCTTGACGTTCTCGAGCTCCTCCTGGAGCTTCTTCTCGCGGTCGCGGAGCTGGGCGGCCTTCTCGAAGTTCTGGGACTTTACGACCTGGTTCTTCTCCTCCTTGACGGCCTCGATGGCCTCTTCCAGCTCGACCACCTCCGGCGGCACCTTGATGTTGGCGAGGTGAACGCGCGCGCCCGCCTCATCCAGCACGTCGATCGCCTTGTCCGGGAGGTGCCGGTCGGTGATGTAGCGCTCGGAGAGCTTCACGATCAGCTCGATCGTGCCCTCGTCGTAGGCGACGTTGTGGTGCTCCTCGTACTTGCCCTGGATCTGGGTGAGGATCTCGACGGCCTCCTCGGGGGTGGCCGGGTCGACGAGGATCTTCTGGAAGCGCCGGTCGAGGGCGCCGTCCTTCTCGATGTACTGGCGGTACTCGTCGAGCGTGGTCGCGCCAACGCACTGGATCTCGCCGCGCGCGAGGGCGGGCTTGAACATGTTGGACGCGTCGAGCGAGCCGGACGCGCCGCCCGCGCCGACGAGGGTGTGGAGCTCGTCGATGAACAGGATCACGTCCTGGTTCTTCTCCAACTCCGTCATCACGGCCTTCATCCGCTCCTCGAACTGGCCGCGGTACTTCGTGCCGGCCACGAGAGCCGCGAGGTCGAGCGTCACGATCCGCTTGTCATAGAGGACGCGGGACACCTTACGCTGCACGATGCGGAGCGCGAGCCCTTCGGCGATGGCCGTCTTGCCGACGCCGGGCTCGCCGATGAGCACCGGGTTGTTCTTCTTGCGACGCGAGAGCACCTGCGCGACGCGCTCGATCTCGGTCTCGCGGCCGACGATCGGGTCGAGCTTGCCTTCCTCGGCCATCGACGTCAGGTCGCGGCCGAAGTTGTCGAGGACCGGGGTTTTGGATTTCTCTGCCATCTCTCGTTTGGTGGTGCCCCGCGAGCGCCCACGCCCGCCGCCGGTGGGCGGCTCGTCGGTCGCGGCACGGGGGGAAGCTTTGCCGCTCAGAATGGAGTCGAGCTCGGCGCGGACGGCGTCGTAGCTCACCGAGAACGCCTGCTGGAGGATCTGCGCGGCGACGTTTTCATCGTCGCGGAGCAGGCTCAGCAGAAGGTGCTCGGTCCCGATGACGTCGCTCTTGTAGAGCTTCGCCTCCAGGTAGGTGATCTTCAGGACCTTCTCGGCCTGCTTCGTGAGCGGGATGTTGCCGACGGTGAGCGTGCCGCCCGTGCTGCGGACGGTGTCCTCGACGGCCTTCTTCAGCTTGAAGAGGTCGCAGCCGAGGTTGCGGAGGATCTTGACGGCGATCCCCTCGCCCTCCCGGATGATGCCCAGGAGCAAGTGCTCGGTCCCGATGTAGTCGTGTCCGAGGCGGATCGCCTCCTCACGGGAGTACGAGATCACGTCGCGGACGCGGTTGGAGAAGTTGCCTTCCATGATGAAGGTGGTGGCGCCGGAGCGCGTGGGGCCGCCTGCCTCGGTCCCGAGGCGGGCGGCATGGCTAGGCGGCGAAGGAAGAGCCGCAGCCGCAGGTCTGAGTCGCTTGGGGGTTGTCGAACACGAAGCCCCGCGCGTCGAGGCCGTCGTGGTAGTCGACGGTGGTGCCCATCAGGTAGAGTCCGTGGCGCTTGTCCATGAACACCGTGATGGGGCCTGCCTCGTGGTCCGCGTCGAGTTCGAACGTGAGGTCGTGCTCGCGCTGCTTGTCGAAGCCGAGCACGTAGCTCATGCCTGAACAGCCGCCGCCTTTCACGCCGACGCGCAACCCGAACTGAGCCGGGATCTGCTTGTTGGCGACGATGCGGCGGACCTCGGTGGTGGCGCGGTCGCTCAGGCGAACGGGGGGAGGCAGGGCCGGCGGCGCGCTGGTGGGGGCCGGCGTGGGGGACGTGGCGGTCGTGCTCATGGGTCCGGGGGCGGGGGAGGCGTCCAATCGGGAACGGGCGGTGCTGTTCCGTCCGTGCCGGGCCGCGGGGTGGATTCTGCGTGCGTCTGCCGAGCCGTCCCCGTCCGCCCTGAACGGTCGAAAGGTACGGTCGGGTGGGCGGGCAGAGGGGGGCGCCGTCGCAATCTGGGAGCTAGAACGCCCGGCCTGTCGCGTCCTCTTCCTACTCGGGTCGCGCCAGCACGACCACCCCTCGCAGTCCCTCCGAGGTCCCGCCCTGGGCGTCGACCGCCTCGACCAGCACCACGTAGATGCCCGCGCGCACGGGCCGCCGGTCGTCGTCGGTGCCGTCCCAGGTGACAGTCGCCGTGGTGCCGCTGAGGCGCCCCGCCTCGATCTCGCGGACGGCCCGCCCGCCGCCATCGTAGATCCGAGCGCGGACGAGCGCGGCCTCGGTCGAGAGGGTGTACGTGATCTGTGACGCCTCGCCGCGCGTCGGCGCGAAAGGGCTCGTGATGATGAGCCCGGCCTCGCGCTCGACGGGCGTCCCGGAGATCGCGACCGAGTTGGGGGCCGACGGCGTGCCGCCCGCCTCGGCGAGCGAGGACGACCAGTTGGAAGCCTCGTTCGGCGCCCTCGCGGGGTCGCGGCGCTCCAGGCTGAGGCCCGTCGCGTCGTCCAACTCGACGCGGTGCCAGTCCGGGTCGTAGGTCACCGACTCGATCACGGTCCCGTCCGTCCACAGCGCCAGCGTCTCGCCCGCATTCGACAGGCTGATTCCACTGCCGCCCTCGACGAACGCCGCCTCGGGGAACGCCAGGCGGAAGCCCTCCGCGTCGCGGACGACGGCGAGATACTCGCCGGGCAGGATCACGGCCGCGTCGTCGGCGAGAGCGTCGCCAGGGTCGGCGGCGTCGCCCAGGGTGATCGCCCGCAGGTCGAACAGCCGGTCGGCGGTCGTGTTGAGCAGTTCCAGGTACTCGCCGGCGCTGCCGGACGCCGGGTCGTACATGACCTCGGTGATCACGATCTGGCCCGCCTCGGGCGTGTCGGCGGTGCCGAAGAACAGGCGCGCGGTGAGCGGACCGGCGACGTTGCCCGCGAGATCTCGGAGTCCGGTGGCCGTGAGGGTGGTGAGCACGCGATCCGTGAGGGGCGCGTCGAGCGTGAGGTCGACCGAGAGCACGCCGGGGCTGCCCGTCTGTCCCGAGATGTCGTCGGTGTCGACGATGGCGATCGAGGCGACGCCGGGCGCGGCCCCCTCCGCCGTGAGCGCGTAGGTGCTGGGCGCGGCACCGGTCTCGGCGGTCACCGGCTCGCTGAACTGGACGCGGACGACCGTCGCCGCCTGCGGCGCGGCGCGCGTGATCGACGGCGCCGTCGTGTCCTCCGCCCGTGTCACCTCCACCGAGGTCGAGGCCGTCGTGTTGCCGACGAGGTCGGTCAGGCCCGTCGCGGTCACGGTGGAGGTGCCGACCGCCAGCGCCTGCCCATCGGCAACGCCGAGCAGGACGGTCGCCGCCCCGGGTGTGTAGACCGCCGTCGCAATCGCCGGGCCGCCGCCGACCGAGAATGCTGACGCCGTCACCGAGGCGGGTTGGGCCGGTTCGTCGAGCGTGACCAGGAGGCGCCGTCCGTCTGCGCTGGCGAGGGCGGCGACCAGCGTCGGGCCGGTCACGTCGGGCTCGAACCGGCTGTTGCGAGTGCCCGGCGTGCCGCCGCGCAGGTCGGCCGTGGTCGCGAAGTTGGCGGCGACGGATGGGGCCTCGGGGTCTTTGCGCTCCAGGCTCGCGTCCCCGCCGCCCCAGTCGGGCGTGTAGAAGAGCGAGTCGACCACAGTGTCCTCGTACGTCAGCACGACGGCGTCGCCGGAGTTGTTGAGCGCGCTCCACGCGGGTTGCTCCACGAACGGCACGCCGGGGAAGACGGCCGCGAACAGCGCCGCGTCCTCCACGATCACCGCGAACTCGCCAGGGCCGACGAACACCGCCTGGTCGGTCACCGGCTCACCTTCACCCGTCCCGTCGTTCAGCGTGAACTCGCGCAGGTCGAACGTCTTGTCGCTTCGGTTGAACACCTCCACGAACTCGCCGGGGTTGTCGGCCGAGGGCTCGTCGTAGAGGAATTCGTTGATGACGAGGTCGCGCGGCTCGGCGGCGTCGCCCTCGCCGAAGAAGAAGGTCGCGGTCTGGGTGGCGATGGCGTTGCCCGCGGCGTCGGCCACGTCCTGTACCGTCAGGGCATACCCAGACTGTGCGGTGAGCGGGGCGGAGAGCGCCAGGATCACCGTCGTGCCGCCGTCCTGCAGGTCGGCCAGCATCGGCGCCCCGATGCCCCCGTCGATGGCGTAGTTGGACGGCGTCTGGGCCGACGCCGGGTCGAGCGCCTCGTCGAACGTCACGCGGACCGTCTGCGCGTCGACGGCCTCGGCCGTGAGGAGCGCCGGGGGCGTCAGGTCAGGGTCGTAGTCGACTGTCGTCGAGGTGGACGCGGTCGTGTTGCCGAGGAGGTCTCGCAGGCCGCTCGCGGTGACGGTGGAGGTGCCGGGCGCGAGGGGGGCGGAGAGGGAGAGCGTGACCGAAAGCTCTGCGTCGTCGTAGAGGGCGTCGGTGACGGCTGGGCCGCCGGTGATCGCGAACGCCGAGGGGATGACCGAGGTCGGGTCGAGCGGCTCGTCAACGGCGACCGTGACCCTCTGGCCGTCCTCGGAGACGACGGCGGCGACCAGCGTCGGGCCGGTCACGTCGGGGGCGAACTGGCTGTTGATGGCGCCCGGCGTGCCGCCCCGCGGGTCGGTCGTGGTCGCGTGGTTGGACGCCGCCGACGACGGCCCGTCGGGGTCCTTGCGCTCCAGGCTCGCGTCCGCGCCGCCCCAACTGGGCGAGTACGTCAGCGAGTCGATCAGGCCGCCCTGGTACCGGAGCACGATGGCGTCGCCGGTGTTGTTGAGCGCGCTCCATGCGGACTGCTCCACGAACGGCACGTCGGGGAAGACGGCTGCGAACAGCGCCGCGTCCTCCACGATCACCGCGTACTCACCGGGGCCGACGAATACCGGGTCCGTCGTGATCGGCTCATCCGGCCCCGTGTTGTCGTTCAGGCTGAACTCGCGCAGGTCGAACGTCTGGTCCGACCGGTTGAAGAGTTCCACGAACTCGCCCGGGTTGCCCGTCGCGGGCTCGTCGTACAGGAACTCGTTGACGACGAGGTCGAACGGGGCGGGCGTCGCCCCCTCACCGAAGAAGAAGTCCGCGCTCTGGCTGCCGCTCGTGTTTCCGGCCGCATCCGCCACGCCCGAAGCCGTGAGCGTGTACGCCGCCGGACCGGTGAGCGGAGCCGCCAGCGTGAGGAGCACGCTCGCCCCGTCGCCCTGGAGCGTCGCCTCTGCCGGCGAGCCCACGCCCGGATCGAGGACGTAGTTCGCCTCGGTCTCGGCGCTGATCGGGTCGAGGGCCTCGTCGAACGTGACGAGCACCGACTGGGCGTCTTGCGCCTCGGCCGCCAGCAGCGTCGGAGGGGTCAGATCAGGGTCGTAGAGGACTGTGGTCGACGAGGAGGCGGTCGTGTTGCCGATCGCGTCTCGCAGGTTCGTCGCCGTGACGGTGGACGTTCCCGGCGCGAGCGGGGCCGAGAGCGTCAGCGTGACGGCCAGCGCTGCGTCGTCGTAGCTGGCGGCCGTGACCGTCGGTCCATCGCTCACCGAGAACGCCGACGCGGTCACCGAGGCCGCATCGACGGGCTCGTCGGTGGTCACCGTGACCGCCCGGCCATCCTCGGAGGCCGTAGCGTCGACCAGCACCGGGCCCGTCACGTCGGGTGCGAAGAGCGTGTTCTGCGCGCCCGGCGTGCCGCCCGCGGGATCGGTCGTGGTCCCGAAGTTGGCGGCCGATGTGCTGGGGCCATTCGGGTCGCGGCGTTCGAGCGACGCATCGGCGCCGCCCCACGAGGGCGTGTACGGCACCGCGTCCACCTCGGCGGAGCCGAGGACGAGGGCGGCCCGGTCGCCGGAGTTGTTGAGCGCCGGGAAGCCGCCGAGTTCGATGAAGGCGACACCAGGGTAGGCGGCCGCGAAGCCGGCTCCGTCGCGGACCAGCACGGCGTAGGCGCCCGCTCCGAGCGTGGTGCCGTCGGGGACCGGGTCCGAGGTCGCGCTCGCGTCCGCGACTGCGAGACCGCCGAGGTCGAGGGGGCCGGTGGTCGTGTTGAGGATCTCGACCCACTCGGTGCTCGACGGCTGGGGCGACGGCGGGTCGTACATCACCTCGTTGATCACGAGGTCGCCCGGCGCAGGCGTCTGAGCGGCGGCCGTTGCCGCCGCGAGGCAGAGGAGGAGGGCGGTCCAGCGCATCGGACGGAGGAAAAGCCACTGGAATCTAGGGTGAACCGAGCGATGAGGCCCTACCGAGCGTGCCGGCCTCGGCATCTGAGGCGCTGGGCATCGGCAACTGAACTGCAGGGCTTCCAAAAACGGCGCGGGCACGGCAGACCCGGTAGGTCCGCCGCGCCCGCGCGCAGGAATCCGATGCGACCTAGAGGTAGGACGTCGCCGTGTGGACCTGTCCGTTCGGTGAGGTCGTGGAGTGCTCGCAGAGGAATGGGATGCCGCCGGGCTCCGAGAACGTCAAGGTGGTCATGCTTGCGTTGTTCTCGATGTCCTGGTCCCGGATCTGGCCGTTGGCCACGTAGCGGCAGACAACCCCATTGTTGCGGCCGTCCGTGCGCTCCCACTTGCCGTTGCGGAACACCTCGTGCTTGGTCCAGAGCTGGTACTTGTAGGCAGGGAGGCTGCCGAACATGCCGATGTAGCTACGGCTGGCGCCGTGGGTCATCCGGTACTGCGTGGTGGTCGTGCCGCCGCCGCCAGTGCCGCCGCCGCCGCCACCGCCACAGCCGGTGTCGATGGAGGCGCCCGAGGCGGTGAGGTAGGGGAGGCAATCGTTCATGCCGATGTCTGATGACGCTACCCCGCCCGAGTCGGGGGTGAACGAGTCGCAGGCAGCGAGCGAGACGATGAGCGCGGCCGATGCGAGCAGCGCAGGAATGCGAGAGATCATGAGACGGGGGGAGGTGGGATGGTGGCGTGAGCCGCCCCCTAATTACCCACCCTCGATCCCGAGCTATAGTACCGGTGCATCATATGTGTCACGACCTCCGGCTCGACGAATCGTTCAGGTGTCTGTGGCACACCTCCGCCATGAGTCGAGCGGCCATCGGGAGGGCGCCCTCGTCCAGGTCGAAGCGGGCGTGGTGGAGCGGGTAGCGCGTGTCGGGCCCGCTCGCCGAGCCGACGCGCACCATGCAGCCAGGGATCTCCTGGAGGTAGTACGCGAAGTCCTCGCCGCCCATGCTGGGCAGCTGGATCGGCATGGCCGCCTCGGGGCCGAACAGGTCGGTGGCCGCCTCGGTGGCGCGACGCACCTCCTCGGTCGTGTTGACGACCGCCGGGAGCGTGATGTCGAAGTCCACGTCTACGTCGGCCTTGTACGCGGCGCCGAGGGCGCCTGCGACGCGGCGGATCTTCTCGCGGAGGAAGCCCAGCGTCTCGCCATCGACGCAGCGGAGCGTGCCCCCGAACTCGACCTCCGACGGGATCACGTTGAGCGCGTCGCCGCCGCGGAAGCGGCAGATCGTGAGCACGGCCGCCTTCCGGGCGTCGGTCACGCGGCCGGGCAACTGGTAGAGTTCGTTGGCGATCTGCGACGCCACCCACACCGTGTCGACGGCCTCGTGGGGGCGCGCAGAATGCCCGGACCGCTCGCTGCGGACCGTGACTCGAAACGGCGCGCACGCCGCCGTCAACGACCCCACGCGGAATCCGAACCGGCCGACGGCCTGCGACGGGTCCATGTGGATCGCATAAATCGCCTCGACGCCGCTGAGCGCGCCCGCCTGGATCATCGCCGGGGCGCCCGAGGGCGAGACCTCCTCGGCGGGCTGGAACAGCACGCGGACTGTCCCGGCGAACTCGGCGCGGCGCTCTCGCGCCAGCACGGCCACGCCGCAGGCCACCGTCATGTGGGCGTCGTGGCCGCAGGCGTGCATCGCGCCCGGCGTCAACGAGCGGTAGGGCGCGTCGGTCGCCTCGTGGATCGGCAGCGCGTCCATGTCGGCGCGGTAGGCTACCATCGGCCCTGGCCGGTCACCGTGGATGTCGACCACGAAGCCCGTGCCCGCCATCGGGGCGGACGGCTCGAAGCCGCGCTCGGTCAGCCAGTCGCGGAGACGCTGCGCGGTCCGGTGTTCCTGAAAGCCGAGTTCCGGGTGCTGGTGCAGCTCGCGCCGGAGGGCGACGAGGTCGGCTCGAAAGGCGGGGTCGGGGGCGGGCAGGTCGGCGGGAGAGGCGAGGGGCGCGTCGGCGATCAACGGTATCGAGGGAGACGGGAAGAGATCGGATCCTGCCAACGTCGGTCGGCGGGGCTTCGTTCATCGCACGAGCCAACGGCGTGCCGACCGACGCCGTCAGCCGACGCTCTCGCGCAGCTCGGCCGCGATGCTGGCGACCACGTCCGGGAGGCGCTTCGTCTGTTCGAAGGTGCGGCGCTGGCGCTCGTAGGAGGCGCCACCGTCGAGCGTCGTGTGGAGGCCGCGCAGCTCGTCGAGGCAGCCGAGGCGTTCGGCGACCGGCTCCAGGCGAGCGATCAGGTCGGGAATCTGGGCGCGGAGCGCGGCGTGGTCGCCATCGTTGTCGCAGATCACGTCCGCGTCCAGCCCGTGGCGGACCGCCCGCCACTTGTTCTCGCGCAGGATCCAGGGGTTCAGAATGTTCAGCGGCGCGCCGTTCTCGTAGCGGTCGCCCAGGGCCACGACGAGGCACTGCACCAGTGCCACCAGCGACGCCAGCTCGGTCAGCGTGGAGGGCGTGTCGCAGATGCGGATCTCCAGCGTCCCGAAACCCGGGTGCGGGCGGATGTCCCACCAGATCTCGCGGATCGACTCGATGGCCTTCGCGCGGACCAGCGTGTTCATGAACTGCTGGAACTCGCCGTAGTTAGCGAGCCGGTACGGGAGCCCGGCCGTCGGCATGCCCTCGAAGATCTTCGACCGTGTGCTCGCCAGCCCGGTGTCCTCGAAGTCGACGAACGGAGACGACGCCGAGAGCGCCAGCAGGTGGGGCAGGTAGCTCGCCAGCGCGTTCGACACGGCGATGGCCTTCTCGCCCGACGACAGCCCCACGTGGACGTGGAGGCCGTAGATCAGCAGCCGCCGCGCAGGCCACTGGATCTTGTCGACGAGGGCCTGGTAGCGGTCGTTGGGGAAGATCTTCTGGTCGCGCCACTGCCCGAACGGGTGGGTGCCGGCGCCGGAGAAGGTCAGTCCGAGATCGTCGCCCGCGGTGAAGACCTCCCGGAGGGAGCCACGGAGGTCGTCCACGGCCCCTTCCACGTTGTCGCAGATGCCGGTGATGACCTCGATGGTGGACTGCGTCAGCTCCTGCTTGACCTTGGGGTGGTCGTGCCCGAGGCGGTCCAGGAGCGCCACCGAGCCCTGCTTGAGGTTGAACGTGACGGGGTCGACGATCTGGAGTTCGATCTCGACGCCGAGGGTCGGCTTCGGGGATGAGGTGAAAGGGATCGGGGCCAGGGCGTCGGCCGCGGAGAGGTCCATCGAGCGGGGGTGAGGGCGAACGGGAAGAAACCGCCCGTGTGAAGGAATGGCAAACGGTCTGGAGCATCCCGTCGGCGCGGCGCAGCGCGAATTGGCCCCGGTGCGCCTGGCCAGTCCTCCCGCCGCTATCGCCCGCCTCGGCACCGAGGCGGAGAGGCGCCCGGGAGCGAGCGCCTATCGATGGTGATCCATCGGTCACAGTCCGACGCCGCCGCGCGGTGGTACCCTCGCGCTCCTTCACCCCCTCTCCATCGAATGCGGTCTTCCTCCTCCCCGCGCCACGCGGCCCTCGCGGGCCGTTGGATCGCCGTCGGTCTCTTCGTTCTCGTCGGTCTCTCGGCCTGCGACACCCACACTGTCGCCCCGACCGGTCCTGAGCGCGCCGTGGCGCCCTCCGACTCCGCCTACGCGCGCCTCCTCGCCGACCACGGCGGCATCGACGGGCTGGCCGACTTCCGCGCCCGGGCCTCAGACGAGGAACTCGCGGCCACGCTCGGCCGCTACGGCATCGCGTTCGAGATCGTGGATGTGGCGGCCAGCGCCGAGACCGCCCGCTACCAGGACATCACCGCCTGCCCGCAGACATTCCCCACCAGCGACCGGGTCAAGTGGTTCCGACTCGTCGGGGCAGGGGGCGCGGAGGATCACTACATCGACTCACGGGGTCGGCCGGCGACGGCGTTCAAGAGCCTCGGCCCGGTGACGACGGCGGCGCGGCAGACCACGTGCCAGACGAACGTCGGCAACTGGGCCAGCCCGGCGAGCTCGTACGACGGCGGCCACCTGATCGGCTCGCAGCTCGGCGGCTGGGGCGGACGGGCGAACCTCGTCCCTCAGCAGTACAACTTCAACCGCGGCAACTGGAAGCGGATCGAGGACGCGGTCGCCAAGTGCTCGCGCCTCGGCAGTGGCGCCGTCGAGTACCACGTCGACGTGGACTACTCGGACGCGACCACCCTCACGCCCAGCCAGTTTCACGCCGACGTCAAGATCGGCGGGGTCTGGAAGAGCGCCGACTTCACCAACGTGGCGGGCGGCGGCTCCAACGGCACCGCGCAGGCGACCAGCATGGTGTCGTGGCTCCAGGGCAAGGGCTGCTATTAGGCCACGGTGGGTGTTGCAAGTGGCGTGTCGCGTGCCGGTCGCGCATCACGTGACACGTCCCACGCCGCGCTCACTTGGTCCCGAACAGGCTCGGTAGCGCGTCGAGGAGCGTGCGTCCGCCACGGAGGCGGATTCCCAGCCCGCCGGGCGCGTCGGGGTCGGGGGCGACCTCGGCGTGACCGTCGGCACACTGGTGGGCGCACCAGCCGACGAACGCGGCCGCGGACGGGGCGAGGAGGAACCGCGTGGCTTCGTCGACGCCGAAGCTGATGACCTGGCCCGGCGTCCCGTCCGGGCCCGGGTCCAGGTCAATGGCGAGGTGGTTGCCCGCGCCGTCGCTGGCGAACGGGACCCAGCGGTCCGACGCGTAGACCGCGCGGACGGTGCCCTCGGGGACGGCGGACGCCTCGATGTCGGTCACGAGCGCCGGGTCGTCGCGGAGCTGCTCGGCCCACCGCTCCAACTCCTGGGCCGCCTCCGCCGAGGAGAGAAACTGGAGGCCAAAGAAGAGGCCCGGCGTCGGGGACTGCTGGCCGTCGTGGAAACGGTACAGCGCGGCGAACGGCTCGGTGGTCGTCGACCCGACGGTGTCCGCGAGTACCTGGAGGGCTGCCTCGGACACCGGGGCGGCGAGGTCGGCGGCGAGGGCCGGGACGTGCTGGGCGAGGAAGGCGTCGAGGTGGGCCCAGGCGTCGGCAGGAGAGGGAGGCAGCACAGAGGGGAGGGGAAGGGCCGACGCGAGAGTACGTCGGCGCGGGCCGGCTTCGCTCAGCCGTTCACCTCCTTGAGCGCTTCCAGCGCGATGTCGCGCCGCTCCGAGTGGTCGACCATCGGCGCCGGGTACGTCTCGCCCAGGACCACGCCCGCCTCAGCGAGCACCTTGTCAGGGGCCTCCCAGGGTGCGTGGAGGTGCTTCGTGGGGAGGTCTGCCAGTTCCGGCACCCAGCGGCGGATGTAGGTCCCGTCGGGGTCGTGCTTCTGGCTCTGGGAGACCGGGTTGAAGATGCGGAAGAAGGGCTGAGCGTCGGCGCCGGAGCCGGCGGCCCACTGCCAGCCCATCGTGTTGTTGGCGAGGTCGCCGCCGCAGAGCGTGTCCCAGAACCATCGCGCGCCCTCCTGCCACGGCACCAGCAGGTCCTTGGTCAGGAACGACGCGGTCACCATGCGGACGCGGTTGTGCATCCAGCCGATGGACCAGAGCTGCCGCATCCCGGCGTCGACGAGTGGGTATCCCGTCTGGCCGCGCTGCCACGCCTCCAGGTAGCTGGGCGTCGCGCGCCATGGCATCGCGGCGTACTTGTCCTTGAGCGGCTCCGTCGGCGTGTCGGGGAAGTGGTGGAGGACGTGGTACGAGAACTCGCGCCAGCCGATCTCGGACAGAAACACGTCGGCATCCTCGCGGGTGGCGCCGTTCGAGACCCAGGACTGGACGCGGTCCCAGACGGTCCGCGGGCTGATCTCGCCCCAGTGGAGGTGCGGCGACAGCATCGACGAGCCGCGGATGGCGGGCACGTTGCGTCCGTCGGGATAGCCGAGCAGGGCGTCGTCCAGGAAGGCGTCCAGCCGGTCGAGGGCGCCCCCTTCGCCGGGCGTCCACTCCTTCGCCATGCCGGTCCCCCAGTCCACGCCGTCCTGCGCCTCCGGTGTCAGCTCGAACGCGTCGAGGTCGTCCGAGTCCGGCCACGCCTCCGGGGCCGACGTCTCGCCGAGGCGGGGGCGGTCGAGGGGGGCGTCGACCGACATCTCGGCGCGTGCCTTCTTCCAGAACGGTGTGAACACCTTGTACGGGCCGCCCGCGCCGGTCTGGATCTGCTCGGGATCGTGGAGGATGCGCCCGGCGAACTGGCGGACCTCGATGCCTGCGTCCTCCAGCCCGGCGCGCACATCGGCGTCGCGGGCGCGGAGGTGCGGCGTCACCCGAGTCTGCCAGACGACGCGGTCGGCCCCGGTGGCTTCGCAGACCGCTTTGAGTTGATCGAGGCTATCCCCCTGTCGCAGCACGAGTCGGCTGCCGTGCTCGCGCAGGTCCGCGTCGAGGGCCTGGAGCGAGTGGTGCAGCCACCAGCGGTGCGCGCCGCCGGGCGCCCAGTCGCCCTCCTCGTCGGGCGCCCACACGAACGCGGGCACGACGGCGCCGCGCTCGGCGGCGTGGGTCAGCGCGGCATGGTCGGCGAGGCGGAGGTCATTGCGAAACCAGACGACGGTCGTGGGCATGGGCGTGGGGAAGCGGGGCAGGAGGTACCCCGCGACGCCCTGCCGCCGTTCCGCCCGCCTCGGGGCTCAGGCGGACCCTGCCGTCCCGTCCTCGTCCGGCGCGCCGATGGGGTCCAGCGTCAGGACCTCCTCGGAGGGCTGGTAGCTCTCGCCGTAGAAGTCGCGGTCGCGCCACGTGTGGATCTCCTCGTAGACCGCGCGGACGAGGTCGAACGCCTCCTCGTCGGTCGTGTCATCGGGCGACCACAGCAGGATCTCGAGTTCGTTGACCTCCTGTGTCGCGAGCGAGCGGCGGCGGTAGCGGAGGCGCTCGACATGGCGGAACCCCTCTCGCTCGTAGAACCGCTGGCGCTTGACCGTGTCGGTGTCGTCGTAGTCGGTCGGCTCGACCTCCAGGAGGATCGGCTTGCCTTTCTCCTTGAGCATGTCGAGGAGCTTCTTGCCCAGCCCCTGGCCGCGGGCCTCCTTCGCCACGAGCAGGTAGTCGACGAACACGAGGCGCTCGCCCTCGACATAGAGCAGCACGTGGTGATCGCCGTGTTCGACGTGGTAGACGTCGCCACGGTCGTCCAGGAGCGCCTCCATGTGTTCGCGCGACTTCATCTCTTCGATCGGGAAGTAGCGCTTGAGCTTTTCGTACCAGTGCATGGGCCTCGTGGGAATCGAACGGGGCTTACCCGCCGCCCCCCCAGGCGTTGTGGGGGACGCGTGAAAGCGGACCGGTCGCGAGTCCTCAGATGCCGACGCGGAGCACTTCCACCAGCACCGCCGCGAAGTGACACACGCTGCCCGCCAGCACGAAGCCGTGCCAGACGGCGTGCGCGAACCGGAAGCGCGCCAGGTAGAAGAGGGTCCCGGCGGTGTAGGCCAGCCCGCCCGCGACCAGCCACGCGAGCGTCGACCCAGGCAACTCGGCCCGGAGCGGCCCCGTCGCCACGACCACCAGCCACCCCATCGCGACGTAGATGAGCGTCGAGACCAGCTTGAAGCGACCGGTGAAGAACAGCTTGAACACGATGCCCGCCGCTGCGAGGGCCCAGATGATCCCGAACAGCCACCAGCCCCAGGGCCCGCGGAGGCCGCCGATCAGGAAGGGCGTGTACGTTCCCGCGATCAGCCCGAAGATGGCGCAGTGGTCGAGGGTCTTCAGCTTCGCCTTGGCCGACTCGTAGGGGATGGCGTGGTAGAGCGTCGAGGAGGTGTAGACGAGCACCAGCGTGCCGACGAAAACAGAGGCACCGGTGATGGTCCACGGGTCGCCGGTGAGGACGGCCAGGGTGATCAGGACCGCGCCCGCGGCCACGCTCAGCACCACGCCGAGGCCGTGCGTGATGGCGCTGGCGAGTTCGTCGGCGGCAGAGTAGGCGGGCGTGTCAGGCATGGTGTCGAGGCGGTCAGGGTGGGGAACGCAGCCGGAGCCCCCGAGGTGCCCATGCGGTCCGGCGCTCAGGAATCGTCCGGCGTCCGGTCCGCCACGGGCGCCCAGACGGGTTCCAGAACGCCCGCCTGGTGGTTCATCCAGCGCGACATGGTAAACAGGAGGTCGGAGAGCCGGTTGAGGTAGTGGATCGCCTCCAGCGAGACCTCTTCCAGGGCCGCCGTCTCGACCACCAGCCGCTCGGCGCGGCGCGAGATGGTGCGCGCGAGGTGGAGGGCCGACGCTGCCGTCGTCCCGCCCGGCAGCACGAAGTGCTTCAGCGGCGGGAGGTCGGCCGTGAAGGCGTCGATCTCGCGTTCCAGCGCGGTGACGTGGTGCGCCTCGATGCGCGGCACCGGGTACGACACCTCGCCGGGCGAGGCGAGGTCGCCGCCGAGCACGAACAGCTCATTCTGGAGGCGCGACAGCACGATGTCGGCCCGGAGGTCGGCGGCGGAGGGCTCGCCGCAGCAGGCCTGCGTGAGGGCCGAGCGGGCCATGCCGATGGCCGCGTTGGCCTCGTCGACCGTGCCGTAGGCCGCGATGCGAGGGTGGCTCTTGGCGACGCGTCCGCCTCCGAACAGGGCCGTGGTGCCGTCGTCGCCGGTGCGGGTATAGACCTTCATTCGTGTGCGTGGGGCGTGGGCGGTGGTGACGCCGGGCGGACGGCAGGGTTCGCGGCCGCTGCCTCCCTCGGGGCGACCCCGAGGTAGCGGACGACGAACTCGGAGCCGTGCCCCTGGACCTCGGCGTCGACTCCGAATACGTCGTGCAGGAGCGCGGGCGTGAGCACGGTCTCGGGCGGACCGTCGGCGACGAGGGCGCCGCGGGAGAGCACCCACAGGCGGTCGGCGAAGCGGGCGGCCCGGCCGAGATCGTGGAGCGCTGCGACGACGGTCTTGCCCGCCTCGGCGAGCGCCCCGAGGCGGGCGAGCAGGTCGAGCTGGTGGCGCACGTCGAGGTGGGCCGTCGGCTCGTCGAGGAGCAGGAGCGGGGCGTCCTGTGCGAGGGCCTGCGCCAGCGCGACCCGTTGCTGCTCGCCGCCCGACAGCTGCGTGACCGGGCGCCGGGCGAGGTCGGCCATGTCGACGGCCGCCAGCGCGGCATCGACGCGGGCGCGGTCGTCCGGCCCCAGGCGTTCGGTCCAGCCGAGGTGGGGCGAGCGGCCCAGGGCGACGATCTCCTCGGCGGAGAAGTCGACCGCCAACTCGGCCTGCTGGCGCACCAGGGCGACCTCGCGGGCGCGCTCCCGAGCGGGCCAGTCGCGGACCGACCGGCCGCGCAGGGCCAGCCGCCCGGTGTAGGGGATCAGCCCGGCGACGGCGCGCAGCAGCGTCGTCTTGCCCGCCCCGTTCGGGCCGACGAGGGCGATCCGCTCGCCCTCGCGGACGGCGAGCGAGAGCCCGGCCAGCACCGGGCGTCCGCCCAGCGAGACGCCGAGGGCGTCGGCGGAGAGCACGTCGGGCACGGAGGGCAGGGGAGAGGCGTTGGAGGAGAGCACCACGGTCCCCTCATGCTACGCCCGCTCCTGCTGCTCCCCACGCTCCTGCTGCTCGCCGCCTGCGACTCCACCTCGGCCACCGAGCAGCGGCTCTTCGAGGACGCGGCGCTGCTGACGCCCGTCGCGGGCATCACCGAGACCGACGCGATGGCGACCGTCCTTCGCACCGATGCGTCCGACTGGCGGATCGGCCCGGCGTTTTTGAACCGGGTCGAGGTCTCCCAGCTGCCCTACCCGAACCCGGTCCGCCTCGGGCAGGCGGTGAACTTCCTCGTCTACTCGCAGGGCGTGCCGGGCGGGCTGCGGCTGTACGTGCTGGAGCTCCGCAACGGAGTCGTGGACCTCGTACCCGTCAACGATCCGAACGCCTTCGAGCCCGGCGCGGCGCAGTCGGGGTTCTATCCGTTCTCGGTCAGCGCCCGCCAGATCGCGCTCGGCGGCGCCGGGCTGTACCGCGTGGTCCTGCTGGACGGCTCGCAGAACGTGGTCACGTACGGGGACCTCGACATCCGGAACTGACGAGTATGCGGCGTCGGTGCGTCCTCGGCCGGCCCGAGCACGTCGCTGGCGGGCCCGAGCCTGTCTTCGCGTGGCTCGCACTTCGAACGGCTCAGCCGCCCGTCCGCGCCTGGAGGCGCTCGAAGTAGCGCTTGATGAGGTCCTGGTAGTCGGGCGCGTAGCCGCTCTCCAGCGCACGGATCAGGTCCCCGCGGATGCGGTCCGCCGGGCGGGTCGTCCGCGGCGCCGAGGCGGGCGGGGCGGGGCGCGCCTGGCCCTGCTGGGCCTCACGGCGGGGCTCCCGGCCGCGCTGGTTGACCGACCGCTCGGCTTCGAGCAGCCGCTCCAGGATTTGCTGCTGTCGCTGCGCCGCCCGCGGATCGAGCCCGCCCCGCCGCATCTGGGCCGCGGACTCGCGCATGTCCTCGCCGACGCGCTGGAGCGCGCTTCGGTCGTTCGGGTTGAGCCCGTCTCCGCCGCCCTCGACGGCGCGCTGGAGCTGGCGGCGGATCGCCTCCTGCTGCTCGGCCATCTGGCGGAGCCGCTGCCCGTCGCCCGGTGAGAGGCGCTCCCCGGCGGACTCGTTCAGCATCTGCTGGATGCGCTGGTTGAGTTGCTGCTGGGCACGGCCGAGCTGCTGCATCTGGCCCGGCGACATGCCCGAGCTGGAGCCCTGCCCACTGCCGCTCCCCGAGCCGCTCTGCTGCTGCTGGTTCTGGAGCTGTTCGAGGAGGTCGGCGAGGAGGAGGGCCAGCTCGTTGAGGTGCGACATGGCTGACCGCTGGTGGCCCGTCGCCCGGGCGGAGCGGCGTTCGGCGAGCTGTTCGACGGCGAGGGACATCTCGCGCTGTCCATCCTGGGCCCGTTCGTCCACCTGCGGCCCGAGCGACGGCACCGTCTGCCCGACGCGGCGGAGGGTGTCGACGACGGTGCGGAGGGCGTCGCGGAGCTGGCTCTGGCGGCGGGCGGCGGGGACGAGCGCGGGGCTCTCGGCCGGGAGCCCACCGGTCTGGGTGGCGAGCGTCTCCTGCTCGCGCGAGATCGTGAGCACGTCTTCGAGGGCGCGGCGGAGGGCCGCCTGGTCCACCTGCTGCTGCTGGCCCTGCATCTGCTGGCTCTGCTCGCGCATCCGGCTCGACATCTGGCGGAGTTGCTCGGACATCTCCTGCTGGCCCTGCTGGGCGTCCTGCATCTGGTTCTGTTCGAGCTGCTCGGCGTTCTCCTCCATCTGCTGAGGGAGCCCACCTTCCTCGCCCATCTCCTCCTGCATCTGCTCGATGGCGTCGGTCGGTGCGTTGCGGATGTCCTCCATCTGCTCGCGGAGGGCGTCCAGTTGCTCCTGCAGCGCCTCGGCGGCCTCGGCGGCCTCGCGCTGTTCCTCGGCCAACCGCTGGCGCTCGGCCGCGGTCTCCTGCGCCGACGGCGTCCGCTCGGGCTGCGGCTCGCGGGCCTCCTCCCCCGCCTCGGTGCCGTCGCGGGCGGCCTCCGGGTCGCGACCCTCGCGGACGGCCTCGGTCTCGCGGGCCAGCCGCTCCTCGGTCTCGGCGAGGTCCTCGGCGCGGCGCGCGATGTCCTCCATCTCGACGGCCGCTTCGAGGCGGCGCATCAGCTCTATGGCCCGGTCGAGGCGACGGCGGAGCTCCTCCTCGGACTGCGCGGCCTCGTCGGCCTGCTCCAGCATCTCGCGGAGGTCGAGCTGCTCCATGGCCTCGCGGAGCCGTTCGAGCGCGTCGCGGACCTGGGGCGTGTCGAGCTCTTCGAGCACGTCCTGCATCTGGTCGAACTGGCGGCGGAGGTCGTCGTCGCCCATCTGGTTGTCCTCCATCTGCTGCCCGAGCTGGCGCATCTGCTCCTGGAGCTGCCGGGCCTGCTCGCGCATGGCGTCCTGCTGGCGGAGGAGTTCTTCGATCTGGCGGCGGTCCTCCCAGTCCGGCTCGACGTTCTCGCGGAGGTCCTCGCGCAGCCGCTCGAAGCGCTCGCGGGACGCGTCGGCGTCCTCCGAGAGGTCTTCCAGCGCCTCGACGGTCGAGTCGCGCTGGGCGGCGAAGTCGTCCAGGCGCTCGGTGAGGGAGGGGAAGCGGAGGGTGAAGAGCGGCGTACGCGCCGTCTTGCCGCCGCGGCCGTCGTTGTCGGTGACCTGCCCGTAGAACTCGACGGTGTCGCCGGGGCGGGCGCCCGGCACGCGCCAGTCGACGGACACGTCCTGGTCCAGGGGGCGCGTGCGGACGCCCAGGCCGAGCGCGCGGGCGGGCTGCGCGGTGCCGCCGCGCGTGACGCGGTACACCAGCCGTCCGCCTCGGAAGCCGAAGTCGTCGGTGACGCGGAAGACGAGGCGGCGGGCGCCCTCGCCGAGCGTCCCGTCGGCGCCCTCGACGAGCGCGATCTGGGGCTCGCCGTCCGACAGCACCCCCAGCCGGTAGCGCGCCGGGTCGGTGTTCTCCAGGCCGCCCTTCGCGCGCAGGTGGACGGTGTACGTCCCGGCGCCGCGCAGGCGGAAGGTGCCCAGGCCCGCCTCGCTGCCGAGGCGGAGGGGGACGCGCTGGCTCCGGCCGTCCTCCCACGCCACCTGCAGCCACGCCTCGACGGGCGCCGGGCCGCCGTGCTGGACCTGCACGCGCACGCCCGAGCCGACCAGCCCGGTCGCGTCGCCGACGCCCTCGGGCAGCGCGCGGGCGCTCCGACCGCTGTAGCCCGGCGGGATGACGGTCACCTTGACGCCGCGCACGAGCGGCCGGTCGCCCGCACGGACGGTGTACCAGGGCGTCCGCACGCCGTCGGCCTCGAAGCGGTAGCGGAGGTCGGCGTCGACGGCGGCGATGGTGTGGAGGAAGCGGTCGCCGTCGGCCTGGAGGCGAACCGTCTCTGTGGCGCGCTCGTCGGCCCGGCCGAACTCCAGCTCGGCCACGAGGGGCAACTCGCGCCCGACGGCGCGGGCGCCGACCTCGAAGGCCGCGCCGCGCGTCACCTCGGCGTCGCCGGGCGTGACGAGGATCTCGAAGGGGGCGGGCGGGGCGAAGTACTCGCCCGGCGCCATCAGCCGCTCGGCGGCGGCGGTCATGGTGCGGGGCCAGCCCGCGAAGGCGACGAACAGGAGCGCCAGCGGCACGAGCGCCCACTTCGCCGTCGCGCGGACCGGCCCGAAGGCGCGGACCCGCTCGAAGGGAATGTCGGCCACCTGCTGCTCCAGCGAGGCCAGCGCGAATGCGTGGAGGCGGTCGTCGTCGCCGGCGTCGTGGCCGTCGGCGAGGTCGAGGAACGTCGCGAGGCGGTCGTCGACGCCCGCGAAGTCCTGGCCGGTGCGGCGGACGACCGCCCGCTCGTCGAGCCCGGGCAGCACGCCCCAGCCGCGCAGCAGGGGGACCACGACGGTCGCCCCGACCAGGGCCACGAGCGTGGCGACGAGCGTCCAGAACAGCGCCGTCCGCAACTCGACGCCCAGCCAGACGGTCGCCTCGGCGGCCAGCGCCACGCCCGCCGCGGCGCCGACGACGCCCAGCGTCACCAGGAGCCCGCGCGCCACGGCCGCTCCGGTCAGCCGACGCCGGGCGGCGCGCAGGCGGCGGCGGATCGGGACGGCGAGGGGAGAGGCGCTCACGACGGGACCAGTGGGGGCGGCAAGCTAGCCGGGGACAGGACGCGAACGACGCCGGGGACGCCGGATTGTCCCAGGCACTGCGCCCGGCGTTGCCGCACGCTACTCCAGCACGCCGACGCCGTCGCCCCCGGCGGTGAACTGGCGAGCGGCGAGGTCGGCGTAGAGGCCGCCGCGCGCGACCAGCTCGGTGTGCGTGCCCTCCTCCACGACGCGCCCGCCATCCAGGACCACGATCCGGTCCGCGTCGCGGACCGTCGCGAGGCGGTGCGCGATGACGACCGACGTGCGCCCCTGCATCAACTCCGAGAGCGCCTCCTGCACGGCTGCCTCGGAGGCCGCGTCGAGGGCGCTGGTGGCCTCGTCGAGGAGCAGGATCGGCGGGTCCTTGAGGAGCGCCCGCGCGATGGCGATGCGCTGCCGCTGGCCGCCGGATAGCTTGACGCCCCGCTCGCCGACCGGCGTGTCGTAGCCGTCGGGCAGCGCCTCGATGAACGCGTCCGCGTGGGCGGCACGGGCGGCGGCCTCCACCTCGGCGTCGGAGGCGTCGAGGCGGCCGTAGCGGATGTTGTCGCGGAGGGAGACGCCGAAGAGCTGCACGTCCTGCGCCACCAGCGCCACCGCGTCGCGGACGCTGTCGACGGTCGCGTCCCGCACGTCCACGCCGTCGATGCGCAGCGTTCCCGTGTCGGGGTCGTAGAAGCGGGGGATGAGGTGCAGCAGCGTCGTCTTGCCCGCGCCGCTGGGGCCGACGAGCGCGACGGTCTCGCCGGGCGCCGCCGAGATCGACACGTCGCGGAGGATGGGTTGGCCGTCGACGTAGCCGAACGTCACGGCTTCCAGGTCCAGCGCACCGCGGACCGACCGCAGTGGGCGGGCGCCGGGCGCGTCCACGATCTCGGGCTCCGAGTCCAGCAACTCGAACAGCCGGTCGGAGGCACCCGCGGCGCTCTGGAACGACGTGTAGAGGCGGCCCGCGCCCGCGACGCTCCGCGCGATGTTGAGCGCGTAGACGATGAACGCGACCAGCGCGCCCGCCGTCAGCCGGTCGGCCAGGACCTCGCGCCCGCCGAACCAGAAGATGACCACCAGCGCGGTGGAGAACCCGAAGCCGACCGAGGACCAAAAGGCGGCCACGATCCACGCCCGCCGCCGCGAGGTCTCGAACAGGCCCTCGACGGCCTCGCCGTAGCGCCCGACCTCGTAGCCCTCCCGCGCGAACGCCTTCACGACGCGGACCCCCGCGATGGCCTCCTCGGCGATGGCCGTCGTGTCCGCCAGCCGGTCCTGGATCGTCCGCGACAGCGTGCGGACGATCTGCCCGAACGACCGCATCGCCCACGCGATCGGGGGGACGACGGCGAAGATGACGAGCGAGAGCCGCCAGTTCAGCGCCAGCATCAACGCGACCGAGCCGACCAGCGTGAGCGCCAGCCGGAGCGCGTCGCCCAGGTCGCTCGTCGCGGCCGACTGGACCTTCGACACGTCGTTGGTGAGGCGGCTCGTGATCTCGCCCGTCCGCTGGTCGGAAAAGAATCGCAGGCCGAGGCGGTGGAGGTGTGTGTAGAGCGTCGTGCGCAGGTCGGTGACCACGCGCTCGCCGGTCCACTCCATCAGGTAGCTGCCCCCGAAGCCGAGCACGGCCTGGAGCGCGAACAGCGCCAGCAGCGCCAGCGCGAGCTGGTTGAGCAGCGTCCCGTCGGTGGCCTGGAAGACGGAGTCGAGCAGCCGCTGCAGCCCGAGCGGCACCACCAGCCCGACGGCTGTGGCCACGAGCGTCAGCGCGATGGCGAGCACCAGGCGCGTCCGGTAGGGGCGTGCGAACGCGAGGATCCGCCGGAGGGTCGCGATCAACGATCGGGGCGGACGGGGTGGCTCGGGCGGGGCGTCGGCAGCGTGCGGGTGCGGCATGGCGCCTGAACGCGCCCACCTCGTACCCGGGTTCACCCTCTCGCGCTTCCTCACAGCCGCCTCGTTCCTCTCGGCGCCGAGGGCGGGAGGGGGGAGCAGAAGTGGAGGTGGGACGGTGTCGAGGTGGGGTACACTCTGGCTCCATTTCCGACATATGTCGACTCATGTTTCGTCCTTCCTCCGTGTGGCGGCACGCCCCGCGCCTCGTGCTGGCGATCGCTCTGTCTGCGGGGCTCGCCACGGGCGCGCATGCCCAGTTCGAGACGCGGTGGGTCTCGGCAGGCGACCTCCACAACTGGTACTCCGCGGCGGGCGCCGAGTGTGAGGAGTGCTTCGAGAACGCCCAGCAGTTCGGGTGGCGCTGGCCGGGCCGGTACCCGCACACGGACATGCAGGTGTCGAAAGGCCTGTGGATCGGCGCGCTGAACGTCGCCGACCCGGACGGCGGGGACGCCTTTCCGGTCCGCGTCGTCCACGTGGGGCCTCGCGTGACCGGGGTGGGCGAGGTCTTCCCCGACCTGTTCGAACTGGTGACGAGATGGAGCCTGCCCGTGGTCACGGTGAACGGGGAGGCGACGTTGGCCCCGGCCCGGATGCGCCCCGACCGCGTGGACCCCTCGATCCCGTCGGACGTGATGCTCGTCACGCGCGTCCACACGCTGCTGGGCCTCACGATGGAGCGGCGGGTCTACCAGTTCAGCCAGCCGTCCCACGACGACTTCCACGTCATCGAGTACGTCCTGACCAACACGGGCAACGCCGACGGCGACGCCGACATTGAGTTGCCGGGCCAGACCCTCCAGGGGGTCACGCTGTTCACGCTCGCCCGGCTCGCGATCGCTGCGGAGGCCCGGTACCTGGTGGGCAACCCGACGGGCTGGGGCAAGAACACGATGAACGACGCCCGGGGCGACGGCCTGGGCGCGAGCCAGCCGCAGCCCGACCCCGCCGACGAGCAGTTCCGGGCGCAGTTCGCCTGGCACGGCTACTTCCCCGGAACCTCCCTGCCGTACGACAACCTCGGAGCCTCGGCACAATTCCCGGCGATCAACATCGCGTCCTCGGACACGCTCGGCCGGTTGACGGCCAGTCCGTTCGCGGGCGTCGTCACGCTTCACGCCGACGCGTCCGCCACCGATGCCACCGACGACCCGTCGCAGCCGTCGACGACGCGGGCGGTCCAGTCCGACGACCCGCTCTTCTCGACCAACGACGCGACCGACGCGGCCAAGATGGCGGCCGAGTATGCGCTCATGACGAGCGGTCATCAGCCGCGCCATGCGACGACCGTCGAGCCGACTGGCATGCCGAGGTTCCTGAGCCCGACGCGGGACCCCTCGCAGGGGAGTTCCGGCGGGTTTTCGTTCACCAACGGCTACGGCCCGTACACGCTGGCGCCGGGCGAGAGTGTGCGGATCGTCGTGGCGGAGGCGGCGGGGGGGCTGAGCCGCGAGGCGAACGAGGCCATCGGGGCAGCGTTCAAGGCGTCGGGCAACGACGCCGGGGCGGGGCTGGTGTACGCCGGGGACACGAAGACCAAGAACGAGTGGGTGTTCACGAGTCGCGACTCGCTGTTCCAGACTTTCCGCCGGGCCCTCGCCACCTACGACGCGGGCTACGCGATTCCGATGGCCCCCGCGCCTCCGGCCGCGTTCTCGGTGTCCAGCGGGGCAGGACGCCTCCACCTCGAGTGGACGCCCTCCGAGGGGGCCGCGGGGTACGACATTTTCCGGACGGAAGGCGGCTACAATTCCGCCTACACGCGGGTCCACAGCGCCGGGGCCACCGACACCTCCTTCGACGACACGGATGTGGTCCTCAGTGTACCGTACTACTACCACATCGTGTCCGTCGGGAGCGAGGCGGCCAACGACGGCACCGGCATGACGCCGCTGGGCGCCCTCCGAAGCAGTCCCCACGTCACGCAGACCTACGCCCCCGCCTACGTGCTGCCGGTCGCGGTGGAAGGGACGCCCGAAGCGACGGCGCTGCGCGTGTCGCCCCCCGTGCCGCATCCGGTTCGAGGCCGGGCCGGGTTCGGAATCGACCTCGCGCGTTCGGCGTCGGTGACGGCGGCGGTCTACAGCGTGACGGGTCGCGAGGTCGCCCGGCTCGTGTCCGGCCGGACGCTCGCGGCCGGGCACCACGAGGTCGAGTGGACTACGTCGGACGTGGCGCCGGGCGTCTACGTGCTCCGCGTCTGGACGGCGGCGGCGAGCCGGTCCGTGCGCGTCGTGGTCGTCCGCTGACCCCGTCCGCCTCGGCGCCGAGGAGGGGCGGTCACATGCGGACGCGCACCTGCAGGCCGAGGTCGGACACCCGCTGGCCGTCGACGGCGTTCGGCCCCGATCCGATGCGGTTGACGCGGCGCAACCACGTCGTGGCCAGCTTGGCCTGGACGGTCACGCCCTCGGCGGGCGTGGCGGCGAGCAGGACGTAGACGCGGGCGCCGCGGCCCGAGAGCGCCGGGATGGCGAAGACGCCCGTGAGGTCGTTCTCGAAGGCGTAGAGGCGCGCGTCGTACCCGTCGGTGTCGAAGAGCGTCAGGCGGGCGTCGGCGCGGAGCCAGGGGAGGGGGCGCCAGCGGGCGTCCTGGTAGATCAGCGAGCCGAACTGGTCGGCCGCCCCGCGAGCGGGATCTGCGACCTCGGGATCCGGGGGGAGGTAGCGGGAGCCCTCCACGCGGGTCCGCAGGCGGAGGCGGCGGCTGGCGTCCCACTCGCCCTGGAGTCGGAGCGTCTGGCGGGTCTGCTCGGCCAGCCCGCCGACGACCGAGCCCGGCACCGTGTTGGGCACGTCGATGGCCGTCTCCCGCGTCTCGGTCCGCGCCTGGAGGGTGAGGCGGGCGAAGCGGCTCGGGCGGTGCTCGACGTGCAGCAGCGCCTCCTGCCCCCGGCTCGGCCGCGGCACGTTGAAGCGGAGGAACGGGAAGCGGTACTGGTCGACGTAGGCGTTGACGGTCCACGACCGCGACGGCGTGACGGTGGCGCCGACGTACAGCCCGCGCTCGTTGCGCCCGACGCCGTTGCGCTCGCCGAACGGGTAGCCGTGAAGGCTGACGGTCTCCGGCGAGTAGCTCCGCCCGATGACGAGCAGGTCTGCGCCCTGGCCGAGGTCGATGCCGACGCCGCCGACGGCCCCGATGCCGCCGGTCGGCCCGCGGGCGACCTCGCCGAAGGCCAGCCCGGCGCGCGTCTTGGCGTCCGCGTAGGCGCTCACGACGGTCGCCTCGGTGCCCGCGAAGTCGAACAGCTCGTCCGGCCGGCTGCCCGCTGCGAGGGGCGTCCCGAACGACGACCGCGTCGCGACGACGCCCGCGCGGCCCTCGACGCTCCCGTTGGTGATCCGATACTCGGCCCCGCCGCCGACGAGCGTCTCGTCGAGCGCGTCCTTGCGGGCCAGCTCGCGGTCGGTCCGGTGGAGGCCGTCGGCGCCGAGGCTGGTGACGACGCTGTCGAAGGCACCGGGCGGGAGGTCGGGGTCGCCGAGGTCGGTGGTGTCGGGCGTGAACACGCTCGCGTCGAGCGCGCGGCGGCTGGCGAAGGCCGACACGTAGACGCCCGGCACCACGCCCACCGACAGCGCCGCGCCGCGGAAGAAGTTGTTCTCGTCGACGGAGCCGTAGGGGCGGATGCCGCGCCCGCTGCGGAGTGGCCCGCCGGTCGCGTCCGGCCCCTTGCCGAAGCCCGACGCTCGCCACAGCGCGAGCCCTTGCCCGAACTGGGCCGAGAAGTCGCCGAGGACGAGCGCGTCGATGCGGCCGGCGTCGAGCAGGGCGACGTGGGCGCTCTGGTAATCGTAGCCGTAGGTGTTGGTGGCGCCGTCGAAGCGGAACGGCTCGCCGGGGTCCTTTTCGAGGGTTACGTTGACCGACACCTGCCGCCGGTACGTGGCCTGGACGCGCGTGTAGATGCGCTCCGGGGAGCCCAGGTAGGCGCGCGTCGAGTCCGGCCCCTCGTACCCGACGCCCAGGTCCAGCCGCCGCTGGAGCCGCTGCGTACCCGTGACGCGGAGGTTGCCGAGGACGGTCCGCAGCGAGGGGGCCGCTGGGAAGCCCGAGGCGGGCCGGGCGACCGTGTCGAGCGTCGGGCCGATGGTGAGGTAGGGGCGTGCGTCGAGGTAGGCGTCCGCCGTGACGCCGTCGACCTGGCGGAGGCCGGGGAGGGACGTGAACGGGCCCGTCGCGGCGCGGTAGCGGACGATGGCGGCCCCCAGCACGGCGCCGAGTGCGGGCACCTGCGCCAGCTCCTCCGCCGTCGCCGTGTTGACGTCGAGCGGGTCGGCACGGAGTGATTCGAGGAGTTCGAGCAGCTCGGTGGGGTCGCCGGCGAGGTCGTCCTCGACGAGCGCCTCGAACTGGGCCTCCGCCTCGGTGGATGTGCCGAGGGTGTCGGCGGGGACCTGGGCCGCCGCGGGGAGCGTGAGGAGCGCGGCGAGGGAGAGCAGTCGCGTCGCGTGGTTCGTGCTCCGTGTCTCGCCGCCCGACCCGCATCCCCCACGGCACACCACACGATCCGCAACACGCACGGCCCACTCCCATCCTCTGTACTGTGCGCGGGCCATCCTAAAACCCGATCTCGACCCCGACGGCGGGCGTCAGCCCGAGGGTCTCGTGGGACTCGACGGCGAGGTCGGCGCGGAGCGGCCCGGCCCGGACGCCTGCCCCGAACGCGTAGCGCACCGGCGCCGACGAGACGCCGACGCGGAGGGCGAGCGCGTCGACCACCTGCACCTCGGCGCCGCCGCGAACGGAGAGGCCGAAGTCGAGGTCCTGGTCGGCGTCGAGCACGAGCGTGGCGCGCTCCGAGGGCGTGTAGGCCAGCCCGACGGTCAGGCCGGGGACCGTCGACGCAGAGCGGGCGAGGTCGGCGGTGTCGCCCAGGCCGAGGCCGAGCAGGTTGCGGGCGGCCAGCCCGCCGCGGAGGCCCGGCAGCACCTCGCCCTGGACGCCCGCGTGCACCAGCACCGCCGTCTGGCTGGCGTAGCCCTCCGTGGCCGCGCTCTCCAGGCCCACCGCCAGCCCCACGTCCAGGCGCCGCGTCACGCTGAGCGGCAGCGCGCGGCCCAGCCCGACGACGACGCGCGTCTCGCGGCGCTCCGAGAACCCGTACGTCCGCGCGTGGAGGGCCGCGGTGCCGACGGGCGTCGGGAGGGCGGCGGTGAGGGCGCCGAGGCGAAGCTCGCTGAGGCCGAACGCCTGGCTGGCCTGGAGGGCGGCGCGGCCCTCGGCGAGCCCGGCCCACGCGGCCGGGTTGGTGTGGCCCCAGGCGTCGCCGCCGAGGGCGACCCCGGCGCGGCCGAGGCCGAGCACGCGGGCCCCGCCTTCGGCGAGTTGGGCCTGGGCCGCCGGCGCGGCGAGCGTGAGGAGGGCGGCGAGGAGGCGGAGGGCGCGCATAATTGCCGTCGGTCGACGTTCGAGCGGACGTCCGAGCCCCGTACCTTAGGGCGCGATAGCTGAAACATACGCGACCGCCTGCAATCCCCGACGTGCGCCGATTTGCCCTCCTGATTGTCCTCGCCCTCACCGCGCTGCCGGCGGTCCACGCGCAGGAGCTCAACTGCCAGGTCACCCTCAACCGCGAGGCCATCACGGGCACCGAGTTCGGCTTCCTGGACGAGTTCCGGGAGGAGCTCTTCCGCTACCTCAACGGCCGCGCGTGGACCGACGACGTGTTCCGGCCCGAGGAGCGGATCGACTGCCAGTTCCAGGTGACGTTCACCGAGGCGCTCTCGCAGACGGCGTTCCGGGCGCAGATCGTGGTGCAGGCCAGCCGCCCGATCTACGGTACCGCCCAGCGGACGACCACCTTCCGCGCGTCCGACACGGACTGGCTCTTCAGCTACGCGCGTGGCCAGAACCTGATCTACGACCCGAACCGGTTCGACGCGCTCACGTCGGTGCTGGACTTCTACGCCAACATGATCCTCGGGTACGACTACGACACGTTCGAGGCGTTTGGCGGCACGCGGTTCTACGAGCGGGCCTTCCGCATCGCGGAGCTGTCGCGCGCCACCGAGGCGGGCACGCCCGGCCGCGGCTGGTTCGGGCAGGGCATCGAGGACCGCTCCCGGTTCACGCTCGCGCAGGAGCTGCTGGACCCGGTGTTCGCGCCCGTCCGCCAGGCGCAGTACGACTACCACTTCACGGTGCTGGACCACTTCGTGGTGGAGCCCGAGCAGGCCTGGGTGGACGCCCTGGAGACGCTCTCCGCGCTCCACGAGCTCTACCTCCAGAACAACCGCCGCCGCTACGTCACCGACGTCTTCTTCGGGGCCAAGTACCAGGAGATCGTGTCGCTGATGCTCGACGCGCCGCAGCGCAACGAGGCGTACGCGATGCTGACCGAGATGGACCCGGCGCACATCGGGACATACGACGGGTTGGTCAACTCCCGGTAGCCGAGTGGGGCTGCATGGCTCCCTGCGGGCGGGCTGGCATGGTTCTGTCTAGGGGACGAGGGACTCGCCCTCGCCTTCATGACGATCCTCTCGAATCCGTTTCACGTGCTCGGCCTGACCGAGGACGCGACGCCCGACGACGTTCGCCGCGCCTACCGGCGGCTCGCCTTGAAGTACCACCCGGATCGCAACGGCAGCGACCCCGTCGCGCGCGAGCGATTCCTGGCCGTCAAGCAGGCGTTCGAGCAACTCGATACGAAGGACCCGGATGCGGGCTACGACACCGAGCGGGTGGTCGCGCAGATGCAGAAGGCGGCCGAGGAGGCGGAGCGCCGTCGCAGCCGCCGTGGTGAGGGCGGGCGGGGCTGGCAGCTCATCCGCATCCCGCTGCTCCAGCCGCGCGAGGAGCGGATCCGCGAGGTGCTGACGTCGATGGACGCGGTCGTGGGGGTCGTGGCGGCCCTCACGGCGGGCATCGCGGTGGGGCTGAGCGGGGTGGTGACGGAGTGGGTGGCGCCGATGTGGGCGCCGCCGCTGGTCGCCGTGGTGCTCGGAGCATACGCGATCCGGCGCGCGTTCCGCGTGGTCGTGAATGAGGCCTGGGCGGTGGAGACCCACTGGCAGGGGCTGCGCGACCTGCGTTGGAACGTGGTCCTGAAGTGGGAGGAGATCACCGACCTGACGCCGGGCGATCAGGTGCTGGACCTCGTGCTGTCGCCGCGCGCGGCCGGTCGCCTGTCGGCGCATCTCCCGGCGGAGGCGTTCGCGGGGCCGACCCTGTACCGCCTGCCGATCCGCGAGCCCGGGCGGGCCGCCTCCCTGATCCGGCCTCAACTGACGGCCTAGAGCCGTTCCTGCAGGGAAGGCGGGCGTTTCGATGCGAAACCGTCCGGTTCTGACTTACCTCCTCGGGACGGTGGGATCGCGGACGATGCGTGCGCGCCGGACGACGTCGCCCTGGAGAATCTGGTCGACCACGTCCTGGCCGTCGACGACCTGCCCGAAGGCGGTGTACCTGCCGTCGAGGTGGGGCTGGGGGCTGTGGGTGACGAAGAACTGGGAGCCCTCGGTGTCCTTGCCGGAGCTGGCCATGCCGAGCGTGCCGGTGCCGTAGCGGAGGCGCGTGAACTCGCTCCGGATGGCGGTGTCGGGGCCGCCGTAGCCGTCGCGGCGGGCGTAGTCGCCGCCCTGGACGACGAAGTTGGCGACGACGCGGTGGAAGGGGACGCCGTCGTAGAGGCCCTGCGAGGCGGTGGTGGTGATGCGCTGGACGGTCTGCGGGGCGGCCTCGGTGTCGAGTTCGAGGACCACGGTGCCGCGGTCGGTGTCGAGGATGAGGCGCGGGTGGCGGCCGACCTGCGCGAGGTGGACCCAGTCGACGCTGGTGGTGCCGGGGGTGCCGCCGCCGGACAGCTCCACGTCGACGCCTTCGGACAGGCGGTCGTTGAGGGCGTCGCGGGCGGCGAGGCGGAGGACGGGGTGCCCGGCGAGGGCGACCCCGACGAGGAAGTCGATCTCGCCGCCGTCGCGCACCTTGCCGACGGCCTGCACGATGGCGGCCATCGGCTCGACGTCGGTGGGGGCCTCCAGGGTGGCGTAGACCTCGCGGAGGAGGGGGCCGGCGCCGAGGGGCCAGAAGGCGGAGTCGGCGAGGGCGGGGGCGGCGGCGGAGGTGGTGGCGAGGTCGGCGCGGCGGAGGGCGTGGGCGTAGGCCTCGTAGAAGCGGCGGGCGCCGTAGCCGCCGCTCTCCCAGCGCTCGCGGAGGGCGCCGAGGGCGGCGGTGGCGAGGCGGGTGTCGTCGGAGCGGGCGTCGGTGAAGAGGCGCGTCAGGGCGGCGCCGTCGTCGGTGCTGCCGAGGGCGCGGAGGGCGGCGGCCTGGGCGAAGGGGTCGGTCTGGCGGTCGGCCCAGGCGAGGACGAGGGCGGGCTGGGCGGGCGCGAGGACGGGCAGGAGGGCGGCCTGGACGGGCCAGGGGCGGTCGTCGTCGGCGAGGACGGCGCGGGCGATGTCGAGGGCGTCGGGGGTGGGGCCGGCGTCGGCGAAGAGGGCGGCGGCAGTCTGGGCGACGTGGGGGTTGGGGTCGTCGACGGCGCGGGCGAGGGCGCCGCGGGCTTCTACGCCGTCGGCCTCGGCGAGGGCGCGGGCGGCGCTGACGCGGGTCCGCCAGTCGGGGTCGGTGGCGAGGGCGTCGGCGAGGCGGGGGATGTCGGCGGGCTCGTCGAGGGTCTGGAGGGCGCGGGCGAGGTCGGCGCGGGCGGGGTCGCCGGGGAGGGCGTCGAAGGCGGCGCGGATGGCGTCGGTTTGGCCGGCCCAGGCGGGCATCGGGGAGCGCGTGAAGCCGTAGGCGGCGGCGCGGCGGACGGCGGCGTCGGGGTCCTGGAGGTGGCTGCCGAGCCAGGCGGCCCAGGCGTCGCTGACGACGCCGCGCATGCCGAAGCGGGCCAGGGCGAGGGCGCGGGCGGCTTCGAGGGCGTCGGGGAGGGGCGCGGTGAGGACGACGCCGAGGTCGGGCAGGCCGCCGACCTTGCCGAGGGCGTCGAGGACTTCGGCGAGCACAGCGGGGGTGGCCTCGCGGCGCAGCGTGAAGGCCAGGGCGACGCCCGCGGTGGTGTCGGCGGACTGGCCGATGGCGAAGGCGGCGTCGGCGCGGACGGCGGGGACGGGGTCGTCGAGGAGCGCGCGGAGGGCGGGGACGGCGGCGGGGTCCTGGACGGAGCCGAGGGCGAACGCGGCGCGGGCGCGGACGAGGCTGTCGGGGTTGGTCAGGGCCCGGGCCAGGGCGGCGCCGTCGCGGCGGACCTGGAGGTCGACGAGGGCCTGGAGGTCGGGGCGGGTGAGGAGGCCGTCGGAGGGGCGCTCGGCGGTGGCGTCGGGCGGGCCGGCGGGGACGGCGGTGGAGGCGCACCCGGCGACGGCGAGGGCGGCGAGGAGGAGGAGCGGGCGCATGGGGTGGTGGGAGGGGGGCGCAACTCGCGTCGCCAGTGCCGGAGGCGGGACTTGAACCCGCACGCTCGTGAAAGCAACAGCTCCTAAGGCTGCCGTGTCTACCATTCCACCACTCCGGCGTGGCCCCGCGCCTGGGCGGAGCGGGGCGAAGATACCCGCGAGGCTCGCTGGCGATCCCTGGCTCACTCGGGGCCGAGGCTCGGGCGACGCCTGGCGCAGTTCGTGTCTTCGCTTCTTCTGTGGAAGGGGTGCCGTTTCGCTCGGTCGGCAGGCCCTCAGCGTGCGCGGCGTCCTGTGCTGGTGGGAGCGGGAACGGGTCTCGATGCCGACCCTCCGAGCCATCGGAACGGGGACTGGTGGGTGTGATGCCGGAGTCGCGATGGGTGGCTGGTGCTCGGGGTACCAGGATGGGCGGAGGGCGCCTCCGCGTGGAGGGTGGCTGCGTCACATGTCGGGGGCGTCGGGGGAGCGGTCGCCGGTGATGCCTCGGTCGATGATGATGCGGGCGGTGCGGTATTCGCGGGCGAAGTCGGGGGAGGAGGCGGTGAGGCGGGCGACCATGGGGTCGAGGCTGGCTCGGAGGAGGCGGGTTGCGTTGCGGATCTCGATGGCGATCTCGGCGGTGGCGCGGCTGCGGGCGACGATGGCGGCGCGGGGGGTGGAGAGGGCGTCGGCGAACTGGTCGTCGAGGGCATCGAGGGCGTCGATCTCGGGGGGGAGGACGCCGTAGTCGGCGAGGTCGGGGGCGTGGGTGCGTGCGAGGTCGACGATGAGTTCGGACTGGTCGGCGAGGGCGGCGTCGCGGAGTTGGATGAGGTCGCTGGGGGAGAAGTCGGCCTGGGCGGCGACGTCGGGGCGGTCGGTGTCGGCGGCCCAGGCCTGGAGGGCAGCGGCGAGGGTCCAGGCGGCGTCGCGGACGTGGGTGCGGAGTTGGTCTTTGACGGCGGTGACAGCGCTGGCGGGATCGGCCTGTCGCTGGGCGGCGTCGCGGACGCGGTCAATGGCGGTGCTGAGGTCGTCGCGGTAGCGGGCCATGACGGGGATGGCAGCCCATGCGTCCGCGTGGTCGTCGATGACGGTGAGGGTCGCGCGGAGCATGTCGAGACGGTCGGTCTGGCGGTCGGTCATGGAGATGCCGCTATGCGGTGATGTGTGTGATCTTGTGGGGAAAGAGGTGGTGGAGTGTAGTGAAGGGGACAGAATTGGCGATGGCGAATTGCGGGTTTATTGGTGGTGTGAGTCTGGGTGGATGTTGGATGGCGGCTTGTGGAGTGGGTCTCGCAGCGTCTGAACTGGGTCTCGCAGCGTCTGAACTGGGTCTCGCAGTCTCCGAACTGGGTCTCGCAGTCTCTGAATCGGGTCTCGCAGTCTCTGAATCGGGTCTCGCAGCGTCTGAACTGGGTCTTGCAGCGTCTGAATGGAGGCTTGCAGCGTCTGAATGAATGCTTGCAGCGTCTGGACTGCGTCTCGCTGTCGATGGACGGGCGGGCGCGGTTCCTGGTCTGCCTCGGTCGCTCGGTGGGTGGATCCAGGTAGGCTGGGTGCTGTGCCGAGGCGGGGGCGTGGGGTGGGGCTCGTGCGTGTCGCCGGCCTGCCGCTGGGTGTACACGGGGGGGGAGGGGCGGTGGGGTGCCGCTGCACACGGACGTTGTGGCTCCTCTGTGGCGGGGGGGCGGTCCTGGGGACCCCGGTCTTGCCCCGCCAAGCCCTTGTTCTACGGATGGTGTCCGTATTTGCGGGGAGACGTGGGCTGAGAGGATGGGCATAACGTGCTGTCTCCCATGGGCCCGGCGGGGGCACAGACATCACCCTGTGGGTATGTTATACGGACGACGTCCGGTTTGTAAACTGGACGCCGTCCGCACAATCACTGGTTAGCCAGCTTGCTCCCCTCTGGTGTCTTCTGTTGACTTGTCTGTGCTGATCGAGAGGATGTCGGCCCTGCCGGACGACCAGCTTGCCTCCGTGCTCGGCCCGGAGCGAAGCGATTACACAATCGAAGCCGTAGCCGCGGCGGAGGTCGTTCTCGAAGACCGGAGGGCCGCCCGTCGCGCTTCGTCGGAAGTCGCGCCCGAGGAGTTGTTTGAGTGCGAACGGTGCGGGAGTACGCGCGCACGAGCCCGCCGGGTCGGCTTCAGCGGAGCCGAGCGATCTGTGTTTGTCGTCGTCTCCTGTCGTCGGTGCGGACTGTCGGAATGGTTCGATAACAGTGCCGATAAGCCCGGACTGCGACCATCCCAACCTCCGCAAGCTGGCTAACCCGCCGCTGCAAGCCGACGAAGGGCGCCAGCGCTCTCGGCTCGTCCTGGCGTAGGCGCTACTTTCGCCTCGTTCTGCTACCGTGCTCTCATTCCTTCGCGGTTGAGTAGCCCTCTGTTACACCGCCTCCGTCTCACCATGGGCATGTACTCCAAGGTCCGTGGGTGGATCAAATACTTCCCCGGTCAGAAGGATGCCCTCCGCTCGGCCATCGCCTCCGCCGTAGCGCAGGCTGAGGAGAAGGAATACGCCGAGGCCGTCGCCACGAACTGGCGGTTCATCGAGGAGCTGTTTGGGACGTACGGGAGCGACTACGCGTTTTGGGGCGGGTACATGCGGAACGGGAACACTCGCTTCGTTCTCGATCAAGTGAAGGCCGTGGCTGCCGTGATAGGCCGGGACAACGCGTGGCTCCCCGACGGTCGGCCCGGCCACGATCTTCAGGGGTCTTTTATCATTGACGTGGAAGGCGGCCCCCGGCTGGAGTGGCGCGTCTTCAACCGGGAGGTTTACGAACGCGAGATCGAGGTCCCAACGTGGGTAGCGGCTGAAGGCTGGGACATCAGGAGTAGTCCGGATCCGGGGCCACCTCCTCCCGGTCCGGCGGTGTAACCCGCGGTTGCAGGCCGACCCAGGGCTCCGGCGTTCTCGGCTCGTCCGGGCGTCGGCGCTACTTTCGCCTCGCTCCACCATCACGGTCGCGGCCCTGGGCGGCTAAGCGGTCAACTGTTACCCGGCTCGCGTCCGGCGTCCGGCGTCCGGTCCGTGCCTCGCACCTCCAGCCTGCCCGCCTCGGGGTCGCACTGGCCGAGGCTGAGCACCAGCGGGTCGGCCCGCACGCTGACCGAGGCGGCTCCTGTCGGGGCTCCGCGCTGGGCTTCGGCGTCGGCGCTTCGTTCGGGGTAGCCCGTCCCGGCCGCGTGCCGGGTAACCTGCCGCTGCAGGCAAACTTTACGTTCTTCTGTTCACCATCGCGCCGTGTGCCGCGTGCGGCTGACCGACCCCCTTTCTACGGAAGCTCTCGGTCTGCTGGGTCGGCAGTGGAGGTTCGGATTCGTCGACACCACCGCCTCGGGGGCTTCGTCGGCAGGTGCTCGTGGCCGAACGACTTCCTCAGGGTGGTCACTGAGGGGAACTACGCAGAGCCGCAGGTCCGATCTTGTGCGGGTCGTCGCACCAGACGTAGCGTCGGCGTGACCCCAACAACGCCCACTATGCCGGAGGTGACTCGCTTCGATCCTCCCTGGGCGGCCGTGACGGCGGCGTTCGACGCTGACCTGCGCGTGTGGGAGGCCTACGCCGTGGAGGTCCGAGCGTGGGTCGAGGTGCTCCGGGCAGACGTCGAGGCGGGGCGGGCGCTGTCGGCAGAGCACGTCCGGGTGGGTGGGGAGGCGGACCCGGCGCGGCTGCTGGAACAGGCCGACTGGCTGGCGGAAACGGTGGAGCGGTGGACGGCCGGCTTCCGAGACCGCTTGGGGTGCGGCGACATCCGCACGGCGCTCACCTCGGCCCTGATGTCCGGTCCGAGCGCACGTGGGTTCGACTACCGCGCGCCCGGCTTCTTCCGCGAGCCCGCCGAGGCGGGGGACCTGCGTCCGACCTGGGGGGTGTCGTGTCGGGCGCAGCAGGAGGTGCTCCGCGCTGCCTTCCTGCCCGACGCGCCCCCGGCCTGGCACCTCCGCTCGGTGCAGGGCTGGGCACGCCCGCTCGTCCGGCTGCTCTGGTCGGACACGACCGCGCTGCGGGTGACCGTGGAGGCGTACGAGGCGCACCTGGCGGAGGTCGGCAACCCGTGGGTGGACGCGGGCTGAGCCGACGGATCAGGCGTCGGCGTCGGTCAGGACGCGGAGAATCGCGGGCGTCACGTCCGTCAGCGAGCCCGCCTCGGCGAAGGCGTGGGCTCCGGGGCCGTGCGCAATGAGCGGGACCGGGTGGCGGGTGTGGCTCTTGGTGGCGAGGTCCTCGATGTTGCCGTGGTCACTGGAGAGGACGAGGAGGGCCTCCGGCGGGAGCGCGTCGAGGAGGGCCTCGAAGAAGCGGTCCAGCGAGGTGAGCACGTCGGCGGCGCGGGCGGCGTCCTGGCTGTGGCCCGCCTTGTCGGTGAGGTAGTACTCGTGGAGGACGAACGCGTGGTCGGCGACGAGGGCGGCGAGGGCGCGGGCGGCGTCGGCCTCGGACTGGGGCTTCTGGTCGATGTCGATGAGCGCGTGCCACGTCTCGCCGGTGAGGTCGGCCGGGAGGGCGCGGCGGGCGGCGAGGTCGGCGGCGCGGCGCAGGCGGACGCCCGCGGAGTGGGCGGCGAGCGTGGTGGCGGTCCACCGGCCCCGCTTCTCGACGAAGCGGAAGAAGCGGTCCGGGTAGGCGTTGGCGAAGGCGAGGCGGTCCGCCTCGATGCCCGCGGCGACCAGCCGGGCGAAGACGCTCCGCTCGGCGACGAGGGGGCGGACGGTCGTCGGCGGGTACGGGCCGAAGTGGCGCCCGTGGACGGCGGCGGCGTTCTCGCCCGTGAAGAGGGCGGCCTGCCCGGTCCCGCTCTGCGGCAGGCCCTCCAGCCCCAACGTCGCGTCGATGGGGATGAACACGTGCTCCGGCTCGCGGATCGGGGTCGCGTCGGCCGTCCAGCGCTGGCCGCCCGCGAGCCGCTCGAAGGCAGGCAGGTCGAGCGTGACGAACGGGTTGGCGGCGGTGGCGGGCCCCAGGCCGACGCCGTCGAGAAAGACGAGGAGGATCAAGGCGTTCAGAGGTCGATCGGCGGGACGACGAGGGAGAGGTGCTCTTCTGGATGCGGGACGCGCACCCCCCGAATTCCGCTATGCCACCCACTCGGCGACGGCGTGCGGGTCGTCCACCGGGAGGGCCGAGGCGGACCAGGTCGCGTCGGGCGGGGCAGGGGGGAGGAGGCCGACGGTGCGCCCGGCGTCGGAGGCCCAGGCGAGGGCGCGGTCTTCGGGCGAGCCCGGCGGCGGGGCGACGGCCAGGACGGCGCGTCCGATGGCGGCCTGCACGAAGGCGCGCTCGCGGTCGTCGTGCTCGAACGGCCCGTGGGCCATGGGGAAGGGCGAGACGAGGAGCCCGCCTGCCTTGGTGAGCGCGGTGGCGCCGGGGCGCATGGAGCGCTCCAGCCGGGCCAGCCCGGCGCCGACCACCGCGACGGCGGGGACGCTCGCGGCCAGCGACAGCTTCTGGAGCGCGAGGTCGACCCCGTGCGCGGCGCCGACGACGAGGCCGCGCCCGCGAGCGAGGACGGCGCGCGCCACGTCCTGCGCTCGCTCGAACGGCTCGGCGGCGAGCGGTGCGGAGGCCAGCACCGACAGCGACGGCCACGCGAGGGCGGCCAGGTCGCCGAAGGCGTAGAGCACCACGGGGCGGTCGGCCCGGTCGAGCGCGTCGAGGCCCGGGGGCCAGCCGGTGGCGCCGGGCGTGAGGACGTGGATCTGACGCCCGGCCAGCGCGGCGACCTGCGCCCGTGCCGCCTCGGTGGCCTCGTCGAAGGCCGGGTCGCAGATGGCGTCGACGGTGCGGTCGGCGTGGGCGACGCCCTTGAGGCGGAGGAGCACCTGCTCGCGCGGAGCCGTGCGGACGGCCTCCGCGGTGGGGAAGCGCTCCAGGAGGCGGTGGGCCGTAACCCGCCCGACGCCGTCGAGCGACAGCAGCGCGACGGCGAACAGCGAGGTGGGAGGAGGCATCGGACCGGGCATCGGGGAATTCGGGGTCGGCACGTTACGAATCCCACCGACCCCCCGTCCCGAGTGGCCTGAGGACCCGTTTGGAGCCCTCGACGCGGTCCGGCACTCCGTTTGCATGTGCGGGTGCGATCCCTCTCTCCTCCATGTCCACCCCCACTCGGATCCTCTTCGTCGCCGACGCGCCGTCCGCGGTCGAGGCGCTCTCCGCCATTCGGCATGGCGGGGAGGTTCAGGCCCAACTGGCGCCCTCGGCCGACGCGCTCAGCGCGGCGCTCGCCGACCCGGCTGGCGCCGCCGGGTGGGATGCCGTGGTGTATGTGCCCGGGGGGCCGGTCGAGGAGGTCGAGGTGGCCGTGTTCGTGCCGGACGGCGTGACCCTGTTCGTCGTCGCCGAGGAGGTGCCGCTGTTGCTCACCGAGACGGCGGCGGTCGCTCTCCCGGCCGCCGACCTGCCGAGCCTGCTCGCGCGCCTGGCCGCTGCCGACCCGGTCGAGTCCGCGCCCGAGGTGGACGAGGCGCGCCCCGAGGCATTCGGTCGGCCCGTCCCGGCCGAGTCTGAGGCCCCCGCGCCGCACTCGCCCGCGCTCCCCGAGGACGTGCCTTCCGCCCCCGAGGCCTCTCCCGCCGTCGCTGAGAGTACGCCCGACGTGGACGCGTCCGATCAGGATGTGGACTCGCCCTGGCTCGCCGAGGCGTCGTTCGACGCGCCCTCGGAGGCTGGAGCCGGGGCGGACCCTGGCGAGGCCGAGGCTCCCGCTGAGGCTTGCGCCCCGGAGCCCGTCGAGGGGGCGATGCCCGCGCACCTGGCCTCCCTCGCCGATCACCTCAGCATCGGGCTCTACCGCAGTGCGCCCGACGGCACGATCCTGTATGCCAATCCGGCTCTCGCCGACCTGCTGGCCGTCGACTCGGTCGCCGCGCTCGCCAGCCTCGACGTGCGGGCCGACCTCGGCTATCCTCGCGAGGCCTTCGCCGAAGAGATCGCCCGCACCGGCGTCGTCCGCAATCTGGTCGTCGAGTGGACGCGCAGGACGGGGGAGCGAGTCTGCACCCGAGAGAACGCCCGCTCCATCGTCGATGCCTCGGGTCGCGTCGTCGCGTACGAGGGGACGATGGAGGACATCACGGCGGAGACGGAGGCACGCAAGGAGGAGCAGACCGTGGCCCGGCAGCACCGCGCGATGGCCGGCTTCACGGCCGCGGCCTCCCTCGCCGACGACCCCGTCTCGATCTACTGCTCGGCCGTCGGGGCTCTGCTCGACGCCACAGACGCCAGCTGGGCGGCCCTGCTCGCCGAGGACGACCTCGAACTGGTGGCCACGGCGGGCGCGGCGCCGGACGGGCTGGCCTCGGTCTCCGCGCACGCGCACGGCCTCACGATGGCGCCGCTCGTGGTGCCGCACACCGGACGGGGCACCTCCCAGCTGGCGATGCGGCTGCGGGAGAAGGGCGTCGGCGCGTTCGGGACCGTCCCGGTCCGGACAGGGGCCGACGCGGCGGGCGTGCTCCTCTGGGGCTACGCCGACCCGCGGGACATCTCGGCCACGGACCTCCGAGGCGCCGACGGGCTGGGGTCCCACCTCGGGAGCCACCTGGACCGGGTCGCGGCACTGCAGGCGCTTCGCGATGCCCGCATCAGCCTGGAGACGGTCACCGAGCACACGCCGCACGTTCTGTACCGCCTCCGCTACACGCCGAACGGCGCGGTCTACGAGTACCTCAGCCCGGCCATCGAGACCCTGACCGGGCTCCCACGGAGCGAAGTCGACGCCCGCGGGGGGCCTGGAAGCCTCGTCGAGGTCCGCGACGTGCGGGCCGGCGAGGGACTCGCGACGGGTCCGGTGGAGGGGGAGGACGCCTACCACGCGATCTACCGGATGATGACCGCCTTCGGTCCGCGCTGGGTCGAGAACTCGGGCCGCGTGTGGTGCGACGCCGCCGGCAGACAGATCGGCTTGATCGGTGTGCTGCAGGACGTCACGGAGCGGAAGATGCGTGAGGACGACCTCGCGGACGCCGCCCAGGGCGCCCTCATGCGCCAGCGAGCGCTGGTGGACCTCGCCCATCTCGACGGCGCCGATGCGTTCGGCGCCCCCGCCGCCGCCATCGTCGCGGCGACGCTCGGCGCGTCCGACGTGTCGTTCTGGCTCGGCGCGCCGGGCCATCCCTGCACGCCGCTCCACGCCCCGGCCCCCGTCGACCCCGACGTCGACTTCGGGGGCGGCTTCGCCTCCGTCCTCCAGCACGTCGAGTTGCACCGGGCCCTCGCCGTGGCCGACGCGGCGAGCGACGACCGGGTGGAGCCCCTCGGCCTCGCCGGGTTCGTGCGGGCGTTCCGCCTGCGCGCCCTGCTGGTCGCGCCGATCCGCCGCCGCGGAGAGGTCTCGGGCTTCGTCGCCATCCACCGCACCGACCACCCGCACGACTGGCAGGCGACCGAGACCGAGTTCGCGGCCGCCGTGGCCGACGCGGTCGCGCTGGCGCTGGAGCGGGAGGACCGGGAGCGGCTGGTCGAGGAACTGGTCGAGGCGCGGGAGGCCGCCGAGGAGGGCCGCGCGGCGGCCGAGCGGATGAACCGCCTCAAGAGCGCCTTCCTGGCCAACATGAGCCACGAGATCCGGACGCCCCTCACGGGCATCCTCGGCTACGCCGAGATCCTGCTCGCCGAGGTCCCGGCCGACCTTCGGGACGCGGTCTCCCTCATCGACCGCAACGGACACCGGCTGCTCGATACGCTGAACGCTGTCCTCGACCTGTCTCGCCTGGAGGCGGGGGAGTACGAGGCCGACCGCAGCCCGATGGTCCTCGCCCCCGAGGTGGAGCGCGCCGCCCAGCGGTGGGCCGACGCCGCGAACGAAAAGGGCCTCCGCTTCGATCTGGACCTGGACCCCGATGTCGCCGCCGACGTGGACTCCGACGCCCTGAGCCAGATCATCGGCCACGTGGTGGGCAACGCGATCAAGTTCACCGACGCGGGCGGGGTGCTGGTCACCCTCGAGGGGACGCCTGCGGCCGCCCTGCTCCGCGTGGCCGACACCGGCCGGGGGATCTCTGAGGCCTTCGTGCCCGAGGCCATGGACGCGTTCCGCCAGGAGGACACCGGGCACGCGCGCAGCCACGAGGGTGCAGGCCTCGGCCTGACCATCGCCCGGCGGCTCGCCCACCTCCTCGACGCGGAGATCACCATCGAGTCGGAGCAGCCCGGGGGTACCGTGGTCACCCTCTCGCTCCCCCGCGTTCCGTCCCCGGCCGCCTCGCCCTGGGAGCACGTCCCCGCTCTCGGCGACGGCCTGGTTCCCGCCGTGCCCGACCTCCTCGCCACTCCTCCGACTGAAGACCCCGGCGATCTGCTCGGCGCCCCCTTCGATTTCACGTTCCTGAGCTCCGCGACCCCCGTCGCTGCCGAACCCACCCTCCTCGCCTCCCCGTCGTCCGCCCCGACCGATATGTTCGATTTCCGCTTCGGCCGCCCGTCGGCCTCCGACCCGGCTCCTGAGCCGACCCCCCCGGCTGCCGTTCCGCCCCCGGCGCCCCTTCCGCCGCCCGCCCCGCCGTCTCGGCCCGCGGCACCGTCGCCCGCTCCTGCGGCCCCGCACGCGACGCGTGCCGGTCGGCCCGAGACCGAGGACCCAGTGATGATCATCCGGGCTCGCACGGACGACCGCCCGACGATCCCCGCGGCGGCCCCGCCGGAGGACGCAGAGATCGTGCAGGAGCCCCGTGGCGAGGGCAAGCCGACCATCCTCGTGGTGGAGGACAACGACGACACCCGGATGCTGCTCGAGCGCATCCTCCGGTCGACGTACGACGTGACGGCCGTCGGCGACGCGCGCTCGGCGCTGCTGGCGATGAACCAGCAGCGGTTCACGGGGCTCGTGCTCGACATCAACCTCGGCGGCAAGGAGACCGGCGCCGACGTGCTCCGCATCGCCCGCTCGCTGCCGCATTACGACGGCGTCTTCGCCATCGCGCTGACGGCGTACGCGCTCCCTGGCGACCGCGAGCGCCTCCTGGAGTCGGGCTTCAGTGCCTACATCTCGAAGCCGTTCACGCGGCAGTCGCTCATGGAGACGCTCGCCGCCGGTGTGGAGGCATAGCGTCCGGTGGGTGTAGCTTCTGCGGGCCCACCTCGCGCCGTGCTCGACCGCCTCGCCCGCCTCTTCGACGGCCTCCGTCCCGACGAGCCCGACCCCCCGCCCGGAGGCGGAGGGGGGACCGCGCTGGCGCTGACGGGGGGCGGCTCGCGGGCCGCCTACCAGGCGGGCGTCCTGCGGGGGCTCGCGAGGTTCGCCCCAGATTTCAAGCCCGACATCCTGACGGGCGTCTCGGCGGGTGCCATCAACAGCGCCTTCCTCGCGGCCAACGCCGACGCGCCGTTCGCCGACGCCGCCGACCGCCTCGTCCAGATCTGGCGCGAGTTGCGCGCCGACGAAGTCTTCCGGCTGGACCGGCCGACGCTGATGCAGACCATCGGGCGGTTTCTCCGGAATCCGGAGACCGTCTCACCTCCGGCCGAGGGCGGGCTGCTGGACACGACGCCGCTCCAGGAGTTTCTGGAACGTCACCTCGGGCCGGTCGGCCAGCCCATGGAGGCCGTCCAGCGCAACGTCGAGGCGGGGCACGTGGGGGCGTTCGCGGTGACCACGTCCTCGTACACGACGGGGCAGTCGGTGACGTGGGTGCAGGGGGAGGGCATCGAGCCGTGGGACCGGCCCATGCGCCGCGCCGTGCGGACGCCGCTGCGCACCGAGCACGTGCTCGCCTCCTCCGCGCTGCCGTTCTTCTTCCCGGCCGTCTCGCTGAACGACCCCCAGGTGGGCCACGGCTGGTACGGCGACGGGGGCATCCGGCTCACCGCGCCGCTGTCGCCCGCCCTCCACCTCGGCGCCGACAAGATCCTGGTCGTCAACACGCGGTCGAGCCAGAGCCGCGCCCAGGCCGACGCGCCGAAGGTCCGCGACTACCCGCCGCCGACGCGCGTGCTGGGGGTGCTGATGAACGCCGTCTTCCTGGACGTCATCGACCGGGACGCGCAGACGCTGCACCGCATCAACGCGCTCATGGCGGCGACGCCGCCGAGCCAGTGGAATGGCTTCCGCCCGGTCGAACTGCTGGTGATGCGGCCGTCGGTCGACCTGGCGACGCTTGTCGGGGAGGTATCGCCGCCGCTGCCGCCGTCAATGCGGCTGCTCTTGGGCGGGTTGGGCGCAGGCGACGCCAGCCCGGACTGGCTCTCGATGCTCGCCTTCGACCCGGCCTACGTCGAGCGGCTCATCGCGATCGGGGAGGAGGACGCCGAGCGACAGGCGGAGGCGTTGCAGGCGTTCCTCGCCTCCGAGCCGTCCTAGGGGATCGGTCAGGCGGTCGCGCCGACCGTCTCGCAGAGCGAGGGGAGCAGGGTCGCCAGGTCGAGGTCGTCGAGCGGGGTGCCCTCGACGCAGACGGTCCGCCCGTGCGCCTCGGCATACTCGACGGCTCGGTGGGCCAGCACGGTGAACTGCGGGATGCCTGCGGCCACCGTCAGACGCGTCCCGCGGCCCCGCTCGTCGCGCCCGGCCACCAGCAGCCCGTCCCGTGAGACATCCACCCGGTGGACGCGCGCCCACGAAAGCGAGGACCGGCGGCCCGCGGCGTCGTAGCCGACGAAGCGACCCATCGAGAGTTCGATGCGCCAGAGGCGGCGGTACTCCCGGCCCAGGATCACCATGACCACCCCCGCGCAGACGCTGAGCAGGGCGCCGCTGACGAGTGCCACCACGGTCGCGTCGAGGCGGGGGGAGAGGGTCGAGAGGGGCGCCAGGCAAACGAGCGCGCCGCTCACCCCCGCGAACACGATCACGCACCGGCGCGCGTGGGAGCGGGCCTCATCGAGGACCCGGTCGTCGTCGAACGTCTGCGACCATGTGGACATGCGGAGGACCCGGAAGCGCTTCCTATGTAAGGCTCGTGAAGATCGTTCGGTTCCGGTGCCGAGGGGCCTGGGGGAAACCCCTTGATCGTAAGGCCTTCCGCGGGGCCGGTTTCCTACGCGTAGCGGGTTTGGAGGGCCAGGATGGCCTGGTCCAGGGCCGCGTCGTCGAGGTCGCGGTGGAGCGTCGCGCGGACGGCACGCGGTCCGAAGGGGACCATCCGAACCCCCGCCTCGGCGAGGGCCCCGACGGCCTCGGCCGCGGGCTCGGGCGTCTCGAACAGGACGATGTTGGTGTCGGGCGGTCGGACGAGCGCGAGGCCACAGGCCGCGACGGCGTCCGCGAGGCGGCGGGCGCGCGCATGGTCGGCGCGGAGGAGGGCGCGGTCGTCCCGTTCGTAGTCGTCGAGCGCGACGAGGGCCGCGGCGGCCAGCACACCGACCTGGCGCATGCCGCCTCCGAGGAGCTTCCGGACCCGTCGCGCCTCGCGCATGAGGTCTGGAGGCCCGCACAAGACCGATCCGACGGGCGCCCCCAGGCCCTTCGACAGGCAGACGTTGACGGTGTCGAATGGCGAGGCGAGGGCAGCGGGCGACGTGTCGAGGGCGACGGCAGCGTTCCAGAGCCGAGCGCCATCCAGGTGGAGGGCCAGCTCGTGCGCGCGGGCGGTCTCGGCGACGGGCGTGATCGCGTCCATGGAGACCGCCACGCCGCCCGCCTTGTTGACGGTGTTCTCCAGGCAGACGAGCCGCGTGCGCGCCTCCCAGTCGTGGGCGCCCTGCACGACGGCCTCCACGTCGTCCGCCGTCAGCACCCCAGACGCGTCGCCGACGGGCCGAAGCTGCACCCCCCACAGCGCCGCCGGGGCCGCACCTTCATAGTGATAGATGTGGCTGCGCTCAGCGACCACGACCTCGTCGCCGGGTTGAGTGTGGAGGCGAATCGCGATCTGATTCCCCATCACCCCCGAGGGCACGAACAGCCCCGCCGCTTTCCCGAGCAGGTCGGCCACGCGGGCCTCCAGCCGCTCGACCGTGGGGTCCTCGCCGAACACATCGTCGCCCACCTCGGCGTCGGCCATGGCCCGCCGCATGGCGGCGGTGGGTCGGGTGACGGTATCGGATCGGAGGTCGGCGGGCATGGAGGACGTGGAAGGTGGTGGAGTTCGACCGGGCGAGGCCCGGATCACCCCGACGGGTCCGGGGGTCGGGAAGGGCGGCCCGAGCCTACCAGCCCATCTGGCGCATGCGGGTCAGGATGCGGGACGATGTCCGGCCCATGTCCTGGGGGAGGCGCTCGAGGGGGGCCGGAAGACACGCCACCAGCCGCGCCGCCTGCTCCCGCGTCAGTGCCGAGGCGGAGGTGCCGTAGTGATACTGCGCGGCGGCCTCGATGCCGAACACGCCAGGGCCCCACTCGGCCACGTCGAGGTAGAGCGTCAGGATGCGCTCCTTGGGGAGGATCCACTCGGCGAGCAGCGTGAGCGGGATCTCGAGCGCCTTTCGGACGATCGAACGGTGCGTGGTCAGGAACAGGTTCTTGACGAGCTGCTGGGTGAGCGTGGACGCGCCGCGCATGGGGCGGCCCGTCCGCTCGGCGTCCTCGCGGGCGCGCCGCAACTCCTCCATGTCGAAACCGCCGTGGGTGTAGAAGCGCGCATCCTCGCTGGCGACCGCGGCGTGGCGGACGTCGGCGTCCTGCGCCTCCTCCGACACGGGGCGGTACTGGAAGTCGTACGGCGTCTGCGTCGCGGCGGCCTCGACGGCGCGCTGGAGCTGGACGGTCGTCGCGGGGGGGAGGACCACCCGGTACGCCAGCAGCAGCAGCGTGCACGCGAGCAGGTAGCCGAGCGTCACCGCGGTCAGGATGCGGATCAGGGAGCCGATCCAGCGGAGCGGTCCGCGTCGGGGCGGCTTGGACGTCGCGGCGGCCTTCCGGCGGGCCACCCTATCGGGTGATGTCGAGGATCTCCAGCTGCACCGTACCCGCGGGCACGCGGACGGCCACCGTCTCGCCGACTTCGCGACCGAGAAGGGCCTTGCCGATGGGGCTCTCGACCGAGATCCGGTTGCGCTTCAGGTCGGCCTCCTGGGCCGCCACGAGCGTGTAGGTCGCCTCGCGCTTGGCCTTCTGGTTCATCACCCGGACGTTGGAGAGGATGCGCGCCTTCGACGCGTCCACCTCGTCCTCGTTGACGACGCGGGCGCTGGCGAGGGCGTTCTCCATCTTGACGATGCGCGCTTCGAGGTGGCCCTGGGCCTCCTTGGCGGCGTCGTACTCGGCGTTCTCGGACAGGTCCCCCTGAGCACGGGCCTCGGCGATCTCCTCGGAGATCTTCTGGCGTTCGACCGTGCGTGCGTGGTGGAGGTCGTCCTTGAGCTTCTGGAGCCCTTCGGCGGTGAGGTAAACGGTGGAGCTCATGGCGTGGGATGAGGTCCGGACGAGGCCGGCAGAGACCGGGAAAAAAACCGCACCCCGACGCGGAGGCCGGGATGCGGAGACGGGCGGAAAGATACGAACTCGCCGCCAGAAAGCGAGACGGGTGCCGTCGGCGTCTAGCCGCGCACGCCGGACGAGTCGCGACGAGCGGTCGAGCGCGGCGTCGGCATGCGGCCGGAGGGCTCGCTCAGGATGCGGCGCGACATCCAGTAATGACGGTCCCAGTAGCTGCTCGACAGGTTCGAGATGGTCACCCCGCGGCTCGACGACGCGTGGATGAACTCGCCGTCGGAGAGGTAGACGCCCACGTGGCGGACGCCGCGGCGCCGGAAGAAGACGAGGTCGCCCGCCTGCAACTCGGAGCGGTCGATGTGGACACCCTCGTAGCGCTGGCTCGCCGTCGTGCGAGGCAGAGCGATGCCGAGGTTCTGGTCGACGAACTGGCGGACGAACGCCGAGCAGTCGATGCCGCGGCGCGTGGTGCCGCCCCAGCGGTACGGGATGCCGATCCAGTTGGGGGCGTCCGAGCGGAGGGAGCGGTCCAGCCGGGCGACGCGAGCCGTGGCCGACTCGGCCGTCATCGGGCGCATCTCGGGGCGCGACGAGACCCGGCGGACGGGCACTTCGATGGTGTCGCGGCGGGCTTCCGAGCGGGGCGTCGGGCGGGTGCGGCGGACCGGGCGGCGGCGGGGAGCGGTCGCTTCCGCGGCGTCCTGAGAGGGCGCTGTGGAAACGGTCGGGGTCCCGGGACCGGTCTGGGCGTCGATGGGGCTGGAGAGGCCCGCGAGCGCGGCGACAGCGAGGAGCGCTGCCGCGCGGCGGAAAGACCAGGACATAGGCAGAAGGAACGGGGGTTGGTGGGGTCGCGTCAAAACTACTCTGAATCGGAGCCCGTGGGGGAAACCCCGCGACGGGACTTCTGTAAATGGCGGGTTAGGTCCCCGTGAACGAGGCCGCTGGCGGTATCGGCCAGCGGCGTTTCCTCTTTAGGCTCAAGGACGTATGCGCGAGACAGACTTTTTTGGACGCCTCTTGCTCGTTGGCCTGGCTCTCGGCGCGGGGGTCGGCCTCGGTCTGCTGATCGCGCCCGCTCGGGGGGACCTCACCCGCGAGCGGCTGTCTGCCTCGGCCCGCAGCGCTGCCGACGCGGCCCGCGATCGCACCTCCGACCTCGCCGAGCCGCTCGCCGAGGCTGCCCGCACCCGCGCTCGGCGCCTGTCCGAGCGGCACCTGCCGCTGACGGGCGACATCGACGTGATCGACACGCGCGGACTGCTCGACGACCTCCACGCGAGGCGGTCGTAAGCTCAGCCGACTGCTCCGCGTCCACGTCCCGACGCTCTTCACTTCCCCCCGACCCCATGCCGTACCCCGAACCTCTCGTCGCCCCCATGCGCGACGAACTCACCCGCCTCGGCGTCCGCGAACTCCGCACCGCGGAAGACGTCGACGCGCTGATCGACGAGGCCCAGAGCGGGACCACGCTCGCTATCGTCAACTCGGTCTGTGGCTGTGCCGCGGCCAACGCACGCCCGGCCGTCGCCTTCGTCCAGAACGTGGAGCCCCAGCCCGACCGCATGGTGACGGTGTTCGCGGGCCAGGACCTCGACGCCACGAACCGCCTGCGCGGCTTCCTGGCGGGCATCCAGCCTTCCAGCCCGTCCATGTTTCTTCTAAAGGACGGTGACCCGGTCTACGCCATCGAGCGCCGCCACATCGAGGGCCGCTCGGCGAGCGCCATCGCGGGGGACCTCAAGACGGCCTTCGAAACCTTCTGCGGCGAGGAGGCTGCTGAGGTACCCGACGCCCCGCTCCGCCCGGACGGTGCTGCGGCTCCGGCCCCCGGTCTCCCGGCGACGTTCCGCTCGATCCTGTAGCGCCACCGTCCGTCCTCTGGCCCGAGCCCCTCCGCCTCCCAGGCGGGGGGGCTCGTTTGTGTCTGTGTGTGCAGGGATCCGCCGGTCGGGCGGCTCGTTTGCGGCACGCTCGCGAGCCCCGCGCGGCGCCCTCCTCTTCGCCCCGCCCCGATGCTCGACCTGCCCCTCCATGAGCCCGTCGCCGTCTTCACAGTCGTGCTGCTGGTTCTCCTGGCGGCGCCCCTGATCGGTCGCCGCGGAGTGCCGTCGGCCGTTGTGCTGCTCGGGGCGGGGATCGCGCTCGGCCCGCACGCGCTGGGCGTGCTGGACCGCGACCCGACGATGGTGCTGCTGGGGACGGTCGGCCTGCTCTACATCATGTTCCTGGCGGGGCTGGAGGTCGACCTCCACGAGTTGGAAGAGGGGAAGGCGCGCAGCCTGGGCTTCGGCGCGGCGACGTTCCTGCTGCCCCAACTCGTCGGGGCGGGGGTCGGTCGGGTGGTGTTCGGGATGGGGTGGCCGGGAGCGATCCTACTCGGGAGCGTGTTCGCGAGCCACACGCTGCTCGCGTATCCGGCGGCGGCCCGCCTCGGGTTGCAGAAGGAGCGGGCCACGACGACCGCTGTGGGCGCGACGATCCTCACCGACACGCTGGCGCTGCTCGTGTTGGCCGTTATTGCAACGGGCGCCCGGAGTGGTGGCGGCTTCGACCTCGGCGTGCTCCTCCGCGTGGTCGGGTCGCTGCTCGTGGTGGGGGGGGCGGTGCTGTGGGGGCTGCCGCGCCTCGGGGCGTGGTTCTTCCGCACGGCGGCACAGGACGCGACGCTGGAGTTCGTGTTCGTGCTGACGGCCGTGTTCGTGTGCGCGCTGGGCGTCGAGGCGCTGGGCGTCGAGCCCATCATCGGCGCGTTCCTGGCGGGTCTGGCCCTGAACCGGCTGGTGCCGGAAGGCGGCCCGCTGATGAACCGGATCGGGTTCGTCGGCAACGCGCTCTTCGTGCCGTTCTTCCTGCTCGCGACCGGCATGCTGGTCGACCTCGGAGCGTTCGCGGGCGGCCCCGACGCCGGGCGCGCATGGACGGTGGCGCTGGCGATGACGGCGACGCTGCTCGTGACGAAGGGGACGGCGGCCTGGCTGACGCGCCCCGCCTTCGGGTTCTCGGCAGACGAGGCGCGGCTCGCGTTCGGGCTGACGGTTCCCCAGGCTGCGGCCACGCTCGCGGCCGTGCTGATCGGCGTCGAGGTGGGCCTCTTCGATGTCGCGGTGCTCAACGGCACCATCGCAATGGTGTTCGTGACGTGCGTTGTCGGGCCGGTCGTGGTGGAGCGCGTGGGACGTCGGCTGGCGCAGGCGGCGGCCGAGCGAGTGCCGGACGCTCGCGACGGGCGCGACCGCGTCCTCGTGTCGCTGGCAAACCCGGCAACGGCCGAGGCCCTCGTCGACCTCGCGCTCCTGGCGCGCGGGCCGGAGGCGTCGGCGCCGCTCGCGGTCGTGACCGTCGTGCCGGGCGGGCCGGACCAGGCCGCGGCCGTGGCCTCGGGCGAGCGGACGCTCTCGGCGGCCGTCGTCCACGCGGCTGGTGCGGAGGTACCGGTGCTGCCGATCGTCCGTGTCGAGTCGAACGTGGCGCGGGCGCTCGCGCGGGCCGCCGCCGAGACCCGTTCGTCGCTCCTCGTGATGGGCTGGGACGGGAGCGCGGCCGCCGAGCGCGTCCTGTTCGGCAGCGTCCCCGACCGCGTGCTCCGCGAGACGCCGACGGCCGTGCTCATCGCCCGCGAGACGCGCCCGCCGGCGACCGTCGGGCGTCTGTTCGTGGCCGTGCCGCCGATGGCCGAACTCGAGCCCGGTTTCCGGTCGGCGGCGGGGATGCTCCTCGGCCTGGCGAGCCGCTCGGGGGCTGAGCTCGTCGTCCTCACGCCGGCGCCCTACGCCGACGCGGTCCGCGAGGCGTTCGCCCGGGCGCGTCGGGGCGGCGCGGCGCCGGAGGTCCGCCCGCTTGACCGGTGGGCCGACCTCCCGCCGACCCTCGACACGGCGCTCCGTCCGACCGACGCGCTCGTGCTCGTCTCGGCCCGGCAGGGCGCGATCGCGTGGCGGGCCTCGCTCGACCGGCTGCCCCGCGTGCTCGCGCGGAGGCATCCCGACCTGTCCCTGTTCGTACTGTTCCCGGGCCAGGTGCCCGTCTCGGCGATCCTCCCGTCCGGCCTCACGAGCGGCGACCGCGCGTTCCTCGACCGGCTCCGCCCCAACGCCGTCCGTCTCGGCCTGCGCGCGGACGACCCTGCCGGCCTGTTCCGCCAGACGCTGGGCGACGCGTTCCCCGAGGATGTCGCGGCCCGGCTCGCCGCCGCGCCGGCCGACGCGCGGCCCGAGATCCGGCCCGGCGTGGTCCTGTCCCATGTTCGGTCCTCCAGAGCCGACGAACCGTTCCTGGGCGTCGGCGTGAGCCGGGAGGGCGTGGCGATGCCCGGCGCGTCGGGGCCGGTCCACGTCGTGCTGGCGCTCGTCGTGCCCGAGCGCGTCCCGTCGCGGCGCTACCTCGGCTGGCTGGCCCTCGTCGCCCGGATGCTCCGCGACGATGCGACCGTCGAAGCCGTCCGCCAGGCGGAGGCCCCGGGGCAGGCGCACGCGGCGCTTCTCGGGGCGCTCCGCACAGACGCCGAGGCGAGCTAGCGGGCCTCGACGAGCCAGGCCGCGGCTCCGCCGCCGTCGATCCGCGTCATCGGGTCGGCGCCCAGGGCCTGTCGGCCGGTCGGCACGATGGCTCCGTCGCGGACGGTGAACGGGTAGCGCGACACGGGACCCGGGTTGAGGTCGTAGGTCAGCACGTAGTCGCCGTCGTCGAGGCGCTCGGTGTTGGCCCGGAAGGCGGGGTTGTCGTAGTACGCGCCGCTCGTCGCGTTTCGCCGTCCCGGCCACTGGAGTTCGTACTCGACCCGGTTCCAGTTGTCCCCGCTGATGCCGAGGTGGTGCTCTGGCGACCCGCCGACGAGGATCGGCTCCGTGCTCCCGGCCCGCGAGACGGTCACTGTCGGCGCCATCGCCGTGGAGACGTCGTCCGGGTGGAGCCACCGCTTGAAGACCCACGAGCCGGACTCGTCGGTGTCGTGGAGGATGTAGGCGTGGTCGGCCCAGGGGCCGTCGAGGCGGACCGACGGGTTGGGCGCGTACGGGTCGTCGCCGCCGGAGGTCGTGACGGTGAACGGCATCCGCCAGAAGGGCTCGCCGCCCATGCGGTAGACGATCTCGTAGTCGCCGGGCTCGTCGAGCGGGACGCCGAGGGCGCTGAAGTCGCTCTCCGGCCACGTCACCCGCAGCGGCTCGATGTCGTAGAACGGGCCGGCCTGGTCGTAGGTGACCCAGTCGAACCGGGCGACCGTCTCGCCGCCCCGGAGCAACTCCGCCGTCCCCTCGCTCTCGGAGAGGAACACGAACCGCGTGTCGAGGAAGCGGAGGAAGGTGCCGAGCGCGGGCTGCTCGGTGACGGTGAGCGAGCCGAGGTAGGCCCCGTACAGCGGCGCGGGAGGCGGCGTGCTGGCCGAGGCGCGCCGGGTCTCCATCTGGCGGACCCGGTCCTCGATGCTCTGGGCGACGGCGAGGGGGGACAGCGTGAGGGCGGCGATGAGGGCGAAGAGGAGCGTGCGCATGGGATCGGGGTGTGAGGCGTCACATCCGGACACGCAGGCGGCCGCTGCCAGGGGACACGGACCGCCTCGGTCGCGCTGCGGACGTTCCCGGCTACCCCGCGATCGCCGCCGCCTCGCGGACGCGCGGCGCCGTCGGGGCCACGCGGCCGTCCCAGATCATGAGCGCCTCGCGGGCCCGCCGCCGGGCCGTCGCGACGTCCGGCGCCGCCCGAGCGAGCAGGACGAGGGTGGCCGCGCGGCGCTCGCTGCGGGTCTCGCCGTCGGCGTCGAGGCGGGCGAGGACGCGGCGGGCCTCGGCGCGAGCGCCGGCCCGGTCGTCGTCGGCGAGGTGCGCGGTGGCGAGGGCGAGGCGTGCGTCGTCGCGGGCTGCGTCGTCGGAGGCGGCGTCGAGGGCGCGGCGGGCCTCGGCGAGCGCGGCCGCCGCGTCGCCCATCCGCGCGAGGACGCGGGCCCGGCGGGCTGTGGCCTGCGCCGCCTCCCAGTGGTCGGGCCCGAACGCCTCCGCGAGCGCGTCGCGGGCCGTGTCGTAGGCCGCGAGCGCGTCGCCGAGGCGGCCGAGGTCGGCGAGCGCGTCGCCCCAGAGGAGCCGGGCGAGCGCCGTGCGCGGGTTGCCCGGCCCGATCGTGGCCGCGAGCAGGGCAGTGGCCTCGCGGAGCTGGCGCTCGGCCTCGGCGGCGTCGCCGCGGAGGCGGGCCGCCGTGCCCCGGTTGGTCCGCAAGAACCCGAACACCGGGTGCTCCGGCCCGACGGTCGCCCGCACGATGGCCTCGGACGCCGCAAAGGCCGAGTCGGCGCGGGCGTAGCGCATGGCGCCCCGGTGGGCCATGGCGAGGCCGTTGTAGGCGGCCGCCGTGTTCTCACTCTCGCGCCCGTAGACCGCGAGCGCCACGGCGACGGCCCGCTCGTGGACTACCAGCGCTTCGTCGTGGTCGCCCTTCGTCCGGAGGACGAGCCCGAGGTCGTTGTAGGACCGGCCCACGTCGGCGCTCATCGGCGGGAGGTGGCGGAGGCGGATCCCGAGCGCTCGCCGGTTGAGGGCCTCAGCCTCGTCGAGGTCGCCGGCATCGTGGACGGCGACGGCCAGCTCGTTGAGCGCGTACGCGAGGTGGAGGCTGTCGGTCGCGGCGCGCGCTTCCTGCCGGGTCACGGCGAGCCGGAGGAGCGAGTCGGCCGCGGACGGGTCGCCGGCGCGGAGCGCGTTGATGCCCTGGTCGGCGAGAAGCCGGGGGCGAAGGCCGTCCGGTGCGCGCGCGGGGAGGGCCGCCTCGACGAGCCGGTAGACTGAGTCGGCCTCGGCGTAGCGCCCTTCGAGGTGGAGCCGCCGGCCGGTCCAGAGAAGGGCCGAGGCGAGGTCGGGGTGGCGCTGGCCGTGGAGCGCGCGGAGGAGGTCGGCGGCGCGGTCCTGGAAGCGGGCCGCGGCCTCGTAGCCGCCCAGCCCCACGTGGAGCCGCCCGAGCACGTCATAGAGCCGGGCCTGGACGGCCGGCTGGCTGCCGAGGTCGGCCTCGATCCGCTCGTCGGCGCCGTCGAGCGCGGCGAGGACGGTGAGGTCGCGCCCGGCGCCCGACGACGGGTCCGGCGCGGCGAACAGCCCGACGACGAACTCGGTCACGGCGTCGGCCGTCTCGGCGGAGGTCCGCGCCCGGTCACGCTCGGCGCGGAGCGTGACGACGTAGACGAGCGAGAGGACGGCCATGAGCGCGGCGGCCGCCACGCCCGCCCGGTGCCGACGCACGAACCGGCCCGCGCGGTAGGCCGCCGAATCGGCCCGGGCCTCGACCGGGAGCTCGTCGAGGTGGCGGCGGACGTCGCGGCCGAACGCGTCGGCCGATCCGTAGCGGCGGTCGGGCTCCTTTCGGAGCGCCGTCAGGACGACCGCGTCGAGGTCGCCCGCGAGGCGGCGGCGGAGCCGGCCGGGCTCGGCACCGCGCGCCTCAGCGAGGGTCGCCGTCGGCGCGTCGTCGGTGGGCTCGGTGACAGCCGTGCTGGGGCGCGTCGGCTCGGCTTCGAGGATCGCCCGCTCGACGGCGTGGCGCGCGCGGCTCGGCAGGCGGTACGGCCGGCGGCCCGTCAGCAACTCGTAGAGGAGCACGCCAAGGGCGTACACGTCGGTGGCTGTCGTGGGCGGCTCGCCACGGACCTGCTCAGGCGCCGCGTAGGCCGGCGTCAAGAGCCGCTGCTCGGTGGCTGTGCGGACGAGCGACCGCTCGGCGCCATCGTCGAGCAGCTTGGCGATGCCGAAGTCGAGCAGCTTCACGCGCCCGCCGTCGGTGACGAGGATGTTCGACGGCTTCAGGTCGCGGTGGACGACGAGCTGGCGGTGCGCGTAGGCGACGGCGTCGCAGACCTGGCCGAAAAGGGCCAGCCGGTCCTCGACCGAGAGCCGCCGCGTGTCGCAGTAGGCCGTGATCGGCTCGCCCGCGACGTGCTCCATCACGAGGAACGGGCGGCCGTCGTCGGCGCGGCCGCCGTCGAGGAGCCGCGCGATGCCGGGGTGGTCGAGGCGGGCGAGGATCTGGCGCTCGGCTCGGAACCGGGCGAGGAGCCCCTCGGCCACGCCAGGGCGGACCAGCTTGAGCGCCACCTGCTTGTCGAACGCCCCGTCGGCTCGCTCGGCGAGGTGGACGGTGCCCATTCCGCCCCGCCCGATCCCGCGCACGATGCGGTAGGCCCCGACGCGCGCGCCGGGCATGGCGCCCCCGCCGCCGAGGTCGGCCGCCTCGACGAGCGCGCCCAGGCGGTCGGGGTGGTCGAGGACGGGCGCGTCGTCGGCGTCGGCGGCGAGGAGAGCGTCGAGCCGGGCGCGCTCCTCGGGCGGCAGGTCGAGGCCGTCGAGGTAGGCGCCTCGCTCGGCGGGCGGGAGGTCGAGCGCGGCGTCGAGCAAGGGCTCGAGCCGGGCCCAGTCGTCGGGGCGGAGGGTCACGGGCACGGGCGGGGCTGCCTTAGGACACGCGGAACCGAGCGACGAGGGGACAGCCAACCTGCAGACGGGACCAGGCGCGTGCTCACGCGTCCGTCAACTCGGCCTGGAGGAGCGCGCGCGCCTTCCGCCAGTCCCGCTTGACCGTCCGGTCGGAGACGCCCAGCGCCTCGGCGATCTCGACGATCTCCATTCCCCCGAAGAACCGCATCTCGACCACGCGCGCCAGCCGAGCGTCGAGCGCGGCCAGCCGGCCGAGCGCCTCATCGAGGGCGAGCACCTCGTCGGCCCGGGCGTCGACGGCGAGCGCGTGGCCCTCGTCGAGCGTCGTGGCGTGGGCGCCTCCGCCGCGCTTGAGCGCCTGTCGCCGCCGGGCTGCGTCGACGAGGACCTGCCGCATGGCCGTCGAGGCGATGGCGAAGAAGTGGGCGCGGTTGGAGGCCCCACTGCCGCTGCGTGCCAGCTTGAGGTAGGCTTCGTGGACGAGCGCCGTCGTGTGGATCGTTTCGGAGCCGCGCCCGCGGCCCAGGTGCCGGTGAGCGATCCGCCGGAGTTCGTCGTACACGAGGGGGAGGAGGGACCCGAGCGCGTCGGCGTCGCCACCCCGGTGGGCGTCGAGGAGGAGCGTGACGTCGGGGGCGGCGGACACAGGGCGCGAGCGAAGGCTCTGGAGGATACCGGGCAGCCGGTTGAGAATCAACGCCGTGTCCCCTGTAGGTCGGGGACTGCGTGTCCCCCGGCACACCCCCATTCCCAACCCTCATGCGACTCTCCCGACTCCTTCCGCTGGCGGCCCTCGCCGCCGTGCTCGCGCTCCCGACGCCCGTCCGCGCGCAGACGTGCCTGCCCACCGACACCTACTGCGCCTCGTTCGACACCGACGACGAGGGGTGGGGGACCGATTCAGACCCCGTCACTTTCCAGCCGAGCGGCGGCAATCCAGGGGGGCACGTGCTCCTCGACGTCCCCCTTAGCGCGGCTGTCGGAGTCCTCGAACTTCCGGTCCCGCTTCCCGGCGCCTACCGCCAGACTGTCTCGTTCGACGCCTATGCCATCAGCGGCGAGACGGACAGTGGGTATCCGGTCGTCGCTATGTACGGGCAGGACGACCAGGGCGACCCGCTGTCGATCCACCTCGACCCCCTCTGGACGGCGGCGTCCGGCCAGCCCGGTCTGGCCGCCGGCTGGGCCCGCTACTCCGCGCCGATCACGAACGAAGGGGCTGCCCCCGCACGCTGGATCGTGGTCGTCGGCCCCGGAGACTACCGACCTGCGACGGAGGCCGAGATCGAGCGCGTACTCAACACGCTCCAACTCGGAGGCATCCTGATCACCGGGGGCAACCGGGCTGACCGCTCGTCGTGGACCCTGTCGGAGATGGGCCTCGACAACGTAGTCATCCGGGCTGAGGCCGACACGAGCGGCCCGGCCGTCGCGCTCATCCCCTCGGCCGAGACGGTCGTGTCCGGCCAGCAGTTCGAGATCGACGTGGTCGCCGGGCGCGACTCGTCGGTCACCGACCTGTTCGGCGCCGCGTTCGAGGTGGGGTACGACGGGCTCCAGACACTCTTCGTCGAGTTCGTGCCAGACCCGGACTTCGGCTCGTGCGACGCGGACCCGAACACGGAGGACCTCGTCACGTCGGTGACGCCCCAGGCCGCGTCGGTGGCCGTCGCGGTGTCGAGGCGGGCGGACCGGTGCCCGACCGGCGCCTCGGGCGAGGTCAGGTTGGGGCACCTCGTCTTCGAGGTCCCGCTCGCCGTGCCCGGCGGACCGGCCGCGTTCCCCCTCGACGACCTGGAGGCCATCGACTCGAAGGGGACTCGGATGCCGCTGACGGCGGCGGGAACGCGGGTCCAGGTAGTCGACGGCGTCGTGGTGTGGCCGGGTGACACCGACGCGAACGGCACAGTGGCCGCCGCCGACTTGCTGTCTATCGGTTCTCGGTTCGGTGTGAGCGGCCCCGCCCGCCAGGACGAAGGCTATGCCTGGGCGCCCGTGGTGGCTCCGTTCTGGGACGATCCGGTCGGCACACACGCCGATGCCAACGGAGATGGCGAGGTCGACGAGGCGGACGTGCTCGCGGTGGGCGTCAACTACGGCCGGATGACGGAGGACGGCGTCGCCCTGCGCACCTCCTCGGCGCCGCTCGCGACGGTCACCGTCCAGCCGCAGCCGGTAGGAACCGAGGTCCCACTCGACGTGGTCGTGGCGACCGACGGCGCGCTGGGCGTGGCGGCGACGCTTTCGCTTCCGCCCGGTCTCGACGCCATCGACGTGGTCCCCGGCGGCTGGCTCGACGACGGCGACGTGCTCACCTACACGTCGGCCGAGGCGGGCGTGGTCGACGCCGCCGCGACCCGCAAGCGTGGGGCCGCGCTGGCGACCGGCGAGGGCGCGGCCCTGACCGTCCGCCTCCGCGTGGCGGCCCCGATGGCCGGCCCCGTGACCGTCGCCGTCGAGGCGCTCACGCTGGGGACCCCCGACGGCACGGCGCCCGCCGAACCCGGCACGATCCGCCTCGGCGACGCGCAGGCCACAGACGCGGACGATTGGGCCGCCGAGACGACGCTGGGACGCGCTTTCCCGAACCCAGCGGCCACGAACGCCTCCGTCCGGCTGGCGCTCGCCCAGGCTGGCCCCGTGCGCGCCACGCTCTACGACGCGCTCGGCCGCCGCGTCGCGACGCTCAGGGAGGGTCCGCTGGCGGCCGGTGACCACATCCTGGCCGTCCCCGTCGGGTCGCTCCCGGCCGGTGCCTACGTGGTCCGCGTCGAGGCCGACGGCGCCGTCCACGCGGCCCGGCTGACGGTCGCGCGGTAGCCACGGGTGCTCCCGCCTCGGTCGGCCCACGGGCAGGCCGAGGCGGGGGCGACGGCCGCTACAGGCCGATCTGGTCGCCGCGGACGACGCGGGGTGTGCCCTCGCCCCGGACGTCCAGTCGGAGGTCGACGATCACGTCGGTCAAGACGCCCTCGTGACGGCCCGGCTCGAACGGGCTCGCGTGCACGGCACGGCGCGCCGCGAGTCCCTTCGCCTCGGTCTCGGCGTGGAGCACGTCGCTACACCGCACCGCCCCGGTGGTGTCGATCACGGCGCGGAGGTCCACGAAGCGTCCGTCGGGCGTGGCGATGCGTGGACCCTCACGCGGGATGCGGACGCGCTCCTGCACGGCGCGCACCCCCCCGACCGGCTCCGGGGGGACGTCTACGTCGGCTGCGAGGCGGGCGCGGGACCCCTCGAACTGCGCATCCGCGCACGAGACGAGGGGCGTCGCCACCGTCGACGCGGCCGACTGGCAACCGGGGAGAAAGACGAGGACGGACGCGAACGGAAGGACGAGTCGGCGCATGAGAAGAGGGCAGGGCAGGAGCCTGCCCTCAAATCTACTTCGTCGCGGCGGCCTCGACAGCACGCCAGACGCGCATCGCGTTGCCCCCGAGCACCTTCCGCACGTCCTCGTCGGAGTACCCGCGGCGGAGCAACTCGGCGACGAGGTTCGGGAACGTCGACACGTCCTCCAGGCCGACCGGCAGCGTCGGGCCGACGCCGTCGTAGTCGGAGCCGAGGCCGACGTGGTCGATGCCGACGAGGTCGCGGACGTGGTCGATGTGGTCCGCCACGTCGGTCATGTCGGCGAGGCGGAGCGGGTTCTCAGCCTCGAAGGTCGCCTGGAAGGCGTCCGCCTCGGGCGAGCCGGGCTCCAGGCCGCGCGCCTCCATCTCGGTCCGGAACCGCTCGCGGAGGGCGTCGCGATCGTCCTGGACGCGCTTGAGCAGGAACGTCGAGCCGAAGTTGATCTGGATCACGCCGCCGTTCTCGGCCAGCCGCTCGATCATGGCGTCGCTCATGTTGCGCTCGAAGCCGGGCGTGAAGGCCCGCGCCGACGAGTGGCTCGCGATCACCGGCACCGTCGTGACCTCCATCACGTCGTCGAAGGCCGCGTCGGAGACGTGCGACACGTCCACCATGATGCCGAGGCGGTTCATCTCGCGGACGACCTCGCGGCCGAAGTCGCTCAGGCCGCCGTGCGTGCCGGTCTCGTCGTAGGACGAGTCGGAAATCTCGTTGTCGCGGCTGTGCGTAAGCGTCACGTAGCGGATGCCGCGGTCGCGGAAGTGGGTCAGGTTGGCGAGGTCGCCCTCGACGGGCGCGCCGTTCTCCATGCCGAGCGCCAACAGCACGCGGCCCGGCTGGCGGAGCCGCGCCACGTCGTCGACGGAGCGGACGACGGCGAACTTGTCGGGCGCCGCCTCGGCGATCCCCTCCACCATGTCGATCAGCGAGTCGGCGAGGGCGCGGGCGCCGCCGGTCTCCTGGTAGCTGGCCGGGATGTAGATCGACATGAAGGCGACGTCCAGCCCGCCTGCGATGGCGCGGGGGTGGTCGAAGTCGCCGGTCGCGGTGCGCACCGACACGTCGTCGGGCGTGTCGGCGAGGCGATACGGCACGTCGATGTGCGTGTCGACGATCAGGGCGTCCTGGGCGAGGGCGGCGGCGCGGGCAGAGAAATCCACGGTGGAGGGCGCGGTCGACGCACACCCGGACGCGAGCAGGGCGACGGCGACGAGGGGGAGGGCGAGACGCATCAGGGGAGGAGGGAGGAACGGCTCCGATGGTACGCCGAGGCGGACGGTCCCGGCACGGGCCGGTCGCGGGGATGGGGGACGGCCCCAGGGCGCCGCCGGATCGCCCAGACAGACGCCGGCCCCGGCAGAGACACACAATCTGCCGGGGCCGGACGGCCGGACACGCACGAGGCGCGGCCGGGAATCAGCCGAGCCAGTAGCTCAGCTTGAGGAGGAAGACGTTCGTGGACTGGTCGCGGAAGAGATCCGACACCTGGCGGTTCAGGTTGAAGCCGCGGTCGCTCGAGAAGCCGTTCCGCTGCTGCTGCCAGACCAGGAAGAGCGCCGAGCCGGGCCGGTACTCCCACCGCAGGACCGCATTTCCCTGGAGGGCGCGGACGGTGAAGTCGGGGTTGCCGAACTCAGTCGTCCCGCCGTCGGGGCCGGTCACGACGTACGACTCGGGCGCGTCGACGCCGGGCGTGGCGCCCTCGGCGTAGACCTCCTCGATGGATCCGATGTCGGTGCCGAAGCGCGGGAAGTCGAGCTGGCCGGGCGCCGTCATCTGGCGGAAGGCGTCGTAGCGGCCTCGCGAAACGAAGGGCCGGGCGTAGACCTGGAGCGAGAGACGCGACGTGAACGTCCAGTCGACGCGCGTCTCCAGCGACACCGTCGTCTGGTCGATGCGGCCGAAGACGTAGCGGCGGCCGAAGGTGGCGTCCAGCGCGGGCGCGTCGTCGCTCGTGACGTACTGCTGCGGGTCGGAGGAGAGGTACAGCTCGGGGCCGACGCGGACCGTCACCGACGAGCTGGGACGGGCCTCGATCCCGGCCTCGAAGCCGTTGAACGTGCTCCCGAGGTCGTCCCGGTTGTAGCCCGTCCACGCGTAGCCGGAGATCGGCTTGCGGTCGTCGCTCCAGGCGTTCAGGTTGAGGCCGAAGCCGCCGGGCGTGGACGCGAGCGGGCCGCCGCGCGTCAGGCGGTCGCTCATGCTGGCGAAGTAGCGCTCGCCGTTCACCCCGACCCCCCAGAAGTTCTTGAACCGGCCGTTGGCGTTGCCGCCGACGAACAGCGCCGTCTGGTCGCCGTCGAAGTTGCCGCGCCGCCCGGCGAAGGAGTTCGCGCTCCAGCTCTGGAACGGCCCCTGGGCCTGGTTCTGCTGGTACACCACCACGGCGCCGATGCCGAGCTCGTCGGCCCGGCTCTGGAAACCGAGCGCGTTGGCGTCGAAGCCGGGGGAGGTGAACTCGGCATGGACCGAGCCGACCCAGTGCTCGCCGCCCGACTTGAGCAGGTTGGCCTCGCCGGTCAGGCCCGAGATCGAGGTCCGCGTGGGGTCGTAGTCGAGGTGGTCGGCGTCGGGCCGCTGGAAGAGGCGCGGGAAGGCGCGCTGGACGCGGTCGATGGAGGCGGCGCTGCCGCTGACGTGGCTGCCCGCGAGCTGCGCGTTCAGGATCCAGTCGTCGGACAGCTGGTGCTCCACGTCGACGCCGAGGACGGCGGCCTGGCCGGGGAGGGCCTCGGCAATGGCGGCATCGGCGGTGCTACGGAGGACCGACGTGCCGAGCACGCCGAGCGTCGTCCGGCCGTAGGTGCCGCGGGCGCGGGCGGCGGCGAAGTTGGTGGCGGGCTCGACGAGCGCGCGGTCATCGGCGACGAGCGAGCCGGTGGGGTCGTAGGCGCGGAACTGGCCGTACTCCGGCGCGGTGACGGCGTTCAGCACGCCCACCGAGAACCGGCCGACGCGGCCCGACAGCTTTGCGGCGCCCAGGATGGTGCTCTGCTGGGGCGCGTCTGTGTAGATCGTCCCCGCGTCGCCGGCCGCATCGGTCGCCTCCTGGGAGACGAAGTTGCCGCGCTGCGGGCTCCGCCCGATGCGGCGCGTGTAGAGCAGCCCGGGGCGGTTCATGCCGAAGAAGCGCCGCGGCTGCATGTTGAACACGTCGGTGCCCTCGACGAAGAACGGGCGCCGTTCTTCGAACGACAGCTCGAAGCCACCCAGGTTGACGCGCGCCGGGTCCGCCTCGACCTGCCCGAAGTCCGGGTTGACGGTGGCGGTGAGCGTGAGATCGCTCGTGAGTCCGTACTTGACATCCAGGCCGACGCGCGGCTCCAGGTCGTTCGAGGAGTAGAACGGGTCGGCCGCGTCGCCGGGGGCCCGTGTCAGCGCCGAGGCGACGTAGGGCATGATCTCCAACTGGCGCGGCGGGCGGAGGCCGCGGAGGTCGCGGAGGGTCCCGAACTGCGACACCATGCCGTCCTCGTCCGGGCTCATCGGGTTCCAGAAGGACTCCTCGCCGGTTCGGAAGTGGGTCCGGCCGAACTGCAAGCCCCACTCCTGGGTCTCGCGGTCGGCGGCGTAGCGGAGCTGGCTGAGGGGGATCCGGAACTCGGCCGTCCACCCGTCGGCGTCGCGGCTGGCGGCGCCGTCCCAGACGGCATCCCACGAGTCGTCCTCGTTGACGTTGTCGTAGATCAGCATGTCGCGCTGCACGCCGGCCGGGTTGAGGGCGAAGATGAAGCCCGTCCGCCCGTCGCGGTAGGAGTCGACGGCGACGAAGGCCCAGTCGCCGGACAGGTTGGCGTCGCGGCGGCCGAGCGGAGCGCCGATGGCCTCGGCCTCGGAGTCATGGAGCCGCATGCCGACGTAGATCGCGTCCGCGTCGTAGAGGACGCGCGCCTCGGTGCGCTCGGAGGCGGCGTCGCCCGGGGTGGGGCGGAACTGGACGAAGCCCGTCGCGACCTCGGCATCGGCCCAGGCCGCGTCGTCCAGGCGGCCATCGAGGTTGATGGCGGTGTCCGAGAGGCTGTGTGCGGCGAGGCTCAGCGGGCCGTCGATGGTGACCGGTGCGGTCGGAGGAAGAGAGGTCTGAGACGCCGCCGGAAGGGCGAGGGTGACGGCGAGAGCGAGGAGAGCGAGGCGCATGAGTGTGTGGGGCGTGCAGTCCCAAGACGGGGGAGGCGGCGGATAGTTACTCGCTGTGCTAAAAAAACAGCACCTCCTGCGTCTGGGTGTCTCAGAACGCTGTTAACCTTCGGGTTGGGCACGACGGTGTGCCCTGATTTGTCTCAGCTCCCCTCGGAAGTCCGGATGCGGACCGGCCCGTTGTGGGCGTCGAGCGTGAGCAGCCCGCCGCCCGCGCCGAGGGTCGCGTCCAGGCGGTCGCCACGTCCGCCACGGCCACGCAGGGTGTGCAGGCCTGGCGCGACGATCGGACCCTGAGCGGTCTCCGCCATCAGGCGGGCGGAGTAGCGCGCAGGCAGGTCCATCGTGATCGGCCCGTTCGTGGCGTGGACCGCCAGGCCGGACCCGGTCCAGGCGTCGCCTCGGAGGTCGATCGAGACGGGGCCGTTGGTCGCGTTGACCTCCACGTCGCCCGAGAGCTTGACGAGGCAGACCGGACCGTTGGTCGCAGTCGCGCGGATGGTGCCGTCGAGGCCTTCTACATGGACCGGGCCGTTGAGGGCTGCGGCGGTCAGGTCGGTCGCTTTCGGAGCGAAGATCTCGAAGCTGACCGATGCGCTGCCGTCCCGGTGGCGGGGCGCCTCTGCGCGGATGAGGCCCTCCGTCGTGGACACGGTCGTTTCTCGGACCCGCCTCCAAGCGACGGCCTCGTCGTCGGCGGTGGCGACCACGCGGGCGCGGACCAGCACGTCCGGCCGGTCCCACTCGGTGACGGTGAGGGCTCCATTCATCACGGTCACGTCCAGCGCGTCCGTTCGGAGCACGGTCTCGCGGACTTCGCACGCCACCACACGGTCTCCTCGACCCTCGGCGTCCTCGCACCACGCATCGTCCGCGAGGGTGCGGCTCGGATGAGACTGGGCGCACGCCGTCGCTGGGAGCAGCAGGAGGGCGGTCGCGAGGAGGGGGAGACGCATGGGGGTTACCAGGAAGGCGTGGACCGGGTCGCGGCGGCGCGGGCGCGTTCGACCGCGCCCCAGTCGAAGGCGGCGGTGTCCGGGCGCGGCGCGCGGGGGCGGGCGGCGGCGGACGGCCGGGGCGCCGCCCGTGGGGTCTGGGGCGGAACGGGGGTGGCTCGGGCCGTCTGCGCGGCGCGGGTCGAGCGGAGGCGCGCCGTGTCGGCGGACGCCTTCCTTGTGCTGCGTCGGTCATCGACGCGCATGCGCCAGGAGCGCTCCGAGGCGGCGTCGTCGGCTGCCTCTCGCGCCTCCTCTTCGAGGTCCTCGATCTCCTCGCGGAGCTCCTCCAGCGCCTCCCGGACGGCCTCCTCGGCGTCACGCTGGATGTCGTCTTGCCAGTCCATGCGCTCCAGCGCAGCCTCCGCTTGACGGAGGGCCTCATGTTGGATCTCCAGCAGCCGGGCCTCGTCCGGGGCCCTGAACGACATCGCAGCCCGCTCGGCCTCGACACGCAGCGCGCCGAGGTCGATCTGGGAGAGGGCCGTCTCGGCTGCCCGGAGCGCGTCCGCGCGGATTCGGGCGACCTCGTCGCCTTCGCGATCGAGGTCGACGATCAGGCGCCGGACGTCCTGCCCGGCACGCGCGAGGTCGTCCTGGGCCTGGTCGAACTCGTCCTCCAGGCGGACGACCGAGACCGAGTCGGTGTCGGCGACGACGGGGACCGGCTCGACCTGCGGCGTCCACCCGGAGGTCGCGTCGACAGTCACGGTGACGGTGGGGGTGGCGACGGGGGCGGGCTCGACCGACTGTGTCCGGGCGACGGGCTGGAGGGCGGCCAGGGGCAGGAGGACGCCTGCGGCCAGGACCACCGTGGCCGTGTGGGCGACGCGGCCGAGGCGGCCCCGGCGGCGCCCGGCATCGAGGATGGAGACGATGCGGTCTTCGATGGGCGCGCACCGTGCCATCGGCGCGACGGCGGCCAGCGCGTAGGGGTCGCGGCGGAGCGACCGCGCCACGCCGACGAGATGAGCGGCGTAGTCGGACGGACGGGCGCCGCCCTGGATCACGGCATCGTCGCAGGCGTGCTCGCGCGCATCCAGGAACCGGCGATAGCCCCACCACGCGAGCGGGTTCATCCAGTGGACGGCGACGGCCACCTGGGCGATGGCCTGCGTCCAGGCGTCGCGGCGGCGGAGGTGGGCCATCTCGTGGAGGAGCACCGCCTCGCGGCGGCCGTCGTCCCAGGCGTCCGCCGAGGTGGGCAGGACGACGGCAGGACGCCCATAGCCCCAGGCGATGGGCACGTCCAGAGCGTCGGTGCGGAGGAGCCGCACAGGCCCCTCGATGCCGCTCAGGCGACGAGCGCGCTCGGCGAGCACCGCCCAGTCGTCATCAGTCTCGAGGCGGGCGGTCGCGACGATGCGTCGGGCGGCGAGCGCCGCGCCCAGCCAGCCGAGCCCCACCACGAAGGCGCCCAGAGCCCACAGCCCGACCAGCCAGCGGCCGACGGGGGAGAGGTCCCATCGCAACCATCCGTTGGCCTGTGGAGCCGCGGACACGGCCCACGAGTCTCCAAAGCTGGCCATCTCGGCCTCAAAGCCTTCCATCTCAGCCTCGAAGCCCGCCATCTCAGCTTCGAGACCTGCCATCTCGGCTTCCACCTCCCATGCATGCGCTTCGGCGAGAGCAGCGGCTTCCGCAGCGTGGCGCTCGATCTCAGCCTCATACTCGGCGAGCGTGGCCGGGGCCCCGTCCGCACTGAGGTGAGCGTCCGGCGGAGCAGGGGGCGCTGGCGGGACGGGGGGCAGCGGCGGCGTGGGAGGAATGGGTGGGACCGGCGCCACTGCAGACGCCGTCAGCGTCGCGGAGTGGGGGAGCAGGCCCACGGCCCACGTCGGGCCGACGCCTTCGAGCAGCGGCAGCAGCAGCAGGGCGGCGAAGGCGGCTGCCCAGACTCCGTGCCGGGCGGAGGCCGGGGCGTGGCGCAGGAGGCGCACCACGAGGGCGGCGAGCAGCAGGACGAGCGCGCCCTTGAGCGCGATGGCGAGGAGGAGAGTCATCGGCCCTGGGCGCGAGCGCGTTGGATGAGGTCGTCGAGGCGGTCCAGGTCCGCGTCGGACAGGTCGGCGGACGCGTCGTCGAGGAGGGCGGCGACGGCTCGGGTGGGCGCGTCGCCGAAGAACGTTTTCGTCAGGTGGCGCAGCGCCGAGAGCCCGGCTTCCTCGCGCGGCTGTACGGGCAGGTAGATGTAGCGTGGCCCGTCCTGCTCGTGACGGATGTGCCCTTTCTCCTCGAGAATCCGGAGGTGAGTGCGGACGGCCGAGTCGCTCGGCGGGTCCGCGAGGGCATCGCGGACATCGGCGGCGGAGGCGCGGCCGAGACGGTGCAGGACATCGAGCACCTGGCGCTCGCGACGGCTGAGAGAGGGGACAGGCATGGGGTGTGCTAAAAAGTTAACTGAGTGTAGGCTCTCAGGCGGGAGGAGTCAAGGGCGAGTGTTGTTTTTTTAGCAGGGCACGAGGCCTGTCCCATCTGCGTTGCGGGGGCGGCGGTGCGCGTTGTTCGCTGCCCCTCGCGCTCCGTACCTTTTCGGCCTCCCGCGCCGCCTTGTTGCGCTCGCATCGAACGGACACTCAACGGACCCCCATGGCCCTCCCCGCTCAGACCTCGCTCCTCCGCCGCATCATCGTCGGCGTGGCCCTCCTCGGCATCGTCGTGGTGACGCACCTCGCGCTCCAGAAGGCCAACGGATTCGCCGCCGGGTGCACGGGCCTCGGCGAGGTCGACTTCTCGGCTGGCGCGGCCGTCACCGGCGAAGGGTCGGGCTGCGCGACGGTGACCGAGGGCGAGTACGCCGACTTCCTCGGCCTCATCTCCAACATCGCCCTGGGGCTTCTGTTCTACGTCATCGTGGCGGGGCTTCGGCTCGCCTACGCGGCTCTCCGCGACGACCGGCTCCGGCTCGCGAGTGCGGGCGTCGTGTCCGTCGGCATCCTCTACACCGCCTACCTCGTGTACCTCCAGGCGGCCGTCATCGGCGCGTTCTGCGTGCTCTGCATGACCTCCGCCGCCCTCGTCACCACCCTCTTCATCCTCCACGTGATCGAGCACCGCCGCCTGTCCCAGGCTCCCGCCCCGACGCCTCGCCGCCGTGTGGCCTCCGAGGCGACTGGCCTCGCCGCCCTCCGTCCTTACGCGGTCGTCCTGGGTGGCTTCGTCGTCCTCCTCGCCTCCACGTTCGGCCTCGCGGCCCGCACCAACGGGGACGCGGTGGCCGGGACAGGGGACGTGCCGCCGACCCCGCAGCGCAGCATCCAGGACGTCACCGGCGCCTGCACCTACGACGCCGACTACCTGCCCATCGAGGACATGACGCCCTTCATGCAGGGACCGTGGCGCGGCAACCCGGACTCGCCCGTCAAGGTGGTCGAGGTCCTCGACCCGAACTGCCCGCACTGCCGCGAGCTGTCGGATGTCGTCGGGCCGTTCATCGACGAGAACCCGGATTCGGCCCAGTACTTCTTCGTCCCGTACCCGCTCCGCCAGGAGTCGGTCGGGCAGGTGATCGCGCTGCGGATGGCCGCCGAGCAGGACAAGTTCTTCGAGGTCCTCGACGAGATGTTCCGCCGCCAGGACACCTCCTGGGGCATGACCATGCCGGAGTTGGTAGCGACCCTCAACGCGGTCGGCATGGACGGCTCAGCGTTCGAGGCGACCCTCCAGGACGACACGCAGCTCCAGGGCTACCTGAGCGCCATCCAGACCGAGGCGGAGGCGGTCACGGAGGCCTTCACCAGCCAGAGCGGTCGCCTGTCGGTGCCCAAGCTGGCCATCAACGGCCGCATCGTGGAGTCGACCTACGCCTCGTACAGCGAGCGCTGCCTGAGCGAGTTCATCTCCGAGGCGCAGTAGCCGCTGGCGAGCGGGCCGCCCGCTCGTCCCGCCCATGCCTCAATCTGCTCCCGACTCGACCGTCTCCGACTCGCTCGCCGCGCTGGCGCGGTCGATGAAGCAGAACGCCCGCGGCTCGGTCCCCTCGCCCACGGACCTGGGGGAGGAGTGGTCGGACGCCCTCGCCGAGGCGGTCGGGATCGGACCGGCGCTGACGCGGGACCTTCTCCTGACGCTCCTGCTGGCGCTCTGCCTGTGGGGCGTCCGGCAGCTCGTCCTGCTGATGGTGCGCCGCCGCACCGGCGACGACGTGCGCCGCCTCTACCAGTGGCGCAAAGGCACCACCTACGCGGCAACGGCCATCGCGGTGCTCGCGCTCATCCAGATCTGGACGGGCGAGATGCAGTCGATCGGCACCTTCCTGGGTCTCCTCACGGCGGGCATCGCGATCGCCCTCAAGGACCCGCTGGTGGATCTGGCGGGGTGGATGTTCATCATCTCCCGACGCCCGTACGCGACGGGCGACCGGATCACGATTCGCGAGCACACGGGCGACGTGATCGACCAGCGGCTGTTCCAGTTCACGCTGCTGGAGGTGGGCACGGTGACGGGCGCGGGGCAGTCGACCGGGCGGATCGTGCACGTCCCGAACGGGTGGGTGTTCTCGGACTCGGTGACCAACCACACGGGGACCTTCGCGTACGTCTGGCACGAGGTGGCGGTCGTGGTGTCGTTCGAGAGCGACTGGCGGGCGGCCAAGCAGATCCTGACGGAGGTCGTCCACGAGTGCGCCGAGCACCTCTCCGAGGATGCTGCGCGGACGCTCCGGCGTGCGGCACGGGAGTACTTCATCTTCTACTCCAAGCTGACGCCGGTGGTCTACACGAGCGTCGTCGGCGAGGGGGTTCAGCTGACGCTGCGCTACCTCGTGGCGCCGCGCCGGGTGCGGGGCAGCGAGCAGGACGTCTGGGAGGCTGTCCTCGACCGCTTCGCCACTCGTGACGACATCGACCTCGCCTACCCGACGACGCGCCTCTACCGCAACGATCTCGAAGGCAAGCCGGGCGCGGGCGGGCCGAGGAGTGAGACGTGAGGAGGCCCACTGGGCGAGACGAGGAGGGCTTCGAAGGGGGCCGCCGTCGGGCCGGGCGAAGCTGACCCGCAACCGCGCCGGGCGCCCTCCGTACCTTGGGCCGTTCCTCCCGCCCCCCGATGTCCACCCGTTCCCGTCGCAGGTCCCGTCCGACCGAGACTGAGGCTCACGACGATGAGTTCAGCCTCATCAGCGACGACGACATCGTCGCGTTCATGGCCGAGCAGGAGCTCGAAGAAGAGGCCGAGGAGGAGAAGGAGGCGGGATTCTGGAATCTCCAGACGGCCTCCGGCATCGGGCTGATCGGGGTCGGGTCGCTGTACAGCCTCCAGTTGCTGGGCCTGTTGCGTCTGGGCAGCCCGATCCTGCAGAACCTCGTCCAGGTGCTGCCCATCTTCGCGGCGGTGCTGATCATGCTGACCGGCTTCGGGGTCTTGTCCTGGAGTCCGGCGGCGCGGCGGCGCAAGAAGGCCCGGAAGCGTGCCGCGCGCCGTCGCCAGCAGCAGCGTCGCGCGCAGCCCAAGACCGTCGGGCGGGCGCCGTCCACGGCATCGACGGATGCCGCAGGGCGGACCGCATCGCGGGCGTTCCGGCAGGCCGAGCGGGCGTTCCAGACGGCGGGAAAGGCCGCCGGGCGGGGACTCGACGAGGCGAAGGCGCGCCGTGCCGCCGCCCGCCGCGCTGGGCGCACCAAGCTCCTCAAGGACCGCAAGAACCGGAAGATCTCCGGGGTTGCGGCCGGCATGGCCAACTACTTCGGCCTCGACGCCACCGTGGTACGCATCGCGTGGGTCATCGCTGCCATCTTTACGCAGGGCGGCGCCATCATCCCGTACCTCATCCTCACGGCGGTGTTGAAGGACGAGGACAAAGACGCGTTCTCTGACGACGATCCTTTCCTCCGCATCACGGACGACTGACCGGGGCCGGCGAGCCCGAGGGCGGTTCGGGCGACGGTTAGCTTCGGGCCGTGACTCGTTCCACCGCCCTCCGAGCCTCCCTTCTCGCCCTCGCCCTGTTCGCGTCGCCGACGACGGAGGCGCAGCGCGAGGGCGTCCTCCAGATCGGGAGCCCCCTCGCAGACTTCGTCCAGCGCCAGGCGACCGCGGGACGGATTCCGGTGGCCTCGGCCGACGCGCTCCCGCTCTCCGCAGGAGAGGCGCTCCGATGGCTCGACTCGCTCGCCGTCGCCGCCGAGGCGGGCCGGGTGACGCTGTCACGGGTCGACCGGGACCTCCTCGCCCGGTACCGGTCGCCGACGAGGCGTTCCGGGCGGGCGCTCCCGCTCGGGCTCTACCCGGATGGGGTCTCGCCCTTCCGTACCGAGGGCGACGGCTACGCGTTCGAGGCGTCGCCCGTGATCGACGCCTCGCTCGGTCCGGTCCGGCGAACCGACGATGGCGTCCAGGACCCCTCCGGCTGGGTGTATCAGAACTCCCGCGGCATCCGTGTGGCAGGGCGCATGGGGCGGCTCTACGCTGAGTCTCGCGCCACGGAAAACCAGCGGCGGCCCGCGGTCTTCGCGCGGGACTCCGCCCGGGCGACGGCACCGCGGCTCGGGTTCGTCAAGCCGCTCGGGCGGGACCGCTACGACTACTTCGCCGCCGAAGGGGCCGTCGGCTATCGGGACCGCTTCGTCGATGTGCGACTCGCACGCGACCGCGTCCGGTGGGGCGCCGGCGTCGGCACCCTCTTCCTGTCCGACTACGCAGCCCCGACGGATCACCTCCGCATCGCTGCCCAGGCCGGGCCCGTCAGCTACACGATGATGGTGGCGCGGCTCACCACCCCCGACCGCGACCGGCAGGGGCTCGACGCGTTGCTGCCGTCGAGGTACGCGGCCTTCCACCGGGCCTCGCTGGAGATCGGCCGGCTCCAACTGGAAGCGTTCGAGACCGTCGTCTACCACGACGACACGCTGAGGGGCAACCGGCGCGGGCTGGAACTGGGCTACTTCAACCCGGTCATCTTCTACCGGTCCGTCGAGAGTGAACTCGGCTCTGGAGACAATGCGCTGCTCGGTGCAGGCATCTCGGCCCGTCCTCTCGACGGGGTCCGCGTCTACGGCCAGGCGCTGCTCGACGAGTTCCGCGCGCGGAGCTTCTTCGAGGACGCATGGACCAACAAGTGGGGGCTCCTGGGGGGCGTCCACACGGTCGACCTCGGTCTTGAGGGGCTGGAGGTCCGCGGCGAGTACGCCCGCCTGCGTCCCTACCTCTACGGTCACCGCACCGAGTTCAGCGCGTACGTCCACTACGACGATGTGCTGGGCCATCCCGTCGGTCCCAACGCCGACGACCTCTCCCTGTTCGTCGCCTACCGGCCGAGTGCCCGGCTAACTGCTCGCCTCCTCGCGGCCCGCACCCGACGGGGACGGGCGCCGGACGGTCAGATCGTGGGCGCCGACCCGCGGGAGCCCTACGGTGAGCGCCAGAGCGACGTCGCGCCGACGTTCGACGGCATTCGCCAGACGAAGTGGCTCGTCGAGGGGGGGGGCGCGTTCGAGATTCTCCCGCGCCTCGTCGTCGAGGGCGCGTTGCTCGTCCAGTCTCTCACAGATGCAGAGTCGGGCGCCGACCGTTCCGTGGCGGCGACGCTGGGGCTTCGCTGGGAGATGCCCTTCCGCAGCGTTCGCTACTGACCGGAACAGAAACGGGGCCGCCGCACGATGCGGCGACCCCGTACAGTCTGGCGAGGAGAGCGACTAGCTCGTCTCTTCCATGGTCGCCCAGGCAGCCTGCGTAGCGCGGACCGCGTCGGCGCCGGCGGTCGGGTCGATGGTCTTGTCCTCGTCGGTCAGCTCCGCCGCGACGACGGTGCAGACGGTCTCCGACAGTTGGCCGATGCGATCGGTGAGGTCCGACAGGTTGCCGAGGGCGAGCGCGGCGAGGTCGTCGGCCTTGAGCGCGAGCGCCGTCGTGTACAGCATGTGGTAGCTGATCGCGGCGAGGCTGGTCGCGGTGTAGGCGTCGCGGATCATACGCGAGACCTTGTCGGTCGGGCGCAACTGATCGTAGAAGCCCGCGGCGACACCGAGCGCGCCCGCGACGGCTTCCTTGAGGGCTTCCTTGACGCCGCCCCCGTCGGTCCGCTCGTTGTAGGCCTCGAGGGCCGTGACGTGCTTCGTGAGGGTCGACTGGAGATCCGTGAGGGCGGACACCGCCTCGGGATAGCGTGCCGTGTCGTCGGAGGCCAGCTGGCGCTCGACGGCGGCGAGGATGTGGGCCTCGACGGCCGACATGTCGGTGACGTAGTCGTTGAGAATGGAAGTGCGATCCATGGGAGGGGGGGAGGAAGAAAGGAAGCGCTTTGACCAGTGCCGTTCCGGGCGCGTTCCGGTCCGCACCGTGATCGCACACAACGACCCCGCAGTCATGGATTTCCCGACCCCCGAGTCGCGATCCTCCCCACCAGTCGCGGTCCCTACCGGATGACGGCCACCTTCCCGAACGTCGACGAGCCGTCGGAGCCGGAGGCTGCCACGAGGTAGACGCCGGACGGCACCGGCAGGCCGCTCGTGTCGCGGCCGTTCCACCGGAAGGACCCGCCCCGGACCTCGGCCGCGTAGACCACGTCGCCCGCGACGGTCATGACGCGGACCTGAGAGACGGCGCTCGGCAGCCCGCTCACCACCACGCCCGAGGCGTCCATCGCCGGGCGGTACGGCGACGGCGTGGCCGCGAGCGCGTCCGAGCCCGGCGTCTGGCGTGTCGCGTCGCCAGGCGCACTGAAGAGGCCCTCCGCGGTGACGAAGTAGACCCGGCCGGACGACGGGTCGACGGAGACGGCGAACACCGGATCGCTGGGGAGCGGGCTCGTCTCAGCGGTCAGGGTGCGGACGAGGCCCGTCCCCTCGGCGTCGATCAGGTAGGCCCCGGAGGACGTGCCGACCCAGATCTGGCCCGCCGGGTCCACGTCGAGGTCGTACACCTCCACGTCTCGGAGGAGGTAGCTGGTGCCGTCCTCGGTGAGGGGCCACTGCGGCGCGGCGAGGCCCGGGTCGGCCGAGAAGGCGTCGAGAGGTCGGAAGACGGACGCGACACCGCGGGCCGTGCCGATCCAGATGCGCCCGTCGCCGCCGAGCACCACGTCGCGCACATCCGCGCTGGGCAGCCCGACGCCGTTGCTCCCCTCGCCCGCGAAGCGCGTCGCGCGGTCGTCGGCCGCCGAGAGCGGGTCGGCGCCGGTGTCCCACACGCCGAGGCCGTTGGAGCCGAGCGCGAGCCACTTCTGCCCCAACCGGTCGATGGCGATCCGGAATGCCTCCGCGCCGGACGGGATGCCGCTGGGGTAGCCGAACCCGCGCCACGTCTCGCCATCGAAGCGGTGCAGAGGGCGGGCGGAGACGTTCAGCACCCAGGCCGCGTCCTGATCGTCCACGGCCACATCGCGGACGACCACGAAGTCGGTGGTGCCGATGGCGGATTGCAGCGACGAGTTGGACTCACGGTAGGTCGCGGGGCTGCCATCGCGGAAGACGCTCACGCCATCGCCTGCCGACCCCGCGTAGAACGTGCCGTCGGGGCCGACCGAGGCCGAGATCAGAGACGCGCGGACCACGTCGATGGACGGGTCGTCGGTGCGGAATGCCGTCCATGCGCCGTCCTCGAACCGGTTCACCGAGGCGAACACGCCCGACTCCAGCCGCTCGGTGACCGCCCAGAGCGTCCCGTCGTCGTCCACGTCGATGTCGACGATGTTGGTCGAGAGGGGGCCCGGGGGCGCGACGGGGTCCGGAGTGACGACGTTCTCACCGGGTTGAGGAGCCGCTGGAAGGCTGAACAGACCGATCGCGCCGTCGCCTGCCCACGGGGTGCCGTCGGGCCCGACTACGACGCCCGTCAGGGCACCCGCCCCGGCGATCCGGTAGAACGACGAAGGCTGGCCGGGCGGGAGGAGGGCGTAGACGAACGAGGGGGCCGATGCGAAGAGGCGACCGGGCGTGCCCGCGAGCGACGTGATGGGGTTGTTGATGAACAACTGCCGGTCGTAGGTCCCGGAGGCGGACCGCCGGTAGAGGTCGCGGGCACCATCCATGCCCCCGCCGACGTACACCGTCCCGTCGAACGCGGCGATGCTCAGTGCAGGCCCCTCGAATCCGGTCTCGCGGGTCCAAGACCCCGGTGCCTGGAGGTTGTCGGCGTCGCGGGAGGCCGTGAACACCCCGCCGTCGGTGGCGACCCACAGCCCGGGGGCGCCCGTGGAGAGGGGGGCTTCCAGCACATCATTGACCGGCGTTCCGGCCTCCTGGTCCGCGAAGCGGGCGTAGGCGTTCAGGACCCGTTCCCCGGCGGCGTCGAACACCACCACGCCGAAGTCGGTCGCCACGTACAGGACGTCGCCTCGCACGACGATGCGGCGGATGCCTCGTGCGGGGTACTGGTCGGCGCGGCGGATCTCGAAGAAGGCCCGAGCCTCCAACGTCTCGGCGTCGAGGCGCTCCAGGACGCCGTCACGATAGCCGATCCAGAGCGCTCCCCGCGCGTCGTCGACCGCTACGGCGCCGACCGCACCGCCGCGGAGCCCCGTCGCCGCCGTGGCGGTCCGCAGTTCGCCCGAGGCCGTGTCGTAGAAGAAGACCCCGCCGTCGCTGGCGGCCCAGAGCCCGTCCGACGCCGACGCGACGGCCGACACCTCGGTGAACGCCGGGTAGGCCTCCCAGCCGAGGGCGGACTGTGCCCGGCCGGGGACGGCGAGCAGGCAGATGACGGCGAACGCGAGCGAGATCCTCATGGGACGAGAGAGTGGGTCGCGTAGCGTCGTCGGGAGCGGTGCGGGGCTAGCGGCCGATGTGGCCGGCGAGGTTCACCATCTCGACGGCCGCCGCGGCCGCCTCGGCGCCCTTGTTGCCCGCCTTCGTCCCGGCCCGTTCCCACGCCTGGTCGAGCGTGTCGACGGTGAGCACGCCGAACATCACCGGCACGCCGGTCGCGAGCGCGACCTGCTGGCAGCCGCTCGCGACGCCCGAGGCGACGTAGTCGAAGTGCGCCGTCGCGCCGCGGATGACGGCGCCGAGACACAGCACCGCGTCGTAGGTGCCGGTCTGCGCCAGCTGCTGGGCGACGAGCGGGATCTCGAAGGCGCCGGGGCACCACGCCACGTCGATCGCGTCAGCGTCGGCGCCGTGACGGACGAGCGCCTCGGTGGCGCCGTCCAGGAGGCGGCGGGTGATGGCCTCGTTGAACCGGCTCGCGACGATCGCGTAGCGCGCGCCGCTGGGCGAGACGAGGGATCCTTGGAAGGTCGTGGACATGCGTCTGGGGGGGCGACCGGAAGGTAACGCCCCTCGGGGCGCAGGCCGAGTCACGCCCGAGGGCCCGAAGTAGCTTTCGCACCATGTCCGTGTCTCCATCCCCTGGTGCATCGGCGGACGCGGTCCGCGTGCTCCCTGTCGATGTCCTGCTGCCTGCGCTCCCGCCGTCCGTGCCCCGGCAGGGCCACCCCGCCTGGCTGCGGGCGCTAGGCCGCGGCGTGATGCGCGTGCTCGGCTGGCGCTTCGTCGGCGGCTTCGCGGACGTGCCCCGGCAGGTGATCATCGGCGCCCCCCACACGTCCAACCTCGACGGGCTCGTGGGGCTGGCCGCCGCTGCGGCATGCGACATCGGCGTGCAGGTGTTCGCCAAGCGCCAGTTGTTTTGGGGACCCCTCGGGGTGACGCTGCGTGCATTCGGTGGCGTGCCCGTGGACCGGGACGCGCCGGTCGGCCTGGTCGAGCACGCCGCGGCCGCGCTGCGACCGGGGCGGGCGGGCATCGTCGCGATCACCCCGGAGGGCACGCGGAGCGCCGTGCCGCGCTGGAAGACGGGCTTCCACCGGATCGCGCTCGCGGCCGACGTGCCGATCGCGATCGTCGCCATCGACTGGGGGCGCAAGGAGATCGGTGTCACCGGCACGCTCGTCCCGACCGGTGACCTCGACGCCGATCTGGCGGCCATCGGTCATCTCCTCGACGGCGTCCAGGGCCGCCACCCCGACCGGGCGACGCTGCCAGCCTAACTGGGCTCATTGAGGCGGCCTCCTCCCGCCTCGGCGCCGAGGCGGGCTTCCCGGGGTGCCAAAAACAGCGAGCCGAGGCCAGGTCTCCCCGGTCTCGGCTCGCCGCTCTCTCTCTCCCTCTCGGGAGGTCGGTGCGTGGCTAGGCAGCCACCGCGTGATGGTCCATGTGCCCGCGCAGCGTGCGGAGCGTCTTGGAGAGGATCTGCGAGATGCGTGCCTCGGTGAGGTGGAACTCGCCCGCGATCTCGCGGAGCGTGAGGCCCTCGAAGAAGTACAGGTGGACGATCCGCTGCTCGCGCTCGGGGAGCGTCTCGACGAGCGCCTCCACGAAGCCGTACAGCGAGCGGCGCTCGGCGCTGGCGTCGGCGGCCTCCACGTCCGGCGCGGGAAGCGTGTCGATGGGGGAGGGGCGGTCGGTGCCCTGGCCGTCGAAGAGCGACAGCGCGAAGCGCTGCTGGGCATCGCCGAGGAGGCGGTGGTAGGCGCGGACGGAGACGCCGAGGCGGTCGGCGACCTGCGCGGCGCGGGGCTCGTCGCCGAGTTCCTGCTGGAGCGTCTGCGCGGCTCGCGAGGCCTCCGCGACGCGGCGACGGCGGTCGCGGCTCAGGCAGTCGATGGTGCGGAGGAAGTCGACCAGGGACCCACGGATGCGGCCGTAGGCGAACGACGCGAACGGCGTGCCGCGGGACGGGTCGTAGCTGCCGAGGGCCTGCAGCATGCCCAGCATGCCCGCGTTCTCGAGGTCGGCGTAGGACGCCAGCGGGTGGTCCGGGAGCGCCACGCGGCGGGACAGAGAGCGGACGAGCGGCAGCGCGGCCACGGCCACGGCGCGGGCGTACATGTCCATTCGGGGGCCTTCGGCGTCGCGCTCGGCGGCGTAGCGTTCGACGGCAGTCTGGAGCGAAGAGGTCATGGGGGCGAGGCGACGCGGCCGGGTCAGGCGGACGGCTGGGAGGGCTCCGCCGGCCAGACGGCCAGCGCCGCGACCACGAGCGCGGCCACCGCCAGGCCGAGGGCCTCGGCGGCGGAGGCCGGGGGGCGGGCGGCGAGCGCGATGGCGCCGAGCGTGGCAGCGGAGCGGAGAGACCAGGCGAGCACGGGTGGGAGGGTGTCGATGCCGGTCCCTTCCGCAAGCCGAATGCCAGCCTCGTTTCGCGCGTCGCATGAGACCTCCTCCCTGCGCGCGCCTTCCCCATCAGAGGGCGCGGATGGAGCGCGCACGTGCCGCCAGACCCGTGTAGAGGGGACGATGTGACGTTCCGTGGGCTGTATCGGCCGTTGCCGACGAGGCCCCAATCAAGCCGTCCCGTCGGTACGGAAACGTAACGGCCCGTGTAGAATCAGCGTCGGGCGGGTCGTTACGTGACGGGGCCGCCCTCGTCGGCCAGGGCGAGCGCGCGGTGGGCGCCGGACGCGAGCCCCTCGCCGAGCGCGTCGAACAGGCGATCCACCTCGGCCGGGGTGTTCCACACGAACGGGGCAAAGCGGACGACCTCGCCGCGCCGGGCGTCTACGTACACGTCCTGCGTCTTGAGCCATCGGACCATGGCATCCGCCTCGGCCACTTCCAGCACGATCATGGCGCCGCGTCGGGCGTCCTCGCGGGGCGAGCGGACGGTCAGGCCGAGCGCGTCGGCGCGGCGCAGCGCATGGTCCCCCTTGGCTAGGGTGTCGGCGCGGACAGCCTCCAGGCCGGCGTCCAGCAGCACGCGGACGCCCTCGACGGCGTGGTACATCGACGCGACGGCGGTCGTGCCGCCCAGGAAGCGGCGGCGGACCTCGGGGTGGTCGGCAGGGGAGGGCCGGAAGCCGAACGGGTCGGCATCGCCGAACCAGCCGCTCAGGCGCGGGCGCAGGTCCAGGCCGGGGCGGACGTAGAGGTACGCGTTGCCGCTCGACCCGCACGCCTCCTTCAGCAGCCCGCCGAGGTAGACATCCGCCCCGATGGCATCCACGCCGACCGGGTACGAGGCCGTCGCGTGGTAGCCGTCGACCGCGAGCAGCGCGCCGTGCCGGTGGGCCACCTCGGCGAGCGCGCGGAGGGCCTCGTTCGGGATCACCTCCCCGGTCGCGAAGCCGACGTGGGAGACGAACACCCAGGCCGTCCGGTCGGTGATGGCGTCCGCGATGGCGTCGAGGTCGAGGAAGCCGTCGGGCCCGGCGGGCACCTCGACGGGGCGGAGGTCGCGGAGCCCGTCCCACCGTTGAGCGGAGTGGCGGACGGACGGGAAGGCGTTGGCAGTCAACACCACCTCGTCGCGTCCGTCGAAGGGGCCATCACACGACAGCAGCGCCTGGACGGTCGTGAAGACGTTGGGCTGCAGGATGCAGGTGCCCACCGGTGCGGACAGGAGCGGCGCCACGTAGGCGTCGGCGAGGTCCGTCGGGAGCGCCCACCAGCCGGTTTCGCGGCCTAGCCCCCAGCGGTCGGGCACCCGGTTCCAGGCGTCGACGCCGCGCTCGGCCCAGTCCGCGCAGAAGCCCGCCATGAGGTCGGGCACCGTCCGCGGCATCAGCCCGTGCGTAAAGGCGCGCAGTTCGACGGCGGGCGATGGGGGGACGGCGAAGTGGGCGGAGAGGTCCAGCACAGGAAGGTCGACGAGTGGTCAGGTGTGCGAGTGTACGAGCAGCCGCCTGAGGGATTCCCCGGACGCCGGCCATCTCGCTCGCTCCCGTGCCCGTCCGGTCAGTCCATTCCCACCAGCCGCCCGATGATGTCGACGCCCGAGACGCCCTCCGCCTCGGCGTTGAAGTTGGTCACGATGCGGTGGCGCAGGACAGCGACCGCCATCCGGTCGACGTCCTCCGCCAACGGCGTCACCCGTCCGTCGAGCAGCGCGAGCGCCTTCGCGCCGAGCACGAGGTACTGGCTCGCCCGCGGGCCCGCGCCGTAGGACAGGTACTGCGTCACGAAATCCGGCGCGCCCTCGCGGCCGGGGCGAGTGCGCGCCGCCAGGCGGACGGCGTGCTCGACGACATGGTCGGCCACGGGCGCGTTGCGGACGAGTGCCTGGAACGCGGCCAAGTCCTCGGCCGAGAGCACGGGCGAGATCGCCTGGGCCCCACCCGAGGTGGTGCTCTTGACGATGGCGACCTCGTCGGCGAAGGGCGGGTAGTCCAGCCAGAGGTTCAGCATGAACCGGTCGAGCTGGGCTTCGGGCAGCGGGTACGTGCCCTCCTGCTCGATCGGGTTCTGGGTGGCGAGCACGAAGAAGGGCTTCGGTAGCTCCACGGTCTCGCCCGCAGCGGTCACGTGGCCTTCCTGCATCGCCTCCAGGAGCGCCGCCTGCGTCTTGGGCGGCGTCCGGTTGATCTCGTCCGCCAGGACCACGTTCGCGAACACCGGGCCCTGAACGAACCGGAACGCGCGGCGGCCGGTCGCCGGGTCCTCCTCGACCACCTCGGTGCCCGTGATGTCGCTCGGCATCAGGTCCGGCGTGAACTGGATGCGGCGGAACGAGAGCTCCAGCGCGTCAGCCAGCGTCCGGATGAGGAGCGTCTTGGCGAGGCCGGGGACGCCCACGAGCAGCGCGTGGCCGCGGGCGAGCAGCGCCACGACGAGGCCCTCGACGGCGTCCTCCTGCCCGATCACGACCCGGCCCACCTCGGCGCGGAGCTGTCGGTAGCTGTCGGCCAGGGCAGAGACGGCGGTGGGGTCGCGGGGGTCGATCGGCATCAGAGTGGGCGAGGGAGCAGGAGTGCGAGTCTACGAGTCAGGCGCGCGAGGCTCCGAGGTCGCCCCCGCGCGTGGATGGGGCACTCGTGGGCCTGTCCTCTATCCGCCCGACGGCGGCTGGTACCGCTCGGCGCGGATGTCGACGTAGACCGTCTCCCGGAGGTCGCCGACCCACTCAGCGAGCACCTCGTTCTGTTTCTCCTGAAGCGCGTACTGGCTCAGCAACGCGTAGTCGTCGGTGACGGAGAGCGGGTGGGCGGGGGTCCGCTTCTGGAGGAGGACGATGTGGAAGGCGCGCGTGCCCGAGGCGTCGGCCAGGGTGACCGGCGCGGGCTCGCTGATCTCGCCGACCTCCAGCGAGTCGATGGTCGCTCGCCACTCGGGGCCGAGGCCCTCGACCGAGAGGTCGCGCTGGCGTGTCTGCGGTACCGAGACGTAGCCGCCGCGGGGTGCGCTGGCGGGATCCTCGGACTGGCGCCGCGCGATGGCCTCGAAGGGCGTTCCGGCGAGCACCGAGTCGCGGAGCACCGACAGGTACTCGCGGGCGGCCTGCCCCTCCGCCTCGCCCACCTCCACCTGCAGGAGCACGTGGTTGAACGAGAGCCGGTTGCCGTCCCGCGAGTTGACGCGCAGGAAGTGGTAGCCGAACGGCGTCTCGAAGACGGGCGAGAGGGTGCCGATCTCGGCTGCCGCCGCCGCCGCCTGGAAGCGCGGCTCCAGGTCCGTCAGCCGGAGCGTCGTGTAGAGGCCGCCGTTCTTCGTGCCGTCGCGGTTGGTGTTGCCGGGGTCCGCCGAGTGGCGGTTGGCGAGTTCCTCGATGGTCGCCTGCCCGGCGAGGACTGAGTCGCGGAGCGCGTCGGCGAAGGCGCGCAGGGAGGCACGCCCTGCCTCGTCGGTGGACGGGATGCGGACGATGTGGGCCACGCGCACCAGCTCGGGCACCACGGGCCGCTCGGTCTCGGGGATGCGCTCGAACCACGCGCGGACCTCGCCCGGCGTGATGACGACCTCGCGCATCCGGCGGGCCTGGTACTGCTGGAGCAGCAGCTCGTCGCGCACGTCGTCCCGGATGGAGATCTTGACCTCGTCGAGCGAGCGCCCGTAGGCCTGCTCCAGCGCGGCGTCTCCGCCGACCTGGGCCGAGAGCTGCGCCACCTGCGCGTCGACGCGCTGGTCGACGATGTCGTCGGTGATGTTGAGGGTCGTGTCCTGGCGCGCCCGCGCGATCACGACGCGCTGGTCCACGAGGCGGTCGAGGGCGCGGCTCCAGAAGTCCGGCGGCGGCGTCTGGCCCTGCGGCGTCGACTGCTGCACGAGGGCGTCGACCTCGGAGTACAGCACGACCTGCTCGCCGACGACGGCGGCGATGCCGTCGAGCCGGGCGCCTGGGGCGACGGGCTGGGCCACGGCGCCAGAGGCGGCGGCGAGAATCAGAAGGGCGGTGAGGATCGAACGCATCGGGCGAGGCTGGGGACAGGCGAGGGGCGAATACGGCCCGGGGGGGCGTCGTATTGCGCGAAGACGGGGAGAGGGAGGGTCAGGGCACGTCGAGGCGCCCGGCGGCCTGGGCCTCGGAGCGGAGCCGCTGGATGAGGCGCGCCTCGGCGTCGCGGCGCATCTGGATGCCCAACCGCTCGGCCAACTCGTCGCGGACGAGCCGGAAGGGGGGGACCGTGCCCGCGGGCACGCGGTCGATCACCTGCACGAGATGCACCGTCGGCCCGATGGGGATCGCGGTCCCCTGGCCACCGGCCGAGAGCCCGGCGACGCGCTCGCCCAGCGTCTCGTCGAGGGCGGCGAGGCGGGCCTCCGAGACATACTCGCGGGCGAACGCGATGGCGCCGTCGGGGTCGTCGGCGTACTCGCGGGCGACGAGGGCGAACAGCGAGTCTGGGAAGGGAGAGGCGATGGCGCGGTCGAGCGAGGCCCGGGCCTCGGTGGCGCGCGTCGGCGCGGCGAGCCGGAGGTGCCGGAGGCGCACGTACGGCTCCCGGAGCGCGAGCGCCTCGCTGTGGCGGTCGTAGTACGCCTGGAGGTCCGCCTCCGATGGGGTCGGCGGGGCCTGGTCGAAGAATGCCGCGAGGGCCGCCATCTCCAGCGTCGCGCGCTCTGCGTCCGCGAGGCGTCGGCGCACGCCCGGGTCGTCGGGGAGGCCCTGGCGCCGGGCTTCCTGCACCAGCAACTCGCGCTGCACCCACTGCTCGATGACCTGCTCACGGGCTGTGACGCTGTCCAGCCCCACCGGTCCGTCGCCGAGTGCATTCGCGACGTCGCCCTCCGTCAGGCGGGCGTCGCCGACACGGGCGACGGTCTCCCCGCCGCCGGGCGCGTCGGCGCTCGGTGCGTCCGAACACGCGCCGAGCGCCAGGAGCGCGAGCAGGGAAAGGCGCAGCGACATGCAGGCTCCGGCTACCGGGCGCCGTCGGAGAGGACCGTCGCGGGTCCCTCCGCCTCGGGCAGGGAAACCGACGAGGTCGCCGGGATGCGCGACGGGTAGGTGCGGGCGTCGTAGCGGGCCCGGAGGCGCGCCTCCCACTCCGACTCCACCTGGTCCTGGTAGCCCGTGATGAGCTCGGCGCGGGCCTCCTGGAAGGTCTTGTCGCGCGGCGGCTCGATGGCCTCCAGCACGTAGAGGACGCGCTGGGCACGCTCCAGAATCACCTCGCTCCGGTCGCCGACGCGCAGCGACAGCACCGCGTCGAGCGCGGAGCCCGTCGAGTCGGCCACGTAGACGGTATCGAGGCGGAGCCGGTCGTCGTCGACCAGGTCCTGACGTGCGGCGAGGGCGGCCTGGGGCGTCATCCCTGCGTCGAGGTCGGCGGCGACGGCGCGGAGGAGCGAGTCCGACGGCGCCCGGAAGGCGACCGCGCGACGGCGCTCGGGCCAGCGGAACTGGCCGGGGCGGGCGTCGAAGTAGGCCCGCAGCCCGTCGGTGTCCTCGCGGGCGGGCGTCCAGACGCTGTCCTCGGCGATGCGAAAGAGCAGCACGCCGTCGGCGTAGCTCCGGAAGACACGGGCGAACTCGGGGTCGCGGTCCTCCAGGCGCGCGAGCGCCATCTCGACCGCCTTCTCGTCGACGTACGCGCGGATGGCCTCGATCATCTCACCGGCCGGGTGCGGCCCGTAGCGCTGGCGGGCCAGCGGCAGCGCGAGGTCGCGGAGCACGTAGCTGGAGTCCCCGATGGTCGCGAACGTCCGGTCGTTGTACTCCCCGAAGCCGACGCTCTGGACGTACTGCTGCACCGAGTCGGCCGGGTACTGGTCGATGGCCTCGCGGACGAGCGCCTCGTCGTACGTCCCGCCCACTTCGGCGATGTACTCACGCCCGACGGCCTGGCGGCGGACGGCCGTGCGGGGAAGGCGGAGGGCCAGCGTCCGCAGGTTCGTGTAGGCCTCCTCGAACGACGGCCGCTCGGCGACGCCGGTCAACTGGATCAGGTGCGACCCGAAGCGCGACGCGACGGGCTGCGACACGTCGCCCACGGTGGCGAGCGCGAAGGCGGCCTCCTCGAACGGCGGCACCATGCGGCCTCGCGTGAACTCGCCCAGGTCGCCGCCGCGGGAGCCGGAGCCAGGGTCGTCGGAGTACTCCCGTGCGAGGTCGCCGAAGTCCTCGCCCGCCAGCACGCGCTCCCGCAGCGACGCGATGACCGCCTCGGCGGAATCGGCCGAGACCTCCTCCGAGGTGCTGATCAGGATGTGGCGGGCCGAGATGGCCGGGCGGTCGGCCTCACGCGCGGTCGGGTGAACGAGGTGGATGCCGAACCGGGTGCGGACGGGCTCCGAGACCTCGCCGACCGGCGTGGTGTAGGCTGCGTCCTCGAACGCCAGGACGGTGCGCCCGCCGGAGATCCAGCCGATGTCGCCCTGGTTCTCCGCGGCGGAGGGGTCCTCCGAATACTGGGCCGCAGCGTCGGCGAACGAGATCAGGCCTGCCTCGATGGAATCCCGGAGGGAGGTAGCGCGAGCGTAGACGGCGGCCGTGTCGCGCTCGGCCGGGCTCATCAGGAAGAGGATGTGGGAGACTGCGATGCGCTCGGCCTGCTTCGCGTAGAGGTCCGCGATGATGGCGTCCAGGACGCGGCGGTCGGTGAAGTAGGGGCCGGCGAGCTGGTCCCGGTACTCGGCCACCTCGGCGACGTAGGCGGAGTCGTCGGCGTAGCCCGCCTCGCGAGCGGCGAGCACCTTGAGGCGGAAGTCGACGTAGCGCTCCAGGAAGTCGAGACGGCGTGCGAGCGGCGTCTGCGTGGAGTCGACGATGGCGCCGTCAGCGGCGACGTAGGCCTCGTCGAAGGCGCGGAGCGTGAGCGTGTCTGCGCTCCAGGAGGCGACGATGGGCGTGCCGTCCGGCCCGAGGGCGACGGGCTCGGCGGTCGGCCGGGATCCGCCACACCCGGCGAGGGCAGCGGCGGCGACGAACGTGAGCAGGGCGAGGCGGGGGGAGAACATCGCGTCTCAGTCAGGTGACAGGGGGGGCGCCGGTCCACTCCGGCGCGTCGGGGCCGGGAAACTAACCGAGGCGCCGTGACGCACTGTCCAAGGTGGAGCGAAAACGCCCCCGCAACGGAACGCGACCCTGTCCCGGCTTCCCGTGGCCCCGAGGCGACCCGAGCGCCGTCGCCGACGGCCCGTGCGAAAAAGCACCAGACCGGAGCAACGATCCGTTGGCTCGTGTGTCTCCCTGAGACGACCCTCTCCCCGTCGCCCATGCCGCCCGACGACCCCGCCCTGATCGACGCGTTCCGCCAGGGCGACGAGTTCGCCTTCGTCACGCTCTACGACCGGTACAAAGGGGCCGTCTACGCCTACTGCGCCAAGATGCTGCTCGACCGCGCCCAGGCCGAGGACCTCCTCCAGGAAACCTTCGCGCGTGCCTACGAGCACCGGGAGCGGCTCCTCAGCTCGACGTCGTTCAAGGCGTGGCTCTTCACCATCGCGCGCAACCAGTGCCTCAACGTGCTCCGGAAGCGCGGGCGAGAGGTGGGGTTCGCCGAGGACGCGCCCGAGCCCCCGTCGCACGGCGCGACGCCGTTCGCCAACCTGCTCAAGAGCGAGCAGACGGCCCTCGTCACCAAAACGCTCGGCCAGCTCTCGCCGTCCTACCGCGAGGTGATCGTGCTCCGCGAGTACCAGAACCTCAGCTACGACGAGATCGCCTCGGTGACCAAGTCGACGGTGTCGGCGGTCAAGAGCCGTCTCTTCAAGGCCCGCCGCCAGATCGGGGTCCTGCTTCGGCCCTGGCTCCACCCGGACGAGGCGCCGGGGCCTGCCGTCCCCGCGCTCGCCGCACAGCCTGCGCGCTCCCTATGACCATGCTTTCCTTCTGCACCGACGACGAGGCCGAGATGCGGCTCAACGAATACGTCGACGGTGAACTCGACCCCGCCGAGCAGCCCGCGCTGTTCGGCCACCTCGCGGCGTGTGCCGGTTGCCGCCACCAGTTCGACGCGCTGCTGGCCTTCCGGCTGGCCGCGCGTCAGGAGCCGCTCGCCGTGCCCGCCTCGGCGGATGCGGCGCTGTTCGCGCGCCTCGACAAGCAGCGCCGCCTGTCGCGCCGGGCGCCAGACCGCCGCGCCCAGCGCTCGGCGGTGGGCCACGCGCTGCGGCGGCGCGTGTCGCTCGGCGCCCTGCTGGCTGTCGCCGGGATGGCCGTCTGGGTGGGCTCCGTCCTCGCGCCGACGCCCGCGCCTCCGGCTCAGGAGGAGCGCGTCGTGGAGGCCGTGCTGTCGGACGGCGCGTTGTACCTCATCGACCCCGGCGTGACGGTCGAGGCGCCGCGCTCGGCTCACTAGCCCCCACACCATCCGTCCATGCGCTTCGTCCTGATCCTCGGCCTCGTCGTCCTGGCCGGGTGCTCGCAGAGTCGGCTGTCCGACCCGTACCCGGCGGTCTCGGCGGAGACGTCGGTGGTCACGAGCCCCGAGGCGGCCGTGGACTTGGTAGTGGCGTCGCTCCCGGATCCCGCGGCGTACGAGCCCGACCCCATTCAGGTGATCGAATCGCCGGGGCAGTGGATGGTGTCGCTTCGGTATGCACAGGAGCGGGGCACCGTTCAGACCCCGGACCGGACGATCTTCCGCGTGTCGAAGGCGACCGGGGAAGTCGACATTCCGCTGATGCTCCGCTGATCCGGCCCGTCTGAAGTCCGCGCGGAGGCGTGGGGCGCGGGGGAGGGGATAGGTTCGGTCCTCCCCCTTCGCCTCGACCATGTCTGCCCCCGTCCGCGTCCGCTTCGCGCCCTCGCCCACCGGCCTCCTCCACATCGGCGGCCTGCGGACGGCGCTCACCAACTACCTGCTGGCCCGCCAGACCGGCGGCACGTTCGTCCTCCGGATCGAGGACACCGACCGCTCTCGCTTCGTGCCCGAGGCCGAGCAGGACATCCTCGACGGTCTCGCCTGGGCCGGCCTGACCGTCGATGAGGGGCCGACGCAGGGCGGAGACCTCGGGCCGTACCGCCAGTCGGAGCGCCGCGACCTCTACGCCGACGCGGCACAGGCGCTGCTCGACGGCGGACACGCGTATGTCGCCTTCGACACGCCGGACGAGATCGAGGCGATGAAGGAGCGCCACCGCTCGAAGGAAAACCCCAGCCCCCGCTACGACCTCGCCACGCGCGGCGAGATGACCAACTCGCTGACGCTGTCGGCCGACGAGGTCGCCGAGCGGCTCGCGCGGGGCGACGAGCACGTCGTGCGCCTGCTCGTGCCGGAGGGCGAGACGATCACGTTCACCGACCGTGTCCGCGGCGAGGTCGCCTTCGAGACCACCGAGGTGGACGACCAGGTGCTCGTCAAGAGCGACGGCATGCCGACGTACCACCTCGCCAACGTCGTGGACGACCACGCGATGGGCATCACCGACGTGATTCGTGGTGAGGAGTGGCTGTCATCCGTCCCCAAGCACCTGCTCATGTACCGCGCGCTCGGCTGGGAGGCGCCCCGGCTGGCGCACCTGCCGCTGATCCTGTCGCCCACCGGCGGCAAGCTCTCGAAGCGCTCCGCCGACCGCCTCGGCATCCCCGTGAGCGTGGTCCAGTACCGCGAGGCGGGCTTCGAGCCCGAGGCGGTGGTCAACTTCCTGGCGCTGCTGGGCTGGAACCCCGGCACCGAGCAGGAGCTGTTCACGCTCGACGAACTGGTGGCGGCGTTCGACGTTGAGCGGATCGGCAAGAGCGGCGTCCAGTTCGCGATGGATAAGCTGGAGTGGTTCAACGGCCAGCACCTGCGGCGGCTCTCGGCGGAGCAGATCGCTGAGCGCGCTCGCCCGGCCGTCCAGGCCGCCGTCGGCCCCGTCGACGACGCGGCGCTGGTCGAGGCCGCAGGCCTGATGCGCGAGCGCCTCACGCGCGCCTCGGATCTCGCCGAGGCGACCTACCTCTTCCAGGATCCCCAGTCGTTTGACGAGGCGGGCCTCAAGAAGCGCTGGAAGGACGACAGCGCGGCGCTCGTGGCCGCCTACGCCGACCGCCTGGAGGCCGACGCCGACTTCTCGGTCGAGAGCACCGAGGCGGTCATGCGCCAGCTCGCCGAGGACGAGGGGGCAGGCTTCGGCCGGATCGTCCACCCGGTCCGCCTCGCGGCCACGGGCACCTCGGTCGGCGCCGGGCTGTTCGAGACGCTCGTCGTGATCGGGAAGGAGGCCACGGTGCGTCGCCTCCGCCACGCCGCGAGCGTGCTCGGGTAGGGGAGAGGCGCCGTCTGCGTCCGCCCCTGGCCGCGGCAGCCGGGGCCGACATGGGCCTAGCCGTCGCCCGGGCAGTCGGCCCCGCCGCGGCGGACGACCGACACCATCACGTCGGCGCCCGTCTCGGTCGGCTGGTAGATCGCCTCAACGACGCGGCCCACCTGGGCGCACTCGACCCACTGGACCACCTTGCGGACCGCCGAGTTTTCGGCGACGGCCAGCATCCAGCCCAGCCCATTTTCCTCGTCTACGCTGCCGACCTGCTGGTTGAGGGTTCCGATGGCGGTTCCGAACAGCCGCTGCGCGTACGTCGTGTCGGTGGCCTGGATCGAAAACCAGAGCATGCTCTGGTTCACGCTGGCGTTCATCGCGATCCGCGAGTAGAGCGGCCCGCTCGGCCCTTCCGGCCGGTAGGTCGAGGCCCAGAGCGAGTCGGTGCCGCGCGTGTTGAGCAACTCGCCTCGGAGCGACGCGAAGTCGGTCGAGGCGGCGTCGACCAGGACCGGGGCCATCTCGGTCAGCATGTCGCCCATCGACCACGACTGGGCCGAGGCGGGGAGGGCGACCACGAGGGCGAGGAGGAGAAGCAGGCGCATGGGGGCGGGCGTCGGGGGCAGATCAACATACCGGTGCCGAAGGGAGCGCTCGGGACCCAGACGTCGCCAGGAGCCCTACTTGGCTGCCAGCAGGTCGACCTGCTCGATCACGGGCGGACGGTCGAGGAGGGCCTCGGCGTTCTCCATGAGCGCGGCGGCGATGTCGCCGTCGAGGTGAGCCTGACGACCGGCGTCGTCGGCGAAGGTGTCGAAAATGCCGAAGGTGGTGTCGTCGAGGCGGAGGGCGTACCACCGGATGGTGGCATCCTCCTGCTGAGCGAGCGGGAGCGCGCTCGTGAGGAACGCAGCCACCTCATCTTCCTTGCCGGGCTTGGCGTGGAGGCGGGCGAGGAGGGCTTTTTGTTCGGTGGCCATGACGTTGGGGGAGTGGAAAGAAGGCGTACCGTTGCCCTCCACCACCGTTCTCCCCATGGCTCGATGTCCGGCCTCGGCCTACGCTGCCGAGCCGACAGGCCGCTCCAGGATGAGGTCCGTCTGGTCGTCGCTCCCGAGCCGGAAGACGTGCGAGCCGACCACCCGAAACCCCCAGCGCTCGTAGAACGCGATGGCCCGCGCGTTCTCTTCCCAGACGCCCAGCCAGACGGTCTCAAAGCCCTGCCTCCGCGCCCGGTCCAGGCACGCGCGCATCAGCGCCGTGCCGACGCCCTGGCCGATGGCCTCGGGGGCTGCGTAGATGCGCTGGATCTCCAGGGGGCTCGGCCCGGTCACGCAGTCCTCGACTTCGCTGTCGCGGAGGGTGGCGTAGCCCACGAGGGTGCCGTCACTCTCGGCCACCATGTACTGGGTCGCCGGGTCTGCCACCTCGCCGCCCAGGCGGGCAGGGTCGAAGGCGTCGCGGACGTAGGCGTCCAGGTCGGCGGGGTCGTTCTGGGCGGCGAAGGCGGACCGGAACGCACGCTCGGCAAGGTCCCGGAGCGGGGGGAGGTCGGCGGGGGAGACGTCGCGGACGGTCATGGGGCCGCGGCGTCTCGGGGCGCGTAGTGCGCCGCCAAGCGGACTTCCTGGTCGAGCCGCAGGACGCCGATGCCCCGGCTGCGGACCCGGGTGTACATCGACTGCAGCAGCGGCACGCCATCGCGGTACTCGAACCGCATCTCGTTCTCGGTCGAGGCGATGAACCAGCCCATCAGGCCGGGAAGCTCGGGCGGCAGGGCCGACAGGCTCAGGAGACGCGGCGGGTCGGTCTGGAGGGTGATGTCGGCGCCGGGGGCTGCGCCTTCCACCTCGGGACCACCCCGGCGGACGGCCCGAACGCGCACGTCACCGGGGGCGGTCTCGGAGAACTCCGACCGCTCGTACTCGTCGCCCGTCAGCATGGCGATCAGGTCCCGATCGGGGGTCTCGGCATCCGGCGCGTCGGGGGCCTCCTCGGCGATCTGGCTGGAACTCGCGGGGCCCAGCAGGCCGTGCTTCACCTGGTGGACCTCCGAGAACGCGCGGAGCTGGCCCAGCACGTCCGGCACGCGGCGCAACTGGTCCGTCACCTCCGCGAGAGCAGCCTGGGTGGTCGGTCGCAGCGGCATCATGCGTCCGCCAGCTTCTCCCGCAGCAGACCCTGCACCGCCTTCGGGTCGGCCCCCTTGCCCGCCCGCCGCATCGCCTGCCCGACGAAGAAGCCGAACAGCTTCTGCTCGCCCGCGCGGTAGCGCGCCACCTCGTCGGGGTTCTCGGCCAGGGCGGCCTCCACAGCGGGCGTCAGCGCGTCGGCGTCGCGGACGGCGGCGAGGCCGCGGGCGGCGATGACCGCTCGCGCCGTGCCGCCCGCGTCCACCAGCCCGGCGACGGCATCGCCGACGGCGTTGCGCGTCAGCGTGCCGTCCTCGACGAGGGCGAGCACGGCCGCCAGTTCGTCCGCCTCGGCCTGTGAGTCGGCGAGGTCGCGGTCGCCGAGGGCGCGGCGGAGGTCGTGGACGACGAGCGCGCCGGCGGCCCGGGGATCGGCCCCCGCGTCGATGATGGCGTGCGCGAGGCGCCGCAGCGGCGTGTCGGCGGCGAGCACGGCCGCCTCTTCCTCGCCGATGCCGTGAACGAGAAGGGCGCTGTACGTCTCCCGCTGGTCCGCGTCGAGCGCCGAGGCGGGGTCGCGCGGGCCGGCGGGCGTCGTCGGCGTCTGCGAGCGAGCGGCGGGCGGTGTCGGGGCGTCCGGCTTCGGGGCCCAGGTGTCCTTCAGCGCCACGATCTGGTTGAACACGAGCGCGCCCGGCAGTGAGTCCTCCGGGTCGCGCCAGAAGTAGCCCGTCCGCTCGAACTGGTAGCGCGTGTCCATCGGGTCCTCGGCGACGGACGGCTCCACCCAGCCGATCTGCTCGACCAGCGAGTCCGGGTTGAGCGTCGCCATCGGGTCCTCCTCGGAGGCCGGGTCGGGGACGGTGAAGAGGCGCTCGATGAGGCGGAACGAGGCCGGGAGGCCGTGCTCGGCGTCGACCCAGTGGATCACGCCGGTCGGCTTCGCGTCGTCGGCGAGGCGGGCGCGGATGCGCGTGACGGTGTCGTCGGCGTCCGTCTCGGCGCCGAGGCACTCGACGACGGGGCCGTGCCGGAGGCGGACCGCCCGGCCGGGCGCCATCCGCTTCCACTTCTTCGGCGGGTCGGCGGAGAAGTCGTCGCGCTCGATCCACACCGTAGCCCCCAGCGGCAACTGCCGCGACCGCGGCGCCGAGGCGGGCGGGGTCACGTCGTGCGGCCAGTACGGCGCGTCGATCCACGTCGTGCCCTCGATCCCGTCGATGACCAGCTCCACCGGGTCGAGCACGGCCATCACGCGCGGGGCGACCGCGTTGAGGTCGTCGCGGAGGGCGTACTCCAGCTGCTGGATCTCGACGCTGCCGTTCACCTTCGTCACGCCCAGCCCGTCGAAAAACGACCGCAGCGCCTGGGGGCGGACGCCGCGGCGCTTGAGCCCGGCGATGGTCGGCATCCGCGGGTCGTCCCAGCCGTCGACGTGGCCGCCCTCGACGAGCCGGCGCAGGATGCGCTTGCTCATGACGGTGTAGTCGAGGTTGAAGCGCGCGAACTCGTACTGGTGGTTGCGCGGCTCCGGGATGCCGATGGCGTCGAGGTACCAGTCGTAGAGCGGCCGGTTGACGTCGAACTCCAGCGTGCAGACGGAGTGCGTGATGCCCTCGATGGCGTCGCCCTGCCCGTGGGCCCAGTCGTAGAGCGGGTAGATGGCCCACTCGGTGCCCCGGCGGTAGTGCTCCGCGTCGCGCCGGATGCGGTACATGATCGGGTCGCGGAGCTTCATGTTCGGGTGCGCCATCGGCCCGAACTCGGTGTCCACCTTCGCCCGGAGCACGTGCGCGCCATCGGGATGCTCGCCGTTCTTCATCTCCTCCAGGAGGCGCAGCGACTCCTCGGCGGGGCGGTCGCGGTACGGGCTGGGCGTGCCCGCCTCGGTGACCGTGCCGCGCCCCGCGCGGATCGCGTCGCCGTCCTGGCTGTCGACATACGCGAGCCCCTTGCGGATGAGGTCCTGCGCCCAGGCGTACAACGGCTCGAAGTAGTCAGACGCGTAGAGCACCTCGTTGGGCTCGAAGCCGAGCCAGCGGACCGCATCCAGCAGCGCGTCGGCGAACTCCTGGCTTTCGGCCTCGGGGTTCGTGTCGTCGTAGCGCAGGTTGGTGACGCCCCCGAACGACTTCGCCAGCCCGAAGTTGAGGCAGATCGACTGCGCGTGGCCGATGTGGGGGTAGCCGTTGGGCTCGGGCGGGAAGCGCGTCACGACGCGGCCGTCGTAGGTGCCCGCCGCCACGTCGGCGGCGACGATGTCGCGGAGGAAGTTGCCTTTCGGGGTCTCGGTGCGGTCCACGTGCGGAGCGGAGGGGAAGCCCTACGCTAACGCCGACGGAAGGCGCGGCGCTTCCACTCGGGGTGGAGACGAGTCGGATTGCATCCGATCCGGGGGACGAGGCGCGAGGTCCGGCGGCGGATCTGGACGTACCGTGCACTCCCTTCTCCCTGACGAACGCGATGCCTCGTTCCCGCCTCCACGTTCTGCCCGACCCCTTCGCCGAGGGCCTACCGGTACTGAGCGGCGCCCGCGTCCGGCTCCGCGCCGTCCGCCCGAGCGACGACCCCGACCTGCTGGCCGTCTTCGGCGATGCGACGCACCTCCGTTATTGGAGTCATGGGCCGCTCGCTGACCTCGACGCGGCCCGTACCTACCGCGAGGGCATCGAGGCGGGCACTCGGGACCGGGCCTTCTTTCAGTGGGCCCTCACGCGCCCCGAGGCGGACCGGCTCGTCGGCACGGTCACGCTCGCCGACTGGGACCGGACGAACCGGCGCATCGAGGTCGGCTTCATTCTCCACCCGGACGCGAAAGGCCAGGGGCTCGCCTCGGACGCTGTCCGCACGGTGCTCGCCTTCGCCATCGACACGCTCGGCGTCCACCGCGTCGAGGCGGACGTCGACCCGGACAACGCGGCCTCGATCCGCCTGCTCACCGGGCTGGGGTTCGTGTTCGAGGGGCGCCTCCGCGACCGCTGGTTCACGTTCTTCGACGAGTGGAAGGACACGGCGATGTATGGCCTGCTGGCGCCGGATCTGATTCGCGGGACGACGTAGGCCGCGGGGTGGATGGATCTCTACAGGGCGCTGGCGTCGGCGACCGGCTTCCGGGCCACGTAGACGTGGTTGTCCCATGCGTCGGGACGGTCGGACTCCAGCACCAGCCCGGCCCGGTCGAGCGCCGCGCGGTATTGCTCGGCGCCGAGCGAGACGTAGTGGAAGGTCACCCCGTCCATCTCGCTCTCTGTCCCCCCGGCCTCCGCGCCGGACGTGAAGAGGACCCGCCCGCCGGGCTTCAGCCACTCGGCCATCGACTCGATCACAGCACGCTGGTCGGGCGCCGACAGGTGGAACAGGACGCCCCACGCCGCGACCCCGTCGAACGACGCGGCCTCGAACGACGCGGCCTGGACCCGCTCGCATCGGACGGGGACAGAGGGAAGGGCGGCTCGGAAGCGCGCGACCATCTCCGGGGAACTGTCCAGCCCGACGACCTCGGCGCCCGCCCGGACCAGGAACTGTGAGACCGGGACGCCGTCGCCGCAGCCGATGTCGAGCACCTTCGCGCCGGGCGGCAGATGGCGCGCGAACGACTCCAGGTCGGGGATGCCGACTTCGGGATTCCGAGCGATCGTGTACCAGTCGGCGATCTGGTCGTACTCGCGCACGCTAGGAGGGAACCATCGGGGCCTCCGCGCCGCAGGCCCAGCAGGTCGCGAACTGGCCCTCCATGGTCTCGCCACAGGCGCACGTCCAGTCCGCGTCCGGGGGAGAGGCGGAGGTCACCTCCGAGATGACGGTCTGGACCGCCTCGGCTGTGGGGTCGCCTGCGACCCAGACCTCCGACCACGCCGCGATCGGCGGAATCTCGCCCATGCCGCGCCCGACCGCCAGCCCGCGGATCACCCCGTCGATGCCTTCTTGCTGAAGGCGGTTCAGGACCAGATGCGTGATCGAGGGGTCGGGATGACTGAAGACGCGGGTCATGGGAGGAAGGGGCGATGTGAGACTCCTACGAACCGCCCCTCGCAAAGTTGTTGCGCTGCCCTAGTCGCCCGCGGCCTCGACCACCTCGATCGAGTGATCCAGCAACTCGCGACCTCCGGGCGGCCCGTGGCCCGGCACCACGAGGTCCGCCTCGGGGTAGCGGTCGCGGACCCGGCGCAGCGACACCGGCCAGGCATCGAGGTCGGCGTCCGCCACGTTGCCGGCATGCGTCCGGCTGGCCTCGTGGACGGCACACCCTCCCGCCAGGATGCCCGCCTCGGGGACGTACACGACGAGGTTGTCCCGCGTGTGGCCCGGACCCGCGTAGAACACATCCAGCGGGCCCAGCCGGACATTCGCTCCGGGGACGGTCAGCCCGGCCAGCGAATCCGAGGGGACCGCGTTGCCCTCCTCGGCGGCGAGCCGACGGGTCATCGACGACGCAAAGACCGGGATGCCGCGTGAGCGGAACACGTCGGCGCCTTCGACCCGGTCGTCATGGAAGTGCGTCGAGACCACGCCTCGGACCGGCAGCCCGATCTCGGCGTCGATGGCCGCCAGGAGCGCGACCGTCGCCTCCTCGCCCCATGCCGTGTCGACGAGGTACACGCTGTCGCCGTCCCGCACCACCAGGCCGTTGGAAGGGTAGACGGTGCCGTCTTCGAAGCGAAACGTCGAGACGTGTGCCCAGACTCCGGGGCGGAGCGGGACCAACTTGATCTGGCCTGGCTCGACATCGGCCCCGGTCGGGTACGTCGTCGGCGGGCTCGGGGAGACTGCGTCGGGCGCCGACGCGCAGCCGGTGACCAGCAGGGCGAGGAGAAGACCGAGGCGGAGCATGTCGATGCGGAAGGGGAGGGGCCTACCCCTCCCGCGACCATGGGTTCGCGCTCGTTGCCGGGATGCTGCGACGGGGCGCCTCCCTCCTCATGGCGCCCCTAGAGCGCGAGCGTCGCCGTGACGGCGTGGTGGTCGGAGGGTAGGCGCGGGTTCTCCGTCCCGAGCACGTCGCCGATGGTGCGGTCCAGCGTCGCGGCCTCCAGCACGCGGACGCCCTCGGACACGAACACGTAGTCGATGCGCCGGTCGTCGGTGGCGGTCCCGAAGGCGTTCCAGGTTGCGTGACCGCCCGCCGCGGGAGTCTCGGCCACGAGACGCGTATCGCGGAGCGCAGCGCCGAACGTGCGGGCCACCTCGGAGTCGTCGTCGGCGTTCAGGTCGCCGATGACCGCCAGCGGGGCACCGTCGGCGAGTCCCTGCGCGCGGGCGACGACCAGCCGTGCGCTCTCGCGCCGAGCCGTCTCGCCCATGTGGTCGAAGTGCGTGTTCACGATCACGAACGAGCGCCCGCTTTGCCGGTCGCGGAGGCGAGCCCACGTCGCGATGCGGGGAAGGGCGGCGTCCCAGCCCTGGCTGCCCGCGACGCCTGGCGTCGGCGAGAGCCAGAAGGTGCCGCCGTCGATGCGGTCGAACCGGTCGGTGCGGTAGAGGATCGCGCCCTGCTCGCCTCCGCCGTCGGCGTCGCGGCCGACGCCGTAGCGGGTGTAGGCGGGGAGCTCGCCGTCGAGCGTCGCCAGCATGGCGGGGGTCGCCTCCTGAACGCCCACCACGTCCGCCTCTCGGATCGTCGCGGCCACAGCGTCGACGCGGTTCGGCCATGCGTTCTCGCCGTCCGACGCCACGTCGACCCGGATGTTGAAGCTCATCACGCGGACCGGCACGGTCGGGGCGGGCGGCGGGGCGGAGGCGCACGCGCTGAGTGCCAGCCCGGCGAGCAGAAGGAGGCTGCGCATGGGCCTACCGGACGTTGTTGACCTCGATCCAGTACCCGTCGGGGTCCTGGACGTAGATCTGGCGGATGCCGTCGCCGCGGACGCTGACCGTCGCCGGAGCCCCCGGCCAGTCGGAGTACGGCACGCCGAGGTCGGCGACGCGCGCCACCAGCGCGTCGAAGTCGGCCACGCGGAGGGCGAAGTGAACGGCCTTCGTGGTCGGCGGCACATCCCCATCGTAGTGGATCAGGTGGAGCTGTGCAGGCCCGAGGCCGAGCCAGCGGATCACCGTCGGGTCGCCCGGCGCGGGGATCTCCTCCAGTCCGAACACCTGCTCGTAGAAGGCCACGCTCTCGCCGAGGTCGGCGACGTGCAGCGCGGCGTGGTCCAGCCCAACCGGTGGGGCTGGAGCCGCCTGCATGGGGGCTGTCGACTGGCAAGCGCCGAGGGTCAGAAGGGCGGCGAGCGGAAGGAAGCGGAGCACGAAAACGGGAGGAGCGTCCCCGAGTCTACCACCTCGCCCGCCTCGGTGCCGAGGCGGGTGAGAGTCCCGGTCAGGGGGCATTCTGTCGCCTGCGGGCTTACGCCTGTCCGTCGCCGCCGAGGCCCATTCGCTGGAGCCAGAACACCAGCACGTCGTCGCCGAACTGGGGGTCCTGGCTGCGGCTCAGCAGCCACGACAGCAGCGTGTGGACCGGCTGCTGCGTCGTGAGCGCGGCCTGGGCGCCCATCGCCACGCCCGCCTCGCCGAACATGGCGCCCGTCTTCGTGAGCTGCTCGTTGAGGCCGTCGGTGTAGCAGAGCAGGGCGCTGTCGGGCGGCAGGATGAGCTGCCGGTCCTCGTAGGTGGTGCTGGGGTCGAGGCCCAGGATCAGGTCCGAGTATTCGAGCAGGCCGGGGCCGTCGGGCGTGACCAGGATCGGGCGGCAGTGGCCCGCGTTGGCGTAGACGACGCGGTTCGTGGCCGGCTCCCACCGCATGATGAGCAGGGACGCGAACGTCTCCTCCAGCACCGCGTCGTTGATCAGCATCTCGTTGACGCGGCTCATCAGCTTGGCCGGGCTGAGCGTCTCGCGCAGCATGGCGTGGACCGTGCTGCGGATGTACGACAGGAAGCTGAAGGCGTAGAACTTGGCCTGGAGCCCCTTGCCCATGATGTCGCCGACGGTGAACAGGTACGAGCCGTCCTGCGCGCGCGTCCAGTCGAAGAGGTCGCCGCCGCCGTCCTCCTTGGGACGGGAGAAGAAGACGGTCCGGTAGCCCGGCTCGTCCGGCATGTCCTTGGGCAGGAGGCGGTCCGAGAAGTCGCGCCCGATCTTGGCGTTGAGCTTGTTCTGGTAGATCTGGCTCCGCTGCACGATCTGCCCGACCCGCGTGATGAGGCGGTCGACGTCGAACGGCTTCGTGAGGTAGTCGTCGACGCCCTTCTTGAGGCCCTTCTGGCGGCTCAGGTCGTCAGACTTTGCGGTCAGGAAGATGAACGGCACCGCCTGGGTCGCCGGGTCGCTGCGGAGAGCGGCCAGCAGGGCGAAGCCGTCCATCACCGGCATCATGATGTCCGACACCACGAGGTCGGGCGTCCGCGCCTCGACGGCCTCGAGGGCGCGCTCGCCGTTCTCCGCGACGGACACGTCGTAGACCTTCCCGAGGCGGTACTCGAGCAGGCGCCGGAGCGTCTTGTTGTCCTCGACGATGAGGACGTGGGGGCGGGCACTCATCGGTTCGGGGGAGGCGTGGCCGTCGACGCTGGAACGTCAGAGAGGAGGCCGTCCCCCATGGAACGGAGAAAGGAGGGGTCGGTCTCGAGGTCGGCCGGGCGGAACAGAGCCGCGAGGTCTCCACCGGCAGGGTCGCGCATGGAGAACGCGAGCCGCTGGCGGACGCCCGGTTCGGCGGCGCGGAACTCCAGGTCCTCGGCACAGGAGACGAGCATCAGCAGGCCGCGTCCGCGCTCGGAGGGGCCGGGCGCATCCAGCAAGGTGCGCTGGGACTCGATCTGCGCCGCGAAGTCGAACCCCGCGGACGTGTCCTCGACGATGCAGTGGACGGCGCCCTCCTGCACGTCGATCGTCAGCAGGATCTCCGCCTCGGCGGCGAAGCTCGCGTGCTGCACCAGGTTCGCCACCCACTCGTGGAGCGTCAGGCGAAGGACGTGCATCCCGTCTGCCCCGAGCACGTGCGCGATCGGACCCTCGTCGGTCCATCCGTCGCAGACGGCATGGAGCCGGTCTACAGCGCGGTCGAGATCGGTGAAGGCGGTGGTCGGCATGGTGCCGTCGTCCGGGGAGAGGGGGCCGGGCGGTCGTTACGCGGTGCCCGTCGGGCGCTGCGTGATCTGGGCGGGCGCCGAGGGCGCGCTGTGGGCCTGGAGGGCCGCCTCGACGGTCGGGAACTGGCGGAACACCTTGTAGGTGCGCGTCAGCTGGACGACGACCTGCACGGGGCGGCTCACCGAGGCGAACACGACCTGCCCGCCGGCGGGCGTCAGCTGGCGGTACAGTGAGAAGATCACCCCGAGGCCGGTCGAGTCGAGGATGCCCGTGCCCGAGAAGTCGAGCACGTAGTAGCGGACGCCCTGCCGGGCGTGCTCCTGGCACGACGCCTTGAACTCGGCGGCGTTGCGGAAGTCGAGGGCCTTGCCGATGCGGACGACAGCCGCGGTGGGGGAGGCTTTCTGGAAAGTGAAGCTCATGAGGGCGCCCGAGGGGGCGGGTGGGGATCGCAGGGGGCCGGAATGGCGGCGGCCCCTGTCCCTGCGACAGATATCATACCACCGGGCTTTCCCTGTCCGCCGAGGCGTCACGCGGACGCGACACGATGCGAAATCAAACGCTCTGGGCGTTCTCGGCCGCCCCGCTGCCCTGATCTGCCCTGCTGAGAGGCTTGTGCGGGGGCTCCTTCCGTAATCCGGCCGGGCGTTTCGAACCCCGAGCCGGTCACCGGGGCAGGCGCGGAAGGCGGGTGGCCCCGCGACTCGTCCCGCTCGCACGCCGACGTTTGCCTCTCGCGCCTCTCTCTGTCTTCTCACCGGTCCCGGCTGGCGGCCTCGCTAGCTTCTCTCCCTGTGCGCCGCTCCCCGCTCCCGCTCGTCCTCCTCGCCGTCGCGCTCGTCGTGGGGGGCTGCACGCGGCGAGCCGTGGAGGGCCTGCCGCCCGGCGTGTCGGTCGAGGATCTGCCCGACAGCGAGAGCTGGAACGCGAGCCTCCGCACCAGTGCCGACGGCCGGTCTCAGCTGGAGATCGACGCGCCGTACCTCGCCCGCTACGACCGCGACACGGCGTACGTGTACCTCGGCCCGGCACCGGGCGACACCGCGGCCACGCCCGTCTCGATCCGACTGTTCGACGCGGAAGGGGCAGCCCGGGGGGCGGTCCGCGCGCGAGAGGTCCGGCTGTTCGACAATGGGGCCCGCGTCGAAGCGGAAGGCCAGGCGAGGGCCACCGTCTCCGGTGCCGACGGGGCGGTGATCGATGCCGCGCGCCTCACAGTCGAGGGCACGAACGTGACTGCCTCGGGCGGCGTGCGGGCCGAGGTGCTCGGGGGCGGCGGCGCACGCGTCCGGGCGCCCCGCGTGACGATCCGGGAGGGCGGGGCGTTCACGGCGTCGGGAGGCGCCGAGGTGGAGCTGTCGGGCCGTGCCCAGGCGACCGTCCGTGCGCGGACCGTCAGTGGGGGGAGCGGGCGGTACGAGGCCGTCGGCGGCGTGCGCGTGGTCTCGTCGGGTGGGCGGACGTTGGTCGCCGAGCGTGTGATCTGGAGCGAGTCGGCCGGCCGGTTCTCAGCACCGGGCGCGTTCTCGTTCGACGGCCCCGGCGAGCGCGTCCGCGGTGTGGGGCTCTCAGCCACGGCCGACCTGTCGCGCTACTCGTTCCGCAACGCGACCGGCGAAATCGAGGTGAGCGAATGATCAGGGAAGCACGCGGGGCACGGGACTCGGGAGGGGGGTGGTGGCTGCGAGCCCTCGCTCTGCTCATCCCGTTCTGCCTCTTCATCCCGCAGCCCTCCACGGCCCAGACGCGGCTCGTCGAGATCCTCAACGCCGACTACGTGGAGGTGACCTCGGACACGGCGGGCGTCGTGCGGCGGCTGGAGGGAAACGTGCGGCTCCGTCAGGACACGACGCTGCTGCGCTCGCGGCGGGCCTTCTACTACGAGAGCCGCGGCGAGGTGGTGCTGGACGGCGCCGTCCGGATTCTCTCCGGGCAGGACACGCTCACGGCGGACGCGGTGACGTACGACTCGAACGCCAAGGTCGCCGTGGCCACCGGGGCCGTCCGCCTCGGCGATGGCGAGTCGGTGCTGTTCGCGCCCACCGCGACCTACGACAGCCGCGCCGAGATCGCAGCGTTCTCCGGCGGCGGGCGCATTCTGCACCGTGGCGCCGTCCTGACCTCGCCCGAGGGCACGTATTCGTCCGCCCGGCGCGTCGCCGAGTTCTCGGGGCCGGTCGCGCTGGAGGACTCGTCCGGCACGCTCACGGCCGCGCGCGGGACCTACGACGCCGACGTGCGCCGGGCCGACTTCTCCGGGGACGTTCGCCTGCGGCGTCCCGATGCGGCCCTCGACGCCGACTCGGTGGTCTACTTCCGGCGGACCGAGCGGGCCCGCGCCTACGGTCGCGTGGTGCTCGACCGCCTCGGCGACGATCGCCGCGCCGAGCGCGCTCCCGAAGCGTCCCCGGATTCGTCCCGGCGGACGCTCCTCTTCGGCGAGACGCTCCTGTTCGACGGCCAGGAGGAGACGGCGTCGGCGCGCGGCGAGCCCGACCGCGACCCGCTCCTGCTCGTCCTGTCGCGCGACTCGACCGGGCGTGTCGACTCCACGCTCGCACGGGCGCCCCGCATCGACGCCTCCCGACTCGCCGTCGGGGCGGACACCTCCACCGTGGTCGTGCTGGCGGGCGGGATGCGGCTCTGGGAACGGCGGCTCGCGGCCGTCGCCGACTCCGCGCGCTTCGTCCGCACCCCCGCCGCCGACTCGCTCGCCGAGCCGCTCGACCGGCTGGGTCTGTTCGGCGCGAGCCGCCCTTCCGTCTGGGCCGACGGCTCGCAGCTGACCGGCGACAGCCTCTTCACGACCATCCGCGGCGGCGCCGTCGACTCACTCCTCGTCCTCGGCCGGGCCTTCGCAGCGCGCCTCGACTCGACACTCGGCCGCCTCCAGCAGATCGCGGGGGTCCGCATGGTGGGCCGCTTCGATGCCGACGAACTGCGCTCGCTGGGCGTCGGGCCGAACGCCCAGGTGGTCTACTACCGCGCGACTCCAGAGGGGCTGCTCGCGGGTGCCGAGGAGCTCTCGGCCGACACGCTCTCGTTCCGCTTCGCCGACGGCGAGTTGCGGGAGCTCTCGGGCTACCGCGGCATCGAAGGCACGACCTACGGCCCCAGCGTCGTCCCGGACGACCCGCGCCTGCCGGGCTTCGCCTACGACCCGGACGCGCCGACCCGCGAGGCGGTCCTCGGCGACGGCTGGGAGGTCGGCTGGCTGGAGCGAGACGCAGCCGGCAGACCGGGAGCAGAGGATGACCGGCCGCAGGTACCGGGCGCCGAGGAGGCGCTCTCATCCGACGACACAGAGCCCCTCCCCGACGACGAGCCCATCTCCGACGACGCCCCTCCCTCGTCCGATGGCTGACCCCGCCCACCTCGGCGCCGAGGCGGCCCGGGGCGATCTTCCTGGCGATGCCTGACCCCACCGAACCCTGAACCCCGCCCTCCCCACTCCCGAGCCGAAGACCCTCCGCGCCGAGGGCCTCGTCAAGCGCTACCGTCGCCGCACCGTCGTCGACGGCGTGTCGCTGTCGGTCGAGCAGGGCACGTGCGTCGGCCTGCTGGGGCCGAACGGAGCGGGCAAGACGACGACCTTCTACATGGTGGTCGGCATGATCCGGCCGGACGCCGGGAACGTCTACCTCGACACGCCCGGTGGCGACGAGACGCGCATCACGCGGACGCCGATGTACCGGCGCGCCCGTCTCGGCATCGGCTACCTCGCCCAGGAGGCGTCCATCTTCGGCGCGATGACCGTCGAGGACAACCTGCGCGCGGTGCTCGACTTCCAAAAGATGCCGCGCGACGAGAAGGAGGCGCGTGTCGAGGAGCTGATCGGCGAGTTCGGGCTGGAGACGGTCCGCCGGTCGAAGGGGCACCAGCTCTCCGGCGGCGAGCGGCGGCGGACCGAGATCGCCCGCGCGCTCGCCACGCGCCCCGGCTTCATCCTCCTCGACGAGCCGTTCGCCGGCGTCGACCCGATCGCTGTGGAAGACATCATGCGGATCGTGGCCCAGCTCCGCGAGCGCGGGATCGGGGTCCTCATCACCGACCACAACGTCCACGAGACGCTGGCGATCACCGACCGCGCGTACCTGCTCTACGACGGGAAGATCTTTATGGAGGGCACGGCGGAGGAGCTGGCGGCCAACGAAGAGGTCCGGCGGCGCTACCTCGGGGAGAGCTTTACCCTGGACCGCTACCAGGGCTGACCCGAGGTCGCCGACAGGACGGAGAAGAGGCCGAGGCTTCGTGAGCCGGTCGGGCCCGCGATCTCGTTGGGTCGAGTACATCCTCCCGACTCCCATGCCTCGTCTCGTCCTCGCGCTCCTGCTTGTCGTCGCCGTCGGTTGCGACAGCGGCGGCGGCGACACCGCGCTCGCCGGTCCCTACGAGGGCGATGTCACAGCCGCCTTCGCCGACGGGATTTCCATCGACTTCGAGATCCGCCTCGACCTCGACGAACCCGATGCGGAGGGCGAGTTCGAGGGACGCCTCCGCGTGGTGCGCGGGCCTGTCGGCCTCGCCGACGAATACGTCGGGCTCGGCGAGGTCTCCGGGGTGGTGACCGGCTCCAGCGTCACCCTCTCCGGCATGACGACGAGGACGGAGGTCGCGCGAGCACACGGCACCGGCATCCGGTTGACCGGTGGAGGCACCATCGACGGCGGCACCATCCGGCTCTCATCGGCGACCCTCCTCGACTTCGCGTACGGAGAGTCGGAGCCGGTCTCGATCACGTTCCGGTAGGATCGAGGTGGCGTCCGCAGACCTCACCGTACGGACGGCGTGGTGCGCGGACTCGGCGTGAAGCGCGAACCGGACGGATGGCGTCCCGTACGTTTCAGTCCTCCCTGAAACCCCGCGCCCATGCCCGGCCTCGTCGTCATCCCCGACCCCACCGTCCCCGGCGACCGCGTCGAGGCCCTCGTCGCAGCGCTGGAGGCGTTCGGCTTCGGCGTCCACCGGACCGGCGACGAGCCCGTCGTGCTCGGCGCGACCGGCGTTCCGGTCGACTTCGACGTGCGCCACATCAAGGTGCTGCCGGACGTTCGCGACGTGGTCCGGGTGACGAGCCCGTACACGTTCGCCGCCCGCACCGGTCACCCGTCCGACACTGTCGTGTCCGTGGACGGCCTCGCGGTCGGCGGGGCGGAACTGGTGGTGATGGCCGGGCCGTGCTCCGTCGAGAGCGAGGACCAGATGGAGGCCTCGGCGGCGGCGGTCGCGGCAGCGGGCGCCCGCATCCTGCGTGGCGGCGCCTTCAAGCCCCGCTCCAGCCCGTACTCGTTCCAGGGGCTGGGGGAGGAGGGGCTGAAGATCATGCGCGGCGCGGCCGACCGCCACGGCCTCAAGGTGGTCACCGAGGTGATGACCGAGAGCCAGCTGGAGGTCGTCGGGCGGTACACCGACGTGCTCCAGATCGGGGCGCGCAACATGCAGAACTTCGCCCTCCTCAAAGAGGCCGGGCGGTCGGGCATCCCGGTGCTCCTCAAGCGCGGCATGAGCGCGACCATCGAGGAGTGGCTGATGTCGGCCGAGTACATCCTCGCCGAGGGCAACCCGGACGTGATCCTCTGCGAGCGCGGTATCCGGACGTTCGAGACGGCGACGCGCAACACGCTCGACCTGAGCGCGGTGCCGGTCGTGAAGCAGCTCAGCCACCTGCCCATCATCGTCGACCCCAGCCACGGGGTCGGCATCCGCGACAAGGTGGCGCCGATGGCCGTCGCGGCCGTCGCCTGTGGGGCCGACGGGCTGATGATCGAGGCGCACCCCAACCCGCCCGAGGCGCTCTCCGACGGTCCCCAGTCGCTCTACCTCGACGCCTTCGCGGGCCTCATGGACCAGGCCCGCCGCGTCGCCGAGGTGGTCGGGCGGACGCTCCCGGACGGCGAGCCCGCGCCCGCGCTGGCCTAGCTTTCGGCGGCCCGGCCGTTCGTGGCGCCTCCGGCACGAATCGCCCTCCTCGCGCGTAGGTCTTGCCGTGCTCGTGCCCGTCGGCACCGGTCGCGGCGCCATCCCCCCTTTTTTAGCTCCCCTCGTCTATGTGTGGCATCGTCGGATACATCGGTCCTCGTCAGGCCAGCGACCTCCTCGTCAGCGGCCTCCGGCGGCTCGAATACCGCGGGTATGACTCCGCCGGCGTCGCCATCCTGAACGGCTCGCTCCAGGTCCGCAAGAAGGAGGGCAAGGTCGACGAACTCGCCAAGCTGCTCGACGGCCGCCCCGTCGAGGGCACCGTCGGCATGGGGCACACCCGCTGGGCGACCCACGGCGCGCCGTGCGACCTCAACTCGCACCCCCACACCTCCGGCGACGGCCGCTTCGCGATCGTCCACAACGGCATCATCGAGAACTACGCTGCCATCAAGAAGCAGCTCGTCGGGCAGGGCTACACCTTCGAGAGCGACACCGACACCGAGGTGCTGGCCAAGTTCATCGAGCAGGTCCAGAAGGAGGCCGACCTCGACTTCCCCGAGGCCGTCCGCCAGGCGCTCACCCGCGTCGAGGGCGCCTACGGCATCGTGGCGCTGAGCCTCGACGAGCCCGACATGCTCGTCGTCGCCCGCAACGGCAGCCCGCTGCTGCTCGGCGTCGGCGAGGGCGAGCACTTCATCGGCTCCGACGCGAGCCCGTTCATCGAGTTCACCAAGCAGGTCGTCTACCTCTCCGACGGCGAGATGGCCATCGTGCGCGCCGACGGCCACGAGGTCTTCGAGATCGACGGCGCGCCGGTCTCGAAGGAGGTCCACCAGCTCGACTGGGACCTCGAGGAGATCGCCAAGGGCGGCTACGAGCACTTCATGCTCAAGGAGATCATGGAGCAGCCCGAGTCGGTGGCCAACGCCATGCGCGGGCGCGTCCGGCCGGGCGAGGGCCGCATCAAGCTGGGCGGCCTCGACGACGTGCTGCCGCAGCTGACGGCCGCCGAGCGGATCGTGATCTGCGCCTGCGGCACGTCGTGGCACGCCGGGCTGGTGGGCGAGTACCTGATCGAGCGGCTGGCGCGGCTCAACGTGGAGGTCGAGTACGCCTCCGAGTTCCGGTACCGCAACCCGGTGCTGGACCCCGACCGCGACGTGGTGATCGTGATCTCGCAGTCCGGCGAGACGGCCGACACGCTCGCGGCGGTGCGGCAGGCGCAGGCGGCGGGCGTGCTGGCCATCGGGCTGGTCAACGCGGTCGGCTCGACGATCGCGCGGGAGACCGACGCGGGGGTGTACCTGCACGCGGGTCCCGAGATCGGTGTCGCGAGCACGAAGGCGTTCACGGCGCAGGTGGCGGTGCTGGCGCAGATCGCGCTGCTGCTGGGCCACGAGCGGGGCACGCTCACCGACGAGGCGCTCCAGGAGCACACCGAGGCGCTCGCGAAGATCCCCGGCCAGATCCAGACGGTGCTCGACGACGACGACCTGATCCAGCGGATGGCGCGTGACTACCGCTACGCGTCCAACTTCCTCTACCTCGGGCGGGGCGTGAACTTCCCCGTGGCGCTGGAGGGCGCGCTGAAGCTGAAGGAGATCAGCTACATCCACGCGGAGGGCTACCCGGCCGCGGAGATGAAGCACGGCCCGATCGCGCTGATCGACCAGTTCATGCCGGTGGTGTTCATCGCCACGCGGGAGGCGACTTACGACAAGGTGGTGTCGAACATCGAGGAGGTGGCGGCGCGCGGCGGGACGGTGATCGCGATCACAGACGCGGGCAACGACGGGCTGGGCGATCTGGCGGAGTACGTGGTCCAGGTGCCGAAGACGCTCGACGCGTTCGAGCCGCTGCTGACGGTGGTGCCGCTGCAGCTGCTGAGCTACCACATCGCGGTGATGCGGGGGTGCAACGTGGACCAGCCGCGCAACCTCGCCAAGAGCGTCACGGTCGAGTAGCCGACGCCGGACTTTGCGCCACGTTCGAGATCACGCAGGAGGGCCAGACCGACCAGCACTTCCTCACCGCGACCGACAGCCTCCAGCCGCTCCGCATCTCGACTACCCGGCCGGCGGTGGAGTAGGTCGGTTCGTCGGCGAGCGAGAGCCGCTGGCCGCGTCTGCGGGGCCTCCGGCGAGATCGGTGTCTGGTGAAGAGGCCGCGCGGCAGGCGGGGTCCGAGTGAACGTGACGGTCTGTGGCGTGAGGGGACATCCTTCTGCATTTGACGGCGCCCCGGCGCGGACCTAGCGTGCGGCGCTCCACTTCCTCGCCATGCGCCGCGTCCTGCTCGCCTTCGTGCTCCTCTCTCTCGCCGGGTGCGACAGCCTCGGTACCGACATCGTCGCCCTCGACGACGTGCTGGTGGTCGACCTCGTGGCGGAGTCCCCGACGTCGCCGCCGGTGCTCGGCTTCGTCACCGAGGGCATCCCGGGCTGCGCGACGCCCATTGCGTATGAGACCCGCGTCGCCAGCGACGTGCTGACGGTCGAGGTCGAGGGGCTGGAGATCACGCGCGGCCCCACGTGCCTGGCGCTGATCCCGTCCTCTTTTACCGTCGCGCTCCCCTCGACCCGGTACGGCGGGCCGCTGACCGTCGACGTGCGCCACCGGGGCGAGACGGACCGGTACACCGTCGAGTTCGGCGGCGAAGGGCCGGTTCTCGTGCCCGTCCACACGTCCGTGACCCGACCAGGGCCGCGCTCCCTCCCATGACCCGAGTCCGACACCTTTTGTGGGCCGCCGTGCTCGTTACCTCGTTCGCGGGGTGCGATTCCGCCGACGATCTCGTCCCGATCGAGGACGCCATGTTGGTCGGGCTCACAGACGAGCGGCTGCTCCAGGTCGCGACCGAGAGCTACGACTTCTGCGGCGTGCCGATCTACGTCGACAGCCAGTCGGGTCCCAGCACCCTGGACGTCTACGTCCGGGGGGCCGCGCGGGTCAGCGCCTCGTGCGACGCGCTGGTGCGTGGAAGGTGGGCAGTCGCGCTCCCGGCCGGCCTCCCGACCGAGATCCGGGTCCATCACCGCGGCGCCACCGACCTGTACGAGGTCCGGTCGGCAAATGCGGGACTGGACCTGGTCGCGGTACGCACCTCGACGACACAGTTGGAAGCGAGGCCGGAGCGCGACAGTCTGTGAGCGCAGAGGCCATCGGGGAAATCGGGGCGAGGACCGAGGGGCAGGGGAGGGGCGTTCAGAAGGCACGCTAGCTTCCGGCCCCCCGCGCCCCGCTCCAATGATCAACCCCGACGCCCTCGACGCGCTCCTCGCCCGCTACCAGGAAGTGCTGACGGCGATGTCCCAGCCGGACGTCGCCAGCGACCCGTCCCAGCTGGCCTCCCTCGGCCGCGAGATGTCCGGCCTGGAGCCCGCCGTCAAGGCCGCTCGGCTGTGGCGCGAGTTGGACGAGGAGGTCAAGGGGCTCCGCGAGATGGTCGAGGCCGAGGAGGGCGAGATGGCCGAACTGGCGGCGATGGAGCTGGAGGAGGTCGAAGAGCGCCTCGCCGCGGCCGAGAAGGAACTCGAAGAGGAACTGGTCCCGAAGGACCCCGAGGACGCGCGCGACGCCATCGTCGAGATTCGGTCCGGGACGGGGGGCGACGAGGCGGCGCTGTTCGCGGGCGACCTGTTCGACATGTACCAGAAGGTCGCCGCGGACAAGGGCTGGAAGGTGGAGGTGATGGACACCTCCGAGGGCACCGCGGGCGGCTTCCGCGACATCACGTTCGCGCTCAAGGGCAAGGACGTGTTCGGGCGGATGAAGTATGAGTCGGGCGTCCACCGCGTCCAGCGCGTGCCCGCCACCGAGAGCCAGGGCCGCATCCACACGTCGGCCGCCACGGTCGCCGTGCTGCCCGAGGCGGAGGAGGTGGACGTCGAGATCCGCGCCCAGGACGTCCGCATCGACGTGTACCGGTCGTCCGGGCCGGGCGGGCAGTCGGTCAACACGACCGACTCGGCGGTGCGCCTGACGCACGAGCCGACGGGCCTGGTGGTGAGCATCCAGGACGAGAAGAGCCAGATCAAGAACAAGGAGAAGGCCTTCCGTGTGCTGCGCTCGCGGCTCTACCAGCTGGAGCTGGACCGCGTCCATAACGAGCGGGCGGCGGCGCGCAAGGAGATGGTCGGCTCGGGCGACCGCTCGGGCAAGATCCGGACGTACAACTGGCCCCAGGGCCGCGTGACCGACCACCGCCTCGAAGGCGACGACAAAAACCACGCGCTCCAGAACGTCCTCGATGGCGACCTCGACGCCATCGTGCGGGCGCTCGCCCTGGCCGACCGCGAGGCGCGCATGGAGGAGGCGGCGAACGGCTAGGGGCGTCTGCCCCGCGGCGTCGCCCGCGGCGGGGCTCCAGAGGCCGCGGAAGCCCGGCGGCGTCTTCGCCCCTGCTTCGCCCGCCTCGGGAGCGCGATGGGCTAGGTTCCGTGTTCGCCCTGCTCGTGGCGGACTCCGGGGAGACATCCCGGGCGTCGCGGGCATACGACACTCATCGTTTCCCACAGGGACTTATGGCAGACGCCACCGAGGCCGCGGCCTCCGGGTCGACCGACCCCCTCTACGAGTTGATGTACATCATCAACCCGGTCCTCAACGAGGACCAGACCAAGGACATCGTCCAGCGCGTGACGCAGTACCTCTCCGACAACGGCGCTGCCGTCGAGAACGTCGAAGAGCGCGGCAGCCAGCGCCTGGCCTACCCGATCGAGAAGAAGCGCAACGGCTACTACGTCGTGGTCAACTTCCGCATGTCGACCGCCGTCGTGACGGGCCTGCCCAAGATCGAGCGCGCGCTGATCATCAACGACGACATCATGCGCCACCTCGTGCTCCGCTACGACGCCAAGATGGAGCGGCACTACGAGGCCACGCGCTCCGGCAAGGAGCTCCCCAAGATCGCGCCGCCCGTCCAGCGCGCCTAGCGCACATCCAATCTGACCATGTCTGAAGTCCAGAACTCCGCCGGCGACGCCGGCACCCCCGGCGACGGCGTCGAGGTGACGAAGATCGAAGAGACCAACGTCGGCGCCGCGCTCGAGAGCGCCGCCGTCCCGACCTCCTCCGACGCGCCGACGGCCGTCGAGCAGGCCGCCGAGCAGATCGGCTCGGAGCCCGCGCCCCGCGCCGTCTCGCCCGAGGTCGCCCGCCGCCTGATCGCCGCCTCCAACCCGGAGGACCTCCAGCGCATCGCGGCGCCCGGCGCGGCCGGCACCACGATGAAGTGCCCCTTCAAGACGGCCGGCGTCGAGTACATCGATTACAAGGACGTCGAGACGCTCAAGCGCTTCGTCAACGAGCAGGGCAAGATGCTGCCGCGCCGCATGACCGGCGTCTCGGCCAAGTTCCAGCGCCAGCTGACGACCGCCATCAAGCGGGCCCGGCAGGTCGCGCTCCTCCCGTTCGCCGCCGACAACGTCAAGTAGCTCTGAGGCGTCCGGCGTGGGGCGTGGGCGATCCGCGCCCTCCTCACGCCCCACCGCTCAGGGCTCATAGCTCCGAAACCCATGAAAGTCATTCTCACGGAGGACCACGACACGCTCGGCATCAAGGGCGACCTCGTCGAGGTGAAGCCCGGCTACGGGCAGAACTACCTCATCCCGCGCCAGATGGCCGTCGTCGCCACGAAGTCGACCATCAAGCGCTACGCCGAGGAGCGCCGCCAGGCGGCGCACAAGATCGAAGCCGCCCGCGGCAACGCCGAGAAGCTGGCTGCCCGCCTCAACGGCACCGAGATCCTGATCCCGGTCCGCACCGGCGAGGAGGGCCGCCTCTTCGGCACCGTCACGACGCAGCAGATCACCGACGAACTGACCGCGCTCGGCTACGACATCGACCGTCGGAAGGTCTCGCTCGCGGAGGACATCAAGACCGTCGGGGAATACCCCGCCACGGTCCGGATCCACCCCGAGATCACGTCCGAGATCACGATCAAGGTCGTCGCCGAGGAGGAGTCGGTATAGCCGACCTCCCTCGACCGATCGGCGGGGCGTCGTTCTTCGGGACGGCGCCCCGCATCCGTTCGGGCACTTTCCCCCCTTCGCCTGCGTTGGTCGCCGCATGACCCGGATCGCCCTGCTGCTCGCCCTGCTCGTCACCCTGCCCGCCTCGGCGCAGCGGACGAGCGACATCGTCTCCTGGCGCGTCCGCGCCGACCGCGCCCAGGCCGGCGGGGAGGCCCGCGTGGTGCTCGACGCCACCATCCGGCCCGGCTGGCGCCTCTACGCGCTCGGCTCGCCCGTCGGCATTCCGCTGACCGTCACGCTGGACCCGCTGCCGCCGCGCGTCCGCGCCGCGCGCCTCGTCCAGGCGACGCCTGTGGAGGGCTACGACGAAGCCTTCGAGAGGGCCTACCCGTACTTCGCCGAGACGGGCCGCGTGGTGCAGGTGCTCGCCGTCGGCGAGGGCGCCGAGGCGGGCAGCCGCGAGGTGTCGGGCTCGGTCCGCTACGCCGTCTGCGACGACCGCATCTGCCTGCCGCCCACCGAGACGGCCTTCCGCGTGCCCCTGGTGGTCGAGTAGTGCGCCGCCCGCTTCTTCTGATCCTGGGGCTGACGCTCGGCCTCACCGCCTGCCGAACGGCCAGCGTGCCGCCCGTGGAGGCACCGGTCCCCGTGGCGCCCGTGCCGCAGGCCGCGCCCCAACTCATCGCCGACGTGTCGATGCTCGCGGGCGACGCCTTCGAAGGGCGGGGTGCCGGGACGCCCGGCGGCTACCGCGCGGCCGACTTCGTGGAGCGCCGCTTCCGAGAAAGCGGGCTGACGGGCGCCTTCGACGGCCGCTTCCGCCAGACCGTCGCGTTGCCCCAGGGAGGGGACGGCGTCAACCTCGCCGGGCGGGTCGAGGGGACCGTGTTTCCGCAGCAGGTGCTCCTCGTCACCGCCCACTACGACCACCTCGGCGTCCGCGCAGGGCAGGTCTACAACGGGGCCGACGACAACGCCTCCGGCGTGGCAGCGCTGTTCGCGCTGGCCGAGCAACTCCGAGAGGTCCCCCCCGCGCACACCGTCATCCTGGCTGCCTTCGACGCCGAGGAGCAGGGGCTCGTGGGCGCGCAGGCCTTCGCCGACACACCGCCGGTTCCGCTGGGCGCCGTGCTGGCGGTCGTCAACCTCGACATGGTGTCGCGCGGGCCTCTCTGGGCCGCCGGGACGGCGCACTACCCGCACCTCGGCCGCTTGCTCCAGGGCGCGGGCCTGGACCTCCGGTACGGCCATGACGAGGGCACCGGGGCCGACAACTGGACCGGCGCCTCCGACCATGCCGTCTTCCACCGCCAGGGCGTGCCGTTCGTCTACTTCGGCGTCGAGGACCACGCCGACTACCACGCGCCCACCGACGACGCGGCGCGAATCGACCCGGTCGTGTTCGCCCACAACGTCGACACGATCACCGAGGCGGTGCGGGAACTGGACCGCCGCCACGTCGACCTGGTCGCTGGCCGCTGAGACCGGTCAGGCGGACGACCGGAGGCGCTGCCCCTTCGCCAGCGCCCCCGAAAGGTCGGCGCGGCGGGTCGGCTTGGTGAGGAAGTCGTCGCAGCCCGCGGCGAGGCACCGGTCGCGTTCGCCGTGCTGCGCGTTGGCCGTAACGGCGATCACGTACGGCTGTGCCCCGGCCTCGACCGTCGCCCGGAGCGTGCGGGTCGCCTCGTAGCCGTCCATGCGCGGCATGTGGATGTCCATCAGCACCACGTCGTAGGGCGCCCCATCCCGGATGGACCGGTGGACTGCCTCGACGGCCTCGGCGCCGTCCTGGGCGATGTCGGCGCCATGCCCGAGGCTCGCCAGGATGCGAGACGTGACGCGCTGGTTGACGGGGTGGTCCTCGGCGATGAGGATGCGGAGCGCGTCGCCCGGGCTGTTGTGGCCGGGGGCTGCCGTCATGGCCGGTCGCGAGCGCGCGATCCAGGCCGCGGTCGCCGGGGTGGGCGCCTGCGGGGCGTCGAAGGAGAAGCCGAACACCGATCCCGCTCCGACCTCGCTCTCGACCCACAGCGTGCCCCCCATCATCTCGACGAGGCGGCGGCAGATGGAGAGGCCCAGCCCGGTCCCGCCGTAGGTGCGCGTCGTGGACGCGTCGGCCTGGGAGAACGACTGGAAGATGGCCTCGCGCTTCTCCGGCGCGATGCCGATGCCCGTGTCGCGGACCGTCAGCCGCAGCCGCGACGGCCCCTCCGCCTCGATGCGGAGGCGCACGGAGCCCGCGGCGGTGAACTTGATCGCGTTCGAGAGCAGGTTCAGGATGACCTGCCGCAGACGGGTCACGTCGCCGATCACGCTCGCCGGGACGGCCGGGTCCACCTCGGAGGTCAGCAGGAGCCCCTTCTCGGATGCCAGCACTGTGCACGGGGCGAGGGCGTCGTAGATGGCCGGGCGCACCTCGTACGGACAGGATTCGAGCGTGAGCATCCCGGCCTCGATCTTGGAGAAGTCCAGGATGTCGTTGATGAGCGTGATGAGCGCGTCCCCGCTGGTCTGGATGGTGCGGACCATCTCGCGCTGCTCGTCGTCGAGGCGGGTGTCCAGGAGCAGCCCCGTCATGCCGATTACGCCGTTCATGGGCGTCCGGATCTCGTGGCTCATGGTGGCCAGGAACTCCGACTTGGCGCGCGTGGCCGCCTCAGCCGCCTCGCGGGCCTCCTCCAGCTGCTCGGTGCGGGCCTCGAAATCCTTCGAGACGCGCGTCAGGAGGTGGTTCAGAGCGTGCGACTCACGCGTGAGGTGCTCCACCCGGTAGTCGCGGCGGGCCGTCGCGCGGTCGGCGCGGCGAAGCGACACCATCATCTCGTCGCGCGTGGCCGGGTCCGCGATGCGCGACTGGACGAGCGCCGCCAGCGCGGCGAGGTCGGGGTCGGAGAGACTCATACCCGCTCGCGGAGGGTGAGGATCGAACAGGTCTCGTTGTGGAAGTCGCACGCGCCGCCGTGCTGCGCCCCGATCTCGCCGTACGAGAAGTAGCCCACCAGCGGCGCGCCCCACAGGCGGTAGAGAGCCTCCACCTCGTCCTCGGCGATGGGGCCGAGCGCCGTGTGCCGGGCCTTGCAGGCGACCAGCAGGACGGCGTCGGGTGCCGGGGTGCGGTCGCGGAGGGCCGACGCCTGCGCCACCACCCGCTCGACGATGTCGAGGGAGGGAGGGACGCAGAACCGGACCCGGCCGCCCTCGGGCACACCCCCGGCGAACACCAGCCCGCCGGTCCCTGGGGCGGGGAACAGCGGCGCGCGGATGACCGACGTGCCGTCGTCGCGGCGAATGCTGAGCGGGAACTGGACGCCGATGTCCATGACGATGCTCGCTTCGGGGTCCCGGAGCCCCTCGATGCCGAAGGTGTCGCCGTACACGTCCAGCACCGACTCGCCGTCAAGCTCGAACACGACGTTGCCCTCCGACCGGGTGACGGTCTTCTCGACGCCGACCGGCTGCCAGCCACTCGTGGCGAGGCCCTGGGTCTCGATCCGGGCGCCGTCCAGCACGAGGCCGACCAAGCCGTCGGTGAGCACGTCCGAGGAGGACGCGACGCGGGTCTCGACCATGCGGAGGTTGTCCCCGGCGAGTCCCCCGAACAGGGTCACCGGCCGCCCGGCGCCCGCCTGCACGCCGTTCACGACCGCCTCGCCATCGGTGGTGAGGCCCGACCCGAAGGTGATCACGACGGGGTCGGCGTAGCGATCGGCGGCGAACCGGCCGAGGCGCTCGGCGACGGTCGCCGAGGTCTCGCCCTCGGCGCGGCGGTCGGACCAGACCGAAAAGGCATCCTCGGGCGCGTCGAGCAGGAGGAGGGCGATGCCGTCTTCGGTGAGCGAGGCGTCGGCGATCTCCCCGGCCGTGCTGGCGCCGACGACCGCCATCCCCCGCGAGACGAGCGCGGCCCGGAGCACGTCCAGGTCCTGGTCGGGGCCACAGAAGGCGAGCGCGAGCGTCGGCCGGTCGCCGGCTGCCCGGAGGCGGTCGACCTCGGCGAGCACCGTGGAGGGGTCGAGGCCGCTCGTGACGCGGGTGGTCATGGAAGACAAAGGAGGGGACACCTTGTGCTATCGGTCACGGAGTGCGTGCCTTAACCCGTACCTGCGCCGGTCGCGCCGGGACAGGGTTTCCCCCAGAGCGGTGCAGCCGGTGGCCTGCCGACCCCGACTCGCCCGCCTGAGCGCTCGTCTCGGCGGGTGCTCAGCCTGCCCCTCTCGGGCGCGACGGGGGATCGCATCTTCCAGTCGGGCAGCGCGGTGGAGGGAACGCAGAGGCGCGGGGCGGTCCGTTTGCGCCCCAGGGCGTGCTTCCGGCACTCCGGAGAGAGTCGCGCGGTCTGAGACCGTACAGGCCGGGCGGGGGGGACGCTCGCGTTCCCTTCGGCGGGAGGGTTTCCGGAAGTGAGACGACCTGACGGAGGTTCCGGGACCCGCCCGTCCTCCGATGCCGCTCCGCCTGTCTGCCCTGCTCGTCTTCCTCGTCGGCCTGAGCGCCTGTGATACGGTCGGGCTGGACCTCCCGCCGGAGCCCGAGGCGGGCGTGCAGGCGTGGGACGAGATGCTGACGGCGGTCAACGCGGTTCGGGCGGAAGGCGCTACCTGCGGGGACCGGCGCATGGCCCCGGCGGCGCCGCTGATCTGGGACAGCCGCCTGGAGGCGGCCGCGGAGCGCCACTCGCGGGACATGGCCGAGCACGGCCACTTCGACCACCGGGGCAGCGACGGGCTGGGCACGGGCGAGCGGGTCCGGCGGGCGGGCTACGACTGGCGGGTGATCGGGGAGAACATCGCGGCGCGGCAGCAGTCGGTGGCGGAGGTGGTGGGCGACTGGGTGGAGAGCGAGGGGCACTGCCTCCACCTGATGGACCCGGGCTTCCAGGAGATCGGCGCCGCCGAGGTGGACGGCTACTGGACGCAGGTCTTCGGCGTCCCACGGTAGCACGCTTGGGTCCGGAGGCGACGTCTGGAGACCGGCGACCCGGCCCATCTCGGTGCCGAGGCGGGAGCGTTCGGGGGCACGGTGCCGGGTCGGGGCGTCTCGCGGTATACCCCGATGGGGTGGTCCGGAGCGTTCGAGAGCGCAGCGATGGGGGACGGGAGGGACGCCCTCCTCACCCCAGCCTGTGCCGCCCCCGGATCGCCTCCGTGAGCGTGCCCAGGTCCCGTGTTCGCCGCGCCGTCGGCCCGAAGGGGTCCGCGATCTCTGCCATCGGGTCCGCCAGGCGCCGCGCCACCGCCGCCACGCAGGTCGCCAGCACCTCGGCGTGGTAGCCGCCCTCCAGCGTCGCTACCAAGCGCCCCCCGCAGTGCGTGTCCGCCACCTCCTGGATCACCCCCACCGCGTCCGCCAGCCCGGCGACGCTCAGGTCGAGGCCCGCCAGCGGGTCGAGACGGTGCGCGTCGGCGCCGAACGAGAGCAGCACGAGGTCTGGCCGGAAGCGGGCCGCGAGCGGGGGGAGGACCGCCCGGTACAGGTCCGCCAACTCGTCGCCGGTCCCGGCCGGGACCGGCAGGTTCACGGTGGTCCCCGCCCCCGCCCCGGCGCCCGTCTCCGCGAGGTGACCGGTCCCGGGATAGATGTCCCCCTGGTGCGACGACACGAAGAGCACCGACGGGTCCTCGTAGAACGCCTCTTGCGTGCCGTTGCCGTGGTGCACGTCCAGGTCTACGATCAGCACCCGCTCGGCTCCGTGCACCGCCTGCGCGTAGCGGGCCGCCACGGCCACGTTGGCGAGCAGGCAGAACCCCATCGCCGCCATCGGCCGCGCATGGTGTCCCGGCGGACGTGCCAGCGCGAACCCGTTCGCCACGTCGCCCCCGCACACCGCATCCACCAGCGCCAGCAGGTTGCCGCAGCCCTCGCGCACGACCGCCAGGGAGCCGGGGGTCGCGTACGTGTCCACGTCGAGGTCTCCGCCGCCGCGTTCGCAGAAGGCTTCCAGCAGGTCGAGGTAGGCCGGGTCGTGGACCCGCTCCAGCGCCTCGCGGCTCGCGGGCAGGCCGCGGAGACGGGGGAGGGCCGCCAGCACCGGGTCCGCGTCGAGCGCGTTCCGGATGGCCGCCATCCGTGCGGGGCGGTCCGGGTGGCCCGGCTGGGCGTGGCGGGCGTCGTCGGCGAGGACGGTGAGGGCGGTCATGGGGCGATGGCCTTGGGGAGGCAGACGTAGGCGCGCTCCCGTCGGGCCTCCAGCGCCCCCGCCGTCGGCGCGTCCGCCGCCTGGCTCAGCTCGCGGATCGAGCCGTCCCGTTCGAGGAGCCGGATCGCGTCGCCGGACGCGTTGTAGGGCGTCAGCCGGGCGACTCCGGTGGAGACGTAGAGCGCCGCATCGCGCCGGGCGTCGTCGCGCGAGGACAGCCCCTCGGCCACGAGCCAGTCGGCCGTGCGGGCCATCCAGTCGGCCACCTGCCCCGCCTCGGCAGGCGCGTCGAGGGCCGTCGTGCGGACGAGGTCGCGGTCGAGAAAGCGGCGCGCGAGATCGGCCAGGACGCGGTCCGAGGACGCCGTCCAGCGCTTGAGGCTGGCCAGCACGTCCGCGTCGTCGAGGGCCGTGTAGGCATCCAGCAGCGCCTCGTGGGCAGGCGAGCCGGGGGCGTCGAGGTCGTCGGCCGTGGCACGGTCGGCCAGGAAGAAGGCGAGGCTGGGAGCCGTGTGTCCGAGCGCCGGGTCAGTGCCCCAGCGGTCGCGGGCCCGCGCGAACGCCGCCCGGAGGACGTGGTCGGCCGCGAGCACCGTCTTGTGGAGGTACACCTGCCAGTACATCAGCCGTCGGCTCAAGAGCACGTTCTCGACCGCGTACGCGCCCTTCGCCTCGATCACGATCCGCCCGTCGTACACCTGCATCGTCTTGATAACGCGGTCCACCCCCACCACGCCCTCGGCGACGCCCGTGTAGAACGAGTCGCGCCGGAGGTAGTCCAGCCGGTCCATGTCGAGCTGGCTCGCCACCAGGCTGTGGAAGAACGGCCGGTCGTAGGTCCCGTCGAAGATGGCCAGCGCGCAGGCCAGCCGCCCGCCCGTGCGCCGGTCGAGGCGGGCGATCAGCGCGCGGCTCATCCGCTCGTGGTGGAACGGGCGACCGGACGGCCCTGTGCCGAGCAGTTGATGCTCCAGCGTGTGCGAGAACGGCCCGTGGCCCACGTCGTGGAGCAGTGCCGCGGCGAGGGCCCCGTCGATCTCATCGGTGTCCATCACCGTCCCCTTCTCGCGCAGCGTGTCGAGCGCCTCGCCCATCAGCGCCATCGCGCCGATCCCGTGCTCGAACCGGGTGTGGACGGCGCCGGGGAACACGAGGAAGCCGAGCCCCAGTTGTCGGATCCGCCGCAGCCGCTGCACCTCGGGCGTCTCGACCAGCGACAGCACCAGCCCCTTCGGGACCGAGACGAACCCGTGGACGGGGTCGTTGAACAGGGTAAAGCGACTGGCCACAGCGGCGGGGGAGGGAGACGGGTGGACCCGGGCGGTCGGGGCAAGATCCCGCTTTTGGGAGGAGGGCGGGGCCGCGTCGCGGAGAGCGTTCCGTCGCCGGGAGAGCGCATCTCGGCGCTCGGGGCGGAGGAGCCCACCATACCGGCCGCGTCCCATCTCGGGGATCGCCCCCCCCGACCTGCCGTAGCATCCCACCCCCCACCTTCCTCCAGACTGTGCCTCTCTCGCTCGAAGACAAAGCCGCCGGGCTGCTCATCGTCCGCCTCGGCAACAACCTGCCGCCCGCCGTCACCGCCTCCGAGCAGGAGGCCGAGGTGGCGGACCTGCTCGACCGGCTGCCCATCGGCGGGCTGATCCTGTTCAACGGCCGCTGGCCCGACACGCGCGACACGCTGTCGCGCCTGCAGGCAAAGTCCGAGCGCGGGCTGATCGTCACCACGGACATGGAGCGCGGCTTCGGCCAGCAGGTCATCGGCGGGACTGTCTACCCCCACGCCGAGGCCTTCGGCGAGGCCGCCGACGCCGAGACCGTCCGCACGTTCGCGCGGCAGGCGAGCGAAGAGGCCCTGGCCTGCGGGGTCCACGTGACCTACTCGCCCGTGGCCGACGTGGACCGCAACCCGGCCAACCCGATCATCGGCGCCCGCGCCTTCTCCGCCGACCCGGCGCGCGCCGCCGAGCACGTCGCGGCGTTCGTCGCTGGCGTCCACGACGCGGGCCAGTTCGCGACCGCGAAGCACTTCCCCGGCCACGGCGGCACCACCGGCGACTCGCACGCCGAGATGCCCGTCCTCGACGACGACCGGGCGACCATGGAGGCCACCGACTTCGTGCCGTTCCGCGCCGCCATCGACGCGGGCGTGGACCTCGTCATGACGGCGCACGTCGTCTACCCGGCCCTCGACCCCGACCACCCGGCGACGCGGTCGCCCGCGATCCTGCGCGGCCTGCTCCGCGACGAGATGGGCTTCGAGGGGGTCGTCGTGACCGACAGCCTCCAGATGGCAGGCGCCAAGGTCGACGGCCGCACCGAGGCCGACCTCGCGGTGGACCTCCTGGAGGCGGGCGTGGACCTGTTCGTGGACGCGGTCGATCCCGAGGCGCTGGTCGCCGGGCTGGCCGCGGCGGTCCGGGAGGAGCGCCTGGACGAGGGCCTGATCGACGCCGCGCTCGCCCGCGTGGACGCCCTCCGCGACACGCTGAAGGCCCGCTTCGGCGAGGACGCGTTCCGGACGCCGCCGCTGCCGCCCGAGACCATCGCCGCGCCTGCCCACCAGGCGCTCGCCGAGCGCGTCGCCCGCGACGCCGTCGAGGTCGCCCGCGGCCCGCTGCCCGACCTCGGAGACGGCACGGGCACGCTCGTGGTGCTCATGAAGCCTGCGCCACGCCCCAACGAGCCCGTCACGATGCCGATGGGGGAGGCCGTCGCCCGGCTCCTGCCCGGCGCCGTCTACCGCGAGTTGGAGCCCACCCACGAGGACCAGGACGACGTGTTCGACGAGATCCGCCTGCTGGCCGCCGAGGCGGACCACCTCGTGCTCGCCACCATCGCCCGGCCCGCCGCGTGGAACACGTTCGGGCTCGCCGCCCGCGAGCACCGCTTCGCGCTTCGCCTGATGGAGGCCCACCCGACCACGCTCGTCGTGCTCGGCGACGCCCGCGGCCTGCGCGGCTACGACGCCTGTGCGTCCGCCCTCGTGACTTACTCCGACGTGGCCCCGTCGCAGGTGGCCGCCGTCGAGCGGCTGGCAGGGGGCGCATGAATCTGCCCACCGAACGTCTCGTGCTGGCGTTCGGATGCGGGATCGCCGCCGCCGCCTACGGGTACTGGACGGTGGAGGCGATCCGCCTGGGTCTCGGGTGGACGAGCCTCGCTGCCATCCGCGCGGCGGTGGTGCTGGGGGCGACGCTGCTGCTCGCCCTCGTCCTCCGCGCCGCGTCCCGCGCCAACCCGCCCCCCGACCCATGACCTCCGGAACCAACTATCGCTGGGTGACCGTCCTCGCTGCGGCCGTGATCGCAGGCGTCGTGACGGGCCTCGTCGTCCCTCGCGTGCTCGATACCGACACGGGGTGGATCGTCGCCCTCGTCGTCGCAGCCGTGGCGGGCGGGGCCGTCGCCCTCGCCACGCGCGAGCGCATCGACGACGGCAAGCAGGTCCGCGACGACGCGCTCGACCGGTAGCGCGCCTCCTCGTGACATCTGGGCGAAAGCGGGCGTCCGGAGCCTTCCGGGCTGCCGGCCACGCCCCACGCCTGCCTACTTTTCGGAAGCCCTTCCAGTCCCCTCCTTCTATGTCTGACGCCACGACCGACGCCCCCGTCTCTGCCTACGAAAAGGCCCCTTCCGATGGATCGGAGGTGGACCCCCGCTGCGTTCCCCAGGTCCTCGACGGCGACCCGCCCACGGGCGCCGATATCGCCTACCCCGACTACTCGCAGGAGGACCAGGACAACTGGCGGTTCCTGTTCGAACGTCAGATGGCGATGCTGCCCGGCCGCGCGGGCGCCGCCTACCTCCGCGGCGTCGACACGCTCGGCATGACGCCGGACCGGATCCCCGCCCTCGCCGACCTCTCGGCGACGCTGGAGCGCGAGACGGACTGGCGCGTGGCTCGCATCCCCGGCCTGCTCCACGAGCGGGACTTCTTCACGCTCCTCTCCGAGCGCCGCTTCCCGTCGACGGACTACATCCGCGGATCGGACGAGTTGGACTACACGCCTGCGCCGGACCTCTTCCACGACATCTTCGGCCACATGCCGATGCTGACGGAGCCGGACTTCGCCGACTTCTACCAGCTGTTCGGGCAGGCCGCGCTTCGCGCCGAGGGCGTCGACCGGCAGAGCCTGGAACGGCTCCACTGGTTCACGGTCGAGTTCGGGCTGATCCGCGACCCGGAGGAAATCCGGATCTTCGGGGCGGGCGTCAACTCGTCCAAGGACGAGGTGCTCCACGCGCTCGAGAAAGCCGAGCAGCGCCCCTTCTCTGTCCAGGCGGTGATCGACCAGGACTACGAGGTGTGGCACCTCCAGCCGGTGCTCTTCGTCGCCGAGTCGTTCGAGCAACTCGTGACCGAGTTCCGCGCCTGGGCGGTCTCGCGCGGCCTCCTGCCTGACGGTGCCTGAGCCGACCGAGCGCCTGGAGGCGGTCGTGACTGGCCGCGTCCAGGGCGTCGGGTTCCGGCGCTACGTGGCTCGCTGGGCGCGGCGCCTCGCGCTGGCCGGCTGGGTCCGCAACGAGCCCGACGGCTCGGTCCGCCTCGTGGCCGAGGGGGACCGGGCCGCGCTCGACCGGCTGACGCGGCTCCTCTGGGGCGGCCCGCCGACGGCCGACGTGGAGGCGGTCCAGGGCGATCGGGGGCCGACGGAAGGGGAGGGTGGCTTCCGCATCGACCGGTAGAAATGGTCCCGCGGGAGGAGGCACGCCGCGCGGACGCGCTCTAGGTTCGCCGGATGCGTCCGCTCCTGCTCGCTCTCCTGCTCGCTGCGACCGCCTCGGCTCAGGCCGATTGGACCGGCCGTTGGGACAGTTGCTGGGTCGACGGCTGTGCCGTCCTCGACCTCGTCCAGACGGGCGACCGCGTCCGCGGGACGTACGACCTGTACGAAGGCGTCATCGAGGGCACCGTGGAGGGGCGGACGCTGACCGGCACCTGGGCAGAGCCCGACGACGGCGGCACCATCGTGTTCACGCTCGCCCCCGACGCTCAGACGTTCTTCGGTCGCGACGACGTCGGGGACTGGTGGAACGGCGGGCGCCTTCCGGCGGCGTCGGATGTCGCCGAGGCGGCGGTGGGGGACCCGCGTGAGGCATTGCAGTCCTACCTGACCGGCATGAACGGTGTCCGCGAGGTCGGCCTGGAGCACTTCGCGACCGCTCTCCCCGCGCTGACGTTCGCGCTCGACCCGGAGCCGCCGCCGCCGTGGGACCGCGTCGAGCGCGCCAACGCCCTCTTCCAGGTCCTCGACCGGACCCTCATTCGCCTGTACGACGTGCCCCACGCCGACCTCGTCGGCACCGACACGTCGCTGGTGGTGGAGCAACTCGGCACGGGGGAGACGGTCACGGTCGCCTTCCACGCGACCGGCGGGCGCTGGGGCATCGTCGTCCCCTCCCGCGCGTCTCTGGACTCGACGCTGACGCGCCTGCTCACCGCCCGCGACGACGAGGCCACGCTCCGCGCCCTGCTCGCCACGAAGGGTCTCATCGGGACCGTCCCCGACCGGCACCACCGCCTCGACTCGCCGCGAGCCACGGTCCGCACGTTCATGGAGGGCTTCGCCGACGGGGCCGCAGGCCGCGAGCGGATCGAGGCCACCCTGGACCTGTCGCGCGTCGACCCCGCCGTCCGCGCCCAGGAAGCGCCGCTCCTCGCGGACTTCCTGCGCCAGATCCTGCTGCGCGTCGGGACGCTGGTGTGGCAGCAGATCCCCGACGACCCGGGCAGCGAGGCGCCGTACGTCCACTTCGTCCACCCCCGCGGGCGGATCGTGGTCGCCCCCGGCGAAACCGAGGCGGGAGACCGGGTGTGGCGGTTCACGCCCGAGACCCTGGCGAGCCTGCGGGGCCTGTACGAGGCCATCGACGACATGCCGCTGAGCGAGGGGGCGCGCGAGGGGGGCGAGCGGAGCCCGTTCTTCCGCCTCCGCGACCGCGTCGAGGACGTGTCGCCCGCGCTCGTCCGCCGCGCGGGGCTGGCGGAGACGTGGCAGTGGCTGGCGCTCGCGCTGCTGCTGGGGCTCGCGCCCGTGCTCGCGCTCGGCCTCGGCCGTCTCGCCGCAGGCCCGCCGCGTCCAGACTCCGACGGCGCGGACGAGGCGCGTCAGGCGCGGGCCCGGTTCCGCTGGCCCGTGCGCCTCGTGGTAGTGGGGGGGACCCTGCTCTGGGGCGTCTCACACCTCGGTCTGCCGCAGAGCCTGTTTTCGCCGCTGCGCGCGGTGGGGCTGGTCGCCCTGATCGCGGGCGGCGTCGGCGCGGTGTTCGTGCTGGTGGATGTCGTGTCGGGGCGCCTCATGGGCCGCTCGCGGCACGACGACCCGGTCGTGGTGGACGACATCCTCGTCTCGCTCACTGCGGGGGTGACCAAGATCATGGCGGTGGTCACCGCCATCCTGCTCATCTCCGACGCCCTCGCGCTCCCCTACCAGTCGGTGCTGGCGGGCATCGGCATCGGTGGCCTCGCGTTCGCGATCGCGGCGCAGGACACCATCGCCAACTTCTTCGGGAGCGCCGTCATCATGGCCGACCGGCCGTTTCGCAAGGGCGATCTGGTGAGCGTCGGCGACCAGACGGGGGTCGTCCAGCACGTCGGCCTGCGGAGCACTCAGCTTCGCACGCGCGAGGACGCCCTGGTCGTGATCCCGAACGCCCACCTCGCCAAGGAGACCGTCGACAACCGCGGGCTGCAACGGGGACGCCGGGTGGACCTCCTGCTCGGCGTCGAGTACGGTACGCCGCCGGACGTGCTGAATGCGTTCGCGGAGCGGGTCGCCGAGGTGGCCGCCTGCCACGCGGCGGAGGGAGCGCCGCCGACCGTCGGGGTGTGGGCCTTCGGGGCCTCCTCCATCGACGTGAAGGTGGTCTGCTTCCTCCCGGCGCAAACGCTCGCGGAGGAGCAGGCCGCCCGCCACCGCCTCCTGCTGGAGCTGCTCTCGCTGGCCGACGAGATGGGGGTCGCCTTCGCGTTCCCGACACAGACGCTCCACGTCGAGTCCGTACCGAAGGAGGAGGCTCCCATCGACCGAGTCTGCGTCGAGCCGTAGCGGGCCGAACGGAGCACGCGCCCTCGCTACCCGGCGCGCTTCATGATGGCGCCCGTGGCCGCCAGCAGCGGCCCCGGGGGGACGAACCGGACGGCGGCCGTCTGGAGCTTGTTGGCGAGTCCCGGCACCACACGGCGACGGTCGGCGGCCAGCGCCACGAGGCCCGCACGCGCGACATCGGCCGATGCCATCGCGCCCGAGAAGAACGCGTCCGCCATGCCCGCGCGATCGGCGAAGGCAGTCCGCACCGGGCCGGGGCAGAGGCAGGACACGTGCACGCCCGTCCCCCGGCACTCGGCCCAGAGCGCCTCGGTGAGCGACAGCACGTACGCCTTGGTGGCGGCATAGACCGCGAACTGTGGCGCGGGCACGAACGCGGCCACGCTCGCCACCGTGAGGACGCCCCCTCGCCGACGCTCGACCATGCCGGGCAGCAGCCGCCGCGTCAGCGAGGTCAGCGCAGCGACGTTGAGGCCGACCATGCCCTCGGCCTGCTCCGCCGTCGCGGTGAGGAACGGTCCCTGGATCCCGAAGCCCGCGTTGTTGACCAGCACGTCCACCTCCAGGCCCGCCTCGGCCAGCCGGTCGACCAGCGCGGCCGGGGCCGGGGCGGGTTCGAGGTCGGCCGCCAGAACCGTGGCGGTGCCCCCCGCCGACTCGATCTCGTCGGCGACCGACCGGAGCGCCTCCTCGGAGCGCGCCACGAGGACTACGTGCGCGCCTGCCGCGCCGAGCTGGCGGGCCATGTCGGCGCCGATGCCGGACGAGGCGCCGGTGACGAGGGCCGTGCGCTCGCGGTAGAAGTCGGTCATGGGGAGGGGGGAAGAGCCCGCGTGGCGAGCGTGTCGGCCAACGCCTCGGCCACCAGGCGGGAGCCCGCGGCCGTCAGGTGGACGTAGTCGTAGAGGTGCGCCCGGTCGCGCGGGACGATCGCGTCGAGGTCGACCACCGGCACGCCGAGGTCGGCGGCGACGGACCGCGTGATGGCGTTGAAGGCGACGTACTGCGCCCGGTACGCAGCGTAGCTCAGGCCGAGGTCGTCATGCGGGAACGCGAGCGTGGGCTGGGGCTCGGGCGTGAACCGGTTCGCCTGCGTCATCAGGACCGGCGTGATGCCCCACGCCCGCGCGCTCTCGACCACGCCGACCAGCGCACTCCGGAAGCGGGCCTGCACGAACGCCGTATCGGGGGCGACGACGGGGCCATCGAACTCCGACACGCGCGCCGCCTGCGGCCGCAGACGCCGGCCGAGGGCTGGGAAAAGGGCGCTGCCCAGTCCGCGGAGGCCGAGCCGGAGGTGGCAGCCCGGCGTCTGGCACGGGTCGTCGATCAGCAGGCCGCGGCTGGGGTTGTCGTTCCAGTAGTCGCCCGCCCGGAGCAGCGTCGTGAGGTCGTTGACGGCGTGCATCACCACGACCACGTCCGGGGTCTGGGGAACGCCCTTGCCGAGGAGGAGCGCCTGGGAGTGGAGCAGGTGGTTACCCGTCCGCGCCGCGTTGAGGGCGTCCACGCGGCGCCCGGTCTGGGCTTCGAGCCGCGTCGCCGTGAGCGCGTGGAAGCGGAGCGAGTCCGGCACGAACAGGCACGCCGTCGTGGAGCCGCCCAGGAAGAGCACCGTGAGGTCCGCCGACGCGTGGCGCCGCGCCGGGAGGATGAAGCCGTCGCCGTCGGTCTGGAAGCGGACCGGCACGTCCTCCAGGCCGTCCGCGTCGGCGAGCATGGCCGCCTCGGGACGGAGGAGGAGGTCGGCGCCGAGCGGCGACTCGCGGAAGCGCATCACCCGCTCCGGCGGCGGGACCGCCTGCGGCTTGCGGTCGGCCCGCCGGAGCCCGGCCTCGGCCGCGACGAGGACCCCGACCACGAGCATGATGCCGGTCAGCGCCACGAGTGCGAGCGTCCACCGGGGGTGGCGGAGAAACCAGGGCGTCGCGTCGGCAGGCACGGGGGCGAAGAGGGGAGCGCTATTCTACGGCCCGCCCGCCTCCGCCCCATGACCCGACGCGCTCTCCTGGACGACGCCATCGCCCGGCTCGATGCAGCGGGCATCGAGGACGCCCGTCGCAACGCCGAGTGGATGGTCGAGGAGGCGACCGGCGCCACCCGCGCGGGCCTCTACGCTCGCCCCAACGTCGTGGTCGAGCCCGCCGAGGCGGCCCTCGTGGAGCGCTACGTCGCGCGCCGCGCCACCGGCGAGCCCGTCCAGTACGTCCTCGGCCACGCCGACTTCTACGGCCTCCGCCTGACCGTCACGCCGGACGTGCTGATCCCCCGCCCGGAGACGGAGGAGGTGGTCGAGGAGGCGCTCCGGCGCCTGCAAGGCTGCGAGGCGCCCTGGGTGCTGGACGTCGGAACCGGCAGCGGCGCGGTCGCGCTGGCCGTCGCCCACCAGCGGCCGGACGCCCAGGTCTTCGCCGTCGACGTGTCGAGCGGTGCGCTGGCCGTCGCCGCCGCCAACGCCGACCGCCTCGGGCTGGCCATCTCGTTCGTCGAGGCTGATGCGCTGCGCCCGGCCTTCGCCCTCGACGTGCCGCCCACCTTCGACCTGCTGATCTCGAACCCGCCCTACGTGCCCGAGGCCGAGCGGGCCGGCCTCCAGCGGGAGGTCCGCGATCACGAGCCCGGCACGGCGCTCTTCGTCCCCGATGCCGACCCCCTCGTCTTCTACCGCGCCCTCGCGGGCCATGCCGAGCACCTGCTCCGTCCCGGCGGCTGGCTCGTCGCCGAGACCCACGCCGACCTCGGGCAGCAGGTGGGCCGCCTCTGGACCGAGGCGGGCCTGGTGGAGGTGGCCGTGCTGCCGGACCTGGCGCGGCGCGACCGGATCGCAGTCGGGCGGCGAGCGCGAGGCTGAGTCGGCAGGCGGGAATGCAGGCGTCTGGCGGGGATCCTGCGGCGTGGAGCCTGATGCCGGGGCTCCTGTCCCAAGCCGGTCTATCGGAACCTCCCGTTGTGTGCGGGACGAAGGGGAGGCCGATTGCGCCGGTCTAACACAGGGGCAAGACGTGGAGGCCCGCTAGCCTGAGGACTGTCCGCACCGGGCCCCGGGTCCCTTCCTCTGGAGGCCACCGGGTTCGGTGGAGAGACGCTCCTGTTGGGCCGGCGCGCACCCTGCGCAGGACCGGCCTGTCTCCAACACCCAGTCACATGCGCCTTCTTCTCCTCGCGCTCCTCGCCCTGGTACCGTTCGCGACGGTCCAGGCCCAGGACGCCTTCCAGTCTCAGGTTGCCGGGGTCTACTCCCGCCTGAACTACACCCCTCCGGCCAACACCGGACGGTTCCTCATGAACGCCGTCGCCTCGACGGTCGACCCTGCTCCGTTCGACGGGCGCAATCAGGCGCCTGCGCTCAACGGGAACGATTGGTGGAACGTCTATGACCAGCTCAGCCGTGGCTCGAAGAGCACGACGAGCCCCCTGCCGGCGATCGAAACGGTCGCGGGCCGCGTGGCGACCTGGGATGGGACGGGACACATCCCGGTCGGCCTGATGCTCTGGAACTACAACTACGTCGAGCCCGAGTCCTTCGACGACGACCGCGTGGACGTAGACAACGCGGGCTTCTTCCGACCGGTGGATTACGAGGGCAAGATGCTCAACACGACCACCCCGTTCGGTCTGCAGCGCCTCGTCGCGAGCTCCGCGCTTCGCGCTCCCGGGACCGCAGGCCCGCTTCCGCTCGCCGTGTCGTTCGTCGTCCCCTCGGACCTCGTGTTCGTCTCTCCCGAGATGCAGCTGGTGTCGATGGAGGTCAAGTTCACGGGCGGGGTCTCGTTCCAGCCGATCGCGCTCGACACGCCCGTCTCCTACACCTACAGCTCCGAGAGCTCGCACGAGGTCGTGATCCGAGCCGACATCATCGACCGGGGCACAGCCCGGACCGTCAAGGCCCGGTTTGCGATCGACGTTTCCCCTCCAAGCGCACAGGCGTTCTCGGGCGAGGCCCCCGGATTCGAATCCGGTGACCTCTACGACGGCGAGGTGTTCTGCGGAACGGGCACCACCTCGGGACCCGGCAACTACGAAGGCTGCCGCTCGGCGGGCTACCGGTACGGGATCTACTACGCCAACCCGGATCAGCAGCTTCGCAAGCCCATCATCGTCGTGGACGGCTACGACGTGGATGAGGATCGGGGCGTGCGTGAGATCTACAACCAGTACCTGGACCGCAACACTGGCGGAGGGTCCCTGGCGGACAACCTGCGCGCTCAGGGCTACGACATCGTCGTCCTCGACTGGGTCGACTCGAAGGACTTCATCCAGCGCAACGGCCTCGCTCTCGTCAAGCTGATCGAGACGCTCAACGGTCAGATCGCCAGCACCGGCAACCCGATCCAGGCGGTCGTGGGCGTCAGCATGGGGGGGCTCGTGGCGCGCTACTCGCTCCTCCGCATGGAGGCGGAGGGCCGCGATCACAACGTGCACGCGTTCGTGTCCTTCGATGGTGCTCAGCAGGGCGGCAACGTACCCCTCGGGCTCCAGTACCACATCGGCCACGTGCCGGGCGTCGTGAGCTGGGCCCCGGGCCGCGGGCCGGGCGACTACAGCGAAGACCTGCGGCGCCCCGGCACGCGGCAACTGCTGATGGTCAACCGTGACCATGGCATGACGGACCCGCTCCGGAACGCGCTCTACGATGAGATCTGGGCGCTCGGCGACTACCCGGACGATGTCCGCCGGGTGGCGATCGTCAACGGCAGCGGCACTGGGGACAGGCAGTTCCGAAGCGCCCTGTACGAGGCGCAGGGGGGAGGTAGCACGTCGTCCGCGTATCGGATCGATCCCGGCGAGCAGTATGCCAACCAGACCTTCCGTGCCACGGTGTTCGGCGTCGGGATCGCGCTCGAGATCAATCACTGGGCCGTTCCGAACCAGTCGTCCGGCCGCGTGGAAGAGAACGTGACGCGGTCGTGCGCGCCCTGGCCGGTCGGATGCTCGGGGGTCCTGGAACGGAACGAGTACTTCAGCCCGACGAACGTGCTGCCCTTCGACGGAGCGCCCGGTGGATGGCGCGGATCCCAGGGGGCGCTCGATGACAACGACATCTACATCCGAATCGGGTCGTTCGGCGCGGGCGTCGAGACCAACCTGTACGCGGAACGGCACAACTTCATCTCGTCGGTCAGCGCCCTCGACTATGCGACCTCCGGCCAGTCCCGGCAGTCACTCACGCAGGGGCTCTTCCTGACACAGAACGTCCTCCACGACATCTCCAACGACACGCCCGCGCAGCGACTCGCGCGGACCCCGTTCGACGCGTTCTACCTGCCCGGCGTAACGGCGGGCACCGACGGGCGCAACCAGGAGCACATCGCGGCGAGTGACCCGACCATCGGGAGCTTCTTCTTTCAGCAACTGACGTTGCCGATCCCCGACCGCACCGCTCCGCCGCTGACAGTCTCCATCTCCGGGCCGTCCTCCATCGACAAGGGGGTCCCGGCGAGCTGGTCGGCCTCGGTCACCAACGGGACAGCGCCGTACGGGTACGCATGGTCGTACTACTACAACTGCACGTCGCCGCCTCCGCCGCCGTCCCCATGCTCCGGCGACATGTGCACGGAACTCCAGGCATCGCCCCGCGAAGAGGCATCGTCGCTCGCGCCGGACGATCCGGGCACCTGCGGGGTCTGGAACGATGGGGGGACGAACTCCTACTTCGCGGACACCTTCTGGAAGACCCCGCAGGTCCAGATCCGGGTGACCGCGACCGACGCGGCCGGCCAGACGGCCACCAAGACCCGCTCTGTACGTGTGATCCATGATGACGAGTTGGTCGCAGGCCGCACCTCTGCCGCGCCGCGCGCCGGCGCGGCACGGGCGTCGGCGACCGTGCCGGCCGAGTTCGCGCTCGCGGCTCCCCGCCCGAACCCGTTCTCGTCCATGGCGCAGGTCACGTTCGACCTTCCCAAGGCGAGCGACGTCCGCCTGGCGGTGTACGACGTCCTCGGCCGAGAGGTCGCGGTGCTGGCCGAGGGACGCCACGAGGCCGGGCGCTACACGCCGACCTTCGACGGCGGCCGCCTGCCCTCGGGGACCTACCTCGTGCGGATCCAGGCGGGCACCTTCGGGGCCACGCGCTCGATGACGCTGTCGCGCTAGCCACCGCGGCACCCGCCCGTCCGGGGCCCGTTCCGATGCCGGAGCGGGCCCCGGTCTGTGTCGGCCCGCCTCGGCGCCGAGGCGGGCGGTCGCGAGGTCCCGCGCCCCGCTCCGCGGTAGGTTGCGGCTCGTTCGCTCCGCACCATGACCCTCCTCGTGATCGGCGCCGGGGTGTCCGGGTTGTCCACGGCCCTGCGGCTGCTGGAGGCCGGACACGCCGTCGAGATCTGGACCCGCGATCCGCCTGTCGAGACCGTCTCCGCCGTCGCGGCGGCGATCTGGTACCCGTACCGCGCCGCGCCGGTGGACCGCGTGCTGAGGTGGGGCGAGGCCAGCCTCCGCGAGTTCGTCCGCCTCGCCGACGATCCAGAGACCGGCGTGATCCTCCGCGACGGGCTGGAGATCTTCCGGGAGCCGGTTCCAGATCCCTGGTGGATGTCCGCCGTCCCGGGCTTCCGACGGGCCGACGCGTCCGCCCTCCCGGCGGGCTACGCGGACGGCTTCGCGCTGCGGCTTCCGGTGATCGACATGTCGGTGTACCTGGGCTGGCTCGGCCGCCGTGTCGAGGCGGCAGGGGGGCGGGTGGTGCGCCGGTCAATCGCGAGCCTCGGCGAGACGGCGGGCATGGCGGACGCCGTCGTCAACTGCACCGGGCTGGCGGCGCGGGAGGTCGCGCGGGACCCCGACGTGTACGGCGTGCGGGGCCAGATCCAGGTCGTCCGCGCTGCTGGCGTGACACGCTTCTTGATCGACGACTCCGGCCCGACGTACGTCATCCCCCGCGTCACCGACGTAGTCCTCGGAGGAACGGCCGACGAGCACGTGGACGAGGCGACCGTCGACCCGGCCACGGCGGCGACGCTCCGCGAGCGCTGCGTGGGCCTGATGCCGGAGCTGGCCGGCGCGCCCGTGCTGGCCGACCGGGTCGGCATCCGGCCGTGCCGGGCGACAGTGCGCCTGGAGGCGGAGACGGTGGGGGAGACCCGCGTCGTCCACAACTACGGGCACGGCGGCTCCGGCGTGACGCTGTCGTGGGGGTGCGCCGACGAGGTGGCGGCGCTCGTCTGACGCTCCGGGCCTCCGCCTCGGCCCCGGGGCGGACCGACACGACGGCGGCAGCCCCCGGCCGTAGACTGACACTCCGCTCCCACGTTCTGAATTGGCCCGCCGCTTCGTCCTCCAGCCCCGCGAGCCCGACCTGGCCGACGCGCGCCTCACGCTCGACTACGCGGCCGACCTCGACCCTCAGCAATTCGCCGCCGCGACCGCAGGCGACGGCGCGACCCTCGTCGTCGCGGGCGCGGGCACCGGCAAGACGCGGACGCTCGTCTACCGCGTCGCCTACCTCGTCGAGACCGGCGTCCCACCCGAGCAGATCGTCCTGCTGACGTTCACGCGGCGCGCGGCCAGCCAGATGCTCCAGCGGGCCGCCGGGCTACTCGACGGCCGGTGCGAGCGCGTCCGCGGGGGCACCTTCCACGCGTTCTGCCTCGAAACGCTGCGCCGGTACGCCGAGCGCGTCGGCTATCCGTCCCGTTTCGGCGTCCTCGACCAGGCCGACGCCGCCGACGTGGTGGACCTCGCCCGCACCCGGCTCGGGCTCGACCGGCTGCCCAAGCGCTTCCCCAAGAAGCGGACGCTGCTGGCCATGTTCTCGACGGCCACCAACCGGGGCCTGGAGATCGACGAGGTGCTGGCCGAGAGCTACCCGCAGTACGCCGAGCACCTGGACACCATCGAGCGCCTGCGCCGCGCCTACGCCGAGGCCAAGCGCCGCACCGGCGTCATGGACTTCGACGACCTGCTGGCGCTCACCCTCGACCTGCTCCGCGAGAACCCCGATGTGCGGCGCGAGGTGTCGACCCGCATCCGTCACGTGCTCGTCGACGAGTACCAGGATGTCAACCTGCTTCAGGCCGATCTGGTCGAGCAGTTCCAGTCCACGCACGGCAACGTGCTCATGGTCGGCGACGACGCCCAGTCGATCTACCGCTTCCGCGGCGCCGACGTGGGCCACATCCTGGACGTGCCGAAGCGCTACAACGGGGCTCGCGTGCTGAAGCTGGAGCACAACTACCGCTCGACCCAGCCCATCCTCGACCTCGCCAACCATGTGCTGGAGGGGGCGGTCGAGAAGTACGACAAGCGGCTGTTTACGGACCGCGAGGGCGGCGACCTCCCCGCGCTCGTCGCCGCGCCCGACGACGACATGGAGGCGCGCTTCGTGGCGCAGGTCGTCCTCGACAAGCGCGAGGCGGGAACAGCCCTCAACCGAATGGCGGTCCTGTTTCGCTCCGGCTGGTGCTCGTATGCCCTTGAAGCGGAGTTGAACCGGCGCAAGATCCCGTTCGTCAAGTTCGGCGGCCTCAAGCTCACCGAGGCGGCCCACGTCAAGGACATCGTCGCCCACCTCCGCGTGGCCGAGAATCCGGCCGACGCGGTCGCCTGGAATCGCGCACTACGGCTGGTCGAGGGCGTCGGCCCGACGACGGCGTCGCGGTTGCTGGACTGGATCTCCGCCGCTGCCGAGGGCGGGCCTGGGAGTGCCGTGCACGCCCTCCAGACCTCGGTGGACGAGGTGGTGCCGTCGCCCGCCGTGGCCGAGTCGGTCGGGCGCCTCGTTGCCGCGCTCTCGCCTCTCCGCGACGACGCCCTGCCGCCCGAGCAGCAGGTCGAGCAACTGCTGACCTACTACCGCCCCGTCTTCGAGCGCGTCTACGCCGACGACTACCTGAGCCGGGAGGCCGACCTCGACGCCGTCGTCTCGCTCGCCGCCCGCCACCGCTCGCGGACCGCCCTGCTGGAGTCGCTCGCCCTCGACCCGCTCGACTGGACACAGGAGCCCGCCGACGCGGCGCTCAAGGACGAGCCTCCGCTCGTGCTCTCGACCATCCACTCGGCGAAGGGACTGGAGTTCGACACCGTCTTCCTGATCCACGCCCTGGATGGCGTCCTGCCGTCGGCCTACGCGCTGGCGTCGAGTGACGAGGAGGACGAGGAGCGACGGTTGCTCTACGTAGCCCTGACGCGGGCAGAGACGGAGCTGTACTGCTCGTACCCGCTCGTCCAGTACCGCCGCGGTACCGGCCAATTCCTGACCGAGCCGAGCCGCTTCCTGTCCGGCCTGCCCGAGTCGCTGATCGAGCCCTGGTCGCTCGTCGAAGAGCCCACCTCGCCCGCCTCGGTGCCCGTGTTGCCCGCGTCGGCCCCGCGCGCGCTGCCCGGACCGGACGGCGCCCCTTGACCCGGGGCGCCGTGTGCCCTACCGTGCCGGGGACATGCAGGTCGACTCCCCCCCGACTCCCCGAACGTCCGGCCCCGAGGGGCTGCGGATCGAGCGCGTCTCGCTGGACCGCTACCGCGAGATCCAGGCCCTCAACCGCATCCTCTTCGGCGACGACCGGGTGATCTTCCGCCTCGACCGCGACGATCTGCTGCTGCTGCTGGCGTTCGTCGGCGATGAGGCGGTCGGCTACAAGGTGGGTTACCGGGAGAGCGCGACCACGTTCTACAGCGCCAAGGGAGGGGTACTGGATGCGTGGCGCCGGATGGGCGTCGCGAAGGCGTTGCTCGTTCGCATGGAGGCCGAGGCCCGGCGCATGGGGTACGCGCGTCTCGCGTTCGACACGTTCCCGAACCGGCATCCCGGCATGACGGTCCTCGGGCTGGCGGAGGGCTTCACCGTCACCGCCGCGGGCTACAACGCCGCCTACCGCGATTACCGCATCCGCTTCGAGCGGGACCTCTGAGCCGCAGGACGGCCCCGGTCTGTCCCGGGGCCGGCGGTGTCGGGCTCGGCCCTCGAAGGAGACCCGCCCTCGCCGGCTAGAACAGCGCGTACACGAATGGCGCGAGCGGGCTGCCGGAGACCGACACCACGAGGACGCCGAGGAGCACCAGCACGAGCACGATCGGCAGGAGCCAGTACTTCTTGCGGATGCGGAGGAACTGCCAGAGCTGGCTGAGGACGCTGAGCTTCGACATGGGCGCGGAGGTTTCGGGCAAGGTACCGAGGTGGGGGGAGGCAGCCCACCTCGGGGCCCGGTGGAGGAATGCGACCCGCCCGCCCGCCGTAGACTCCGCAACCCCGACTGCGCGGCCCCGTAGCCGCCTCGCCACCCCCCGACACCCGTGCCCGCCCTCCGAACCGAGATCGCCGAAGGCGTCCGCATCGCGGGCCGGGCGCTGTGGCAGCAGAAGGCGCGCGCGCTCCTGACCACGCTGGGCATCGTCATCGGCATCGTGTCGGTGACCTCCATGTTCACCGTCATCAACGGCATCGAGAAGGAGTTCGACCGCTCGATGGCCATGATCGGCGACGACGCGCTGTTCGTGCAGCGGACGCCCTGGATCATCCTCGGCGACTGGTGGAAGTACCGCAATCGCCCCCCGGTGACCGAGGACCTGGCGCCGTACCTGCGCGAGCGATCTGAGACGGCGTTCGCAGTCGCGGCTGTGACCGGCATCGGGGCGACCGTCACGCGGGGACGCGAGGAGGCCACGGGGGTCGGCGTGGAGACCTCGACGGCAGACTACGTGGAGACGGGCGGCGTCGAACTCGACCTCGGGCGCTTCTACTCGGACAGTGAGGACCGCGCCGCGCGGGCCGTCACCGTGCTCGGTGCCGACGTGGTGGAGGCGCTCTTCCCGGCCGAGGACCCCATCGGCAAGGAAGTCCGCATCGGCGGGCAACGCTTCGAAGTGATCGGGACGCTCACCAAGCGAGGGAAATTCCTCGGCATGGCGTCGGCCGACAACCGGGCCATCGTGCCGTTCGAGACCTACAAGCGGCTGTTCGGCAACGCCGAGGACCTCGCGATCAAGGTGCGCCTGAAGCCGGACGTGGACCAGGCGGAGGCAATCGACGAACTCGTGGGCCTGACGCGCCTCTGGCGCGGCCTCGACGCGCTGGAAGACGACGACTTCTCAGTCAACAGCCAGGACCAGTTCCGCGACCTCGTCCAGACGATGCGGATCGCGACGTACGCCGTCGGCCTGTTCCTGACCGCGCTGTCGCTGCTCGTCGGCGGCATCGGGGTGATGAACATCATGTTCGTGAGCGTCAAGGAGCGGACGCGCGAGATCGGGGTCCGGAAGGCGCTCGGGGCGACGCGCCGGGCCATCCTGTTCCAGTTCCTTTGCGAGGCGGTCGCCATCTGCCTGGTGGGGGGCGTGATCGGGGTCGGTCTGGCGGCGCTCGTGGCCTTCGGCGTCAATCAGGTGTTCACCGCCGAGTTGTCGGTCGGCACCGTCCTGCTCGCCTTCGGCATCTGCGCCGTCGTCGGCGTCTCGTTCGGTCTCGTCCCGGCGTGGCAGGCGGCGAAGGCGCGACCCATCGAGGCCCTCCGCTACGAATGAGGCTGGCGTTCGGGGCGGCGACACGCAGTTCCGAATTCCACCCTCTGAACTCCGACTCCTCAACCCGTGACCGAGACCATCCTCCAGGCGCTCCAGGCGCTTCGCTCGAACCGCCTCCGGTCGGCGCTGACGCTGGTCGGCATGGCGATCGGCGTGTTCTCGGTGATCGCGTCGGTGACGGCGGTCAAGGTGCTCGACCAGACGCTCATGGGCCAGCTCGCGGCGATGGGCACCCAGACGATCTCGTTCGACCGCGTCCCGGACGACCGGCCCGCGACGGAGGAGGAGATGCGGCGTCCGCAGCTGACCTACGACCAGGCGCTGGCGTTGCAGGACCGCGTGCCGCTGGCCGCCTCGGTCAGTTCGACGCTGTGGGGCGGCAGCCGCGAGGTGCGGACGACCGAGGCCTCGACGGACCCCGACGTGAACGTGATGGCGACCGACCAGGGCTACGCGCAAAACAACGGCTGGGAGATGGACCAGGGACGGTTCCTGTCCGAGGACGACGTCCGCTCGGCGGCTTCCGTGACGGTCCTGGGCTCGACGGTCGCCGAGGAGGTGTTCGGCGACATGGACCCGCTGGGCCGTGAGGTGCGCATCGACGGGGTGCGCTTCACGGTGGTGGGCGTGCTGGAGGAGAAGAGCGGCGGGCTCAACCTGGGCGACTCCAACAACCGCGTGATCGTGCCCATCACGCGGGGGATTCCGGTGTTCGGATTGCAGGATCGTGACGTGACCATTGACGTCCGCGCGCCGAGCGCCGAGATGCTGGCGGCGACCCAGGACCAGGCCGTCGGCGCGCTGCGGGCGGTACGTCGGCTCCCGCCCGAGGCCGAGGACAACTTCGAGACGTTCACCAGTGCCGAGGCGGCCGACGGACTCAAGGCGTTCACGAGCGCCCTCGCGACCGGCGGCGCGGGCATCGGCCTGATCGCGCTGCTGGCGGCCGGCGTCGGCGTGATGAACATCATGCTGGTGAGCGTGACTGAGCGGACGCGCGAGATCGGCGTCCGCAAGTCGCTCGGTGCGACCCGGCGCGACATCCTGCTCCAGTTCCTCGTCGAGGCGGTGGTGCTGTGCCAGCTTGGCGGTCTGGCGGGCATCCTGATGGGTGTCCTCGGGGGCAACGTGGTGGCGGCGCTCATGACGACGGCGCCCGCCTTCCCGTGGGGCTGGGCGACCATCGCGGTCCTGGGCGTCACCGTCGTGGCGCTCGTGTTCGGTGTCTACCCGGCCACCAAGGCGGCGCGGCTCCATCCCATCGAGGCGCTGCGCTACGAGTAGGAGAAAGCGGGCAGAGAACAGAGGATTCGAGTCTCGGCACCCGCTAGCTTGCGGCTCCGTCTCCTCATCCTGTGCGTTCCGCCATGTCCACTTCTGAAGATGCCAAACGCGCGGTCGGCCACGCCGCCGCCGCTCTCGTCGAAGACGGCATGCGTCTCGGCCTGGGGACGGGCTCCACGACGGCGTTCGCCATCGAGGCCCTCGGCCGCCGCATCGAGGCGGAGGGACTGCGTGTCGTCGGCGTGCCGACCTCATTTGCGGCTGAGCGGCTGGCGCGGGCGTCCGGCGTCCCGCTCATCACGCTGGACGACCTGGGGATGGCCGCACTCCCGACGGCGCAGGCGCCCCTGGACCTCGCCTTCGACGGTGCCGATGAGGTGAGCCCGGACCTCGACCTCATCAAGGGGCGGGGCGCGGCGCACGTCCGCGAGAAGGTGGTGGCCGCCCTCGCCGCCCGCTTCGTGGTCCTGGTGGACACCTCCAAGGAGGTCGCCCGCCTCGGGACCACGATGCCCGTCCCCGTCGAGGTGCTGCCGTTCGCGGAGCCCGCCGTCGCGCGCGCGCTTCGCGGGCTCGGCGCCGAGCCCGACCTGCGCATGGGCCAGCGAAAAGACGGGCCGGTGGTCACCGATCAGGGCCTCTGGATCCTCGATGCCCGGTTTGAGGGCATCCGCGATCCCGGCGCGCTCGGCGCAGCCATCGACGGCATTCCGGGCGTGCTCGGCCACGGCCTGTTCGTAAACGTGGCGACCGACGTCCTGGTCGGCGATCCCGACGGGAGCGTCCGCCACACTGTGCAGCCGCGCGAGCGCTAGCGCCAGACCACCCGCAGGTCGATGTCGCGCGGACCGACGCCCGACACGGTGGCGCGGACGGTGTGACGAAACCGGCTGCTGGTGGCGGTGGGCACCGCCGCTTCGGCCTCCAGAGCGAGCGCGATGGAATGCGTCGTCTCCGAGGCGTAGGGGACCTCGGCGCGGTCGTCCTCGCCGAGCCCGTCGGTGAGCGCGCGGAGGGTGAGCCCCTCGAAGGACGGGCCGCCACCGCCAACCGCGGCAGGCTTCAGCGCCCATGCCTGGGCAGACACCGCAAGCCGGAGCGTGAGCGTTTTGAGCGTCCGAAGGTCCGACTCGGACGCGCTCTCGAACGCAGGCGGGGGCGCCCCGGACAGGTCGATGGGCATGGCAGATAACGAAAACCGCCCCGCCGGTCGGAACCAGCGGGGCGGTGGAAGCGGGGACCGAGACTCGGTCTAGCGCAGGCGGAACGTCACCGGGACGGCGAAGCGGACCTTGACGGGGCGACCGCGCTGCTGGCCCGGCGTGAACCGGCTCTCGCGGACGGCCGTCAGCGCGGCCTCGGAGAGGAGCTCGTTGGGCGAGCGCAGCACCACCGGGTCCACGACGTTGCCACGCTCGTCGACGACGAACTGGACCACGACCTGACCCTCGATGCCCGCGCGACGCGCGAACTCGGGGTACTCGACACGGCTCTGCAGGCCGGGCAGGCCACCGATGAGCTCCGGCTGGACCTCCGCGACCTCGAAGATCTCGGGCTCCGTCGGTTCGGGCTCCGGCGGCGGCGGCGGCGGGGGCGGCGGCGGGGCGTCCGGCGGCGGCGGCGGAGCGGCCGGCGGGGCGGGCGGGGCCGGCGGCGGCGGCGGGGTGTCGGTCAGGTCGAGGTCGATCTCCTCGATGACCTCCTCCTCGATCTCGATGTCGTCCGGGACCTCCTGCGGCGGAGGCGGCGCGGGCGGCGGAGGGGGAGGCGGCTGGATCTGCTGCGTCTGCTCGATGTCCTCGAGCTCAATGATCTCCTGCGCGTCGTCCATCACCACCACCTCGCTACCGCCCGAGTACGGGACGGTGAACGCGGCGACCATGAGGGCGAGCGAGGCGAGCAGCCCCAACTGCAGGAAGAGCGGGTATTTCCGCTTGAGGTCGGCTTTGGGCGTCTTGTAGAGGGCCATGTCGGAAGGGAGAGAGGGCGGCCGGGTCAGGCCTCGGGGGGAAGGTAGGCCCGTCGGGGGCGTCGGCGCGAGTCCTGTGCGGAAATCGGCGAGCGTCCGGTCTACAGACACAGGCCTCGCGCAGAAGTTGCTCGGGCGTCAGCGCAGGCGAAACGTCACCGGGACGGCGAATCGCACCTTGACGGGGCGACCGCGCTGCTGGCCCGGCGTGAACTGACTCTCGCGAACGGCCGTCAGCGCGGCCTCGGAGAGGAGCTCGCTGGGCGAGCGCAGCACCACCGGGTCCACGACGTTGCCACGCTCGTCGACGACGAACTGGACCACGACCTGACCCTCGATGCCGACGCGCTGCGCCATCTCGGGATAGATCACCCGGCTCTGCAGTCCGGCGAGGCCGCCGATGAGCTCCGGGTTGACCTCCACCACCGTGAAAATGGGGTCCTCGACCGGCTCCACCACCGGCGGCGTCGGGGGGACGGGCGGCGGGTCCGCGACGACCGGAGGCGCGATGACGGGCGGATCCGCCGGGGGCGTCGCTGAAATCTGCGGCACCTCATCCGACGACAGGTCGAGGTCGCGAATGAGGTCTTCCACCTCGATGTCGTTGGCGACCTCGACGGGCGGCGGCGGGGCAGGAGGTGGAGGTGGCGGGGGCGTGGTCTGGATCGTCGGGTCCGCGAACAGCGGCTCTAACACATCGTCAGGGCCCTCGGCGAACGAGGCTGGCTCGGCGGGGGGCGTCGGGACGGTGAACGCGGCGATGACGGCGACCAGCGCGACGATCATCCCCACCTCGGCGTAGAGCGGGCGGCGGCGCCGGACATCGGCCTCCGGGGTTTTCTGGACGGACATGGGACAGGGGAAACGTGTCCCATCCAGACACGCCCTGTCCTTAATCGTTGCTCGACACCTTGCGCGTCAGAAGCACGGCCAGTCCGATGCCCAGCCCGAGGCCGACCCCGTCGGCCAGCGCGTCCAGGATGTCCGGCGACCGCCCGATGGGAAGGAGGCCTTGCAGGATCTCGATGGCGACCCCGTAGGCCGCTCCCACCCAGAAGACGGTCCACGCCCGGTCGGGACGGACGGTGGTCCAGAGCGCCCCGAACCCCACGAACATCACCAGGTGCACCCACTTGTCGATGGAGAACGGCAGGAAGGAAGGTGGGGTGATCTGCGATCCGGGGATCAGGCAGGCCAGCAGGATGCCCAGCGTCCAGGCGACGGCGAGGAATCGGGTCACGATCGGAGGGCGTGGGCAGCGGCGGGAAGCCGAGCGATCAGGTCGGAGGCGACGAGCCCGGCCGCGCCGTGGTCGGCGGCCCAGAGGCGGGCGGCCGTGGCCCCGAGGTGGAGGGCGCAGAGCGCGGCTTCGGCCGGGGAGAGACCCTGGGCGAGCAGTCCGACGATGGATCCCGCGAGCGTGTCGCCGGTCCCGGCCGTGGCGAGGGCCGGTTCGCCCGGCGGGCCGACGAGCACGCGGCCGTCGGGCAGGCCGATCACGCTCGGCATCCCTTTGAGCACGAGGGTCGCATCCCACTGTGACGCAAGCCTCCGGCAGGTTTCGATGCGATCCTCCGGATCGAATGTGTCGTCCCCGACGAGGCGCCGCAGTTCCCCCAGGTGGGGCGTCAGCACGAGCGGCCGCGTGCGCTGGCGGAGTCGGTCGGCATCTCCGGCGAAGGCCGACAGCCCATCGGCGTCGAGGACGAGGGGCGCAGCCACCGTGGCGACGAGAGAGCGGACGAGATCTGTCGTCTCGGGATCTCGCCCCAGCCCGCACCCGACGAGCACGGCGTCGGCACGGTCGGCCCGCGCCAGGATCGCGTCGCGGGCGGACGCCGCCAGGGTGCCCGCCTCGGTCTCCGGCTGGGCGTCCACCATGACCTCGGCGTTGCGCAGGTCCACCGCCGCCGCCGCCGAGGTGGGGACGGTCGCCACGACGGCCCCGGCGCCGACCCGGTAGGCGGCAGCGGTCGAGAGCACGGCGGCGCCGCTGAACGCCCGGCTCCCGACGACGGCGAGCACCTGCCCTGCGGTGTACTTGTGGGCGTCTGCGCTGCGGCGCGGCAGCATCCGCCCGATGGCTCCCGGCGGGATACGGAACGCCGTCGCGTGCTCACGCAGCAGCGCATCCGGGATGCCGATCTCCACCGTCACGACCTCGCCCGCGTGCGTCGGCCCGTCGCCGAGCAGCAGGCCTGCCTTGACCCCTCCGAAGGCGACCGTCAGGGTGGCGTCCACAGTGTCGGGTGCGGCGCGGCCCGTCGTGGCATCGAGGCCGGAGGGGACATCGAGCGCGACGACCGACACGGCGCTCCGGTTCATCCAGGCGCACAGCGACCGCGTGGGCTTGCGTAGGTCGCCGGTGATGCCGATGCCAAGCAGGGCGTCCACGACCAGATCGGCCGGGGCGTTGGCGGCCTGGTGCACGTCTTCGAAAGGGACGACCTCGATTCCGCTCGTCGCGTCGGCGAGACGCCGGAGGAGCGCGAGGTTCGCCGCGCGGTCCGGTGTCCCCTCGCCGGGGAGAACGAGCACGCGGACAAGGGCGCCGTGGCCCGCCAGCACGCGCGCCACCACGAGCCCATCGCCGCCGTTGTTGCCAGTGCCCACAAGCACCTGGAGGTCGCGGTCGGCGACCGGGTAGCGGGCCGCGATCTCGCGGGCCGCCGCGCGGCCCGCGGTCTCCATCAGCACGCGCCCCGGGACGCCCCACGTCTCGATGGTGGCCGCGTCCGCCGCCTTCATGCCACCAGCACCGAGGATGGGCTCGGTCATAGCGTCACCGGGTCGATCTCTGTCTCCCAGCGTGCGCGGACCTGCACGGGCTGGGGCGAGAAGTAGAGAGGCTCGGCGGCGCGGTAGGGGGCGAGGCGCCCGCCCGTCCACCGGGCGTCGCCGTCGCGGTCGGCCCAGATGCGGAGCGTGTAGGGGCCGGGCAGGAGACCGTCGGCGAGGAAGCTGCCGTCTGCGTCGGCCCGCACGAGGAGGGGGGCGCCACTCTCGGGGCGGACCTCGACCATGACGGGCGCGTCTGCGGTGACCTGGCCCAGGATGGCGCCGAGGTCGCGCGCGTCCGGGACCCGGTAGCCCCGCGTGCGGACGGAGTCGGGCCCGACCTCGACAGACAGGGTGAATGCCGCCGGCAGCGCGGTCGTGGAGTCGGGCCGAAACGTGACGCCGTCCGTGCTCTCGAAGCCGACCGGTAGCGGCGTGCCCCCGGCGAGGAGGCGGACGCCGTCGAGCCGGGCACCGGGGGGCGACGTGAACCGGACGCCGGGGCGCTGGCCAGGGCGGAGGCTCGTCAGCGAGTCCGAGGAGACGGGAAGGAAGGCATCGACACGCGCGGCGACCGTGTCCGCGCGGGCCGGAGGCGTGGTGCTCAGGCGGAAGGCCTCGGGGCCGAGACCTGCGGAGTCGGCGAGGGCCGGAGTCTCGGGCGGCGTGTAGGTGACGACCAGCCGGGCTTCCGGCAGCGCCGCGTCCGCCTCGGCGACGACCTCGAAGGCCGACCCGGCAGGCTGGTACCACGAGACGGCTCGCTCCGCACCCGAGGTGGAGTCGGTCACGACCATGGCGTCGGAAAAGGCCGCCGCGTCGCGGAGCTGGACGGGCTCGGAAAACCGGAGGGCCAGTCGCCGGTCGGAGATCGGGCGGAGGCGCTGGGCGACGGGCGGGATCGTGTCGAGGACCGTCGTCCAGAACGTCGCGGGCGTCGGGGGGGCGGACGAATCGGCTGAGGCGACGAGGAAGGGCGTCGGGGAGGCGGCGAACCGCTCGCCCGCGTCGGCCCGGCCGTTGCGGTTTCGGTCCTGCACCGCGGCGACGGCGTAGCGGCCCGGCCGCAGGTATTCCAGGCGGAACGCGCCGTCGGTGCCGGTCTCCGTGCGGTAGTCGGGCGTGACCGTCCGCGGGTCGGGAGGCGCGAGCGTGTCGGGGAGGGCATATGCCCACACAGCGAAGCCGCCTGCGCTGGCGCCCCGCTCGGGCTCGCGGACGAGTCCCACGATCTGTCCGCGGTCGATGGCATCCCCCGTCGCGAAGGCGACCGTGATGGGAGCGCGCAGGGCCACGCTTCGCTGATCGGCCAGCGCCGTACCGACGGTGATGACGTAGGTCGTCGAGTCGCGGAGCGACGGCAGGGTCACGTCTACCTCGCGTCCGCGGACACGCACCTCCGGCGGCGTGTCGGAGGCGGGCGTCACCGTGACGGCGTTCGCGGCGGTGGCGGCGAGGCGCTCCGAGAACGTCAGCCGGATCGTGCGCTCGGTGACGTTGGTCGACCCGTCCGCCGGATCGGTCGAGACGAGCGACGGGGGCGTCGTGTCGGCCGGGCCGCCGGTGGGGGCGACGGGCGTGGCGCAGGCGCCGAGGCCGAGTAGGAGCAGGGGGAGAAGGAGGCGCACGCCGTCGCGGATCGACGCGGGGCGGGAGAGGTTCCCTGACAGGCGATCCACCTAGTCTCCCGTGAGGAAGGAGCGCAGGTGCCAGCCGTCGCCGTCGTCCCAGAACGTGGCGCGGTAGCCGACGGGGCTCAGCACGGCCGGTTCGGGGACGACCGCCGCGCGTCCGTCGGGGAGCGTCACGGGGCGCCAGCCGTCCGTGGCCGGGCCCGAGGTGGGCAGGGTGGTGCGGCTCAGCGTCGCCAGCGGCGTCCCGTCGGGGGCATCGAACGCCGTCACGTCGTCGCCGGGGATGGCGACGTTGGCGAACGGGTCGAGGCTCTCCGGCCACAGCGTCGCGATGGCGGGCACGATCACCGCGCCGTCCTCCTCGACGCTGCCACCGTCGAGAAGGCGGGGGAGGAGGTCCCAGATCGGCTCATCGGGGGCACCCTCGAACCAGAGGGCTCGGAAGCCGTCCGGTCCGCCGGGGGTGTCGCCGAACGACAGGCGCGCATCCGGGGCGACGAGGGCCAGCAGTGCCGCCGTGTCGCGTCGGGCGACGACGGCCCGGAGCGAGTCGCGGAGACTGGCGAAGCCCTCGGTCTCCGCGCCATCGTCGACGGACGTCAGGTCCCCGCGGAACGCTGGCACCTCCGCCTCGGCGGGGGCCTCCGATGGCGAGGCGTCGGGCTCGCAGGCGAGCAGCAGGACGGGGAGCGCGAGGAGAAGAGGAAACAGACGCATAGACGGAGAGGGACGACGGTGGGAGCCTACTCCACGCGGGCCGCTGGGTCCCGACTTCCCGGCGTTTTCCATTCCAGAAGGGACATCGGGGCGTCACCTTGCGTCCACTCCACCCTTCATACCTCCCTCCGATGGATCTCCAGCCCCTCCTCGACGCCGCCACGTTCAACGCCGACGGCCTCGTCGCCGCCATCGCCCAGGACGACGCCACCGGCGATGTCCTGATGCTCGCCTACATGAACCGCGAGACGCTCGCGCAGACGCTCGAGACGGGCATCATGACGTACTGGAGCCGCTCGCGCCAGAAGGTCTGGGTGAAGGGCGAGACCAGCGGCAACGTCCAGCACGTCAAGTCGGCGTTCATCGACTGCGACGGGGACGCGATCCTGTTCCGGATCGAGCAGGTGGGCGACGCGGCCTGCCACACGGGGCACCGGAGCTGCTTCTACCGCCGTGTCGAGGACGGGGCGCTGGAGACCGTCGGCACGCCGGTGTTCGACGCCGGCTCGGTCTACAAGTAGGGGCCGCCACGCCCGCCTCGGCACCGAGGCGGGCACAGCGCGGCCCGCGGAGCCGCTACCCTCGGATCAGGTCCAGCGGCCGCCCCGTCCAGCCGGGGAAGAGCTCCGTGCCCGTCGGGATGCCGAGGTGGCCGCCCGCGACGCTGGCGAAGATGGACCGGAAGTCGGTCGTGACCGGGAGGTCGCGGCCGTCCTCCAGCGCGTCCGGGTCGAGGACGAGCGGCTGGCCGTGGACCTCGCCGCCGCGCACGTCGTTGCCGAGCACGAACATGGCCGACGCGCGCCCGTGGTCGGTGCCGCCGGTGCCGTTCTCGGCGACCGTCCGCCCGAACTCGGTCATCGTGAGCACCGTCACGTCGTCGTGGAAGCGCTCGATGTCGGTCCAGAACGCCGCGATGGACTGGGCGAGGTCCTCGCCGCGCCGCGCGAACGAGCCCGTCTCGCCGCCCTGGCGCGCGTGGGTGTCCCAGCCGCCCGCCTCCGCGAAGGCGACCTCCAGGCCGACGTCCGCCTTGATGAGCTGGGCGATCTGGCGAAGGCTCTCGGCGAGGTCGGAGCGCGGGTAGGTGGCGCCGTTCTCGGGCGTGTAGCGATCCAGCCGGGCGGACTCGAGCAGGCGCGCCGCGTCCAGGCCCTCGCGGCCGGTGTTGCTGAGCAGGTCACCCGCCGTCTGCGCGTAGAGCGCCTCCAGGCTCGCGCCCGCTGCGCCACCTCGCATCCCGCCGGGACCGATGACGCCGAACTCCTCCAGGTTGGAGACGGCGAGCGTCGGCACGGGCCCCTGGAGCGAGAGCGGCAGCGCGGGCGTCAGGGCGACGGCCTGGAACGGCGTCTCGGGCTCGTGGCCGAGGAGACCGGTGGCGCGGTTCAGCCAGCCCGTCGAGGCCCGCTTGTCGCCCGGCTGGCCGGTCTCCATGAAGTCCTGCGCGTCGAAGTGCGACCGCGTCGCCACCGGCGAGCCTGCGCCGTGGACGATGCCGAGGCGCCCCTCGGTGAAGTAGCGGGCCAGCGGCGAGAGCGACGGGTGGAGGCCGTAGCGCCCGTCGAGGTCGACCAACTGCCGGCGCGGGTCGAGGGCGAGCGTCGGGCGGAGGCGGGAGAGGAGCGGGTCCGAGAGCGGCTGGACCGCCGCGAGGCCGTCCATGGCACCGCGCTGGAAGATGGTGACCAGCACCTTGCGCCGCTGGAACGGGCCTTTCGGCGTGGCCTGCGCGGCCTTGGCCAGGAACGTGGGCACGCCGCCGACGCCGGTGGCGAGGAGGGCGAGCCCGCTGGAGGAGACAAATGCGCGACGAGTCATGGTGGGCACCCCGGAGGGCTACTGACGCTGGAAGGAAGGCGAGCCGAGCACGACGCCGACCACGAAGGCCGCCGTGTCGTCGGCGTCGAAGGGCACCGGCTCGTCGGCCTCGAAGACGCCGTCGTCGTCGAGAGCCATCGGGGTGCGGGCCTCGGCCTCCCCGGCCGCCTCGGCGACCCGGCGGGCGAAGGCGGGCTCGCGGACGATGGGCTGGAGCAGCTCGACTGTCGGCGCGGGGTCGCGGCCGGGCAGCAGGGTGCGGATGTAGGTGTCGAGTGCGGCGTCGACGGACTCGGGTTGGCGTCCGCCGGTGAGGGCGTCGAGGTCGGGCTGGGCGCCGCGGAGGCGGCCCGAGGCGAGGCGCAGGCCGAGGTTCATCCGCGTCAGCAGCAGGCCCGCGTTGACCCACGCCTCGGCGTGGTCCGGGAAGCCGGTCGGCGGCTCGGCGTGGAAGACGGGCTCGCCCATGTTGCGGAGCGCCCGCGCGATGCCGCGGATCTCGGTGATCGGGGCTGCCGTGGCACGGGCTGCGCTGGCGACGTACTCGAAGGGGGTCTTGACCTTCGAGGGCGCCCCTTCCGGTCCCGAGGTCGCCGAGGCCCAGAACGCCTCGTCTCGGACGAGCGAGGCCATCACCGCCCCGAGGTTGCCGTCGGTACGGCGGTACACGTCCGCCAGGCGGTCGACGAGCGCGTCCGCCGGGTTGTCGTCCACGAAGCGGATCGCGAGCGTGCGGGCGATGTGGCGGGCGGTGGCGGGGTGGGCGGCCAACAGGTCGAGCACGTCCTCGCCGTCCTCGATGCCGCGCCCGCCGGGCAGCGTCTGCCCGAGGAGCGTCTTCGGCTCGGCGTCGTGCCAGTTGGGGCGGAAGAGGAACAGGCCCTCGCGGACGATCCCGGTTTCGCCCCGGCGCTCCAGCCGCTCCAGGTTCTGGAGCTGGCGCTCGATGGCGTCCTCTCGACCGCGGACGGGCGTGACGGTCCACCCGGTGAAGGCGCGCGCCGCCGCCAGCACGTCGGCCTGCGAGTACCCGCCGTCGACGCCGAGGGTGTGGAGTTCGAGCAGCTCGCGGCCGTAGTTCTCGTTCAGCCCGCCCTGCCCCGGCGCGCGGCCGAAGGTGGTCGTTGTGCCCGAGGGGGCTCGGGACCTGCTGTTGTCGAGGTACTGGAGCATCGCCGGGTGGCGGGCCGTGGCTCCCAGCAGATCCCGGAAGCGCCCGAGGACGTGGGGGCGGATCGCGTCGCGCTCGTACGAGGCGACGAAGGAGATCGCCTGCCCGCGCGCGTCGACGTTGAAGTGGTTGTACCACAGGTCCGTCAGCACCTCGCGGAGCTGACTCTGCGCGTGCACCGCGCGGATCAGCTTGGCCTGGACCACGTCGTTCCGCAGGTCGCGGATGTGACGGAAGCCCTCGCGGGCCATCCAGGCGTCGAGGCGGTCGCGGATCTCGGCGTCGCGGGGCGTGAAGCCGCTCGGCAGGTCGCCGCGCGCCACCGCGATCTGGAGCGCGTAGTTCGGGGGGACGAAGGTGGTCGCGACCGCCTCGGCGTCCATGCCGAGGTAGTCGAACCCGGCGAGGCGGCGGTCGAGGTCGGCGTCGGGGCGGAGCGCGGCGAGCTGCTCGGCGATCCAGTCCTCGACACCGCGCTCGGCCACGGCGGCGGCCTCGCCGGGGCGGGGGCCATAGCCGAGCCGGTTGAGCGCGTGCGCGGCGGCGGCCTCGTCGGTGAGGCCGACCTCGGCGTAGGGGAGAGCGGGGTCGTCGCGGCGCATGGGGTGGGGCTAGCGGAGCGTGTGTCCGGAGTACGCACCAACGGCGGTGAGGGTCACGAAGTACTCGCGCAGGCGGCGACGTTGCCGAACGGTGAACGTCGTCCGCGACTCGGACGGCACGTCCAGCCCGCGGACGCGGGCGTAGCGGATCTCGCGCACGAAGCGCCCGCCACGGGGGCGGCGTCCCTCGACCCGGACCGCCAGCAGCCGGGGCGAGTCGGAGCGGGTGAACCAGGCTTCGGCGCGATCCGTGCGCGTGTCGAGGTCGACGCGCCACGCGAGCACGCCCTCGGCACGGTCGGCCGCGATGCCGAGGGGGCGGGCGTCGAACAGGAACTGGTCGGGGAGGCCGGGGGGGGCGTGGACCTCGCGCCCGGCCGGTCCGAAGGCGCGCTGCCAGCGTCCGCCCTGCCCGCGTCCGCGCGCCGGGTCGACGGTGCGCCCGTTGACCTGCGTGCGCTCGACGTTGCGCTCGGTCGGGCCGTCGTCGAAGCGGACTTGGCCTTCGCTCTCGACGATGGTGCGCCCGCGCGGGCCGTCCACCGTCCACTCGGTGCGCTCGCGAGCGTCCACGGCGCGCACGCCGACGGACGCGCGCGCCCAGCCGTCGCGCCACGCGTCCAGCACCGCGCCCGCCGACGGCTGGGCGGTAGCGGGCAACGCGAAGGCGAGCACGAGCAGGAGCGAAGCGGATCTCACGGGACGGGGGAGGGGCGGAGTCTGAAGAACGCACCGCCTACAGGATGCATGTCACAGAACCGTGGCGACTCCGTCCCGACTGTGCGAGTCTGCCCGGGCGAGCGTGTCTCGCGCCTAGCTTGCGGTGCCCCTCCGATCCGCCATGTCTCCCGCCTCCATCCTCGTCGTCGAGGACGACGACGACCTCCGCCAAACCCTCGCCCGCCGCCTCTCAGAGGCTGGCTACGAGGTCGCCATGGCCGCCACCGGCCCCGACGCGCTCGCCGCCGTCGCCGAGAGCGTCCCCGACCTCGTCGTGCTGGACGTGATGCTGCCCGGCCTCGACGGCATCGAGGTCTGCCGCCGCCTTCGCGCCGACCACCCGTTGCTCTACATCCTCATGCTCACCGCCCGCGCCGACGAACTCGACCGGGTGGTCGGGCTGGAGGTCGGGGCGGACGACTACGTCACGAAGCCGTTCAGCCTGCAGGAGGTCGTCGCCCGGATTCGCTCGGCCCTCCGTCGCGTGCGCACCGTCCGCGAGCAGATGGCGGCGGCCCCGTCGGCCGACGACGAGGCGCCGATCGTGGCGGGCGGGCTCACCGTCGACCCGGTGCGGCGGGAGGTGTCGCTGGACGGCGAGGAGGTCCACCTGACCGTCCGCGAGTTCGACCTGCTGCTGTTTCTCGCGCGCCACCCGGACCGTCCGTTCACGCGCAGCCAGCTGCTCCAGCAGATCTGGGACATCTCGTACGAGGGCTACGACCGGACCATCGACAGCCACGTCCAGCGCCTCCGCGCCAAGATCGAGGCGGACGCAGGCAACCCGACGTTCATCCGCACGGTCTGGGGCGTGGGCTACAAGTTCGCGGGCGAGGAGAACGGGCTCCGCAGCGCCGACCCCGGATGACGCCTGGCACCGAGCCTGCGTCGGGGCCGTCGGCAGACGAGGGGCGCCGGTCGTCCTCCGCCTTCTGGAAGGTGGCCGCGGTGCTGGTGGGCGCCCAGGTCGCGACGGCTTTGCTGGCCGTCGTGCTGAGCGGCGTCTTCGCACAGGACCGGAGCGCGGAGCTGCTCGCAGGGACGCTCCGCCTCCGCCTCGACGCGGTCGCCGAGGAGGTCGAGGCGCGGGCGGACATCGGCCCGTTCGGCGACGTGGCACTGGGAGACAGGCTCCGGGCGGATCTCGGGACGCGCTTCCCGGATCCTCTGTCGCTCCTCGACGAGGCCGGAGCGCCCGTGGAGACCTTCGGCGATGCGCCGTTGCCCGATGTGCCGGTCGACGCGTTGGACGCCCTCGACGCAGGGCGCGTGGAGGTCGACCTGAACGCGCCGGGCGGGGGCTGGGGGCTCGCGCCGATCCTGGCGCCCGACGGGCTCCCGGCCGGGGCGCTGCTGGTGCGCCCGCTCGCCGGGACGGTCGCCGAGGAGCGGAGCGGGACCGTGCGGACGTTCTGGCAGGCGACCGGCATCACGGTCGTCGTGGCGGTCGCGCTGGCGCTGCTGCTCGGGGCGCTGTTCACGTCGCGTCTGCTCCGGCCCGTGCGCGAGGTCACGCGCCGTGTCGAGCGTCTTGGGGAGGGCGACTACGCCGACCGGCTCCCCGAGGCGGGGACGGACGAACTGGGACGCCTCGCGCGAGCGGTCAATGACATGGCCGCCCGGGTGGAAGCCTCCATCCAGTCGCTCCGCGACACCGACCGGCTCCGCCGCGAGCTGGTCGCCAACGTCGGCCACGACCTGCGGACGCCGCTGGCGGCGCTGCGCGTCACGCTCGATGAGGCCGAGCGCTTCGCGGGCGAGGGCCGTACGGCGGACGTGGAAGAGGCCGTCGCGGCGGCGCGGCGGCAGGCCGAGGGCGCGGCGACGCTCGTCGCCGACCTCTTCGAGCTGTCCGTCCTCGATCGCCCCGACCAGGCGCTCCGCCTCGATCCCGTCCCGGTCGGCGAACTCGTGGCCGACGTGGGCCGCCAGCACGCCCGGGCCTTTGCTGCGGCGGGCATCACCTTCGAGGTCGACGTGCCGACCGGGCTGCCCGTCGTCCTGGCCGACGGCGCCCGCCTCGTCCGCGCGCTCTCCAACCTGCTCGACAACGCGCGGCGCCACACGGCGGCGGGCGGGTCGGTCCGCCTCGGGGCCCTCGTCGCGGCCGACGCCGTCGTGGTGGAGGTCGCCGACACCGGCGAGGGCATCCCGGCGGACGCGTTGCCCCACGTCTTCGAGCGCTACTACCGCGGCGACGGCCCGCGGACGCGCGGCACGGGCACGGGCCTCGGGCTCGCCATCGCCCGGGCCGTCGCCGAAGCGCACGGGGGCGCGCTGGCCGTGCAGAGCGAGGTCGGGGAGGGGACCACCTTCCGGTTGTCGCTGTCGGCGGAGCGGTGACGGGCCGGTCGCGCTGTCGCTGCGACGGTCGGCGGAGTGGGCACGAAACGAGCCCGCCCACCGCGTACTTTGTCGCGTTCCGTCGTCGTTCGGCCTGACCCCACCGCTCTGTCCATGCGCCTCCGCTTCTCGCCTCTCGCCCTTCTCGCCTTTCTGCTGGCGCCGCTCGCCGCGGTCGCCCAGCCTGCCGATAGTCCGAAGCGGTTGACGCTCGAGACCCTCTTCGCCAGCCCCGAGTTCTACGGCGAGAGCTTCCAGGGCGGCCGGTGGGCGGAGACCGGGGCGCGACTGCTCTACGTCGAAGGCGACGCATCGGGTGCGTCGAGCCTCCGGGAGCTGGACCTCACCACCGACACCCGCCGGACGATCCTCGACGGCTCGCAGCTGGTCAAGCCGGACGCTGAGGGACTGATCGAGATCGAGGACTATGCCACCTCGATGGACGGCGCCAAAACCCTCCTCTACACCGACTCCGAGCGCGTCTGGCGCCTCAACACGAAGGGCTACTACTACGTCCTCGACAACGAGAGCGGGACCGTCACGCCGGTCGCCGACCGCTCAGAGGGCTTCCAGATGTTCGCCAAGTTCGATCCCGCCGCCGAGCACGTCGCCTTCGTTCGCGACCGCAACCTGTTCGTGGTGGACCTCGCGACCTGCACTGAGCGGGCGCTGACCGACAACGGCTCCGAGGGCGGCGTCATCAACGGCACCTTCGACTGGGTCTATGAGGAGGAGTTCGGCCTCCGCGACGGCTTCCGCTGGAGCCCGGACGGCCGCTACATCGCGTTCTTCCAGCTCGACGAGTCCGGCACGCGCGACTTCGAGATGCTCGACTTCACGACGCTCTACCCGGAGAGCACGCGCTTCCGCTACCCCAAGGCGGGCGAGACGAACGCCGAGATCCAGATCGGTGTGGTCGAGGTGGCGACAGGCGAGACGACGTTCTTCGACACCGACACGTGGTTCGAGGGAGGCGACGAGACCGAGTACATCGCCGGCATGGGCTGGACGCCGGCCCTCGAAGACGGCACCGCCGACGTGTGGATGCTGCGCCTCAACCGCGACCAGAACCACGTGGATCTCCTCTACGGCGACCCCGCCTCGGGCGACGTGGACACCATCCTGACCGAGGAGAACGACTCCTACATCGAGGTCGAGACCGGGTTTTCGGACGTCGCGACCGGCACCATCACCTACCTCGGCGACGGCGACCACTTCGTCTGGCGCAGCGACCGCGACGGCTACGGCCACCTCTACCTCTATGAGAACGACGGCGACTTCGTTCGCCAGGTGACGACGGGCGCATGGGACGTGACCGACTTCCACGGCGTCGACGAGGCGGCCGGGATGGCGTACGTCACCACGACGGCCGAGAGCCCGATGGAGCGGCACCTCTACCGCGTCCCGCTCGCGGGCGGCGCTCCGGTCAAGCTGACCACCGGCGCGGGCTGGCACAACGTCGACCTGAGTCGCGACTTCGCCTACATGGTGGACACGTACTCGACGGCCACGACGCCGCCCACGACGACGCTCTACCGAACGACCGGCGAAGAGCTGGCGGTGCTGGTGGACAACGCCGCACTCATCGACCGGCTGGCGGCCTATGATCTCCCGGCGCCCGAGTTCATGACCGTCCCCGCGGCCGACGGGACGCCGCTCAATGCGTACCTCGTCACGCCCCGCGACTTCGACCCGACGCGCGCCTACCCGCTCCTCATCCACACCTACGGCGGCCCCGGCAGCCAGGAGGTCTACGACCGCTGGGCAGGGCAGGAGCGGCTCTGGCACCAGTACCTCGCCGAGACCTACGGCGTGCTCGTCGCTGGCGTCGACAACCGCGGCACGGGCGGCCGCGGAAAGGCCTTCAAGACGCTCACCCAGAACCGCCTCGGGATCCTCGAAGCCGAGGACCAGATCGCCGCGGCGCAGTGGTTCGGCGCCCAGGACTACGTCGACGCCGACCGGATGGGCATCTGGGGCTGGAGCTACGGCGGCTACCTGTCGCTGCTCGCGATGACCTACGGCGAAGGTCCTGAGACCTTCCGCCTCGGCATCGCCGTGGCTCCGGTCACGAGCTGGCGCCAGTACGACACCATCTACACGGAGCGCTACCTCTCGACGCCCCAGAAGAACGCCGCCGGCTATGACCTCGGCAGTCCGACGACCTACGCGGGCAACCTCGCCGACGACCAGGACCTGCTCATCGTCCACGGCGACGCCGACGACAACGTCCACGTCCAGAACACGATGGCGATGGTGGACGCGCTCCAGGCCGAGGGCAAGCAGTTCGACCTGATGATCTACCCGGGTCGCAACCACGGCATCTACGGGGGCAACACGCGCCGTCACCTGTACACGCTCCTGACCGAGACCGTCGCCGAGAGCCTCGCGGGCATGGAACTGACGGCGAATCGGTAGCACGTGGGGCATCGAGCGGAGGCTCAACCCCCTGTGTTCCATGCCCTACCTTACCGAACGGCCTCACCGCTTCCTCACAGCGCGCTCACCGAAATCGGTGGGGTGGGGTCCTATACTCATGGGCTCCCCTGAGCATGCACTGTGATCGTCGCGATTGACGGACCCGCGGGGTCCGGGAAAAGCACGACGGCCCGGCGCGTCGCCGACCGGCTCGGGTGGCTCTACCTCGACACCGGTGCCATGTACCGGGCCGTCGGGCTCGCGTTTCGCGAGAAGGGCCTCCCGGTGACCGAGGCGGCGGCGACCGACCTCGTCCCCGGCCTCGATGTCCGCCTCGAACCCGGCTCCGACGGAACGCGCGTCGCCCTCGACGGCGACGACGTGACCGACCGGATCCGCACCCCAGAGGCGTCCTCGGACGCCTCGCGCGTCAGCGCGCTCGCGCCCGTGCGGGCGGCGATGGTCGCTCTCCAGCGGCACGTCGCCCGCGAGTATGTGACTGCACACGCCGACAGCGGCGTGGTAGTCGAGGGGCGCGACATCGGCACCGTCGTCTTCCCCGACGCCGAGGTCAAGTTCTTTCTCGTGGCCGACCTCGACGCTCGCGCGTCCCGCCGACTGGTGGATCTCGCGGACGGCGGACCTGCCGACGCCTCGGAGGCGTTGGACACGGTCCGGGCCGAGCTCGCGGCGCGCGACCTGCGCGACGAGAGCCGCGCCCTCGCCCCGCTTCGAGCGGCCCCCGACGCCGTCACGCTCGACACGACGGCGCTCACCATCGACCAGCAGGTCGAGCACGTCCTCGACGCGGTCCGCCGCGTTCGGGCGCCCTCGGCCCCCTGACCGCGTCACCCCGACGCACCCGTCGCTCCGTGCGCCCCGGCCCTGGCCGGACAGAGGCACCGCACGGCGCGCTTTCTTCCTGTTTGACCCCCGCGGCGTCTGCCATGCCTCTTGCCCATCCGGGCGGCGGACGACCGACACCATCTTATGGCTGATACCCAGCTTACCCCCGAGACGCCCGAGGAGGGCGACACCACGACCGCCGTCGAGTCCGAGGCGCCCGCCACGGAGGAGACCACCGCTGACACGGCTGCGCCCGCAGAGCCGGACGCCCCGTCCGACTCCACCCCGGTCGAGCCCGTCTCCTCTGAGGAGGAGCCTGAGACCGAGACGCCCTCTGAGGGCGACGGTGGCAGCGAAGACGGCCCCCCGCCGGACGGAATGACGGAAACCGAGGCTCCGAAGGGCGTCATCGAGACGGTCACCGGCGCCGTGTCGGGTGCCGCAGAGGCCGTCTCTGAGACTGCATCGAACATCGCGGAGACGGTCGCGGAGACCGTGTCCGAGGCGACGCACGCCGTCGCCGAGACGGCAACGGCCGCGGTCGGCGCCGTGGCCGATGCCGTCCAGTCCAACGACGCCCCCTCGGGCGACGGTGCGGACTCCGCCGCGAGCCTCGGCTACACCGGCAAGAACCTCGGCCGGACGATCTCGATCGAGGAACTCAACGAGGTCGACGCCAAGAACGCCGGCGTCTCCGGCATCGGCGCCTCGTCGCAGGTCATGGACCAGGGCGCGGCCCCGGACGAGATGACGGACCTCTACAGCGGGTCCCTCTCGGCCGTCGAGGCGGACCAGATCGTGACCGGCACCGTCGTCGGCCTGACCGACAAGGAGGTCGTCGTCGACATCGGCTTCAAGTCCGACGGCGTCGTCGCCAAGAACGAGTTCGGTGAGGTGCCCGAGGTCGGAGACCAGGTCGACGTGTACGTCGAGCGCCTGGAGGACCGCCGCGGCCAGCTCACGCTGAGCTACACGATGGCCACCCACAAGCTGCGGTGGAACATCTTCGAGGGCGCGCTGGAGTCCGGCGCCGTCATCGAGGGCGAGATCGTCAAGCGCATCAAGGGCGGCATGATCGTCAACCTGCTCGGCTCGGAGGCCTTCCTCCCCGGCTCGCAGGTCGACGTGCGCCCCGTGCGCGACTTCGACGTCTACATCGGCAAGACGATGGAGTTCAAGGTGGTCAAGACGAACCCCGGCAACGGCAACGTCGTGATCTCCCACAAGGCGCTCATCGAGAAGGACCTCCAGGAGCAGCGCAAGCACATCCTCGACTCGCTCGAGGTGGGCCAGGTGCTCGAGGGCCAGGTCAAGAACATCGTCAACTTCGGCGCCTTCGTCGATCTCGGCGGCGTCGACGGCCTGCTCCACATCACCGACATCTCGTGGGGCCGGGTGGGCCACCCGAGCGAGGTGCTGGAGCTCGACATGAAGCTCAACGTGGTCGTGCTCGACTACGACAAGGAGCGCCAGCGGATCTCGCTCGGCTACAAGCAGCTCCAGGAGCACCCGTGGGAGAACCTCGCGGAGCGCATCGTGGAGGGCATGCAAATCGAGGGCCGCGTGGTCTCGATCACCGACTACGGCGCGTTCGTCGAGATCGAGCCCGGCATCGAGGGCTTGGTCCACATCTCGGAGATGTCCTGGACGGAGCACGTCAAGCACCCCACCCAGAAGGTGCAGCTCGGCCAGACCGTCCAGGTCAAGGTGCTCAAGGTCGACGAGGACACCAAGAAGATCAGCCTCGGCATGAAGCAGCTCGAGCCCGACCCGTGGGAGGGCCTGCTCGACCGGTTCCCGGTCGGCACGGTCACCCGTGGCAAGGTTCGCAACATCACGACCTTCGGCGCCTTCGTCGAGATCGAGCAGGGCATCGACGGCCTCGTGCACGTCTCCGACCTGTCCTGGACGCGGCGCGTGAAGCACCCGTCCGAGGTGGTCAAGAAGGGCATGGAGCTCGACGTGATCGTGATCGACATCGACATCGCGCAGCGTCGGATCAGCCTCGGCCACAAGCAGGTCTCGACCGACCCGTGGCAGAAGGTCTCCGAGGTGTACTACGAGGGCGCGGAGGCCGACGGCACCGTCGCCGAGATCAACGACGGCGGCGTCGTGGTCGACCTCGCGATGGATGTCGAGGCGTTCGTGCCCGCGTCGCACCTGCTGCGCTCCGGCCGGCCGGCCGACGCGTACCAGATCGGCGACGAGCTGAAGCTGCAGGTCATCCGGATGGACCGCGAGGACCGCGAGCTGGTGATGTCGGAGACGGCCAAGGTCCGCGCCGAGGAGCGCGCCGAGCGCGACGCCGAGTTCCGCGAGAAGCGGAACGCGGAGCGCGAGGAGCGCAAGCAGGTCGAGTCCTACGGCTCGAACCAGTCTGGCCCGGCCACGCTCGGTGAGCTGTCCGGCCTCGCCGCGCTCCGCCAGCAGATGGCGGCCGCAGAGGCCAACCAGGCCTCCAAGGCCGAGGAGAACGTCACGACGCCCGTCGACGTGGAGGGTCCCACCGTGGACTCGACCGACGATGTCAAGGTGCCGGACGTGCTCTCGGTCCCGGCCGGTGAGGTCGTGGCGGACGCCTACGAGGACCTCGACGGCGAAGGCGACGAGTACGAGGACGAGGACGAGTAATCGTCCCGCCTCGGACTGACGATCAGGGCGGCGGTCTCTTCGGAGGCCGCCGCCCTTTTCTGTGTGCGCCTGGGGGGAGACCTGGGGCGAGAGGTTGCGGGAGCCGCAGGGCGGCTGTCCCGTTCGAGCGGACCTCTCTCCCTACGCTGATGCTCGACGCCGCCGCCCTCCGCTCCCTGGCCGACCTCGACGGTCCCGAGCGGGCCTTCCTGACGATCTACCTCGACGCGGGCGACGACCCGTCTGTGATCGACGCACGGGCCACGCGGGTCCGCGCCCTGCTGTCCGACCAGCCGGCCGAACTGGAGCACTTCGAGGAGAGCCTCACGATGGCCCGGGAGATGGTGGAGACCCACGCGCCGACGGAGGGAGCGCTGGCCGTCTTCGCATCCTGGGCCGCCGACCTGCGACGTGCGTATGCGCTTCCGGAGCCGGTCGGCACGACGCTGTGGATGGGGGATGCGCCCTACCTCCGCCCGGCCGCCGAACTTCTGGACGAGCACGAGACCTACGCGGCGGTCGTCCTCGACAACACGAAGGCCCGCATCTACCTCGTCTCCGCAGATGAGGTGGACGAAGAGGGGCGCGTCCGGGGCGACATCAAGAACCGCGTCAAGAAGGGCGGCTGGAGTCAGAAGCGCTACGCCCGGCGCCGGGACAAGCAGTTGGAGACCTACGCCACAGAACTGGCCGCCGACCTCGCCACGCTCGACGCCGAGCGGCCCTTCGCCCGACTGGTGGTGGTGGGCTCCGAGGAACCTGCGCGTGCTCTGGCGGAGGCGCTCCGGCAGGATCTGAAGGACAAGCTGGTCGGCTCGCGCTCGGTCGACGGGAACGCGTCCGACGCCGAAGCGCTGGGCGTGGCGGCGGACCTCGCCGAGCAGGGCGAGCGGGAGGCCGAGCAGGCGCTGTGGCTCGCGATCCGGGAGCAGGGGATGGGGCCCGGACTCGCCGCATTCGGGGCGACCTCGGTGCTCGAAGCGGTCCAGCAGGCGCGCGCCGAGGCGATCCTGGTGGACCGCGAGGTGGAGATCGACGGGACCAAGTGCCGCGCGTGCGAGCGCGTCGTCCACGGCACGCCGGAGACGTGCCAGCACTGCGGCTCGTCCGACGTCTTCCGGGTCGACCTGGTGGAGGCGATCACGGAACAGGCCACGCGCACGGGCGCAGAGGTGGACTTCGCCGACCCTTTTGAGGCGCTGGCCGGGGTGGGCGGGGTGGCGGCGTTGCTTCGGTATTCGCTGTCCGAGAACCACGCGCAGCGCGAGGAGCGCGAACGCCGCGCGCAAGCCCGGCGGGAGGCCCAGGTCGAGCGCGAGGCCGAGCCGCCTGCGGTGGGGAACTCGGCCGTCGCGGAGCCGGTCGCGGAGCCGGTCGCGG